>JALZAT010000060.1 GCA_030948185.1 Acidobacteriota bacterium
GGAGACGGGGCGATCACGGTCTTCGTCCTCGACGATCGCCTCGGAGACGATCCCGACATCGGACCCTCCCGATTCCGTTTTCTTCGCGAGTCGCTCGAAGGTCTCGAGAAGGACCTCGCGTCCGTGCGCGGCCGGCTCGTCGTCCGGCGCGGTCCGGCCGCCGAGACCCTCCCGCACCTCCTCGCGGAAACGGGCGCCTCGGCTGTCTACGCCAACGCCGAGATCGGCCCCTATCCCGAGAGTCGCGACACGGAGGTCTCCGCCGCGCTCGAGGCGGCGGGAGCGAGCCTGCGGCTCTTCCCCGACGCCCTGCTCGTGGAGCCCGACGCGCTCCTCTCGGCACGGGGAGAGCCCTACACGAGCTACTCCCCCTTTGCCAGGGCCTGGGACGCCGTCGAGAAGCGCACGCCGGTCCCCGTTCCCACCCGGCTCGCGGCTCTGGGAATGCCGGGAGTACCCCTCGCCCGCGTCCGCGCCTGGAAGGATCTCGAACACGACGGCCGGGCACCGCGGGGCGGGTCGGCCGAAGCGGTCAGGCTGCTCGCCGGCTTCATGGCGGGAAAGCTGGAAGGTTACGAACAGGGACGGGACTTTCCTGCGCGGGATGCGACCTCGCGACTCTCGCCGCACCTGCATTTCGGAACGATCTCTCCGCGATCGATCGCGGAAGCCCTTGCCGCGGGACGGAGCGATCGCGCGGGATCCCGCGGCGACGCCGGCGCCGCGAAGTTCCTCCGTGAGCTCGCATGGCGCGAATTCTTCCACCACATCCTCTTCCACTTCCCGCGCGTCGCCCACGAGAGCTTCCACAGGGAGATGGATGCCATGCCGTGGCGGAGCGATCCCGCGGCTTTGGCGGCGTGGAAGGAGGGACGCACGGGATATCCGTTGGTCGACGCCGGCATGAGGCAGCTCGCGACGACGCACTGGATGCACAACCGGGCGCGCATGGTCGCCGCGTCGTTTCTGACGAAGGACCTGCACACGCACTGGAGCGAGGGCGAGCGGTGGTTCGTGCGCGAGCTCGCCGACGCCGACCTCGCCAACAACAACGGGGGATGGCAGTGGGTCGCGGGCGCCGGCGCGGATTCAGCTCCCTTCTTTCGGATCTTCAATCCCGTGCTCCAGTCAAAAAGGTTCGACCCCGACGGCGCATACGTTCGTCGGTACGTCCCCGAGCTCGCTCGCGTGCCCGAGGGGAAGATCCACGAGCCCTGGAGCATGACCGAGGAGGAGCAGCGGAGGGCGGGGTGCCGGATCGGGGTGGATTACCCCGGGCCGATCGTGGACCATGCCCGCGAGCGCGAGGTTGCCCTGGAGGGGTACCGGAGGATCCGCAAGGGCGCCCGCGCGGCCGCCTCCTTGCAATGAGCCGGAGCGCATGAAGGACCTGCTCGGGCTCCTCGAGGTCCGCCCCGAGGGCTTGCTCGCCCCGGCCTTCGGCGCATGGATCGATCCGCCGGCGCCGTCCCCGCGCGCGGTCCTCTCCCACGCGCACTCGGACCACGCCGCCGCGGGCCACGGGGAGGTCTGGGCGACCCCCGAGACACTCGCGATCTATCGCGTCCGCAACCCGGACTGGACGGGATCCGCGCGGCCGCTCGCGTACGGAGAGCGCGTGGAGTGCGGCGGCGCCTCCCTGGAGCTTCTCCCTTCCGGCCACATCCTGGGCTCGGCGCAGGTGCGCATCGAGGGCGCGGACGGATCGGTCCTCTACACGGGCGATTTTCGCCGCGGCTCCGCGCGAACGGCCGTGCCGGCCGCGGCGCCGCGTGCGGACGCGCTCGTGACGGAGACGACGTTCGGCCTTCCCGTGTTCCGCTTTCCCCCGCGCCGCGAACTGGAGGCGCGCCTCGTCGAATGGTGCCGGGCGACGATCGAGGAAGGCGCCGTTCCGGTCGTCCTCGCCTACGCGCTCGGGAAGTCCCAGGAGGCCGCCCTGACCCTGACGGAAGCGGGAATCCCGACCGTTCTCCACGGCGCCGCGTGGAAGCTCCTGCCCGTCTATGCGGCGGCGGGATTCTCCTTCCCCCTCTCGCGGCCCTACGACAGCGGCGCCGCGAAACCGGGCGAAGCGCTGATCGTTCCGCCCAACTGCACACGCACGCCCGTCGTTCGCAACCTCAAGAAACGGCGCACCGCCTACCTCTCCGGGTGGGCGATGCGCGAGGCGTCTCGCGCGGAAAACGACGCCGACGCCGTTTTTCCCTTCTCGGACCACGCCGATTTCGATGACCTGGTCGCCCACGTCGACACCGTCGCCCCGCGACGCGTCTTCACGCACCACGGCTACGCGCGTGATTTCGCGCGAATCCTTTCCAACCGCGGGATCGAAGCGGCGGCGCTCTCGGAGGGGGGCGAGCGCGCGGCGGAGGACGCATGACGGAGAGCGGCCATCCGTATCGGACCCTCGCGCAGGCCCTCGAGGGCGTCGCCTCGTCGCGGGGAAAGCTCGCCAAGATCGAGCGCCTCGCCGCGGCGCTGGCGTCGCTCGAAGGCTCCGAGCTCGCGGCCGCGGCCCGGTTGCTCTCCGGAAATCCCTACGCCGAGTGGGAGCAGGCCGTGACATCCGTCGGCTGGGCCACGCTCGCCCGGGCCGCAGCCGGGGTCACCGGCTGGGACCTCGAGACGATCGGCGCGTCGGCGAGGGCGATCGGGGACCTGGGTGAAGCCGTGGGGCTCCTCGTCCCGCGAGAGCCGGCGGGGCCTCCCCTTTCCATCGGGGACGTCGACGCGGGGTTGCGGTCGCTGTCGGGCACGCGCAAGGCGGCGGAAAAAGGGGAGCGGATCGAAGAGCTGCTCCGCCGCGCCTCTCCCGTCGAGGCGAAGTACATCGCCAAGACGCTCTCCGGCGGGCTGCGCGTCGGAGCCGAGGTCACGACCGTGGAAGAGGCGATCGCGGCGGCGTTCGGGGCCGACCGGGAGACCGTCGCCCGCGGCCGCCGGGACTCGGGCGATATCGGCGAGACGGCGCTGGCCGCGCGCGAGGGACGGCTGGAGGCGATCCGATTCCGGCTCTTCCACCCGATCGGGTTCATGCTCGCGAGCCCGATCGAGGACCCGGACGAGATCGCCTCCGAGCTGCCGCTCGACGCGGTCGAGAACAAGTTCGACGGGATCCGCGCTCACGCCCACAAGTCCGGCTCCCGGGTGACGCTCTTCTCCCGCACGCTGGACGACGTCACGGCGCAGTTTCCGGAGATCGCGCTCGCGCTCGGCCAGGCGCCGGGACAGTTCCTCCTCGACGGAGAGATCGTGGCCTGGCGCGAGAACCGCGTCGATTCCTTCTTCAAGCTGCAGCGCCGCCTGGGGCGCAAGGCGCCGCCGCCCGAGCTCCTCGCCGAGATCCCGGTGGCGTTCGTCGCCTACGACTGCCTCGCGACGGGCGAGACCCCCCTCTTCGAGCGGCCCTGGCGGGAGAGGCGGACGGAGCTCGAACGCATCGCGGCGGGCGGCGGGTTCGTCCTCTCGGAAGTCTTCCGCGCGGCCGACGCCGCCGGGCTCGAGTCGCTCTTCGGGCAGGCGAGAGCGCGCGGCAACGAGGGCCTCATGCTGAAGCGGGAGGACTCGCCGTACCAGGCGGGCAAGCGGGGCCGCGCGTGGCGGAAATGGAAGAAGGCGCTTGCCACCCTCGACGTCGTCGTCACCGCCGTCGAGCAGGGAAACGGCAAACGCGCCGGAATGCTGTCCGATTACACCTTCGCGGTCCGGGATGGAGACCGGCTCGTGAACATCGGAAAGGCTTACTCGGGGCTGACCGACGAGGAGATCCGGACGATGGGCAACCGGTTCCGAAAGATCACGGTCGCCCGCTATGGTCCCGTACGAGCCGTGGCTCCCGAGGTCGTGATCGAAGTCGCGTTCGACACGATCCAGAAGAGCAACCGCCACAAGAGCGGGTACGCGTTGAGATTCCCGCGGATCGTGAGGATCCGCGACGACAAGAAGCCGGAGGAGGCGGACACGGTCGAGACGGTCGAAACGATCTGGAAGGGAATCCAGGGAATCGGCTGAAAAGAGGTCGAGCCCGGCTGTCTGTCGCCGGGCTCGAGGAAGGAAGGAATCGCGTGCTGACCCCCCTAAACCGGGGGGGCTCGCGGATCATTCCCGTTTCATAGTTAGGTCGTAAGTCCTTTTATGTCAGGCATTTCAGATCACACGACCACCCGATGCCCGAGGACCCGATGACCGGATCACACGATACCGCCTACCGCGGGAAAATCTCGTACTCCTCCGGCTTCAAGGACTCATCCGGAATGATCTCGAGGTCCACTCCGAGCTTCTGCTGGACGTCATCGAGGATCCCGCGCTCCTGCTCGGCAAGGAGCTTGCCCAGGTTCGGCGGGACGCGGATCCGGATGGTCTCCCCTGCTGCGAAGAGAACGGGCGGGCGGAGCAGGTCTCTGCGGAGTTCCAGGGCGAGGGTCAGGTCGGTGCGGACCCGTCCGCGAGCCGAGCAGCACGGGCAGGCGCGCGTCAGCGTCTTTTCGAGGTTGCCGCGGGACCGCTGCCTCGTGACCTCGATCAACCCGAAGTCGGACAGCTGCAGCATGCGCGTCCGGGCGCGATCCTTCGCGAGCTCCGCCTCGAACCGCTCGACGATCTCGCGGCGGTGCTCGGGCTCGCCCATGTCGATGAAGTCGATGACGAGGAGCCCTCCGAGGTCCCGCAGCCGGATCTGGCGGGCGATCTCCGGAATCGCTTCGACGTTGGCCGCGAAGACCGTGTCCTCGAGGGCGTCCTTTCCGACGAATTTCCCGGTGTTCACGTCGATCGCCACGAGCGCCTCCGTCTGCTGGATGACGAGCGACCCCCCCCAGGGCAGCTCGACCCGGTGCTCGAGGGCGTTGGCGATCTCCGCTTCGACGCCGAACGCCTCGAACAGCGGGGTGTCGCCCGAGTAGAGCTCCACGACCGGAACGAGCGACGGCGCGACGGCCGCCAGGAACTCGCTCAAGCGCCCCGCCGTGGGCTCGTCGTCGACCCGAATCGCGGCGAAGTCCGTCCCGACGAGATCGCGCACGACGCGCAGCGCGAGGTCGAGCTCGCGAAGGAGGAGCGACGGCGCCGTCGTCTGTTCCGCCTGCCGCGCGATCCGCGACGCGAGGTCCGCGAGATACCGGTGGTCGGCGGCGAGCTCTGCGGCCCCGGCGCCGAACGCGGCGGTGCGCGCGATGAGTCCCCCGCCAGGCAGCTCTTCGAGAAGCTTGCGAAGGCGCTCGCGCTCCGCGTCGTCGACGATCCGGCGGGAGACACCGACCTCACGC
Organism: Acidobacteriota bacterium; assembly: GCA_030948185.1. Classification (GTDB taxonomy): domain Bacteria; phylum Acidobacteriota; class Thermoanaerobaculia; order UBA5066; family Gp7-AA6; genus JALYUA01. The sequence continues at coordinate 5,268 of JALZAT010000060.1, forward strand.
ACGGAAGGCAGATAGACGAGCGTCCTTCCCGCGAGCGACAGCCCTGCGGTCACCCGGGGCCCCTTGCCGGAAACGGGGTCCTTCGTCACCTGCACCACGAGCTCCTGCCCTTCTTTCACGAGCTCGTCGATGCGGGGCTTCTCCACGTCGGTTCTCTGCCGCTCGGCGCCGCCCTCGTCCCCGTCGTCCTCGACCACCGATGGCAGGGCGTCTTCTACGTAGAGGAACGCGTCGCGGTCGAGACCGATCGAGACGAATGCCGCCTGCATCCCCGGAAGGACCCGGTGCACGCGGCCGAGATACACGTTCCCCACGAGCCCGCGGTGCCCCTTGCGCTCGTGGAAGACCTCGACGACCCGTCCGTCCTCCGTCAACGCCACCCGGGTCTCGGGAGGCGTCACGTTGACGAGGAGCTCCTTCCTCACGCGTTCGCGAACCGGCGATAGTGGACGCCGAGGATGAGCCCGACCGAGAGAAAGGTCGTCGCGACGGAGCTTCCGCCGTAGGAGACCAGGGGCAGGGGTATCCCGGTCGTGGGAAGGAGCCCGATCATCATGGAGGCGTTGACCATCACGGAGAAGAAGATGACTCCGGAGAGACCGAGTATCAGGAACACGCCTCCGCGGTCGCGCGCCACCGAAGCGAGCGTGATCGCGCGCAGGACGAGCGTGGCGAACAGGGCAAGCACGAGGATGACGCCGAGGAACCCCCACTCCTCGGCAATGACGGCGAAAATGAAATCCGTGTGCTGGACGGGCAGAAAGCGCAGCTGGCTCTGCGTGCCCGATCGGAACCCCTTTCCGGAAAATCCCCCGGAACCCACCGCGATCTTCGACTGCCGGACCTGGTAGCCGGCCTTCAGAACGTCCTGGTCTGGATTGAAGAAGGTGGAGATCCGCTGCTTTTGATAGTCCTTCAGAAAGAACCAGGCGCCGCCGGCGAAAATCGCGACGACGAGGAAGATGGCGATCCATCCTCGCAGCGGCAGTCCGCCGAAGAAGAGGCCGATGGCGAGCAGCGGAAGAAACGTCAGCGCGAGTCCCAGGTCCGGCTGCAGGAAAACGAGAAGGAACGGGACGAGAACGATCGCGCCCAGCTTCAGAAAGGCGGAGATCCGCAGCCGCCCGTCGTCCTCGTTCTCGAAGAGATACGCCACGAGGAGCGCCGTCGAGATCTTGGCGAGCTCCGCCGGCTGGAACTGGAAGCTTCCGAACCGGATCCACGACTTGACGTTCGCGATCTTCTGGCCGAAGGCGAGGAGGTACAGCAACGGAATGAGCGACGCGCAATAGAGCGGAAAGGCGATCTTCAGCAGGGTGCGGTAATCGAAGAGCACGGCCGCGGCGAGGCCCGCGAGGCCGACCATCACCCAGATCGCCTGCCTCGTCGCGAGGCCGGCGAGCCGGCCCCCTCCCGTGGTCGAGGCGACGAACAGAATTCCGAGCAGCGACAGCGACACCGCGCAGGCGAGCACGATCAAGTCGAGCCGGCGCGGAACGGCGGTCACGCGGGGGATCATCGGAGCGCTTCCGTCCTTCGGGTGGGTCCGCCGACCGTGGTGTAGCCGGGCGCAGGGGTGTGAGCGTCCGCCCGCTGCTGGGGCGGAGCGGGCGTGTCCACCGTCTTCCCGAATCTCTTCGCGAACAGAAGCTTCGCGAGCGGCGCGGCGGCCAGGTTCCCATGGCCGCCGTTCTCGACGAAGATCGCGACGACGATCTGCGGGTCGTCCACGGGCGCGAACCCCGTAAACCACGCGTGGTCCTGCAGCTTGCTGCGGTCCGCGCCGGCGCGGATCGTCGTGTCGTGCCCCACCACCTGCACCGTCCCCGTCTTGCCGCCGGCCTCGACGCCGGGCACGCGCGATCCGTACGCCGTCCCCCCCGGCTCGTTCATGACGGCCCACATGCCGTCCTTGATGAGCTGGAGCTTGGCGGGATCGAGCACCAACCCCGTCTTGGTCTCCGCCGTATAGCGAAGACGGCGGCCGCTGTGTGGCTCCTGCGAAGCGAGGAAGAGATGGGGAGTCGGGAGGCGGCCGTCGAGCACGAGGGCGGAAAGGGCGCGCGCGACCTGGAGCGTCGTCACGAGCACGGGCCCCTGTCCGATTGAAACGGAGATCGTCTCGCTCGGGTACCAGCGGGCCTTGCGTTTCTCGATTGCCCACTGCTCCGATGGAACGAGGCCGCCCTTCTCGTACGGGAGATCGACGCCCGTCGGCGTTCCGAAACCGAAGCTCTTCGCGATCTCGGAGATGCGATCGATCCCCAGGCGTCGGCCGAGGTTGTAGAAGTAGACGTCGCACGACATCTTGATCGCGTTGCGGAGATTGACCGTCCCGTGCCCGCCCTTCTTGTGGCAGCGGAAGGTGCGGCCGTAGAACGATGCATACCCGGGGCAGAAGATCGTCTGTTCGGGATCGACGAGCCCTCCGGCGAGAGCGCCGTACGCGAGAAAGACCTTGAAGGTCGAACCCGGCGAGAACGCGTTCTGGATCGCGCGGTTCTGGAGCGGGTGGTCCGTGTCTCCGAGCAGGCCCGCCCACTCCTTCGCCGTGACGCGGCGAGTGAACCAGTTCGGATCGTAGGCGGGCGACGAGACGAGGGCGAGGATTTCGCCCGTCCGGGGATCGAGCGCGACGGCCGCCCCCACCTTGTCCTTGAAGTATTCCTCCGCGACCTGTTGCAGGCCGAGATCGAGCGTCACGAAGAGGTTCTGTCCCGGCCGTGCCTCGACCCGTCGTTCCTCCGCCATCTCCCGGCCGTGAGAGTCGACGATGACGCGCCGCTCTCCGTTGACTCCGGCGAGCAGGCCCTCGTAGGCGCCCTCGATCCCCTTCTGGCCGATCCAGTCTCCCAGCCGGTATCCGGCCTCGGAAGACTTCACCTGGTCGAGGCTCGCTTCGGACAGGTAGCCGAGCACGTGCGCGGCGGCGGCTCCGCGCGTATAGAGGCGCCGCTGGGAAACGGTGATCGCGAACTCGGGATGCTCGGGCGCGTGCGCCTCGATCGCCGCCACCTCCTCGATTCCGAGGTTCTCCCCGATCGGGATCGGAACGAACTCCGGTTCCCGCAATCCCCGCTCGACGCGGGCGCGAACCTGATCGCGGGGAAGTTTCAGAACTTCGGAGGCCAGGTCGATCGAGGAGGCGAGGCTCTTCGCCTCGCGGCGATACAGGTGGAGGGTGTAAGCCGGCTCGTTGTCCACGAGTACGGCCCCGTTGCGGTCGAGCACATAGCCCCGCGGCGCGTTGATCCGGACGGAGCGGATCCGGTTGCTCTCGGAAAGCGAGTGGTAGTAGTCGCCGCGAACGATCTGGGTGTACCAGTACGCCATCGCGAGGATGGCAAACACCGCCCCCACGAGCACGCGGGCGAGCTCGATCCTGCGGTTGAGCCCCTCCCGGTTGTCCCGGACCCTCAGCATGCCGTCACCGCAGCCGCCTCAGGCGTCTCTTCTCCCACCAGTCTCTCCAGGCGAATCGCCGTCCCGCTTCGAGAAGAGCGGCCGTAGCTCCCGTCGCCACGGCGCGCCAGAGGCTCTCCCGGGAGAGGAGAACGATGGGCGCCTGCAGCAGAAGCGAGGCGAGCACCGCAACGATCGCGTCGTTCGCGAGCGATGCGGCGGCGAGGGCGCCGCCGACCGCCCACACCCCGCCGAACATGACCCGGATCGAGAGCAGCGCCAGGACGTAGCCGATCGCCGCCTTCGCGAAGGCATTCATCCCGAGCAGATCGCTCGTCAGCGCGTCTTCGAGGAGTCCCATCGTCCCGCCCACGAGGACCGCCGTCACGGAGTTTCCGCCGCGCGCCACGATCGCCGTCGCGATCAGGAAAACGTCGATCGGCCAGATCGAGCGCAAGCGCGAGCCCCCCAGCAGGAACTGGAGCGCCGTCGCCAGGAGGAGAAGCGCCGCGACGCGCTTCCAGTTCACGGCGTACCACTCCGCGCTCCTCCCGGGTTCTCGGTCACGGCCGGCGACGGGGCCAGCACCAGAACGTCCGTCAGCTGTGAAAAGGCGGCCGCGGGGAGGACCCGAATCTCCAGAAAGAGGCTGCTCCCCCGGCTCACGCTCGCCACCCGCCCGATCGCCACGCCGCGCGGATAGATTCCGTCGATCCCGGCCGACTCGACCAGGTCGCCCTTTTCGACGCGCGAGGTCGTCGGGATGTTGTTCAGCCGCAATCCGCCGCGTCCGTCGCCCTTGACGACTCCGGTCTCGCCCGTCCGGGGGAGGCGCGCTCCGGCGGCGGCGGACGCGTCGATCAGAAGCTGCGCGCGGGAGATCGACCGGCCCACCGTCACGACGCGGCCCACGAGGCCCTCGGTGACGGCGATGGGAGATCCGACGACCACACCCGATGTCGACCCGGCGGCGATCAGCGCGCTCTGGAGACCGGCGCGGTTTTCGATGAGGAGAACGGGCGCCGTTCCCACGACGTTCGGAAGGATGGAAGCCGCCGAGGCGAGGCTTCGCCGGCGCCTCTCCTGCGAGAGCTCCGCGCGGATGTGGAAGAGCTCGCGGTCACGCTCGGCGAGGGTTTTCTTCAGCCGGATGTTTTCCGATCGCGCGGCGAAGACGGCCCCGACCGAGTCCGCCGCCGAGGAACCGCTGCGCGCGAGCGCCGTGATCGAGGTGGCGATCGGGGCAACGGCAGTCAGGATCCACGCCTGGAGCACGGACCCGCGGCGTCCCCGCGCCGGCGCCTGCGCCGAGAGCATGAGCACGCAGAGGACCAGGGTCGACGCGAGGACCATGCCCCCGCGCCGGGGACGCAGCCCCATCACCTCGACGCGCGGGTTGGTCGGCCTCATGAGGAGAAGGGGGCGGATCACGGCTCAGGGAATGCTGATCTTGCGAAGCAGATCCATGTCGGTGAGCATGGCGCCGGTTCCGAGGACGACGGAAGCGAGGGGGTCCTCCGCGTAGGAGATCGGAAGTCCCGTCTCTTCCCGGAGACGACGGTCGAGGTTGCGCAGCAGCGATCCCCCGCCCGTGATGATGATCCCCTTATCCATGATGTCGGCCGAAAGCTCCGGCGGCGTGCGCTCGAGGGCGACTCGGACGCTCTCGACGATGGCGGCCACGACCTCGGAGAGCGCCTCGCGCACTTCCTCATCCGTCAGCGTCAATGTCTTCGGGACTCCCTCGACGAGATCGCGCCCCTTGATGTCCATCGTGAGGGGCTGATCGAGCGGATGGGCGGACCCGATCTCGATCTTGATCTGCTCGGCCGTGCGCTCGCCGATCAGGAGGTTGTACTTACGCTTGACGTACTGGATGATCGCCTCGTCCATCTCGTTCGAGGCGATCCGGACCGAGCGGCTGTACACGATCCCCGCGAGCGAGATCACCGCCACGTCCGTCGTTCCGCCGCCGATATCGACGATCATGTTGCCGGCCGGCTCCGTGATCGGGAGACCCGCGCCGATCGCGGCCGCCATCGCCTGCTCGATGATGAACACTTCCGAGGCGCCGGCGCGCAGAGCCGAGTCCTGCACGGCGCGCTTCTCGACCTGGGTGATCCCCGACGGGACCGAGATCACGATCCTCGGACGCACGAACAGCGATCTTCCATGGGCCTTCTTGATGAAGTGGTCGAGCATCTTCTCGGTCACCTCGAAGTCGGCGATGACGCCGTCCTTCATGGGGCGGATGGCGACGATGTTTCCCGGAGTCCGGCCCAGCATGTCCTTCGCCTCGGTTCCCACCGCCTCGACTCGATTCGTCACGTTGTTGACCGCGACGATCGAGGGTTCGCGAACGATGATTCCCTTGCCCCGGGCGAAGACCAGCGTGTTCGCGGTGCCGAGGTCGACGGCGAGGTCGTTGGAGAAGAGGGAGAAGATGGATTTGAAAGCCAAACGGGACCTCCGATTTACAACTCGTTAAAGCGACTCAACGAACACTTTCAACGGCTTGATCGTCTCGTTTCCCGAAGCGTCGACGGCCTTGACCAGCAGGGTCGCATATCCCTCCCGGTCGATGGTGATCGTTTTCTTGAAGGAGCCATCCGCTTCGACGTCCGCGGGCTCCGCGTTGACCGTCACGATGGCGCCGGGGTCGGTCCGCCCGAAGATCAGAAAGAGGTTTCCCATCTGCTGCGGCGCCGAAACGATCAGCTTCGGCGGCGCGGCGGCTCCGAGCTGCCGGGGGGGCTCGGTGAGCATCTTGAACCTGCGCACGAGACTCCAGTCGGAGGGATGGCTCTCGGTGTTGATCGCCGCGACACGCCAGAAGTACGAGCCTTCCCGGGAGACCTTCACCTTCGCCGCCGTATCCGTGCGGTCGTCGAGATCGACCTCCGTTGCGTCGGGGACGAAAAGGCGCGACCGGGAGATCTGGATCCGATAGCGTGCGGCTTTCGGCACGGTGCTCCATTTGAGCTCGATCTGATCGCCGGTTTTGAGGTCGTAGATCCGGTTGTCCGCGGGCAGGACGAGCTGAGGCGATTCGGGAACGACCACTTTAGCCGAAATCGCGCCGTTTCCGACGCTTGCGGTCACTTCTTCGCGCTCGCCCAGGACCGTCGTCTCGCGGGAAGTCGAGACGGTCGTCCTCCCGCGAAACGTCGTGAATTTCGTCCGGTCGCCCGCCGCGACGTCCAGGGCGACGCGGGAATCCTTGCCGATCGCGGCGGTCGCCGCGTCCGTCGCGACCGTCGAGGTCGACGCGGAGGTGTAAACGTCGATCGCGCCCGACACCATCTTCACGACGCTCCCCGTCGTGGACGTCGCCGGGCGCCGGACCTCGAAAAGGGATCCGGGACGGACCGTGTACAGGGTGCCGTCGGAGAACATGATCTCGGCCGATCCGGTGCGGCCCGTCTTGATGAAGTCGCCGTCGAACAGGCCCTGCCGCTGCTTGGCCCCTTCGAACGACGAGTGGCCGGCGGTCTGCACCGACACGTCGCCCTCGACGAAAATGAAAGACGCGTCGCCCGTCTCCTCACCCGGCCCGCCGAGCGCCCGCCTTCCATAGGACTGCGACTCGACGGCGAGCCGGTACGCCTCGTCGAAGCTCTTCCTGCCGAACGCCTCCCCGGCGCTCTGGAAATACTCGCGCGCCTGGGAGACATTGGAGCCGGGACGAGCCGCCGTCGCCGAGGAGACCTTTTCCAGGAGGGCGGAAGCGTTGGCGATCTCCGCCCGCGCCCTCTCTTCCGGCGACTTGCGGGTTCGGGTGTAGAGAAAATAGGCGACGAATCCGACGATGAGGAGCGCGAGAACGAAAATGCCCCACTGCCGCAGCTTTTCGATTGGGATGACAAACCAATCGATATCGCCGCCCACCGGCTGGTTGGGCTTCCGCTTCGGCATAAACCTCCGGATTTGCGAGACTTATCCAGATTATTTATAACACACGGGAGGGTGAGAGGAGAGGAGAAAGAGGAGAGAGGTAGGAGACGCCGTGAGAGGGACCCCTTCCTGGAAGAGCACCCCTCACCTCTCTCCTCTCTCCCGGCTCGCTGCTATAGTCGCCCGTTCTCATTTCTCCGACGGAGGGGTTTTTCGGATGCTGAAAACCATGCGCGAGAGCTTCCACCACCTGAAGTGGACGCTCTTCGCGGTGATCATCGTTTTTATTCTCGGGTTCGTCTTCTTCTCTGGAGGCGGCGGCGGAACGGGCACGAAGGAGCCCTCCGGCCAGACCGTCGCCCGCGTGGGCGGCGAGACGATCACCGCCGCGCAGTTCGACCGGCAGTACCGATCGAGCCTCCAGCGGCAGCAGAGCATGTACCAGGGCAACCTCTCGCCCGAGCTCATCCGGGCCATGGACCTGCCGCGGCAGGTTCTCGACGGAATGATCGACCGGATCCTGCAGCTCGACGCCGCGAAACAGGTCCATCTGAAGGTCTCCGACGACGAGGTCGCGCAGACGATTTCGACCTTCCCGGCATTTCAGAAGAACGGCCAGTTCATCGGACGGGACGAATACGAGCGGTTCCTCCACGCGAACAACTACACGCCCGACCGGTTCGAGAACGAAGTGCGGGAGGGACTCCTCCTCGACAAGTACCAGGGGCTCGTGAAGGCTTCGCTCATCGTCTCCGACGCCGAGATCCAGAAGGAGTTCGCGTCGCGAAACGAGAAAGCCTCGATCGAGTACATCAAGATTCCGCTCGCGCGGCTCGAAACGTCCGGAGAGCCCTCGGATGCGGAGCTCAAGGCCTATTACGACAAGCACAAGGACCGCTACCGAGTTCCCGAGCAGCGCAAGATCAAGTACCTGCTCGTCGAGAGCGCCAAGGTTCGCCAGAAGGCCGTGCCTCCCGAAGCGCAGCTGCGGGCGGAATACGAGAGCCGCAAAGCGTCCTTTGCGGTTCCCGAGCAGGTGGTCGCCGCCCACATCCTGATCAAGCCCGAGGAAGGCAAGGGACCGGAGGGGGACGCCGCTGCGAAGGCCAGGGCCGAAAAACTCGCGGAGCGCGTGAAAAAGGGCGAGGACTTCGCGAAGCTCGCCAACGAGAACACCGACGATCCCTCGGGCAAGGGCAGCGGCGGCCAGCTCCCTCCGTTCTCGAAGGGTCAGATGGTTCCCGAGTTCGACGAGGCCGTGTTCTCCATGGCGCCGGGGGAAATCCGCGGACCGGTCAAATCGCAGTTCGGGTACCACGTCATAAAGCTGATCTCGAAGATCCCCGCTCACTCGAAGACCTTCGAAGAGGCCCGTCCGCAGCTCACGGGCGAGCTGGCGGAGCGGATGTCGGCGGCCGAGACGGAGCGGCGCGGCCGCGCGCTGGGGGACCGGATCCGGGCGCTCTCGAACACCTCGGACGACGAGCTTCGCAAGCTCCAGGAGGACGCCGTCACGTACAACACGAGCGAGTGGATCTCCAAAGGCGAGCCGATTACGGGAATCGGAGCGAACGCGCAGGCGGTCGCGGAAGCGTGGAACCTGAAAATCGGTGAAGTTTCGAAGACCCCGATCTCCACCCCGCGAGGGCCCGTCTTCATCAAGCCGGCGGAAGAGCGGCCGGCGGGCGTGCCGCCTCTCGCGGACGTGAAGGCCCGCGTCTCCCAGGACTTCCTGGGCGAACGCCGCGAGAAAGAGGCGCAGGACAAGCTCGCGCCCGTCGTCAAGGAGCTCTCCGGAGGGACGACGCTCGCGAGCCTGGCGACCCGCTACGGAACAGAGGTGAAGACGACGCCCGAGTTCGGACCCGGCGGAAACATTCCGGACATCGGAACCGCGCCGGCTCTCGCGACGGCCGTGTTCCAGACGGAGAAGGGCCAGGCAGGGCCTCCCGTCGCCGTGCCGGGAGGCTTCGTTCTCTTCCGGGTGCTGACGAAGACGGCGGCGGAACCGGGCGCGCTCGCGGCGCAGAAGGAAGAGATCGTGGACACGATCCGGACCCGAGAGCGCGACCGGCTCATGCGTTCCTACCTCCAGCAGCTGCGCGCCGATCGAAAGGTCGAAATCAACGAGGAAATCCTGAAGTCGTTCCTCCCGGAGCCGGGAAACGCGCCGAGAGGATGACCCCGGCGGCCCCGCGGGGGTGAAGCAACGGCGCCGGGACGGCACGGACAGCCGTGCCGTCCACGCCGGAAAGATGTCGGACGCGTCGGGATCTCTCGCCGATCCGATCTTTCAGACCGCTCCCTATTCCTTTTCGGGCACCGACGCGCTGGACCTCGCCGCGCGGGGCGATCCCCCGGACTCCTACTACGGCCGCAACGGCAATCGGAACTGGACCGCCGCGGAGCGCAAGCTCGCCGCGCTCGAGGGAGCCGAGGACGCCGTCGTTTTCGGCTCCGGAATGGCCGCGATCACGACGGCGTTCCTCGCGCACTTGAAAGCCGGGGACCACGTGGTCGCGACGGAGGACCTCTACGGGGGCGCCGTCACGTTTTTCCGAGAGGTCCTGGAGCCGATGGGCATCCAGTTCACGTTTCTCCGCACGGAGCCCGAGCCCCCCTTCGAAGACGCGATCCGCAAGGAAACCCGCTGGATCTACCTCGAATCGCCGACGAACCCTCTCGTGAAGATCGTCGATCTCGCGCGCGCCGGCGAGATCGCCCGGCGCCGCGGCCTTTCCGCCGTCCTGGACGGCACGTTCGCCTCGCCCGTGCTGCAGCAGCCGCTCTCGCTCGGTTTCGACCTCGTCCTTCACTCCGCGACGAAGTACTTGAACGGCCATGCGGATCTGATGGCCGGGTTCGCGGCGGGGTCTGTCGCGATGCTGGAGCCGATCCGGAACCGCCGGCTTCGCACGGGGGGCATCATCGATCCTCACGCCGCCTTCCTGCTGACGCGCGGCATGAAAACCGTCGGACTCCGCGTCCGCGCGCAGTCGGAGAACGCCCTCCGCCTCGCGGAGCTCCTTGCCCGCTCGCGGGCGGTCGAACGGGTGCACTACCCGGGACTCCCGTCGCACCCGGGCCACCAGACCGCGCGGCAGCAGATGTCCGCCTACGGCGCGATGCTCGCGTTCGACGTCCAGGGCGGCCTGCCGATGGCGAAGAAGTTCCTCTCGTCCCTCGAGCTCGTCACGCTGGCCACTTCCCTCGGTTCCGTCGAGACGACCGCGGACCTTCCGTGGCTGACGTCGCACCGGTCCTTCACGCCGGAGAAGAAACGCGAGCTCGGCATCCAGGAGGGCACGATCCGCCTGTCCGTCGGAATCGAGGACTTCGAAGATCTCAGGGAGGACGTGGAAAGGGCGCTGGGTGGTCGCTGACAGCGGACCTCTGACCGCTTTCAGCTCCTCATACAATCGCGGCCCATGATCGGACGACTCACCGGACGGCTCGCCGAGAAGGCGCCCGACCACCTCCTCTTGGACGTCAACGGCGTCGGCTACGTCGTCTCGATTCCGCTCTCGACGTTCTACGACCTTCCGGAAGCCGACAGCCCCACGACGCTCTGGATTCACACCCACGTGCGGGAGGACACCCTCGCGCTGTACGGCTTCCTGACGGAGCGCGAGCGGTCGCTCTTCCTCCTGCTTCTGACGGTCAACGGAATCGGGCCGCGGGTTGCGCTCACCGTGCTCTCTGGAATGCCGCCCGGCGAGCTCGTCGAGGCTCTGAGAAAGCAGGACGTCCGCCGGCTCGTCGCGGTGCCCGGCGTCGGAAAGAAGACCGCGGAGCGGATGGTCCTCGAGCTTGCCGAGAAGGCCCAGAAGTTCTCCGAGCCGCCGCCTCAGGGCGCCCCTCCGACCGTCGCCGCCGACGACGTGATCTCCGCCCTCGTGAACCTGGGCTACCGTAGGAACGAAGCGGAGCGCGCGATCGACGGCATCGCACGCGCCGGCGCACCCGCGGATTTCGGGGACTACCTGAAAGCGGCGCTGAAGAAGCTCACCGGTGGATAGAGCTGGTGGAATAGTGGATCGATGAGCGAGGAAAAAGACCTGATGGCCGGCACGGCGCTCGAGGACGACCTCGCCGTCGAGCCGAAGCTGCGCCCCCAGTCGCTCGGCGAGTACATCGGCCAATCGAAGGTCCGCGACAATCTCGCGGTGTTCCTGGCGGCGGCGAAAGGACGGGGCGAGCCGCTCGACCACGTGCTCCTGACGGGCCCCCCCGGCCTCGGCAAGACGACCCTCGCGCATATCGTCGCCAAGGAAATGGGAGCGGGCCTGCGCATCACGTCCGGCCCCATGATCGGCCGCGCCGGAGACCTCGCCGGCATCCTGACGAACCTTCAGCCCAAGGACGTCCTCTTCGTCGACGAGATCCACCGCCTGAATCCGGCTGTTGAGGAGATCCTCTATCCCGCGATGGAAGACTTCCGCCTCGACATCATCATCGGCGAAGGGCCGATGGCGAGAACCGTGAAGATCGACATCCCCGCGTTCACGCTGATCGGCGCCACCACGCGGCCCGGTCTCCTCTCCCAGCCGCTCCACGCGCGGTTCGGCATCGCCCTGAGGCTCGACTTCTACGACGCGGACTCGCTGTCCCGGATCGTCAATCGTTCCGCGCAGATCCTCGGAATTCCCGTAGCGGCGGACGCCGCCCGCGAGATCGCGGCGCGCAGCCGCGGCACTCCCCGGATCGCGAACCGGCTGCTCCGGAGGCTGCGGGACTTTGCCGAGGTCGCGAAGAAGCCCGCAATCGATCTCGAGACCGCCAGGGCAGCGCTCGCGCGGCTGGAGGTGGACGAGCACGGATTCGACGAAATCGACCGGCGGATCCTTTCGACGATCATCGAGAAGTTCGGCGGCGGCCCCGTCGGTATCGGCTCGATCGCGGCGTCAATCGGAGAGGACCGCGGGACTCTCGAGGATCTCTACGAGCCGTATCTCCTCCAGGCCGGATTCCTCCAGCGGACCCCGCGCGGCCGCGTCGCGTCGCCGAGCGCCTACCGCCACCTCGGGATCACGCCGCCTCTGCGGGACGGATCGCTCTTCTAGGCGCGGGGGCGCTCGAAGAGACGCGATGCGCCGACATCAATGAAACGCGGAGTCTTGATCTACAACCCCACCGCGGGGCAGCGGGACCGCCGCCGCCGCATGGGCGCGCTCGTCGAAGAGATGAAGGAGCGCGGGGTCGAGCTCGTGCACGCTCCCACGGAGGCCCCCGGGCATGCGACGGAGATCGCGCGGACGTTCGCGCGGCGCGGGGTGGATCTGGTGGCGGCCTGCGGGGGCGACGGCACGATTTCGGAAGCCGCCTGGGGGCTCACCGGAACGGAGATCCCTCTCGGCGTGCTGCCCGGCGGAACGTCGAACGTCCTCGCGAGAGAGCTCTCGATCCCGCTCGACCTCGACCGCGCGAAGGAGCTCCTGCTCTCGGGCGTCCCCCGCCCGGTCCGGCTGCTGACGGCAAACGACCGCCCTTTCCTGCTCTGGGCGGGCGCCGGGCTCGACGCGAGGATCATGGGCAAGATGAACCTCTTTCTCAAGCGCTGGCTCGGGCGCACGGGAATCTTCTTCACCGTGGCGCCCGAGTTCTTCCGGTACGAGTTCCCGAAGCTCGAGGTGACGATCGACGGGAAGGCGCACGAGGCGACCTTCGCCGTCGTCTGCCACGCGCGCCGCTACGCGGGGGAATGGATCATCGCTCCGGACGCCTCGCTCGAGTCCGATGAGATGGACGTCCTGCTCTTCTCGGGTTCCAGCCGCTGGAGGTTCTTCGAGCTCTTCCGGCGCATCCAGGTCGGAAAGTCCGGCCACCTCGAAGCCGGCTTCGGGAAGATCGTTCGGGGGAAGGAGGTCGAGATCCGCTCCCTCGAAAGCTACCCGGTGGAAGTGCAGGTGGACGGCGACTGCGTGCTCGAGACCCCGATCATCTGCCGGACGGCGTCGAGCGAGGTCAGGATCCTCGTGCCGGGAACTTAGCGGACGCTACTTCTTCCCGACCGCCTTCTCGACTTCCTCGATCTCTTTGGGCGCCCCGCAGGAGAGGCACTCCGAACCCGTTGCAGTCACGGCGAGCGTGTCCTCAATCCGCACGCCGATGTTCCACCACTTCGGATCGATGCCGGCCGTCTTCGCCGGGATGTAGATCCCCGGCTCGACCGTGAGGACCATGCCCGGCTCGAGCTTCCGGGACGCGGCGTCCACCCGGTAGCGTCCCGGGTCGTGCACGTCGAGGCCGACCCAGTGGGAAACTCCGTGCAGGGTGAGCTTCGAGTAGGCGCGGTCGGCGATCAGCTTGTCGACGTCTCCCGAGAGAAGGCCCAGCTTCACGAGGCCCTCCGTCTGAACGCGCGCCGCCGCTTGCTCGACGTCGTCGTGGAGCGCGCCGGCCCGGATCATCGCGATCGCCGCCTTCTGCGCGGCGAGCACGATCTCGTAGATCGCACTTTGTTCCTTCGTGAAGCGGCCGTTCGCCGGGTACGTGCGGGTGACGTCGCTCGCGTAGTACTCGTACTCCGTGCCGGAATCGTTCAGCACCACGTCCCCGTCGCGGATCTGGCGATCGTTCTTCTCCCAGTGGAGGAAGACGGAGTTCGGTCCCGACGCGACGATCGACGGGTAAGCCATCCGGCGCGCGCCGTTCGCGTGGCAGTGGGAATCGAGCGCCTGCTGCAACTCGAACTCGTACCGGCCCGGCTTCGTGGCCGCCATCGCGAGCACGTGCCCGCGCGCGGAAATCTCGGAAGAGCGGCGGAGCAGCGCCAGCTCATCGGCATCCTTGAGGAGACGAAGCTCGTGCACGACGGTCCGCGCGTCGACCGTCGCCGAAGGCCCGAGGTCGGCGTCGCGGAGGCGCTCGAGGCCCGAGCGGAACTTGTCCGCCCATTCGCCGTCGCCCCCGTCTTCCAGGTACAGGCGTTCCGCTGAAAAGAGATATCCCTGCAGCGCAGGATCCATCTTTCGTCGGTCTCGCATGTCGACCCGAAGGAGAATGTTCTCGAGCTCCGCAATCGCAAACCCGGCGTCGGCGCCGAACTCCGACACCGCGCCTTCGGGGCCCGGACGCGGCCCCTGCCACGCTTCGACGCGGGGATCCCGCGCGCGGACGAAGAGGAGGTACTTCTTCCCGTCCGTGGCTCCGGGGCGGAACACGGCGGTGGCGCCCGGCTCTTCGAGCCCCGTCAACCAGTAGAAGTCGGAGTTCTGCCGGTACGGGTAATCCGTATCGTTGGACATCACGCGCGTCGGGGCGGCGTGGAAAACGGCGATCGACCCGGCGGGAAGCTTCGCGAGGAATCGCTCGCGGTGCGCGCGAAACATCGACTTGGGCGCGGTCAGGAGGGGCGCGTCGAGCGCGCCGGCCTGCCAGCCGCCGAGGAGCGAGGCCGTGAAGAAGAAGACCGCGAGACGCAGGAATGTTCTCGACACGCGCATCACCTCTTCGAGATGAACGACCAGGGCGCCGGCGACCCCGCGGCCACCGCCGCCGCGACGGTCCCGGGCCGCACGACCGCCGAGATGCGGTCGCGATGCTGCTTCAGAAGCCGGCGCACGGGAACACCGGACGCCGCTTCCTCGAGGATGTCGGCGCCGCTTTCGTCCATTTTGGCGAGATAGGCCTCCCACACGGCCTCTCCCACCGACATCCCGCGGAAGGAGACGTTGCCCATGCGCTCGAACTCCCGCTGGAGGAAGGCGAGCTTCTCCTTGATCTCCTCCTCGGGCGCGAGCGGCTGGTCGGCATACGGGGTGTGGGGTTTCGGAATGAAAGCGTTGACGGAAGGAACGAGCTGGGCGACGCGCCCCGATGCCCTCCCCTCCTCGATCGCGATGTCGCGAAGCTCGGCGACGGTCTTCACGATGTCCCGCACGTCTTCATCGGTCTCGGTCGGCAGCCCGACCTGAAGGTAGAGCTTCAGGCGGTTGAACCCGTGCGCGAAGACGAGACGCGCCTTGTCGCGGAGCATCTGGTCGGAGACTTTCTTGTTGATGTGCCGGCGAAGCCGCTCGTTGCCGGCCTCCGGAGCGATCGACAGCGCGCGCTCCCCCTGTCGCGCGAGGACCTCGAGGATGGGCGCCTCGATCGCGTCGATTTTGATCGAGGAGAGCGCGATGTGGAAGCCGAGCTCCGAGAGTCCCCGGAGGATCTCCGTGATCTCGGGATGGTCGCAGACCGCGGTGGCGATGAGTCCCGCGCGGTCGGTCAGCGCCCGGGCTTCCCTCGCGACCTTCAGGATCGAGGCGGCCGGATATTGCTTGATCGGGGCCATCGCGTACGCCGCCCAGCAGAACCGGCACATTTCCGTGCATCCGCGCGAGATTTCGATCAGCAGCTTGTCCGCGAGCTCCGTCCGCGGCGTCAGGATCGTCGTGTGCGGGACCTCGAACGCGGCGGTGATCTCGTTGCGGGACATCGGCTGCTGGATGACGACCCTCGCGTTCTCGGCTCCCTCCGCGCGGGAACCCTGGACCGACGGCACGAAGAATCCGGGAAGCTTCGCCGCGGCGACGAGGAAGTCCTCGCGGGACAGCCCCGACGAGACGAGCTCCGCGACGCGCGGCACGAGCCGCTCGCCGTCGCCCAGGGCGAAGATGTCGACAAAGGGAGAGAGCGCCGCCGGATTCATCCTTGCGATGTCCCCTCCGACCAGGAGGATGGGATGCCGCTCGTCGCGCCGCTCCCGCCGCTCCGGGATGCCCGCCGCGCGGAGCGTCTTTAAGATGTTGACGATGTCCATCTCCCAGGAGAGGGACCAGGCGACCAGACCGAATTCGGCGATCGGAGTGCCAGTCTCGAAGGTGACCGCCGGCTCACCCTCCTCGAAGAAGAAGCGCTCGCACGCGAGGTCCGGGACGCGGTTGAAGAGCCGGTACACCCACTGGAAACCGAGGTTCGACATCCCGATCTCGTAGGAGTTCGGGAAGCCCAACGCGATGCGGTACGCGCCGAAACGGTTCGGCTGCTCCGTGAATCGCTCGAGGGAGGCGAGCTCCCGGTTCTTCTCGGTAGGTCTCATGCCGGCAAACGGTCGATTATAGGTTAACTCCCTGAACCGCCTGGAGATTCCCTCCCTCGAACGGCGAAAACCCAGTCCGACACGTTCGTGCCCGTCGGCCCGGTGACGAAAAGATCCCCGAGCGCCTCGAAGAAGGGCTCCGAATCATGCCGGGCGAGCGCGTGGCGGGCCGAGGCCCTCCTCCGGCGCGCCCGCGCGAGGGTCGAGCCGTCCGCCCAGGCTCCTGCGGCCCTCGAGCTCCCGTCCCGGCCGTCCGAGCC
>JALZAT010000110.1 GCA_030948185.1 Acidobacteriota bacterium
CCCCTACTCGCGCCCCCTCGTACAATCCCGCGCCGTGACGGATCTGCTCATCGGTGCCCACCACTCCATCGCCGGCGGAACGCCGCGTGCCGTCGAGCGCGCGCTTTCGACCGGGTGCCGGGTGCTCCAGATTTTCGTCAAGAACAACAGCCGCTGGATCGGCAAGGAGATCGGCGCGCCGGAGGCCCGTGAGTTCCGGCGCTCCGCCCGCTCCGCGTCGCTGCCCCACGTCGCGGCGCACGCTTCCTACCTGATCAACCTCGCCTCTCCCTCGTCGGAGCTCCGGCGGCAATCCGTCGGGGCGCTGGTGGACGAGGTGGAGCGGTGCGCGCGGCTCGGGATCCGCGACCTCGTCCTGCATCCCGGGTCGCACGGCGGCGAGGGCGAGGCGGCCGGCGTTACGCGGCTGGCCGGCTCGCTCGACGAAACCATCGACCGCACGGCGGACACTCGCGTGCGCATCCTGCTCGAGACCGCCGCCGGGCAGGGAAACGCGATCGGCCATACGTTCGAGCACCTGCGCGACGCGCTCGGCGCCGTGCGCAACCGGCGCCGCGTCGGGGTGTGCCTCGACACCTGCCACGTCCACGCGGCCGGCTATGACCTCGTCTCCCGCCGGGGCTGGGAGGACACGGTGGCCGCCTTCGACCGGACCGTCGGACTGCGGCGCCTGCGGGCAGTGCACGTCAACGACTCGAAGCGTCCGCGCGGTTCGCGCGTCGACCGCCACGAGCACATCGGGAAGGGCTCCATCGGGGAAGCGGGGTTTCGCAACCTGCTCGCCGACGCCCGGTTTGCCGCGATCCCGAAGTTTCTCGAGACGCCGAAGGACGAAGCGCTCGACTTCGATCGCCGCAACCTGGCGACTCTTCGCAGGCTGGCGGAGGCGGAGCCGGCGCGCGAATGAAAGGGACGTTCCGCGCCGGCGACGCGATCCTTCTCGCCGGAGCCGCCCTCCTGCTCGGAATGGGCGCGGCGCGGCTGCCCGCTCCCCGCGAGATCCTCCGCCGTCCCGCGACACCCTTCGACCGGACGGACACCCCCGGAGCGGCGCCGGCGTTTCTCCTCCTGAGCCACGCGGCCCGCGTCGTGCCGGCCGGAGCCGTCGCCGCCGTGCGCGCGCAGCCGCGCAACGCCACCGACGAGACCATGCTCCATTTTCTCGGCGTCGCGCTGCTCCCGGGCCGGCGCGTCCTTCCGACCGCCGCGTGGAGCCAGTTCACGCCTGAGTACGAGGCCCAGGCGGAATACATCGTGGTGGTCGGCGCGCCTCCTCCGGCGGGCTACGGGGCCGCGGAGCGCCTCCGGCTCCTCTACTCGGATCCGACGGGGACGGTCTGGAAGCGGGCGACTCCCTGAACGTGACGGAAGGTCAGAAACCTTGACGGCCGCAGTCTGGCTCGCGAGTTTTCTCGCTTTTCCGGCCGCCGGAGCGCCGCTCCTTCTCCATCGGGGATTCTCCCGGTACGGCGCGTCTGCGCGCTTCGTGCTCGCGGGCGCGGCGGGAGTCGTGGCGATCTCGTGGACGATGACGGCAGCGGCGCTCATCGGCTGGAAGTGGAACGTGCCGCTGCTCGTCCTCGCCGGCGCGGCAGAGTGCTTCGCGCTGCGGGCGGCCCTTCGGGGAGCGGCGGTGGCGGCACCGGCGCCTGCGCTGGTCGGCGCCTCGAAACGGATGACCGCCACCGAGTGGATCGCGGCCGGCGTCTCCGCCGCATCCGTTCTCGTCTCGGCTGCATCCGCGCTCTCCGCTTCCGCGACCTCGCCGGATCTGCTCCTCTTCTGGGGATCCAAGGCGGAGGCGTTCGCCGCCGCGCGCACCATCGACGAAACGTTTCTCGGCGAACCGTTCCTGCGATTCCTCCACACCTCCTACCCGCCGCTCGTGACGAACGCCTACGCGTTCGCGGTGATGGTCGCCGGCCGTCTCTCCTGGATGGCCGCCGTCGCCACCTTTCCGCTCCTGCTCGGGGCGCTCGCCGTCGCGTTGCCGAGCATCCTCCGGACGTCGGTTCCGCGCCGCTTCGCGCTCGTCGCCACCGCGTTCATCACGGCGTCGTTCGCGCTGGCCGGCGACGCGCTCGACATGGCGGGAAACGCCGACATGGCGCTGCTGTTCTTCGAGGTCCTGGCCGCGGCACTGCTCCTCGGACGGGGCGAAGGGGACGCGCCGGCGCAGCTGATGGCCGGTCTCCTCCTGGCGGGCGCGGCAGCCGCGAAAGTCGAGGGTCTCCCCTTCGTGATCGCGGCGGGCGGCCTGCTGCTCCTTGCGCCGCGGCGGCTGCCGCAAAGGCTCCTCCCGACGGCCGCGCGGACGCTGCTCCCGACCGTCCTCGCCCTCGGCGTGTGGTTCGCCTACGGGCGCAGGTACTTCCTGTTCCGCGGCTACGAGACGTACGGTCCGACTTTCGACGTGCACCTGCCGCGCCTCGGGCTCGTGCTCGGCGAGATCCTCCGGTCTTTCTGGCACACCGGAGCCGCCCTCCCCTGGCTCGTTCCGCTCGTTGCGCTCGCCGCGACCGTGCGGCGCGACACGATCCGGCTCGCCGCCTACCCGCTCGGAATCGCCGGAGCGCTTTCGCTCTTCTTCGTCTTCACGTACCTGCACGGGTCGCTCGATCCGACGCTCTGGATCGCGTGGTCGGCCGGACGCATCTTCCTCGTCGTGGGGGCGCTCCTCGTCCTCGCGGTCACGGCGGAGCAGGCGCGCCTCGGGAGAAGCGGGGATAGCGCAACAGGAGAAGTGCGACCCCGAGCGACGCCAGGCTGATCGCGGCGCCCGCGACGAAGCTGTCGGGGAGGTAGCGCAGCAAAACATCGTGGCGCCCCACGGGCACGCGAAACCCGAGGAACGCGTGGTTGTAGGAGAGAAGAGCGGCGGGGCGTCCGTCGACCGAAAGCTTCCACCCCGGCCACGCGGTCACCGAGGTCCCGACGAGCGCGGGCGCGGAGGCGTCGATTGCGAGGCGCAGCCGCTGGGGCTCGTACGCCGAAACCGAGACGTTCGCGGCGCCGTTGCGGACCCATCCTTCGCTCGGGGGAGCGGCGTCCGCAACGACACCCTGCAAGCGGAAATCCCGGATTCCTTTCAGAAGCTCGATCCGGCTCTTCCCGTCGCCCTCGGAGCGGTAGCTCTCCGGGGCGAACGCGCGCGGAAGCACGGCCGGGTTTTCGAGGAGCATGCCCTCCGGCCCCCGGTACCGGACCGGCCATCCGGCCGGCGGCTCGTATTCCGGGGCCGCAAAAACCCACCGGACGTTCAGAAAGGACAGGAACGGCCGTGTCGGGTCGTCGACGCGGTTGAACCAGACGACCTGAGGGATGCACCACAGCGGGAACGTCTCGGTGAGCGGCCGAAACGTCATCGCCTCGTATCCGCGGACGTCTTCGAGGTCGTAGAGCGTGGCGATGTTCGGGATGAACTCGAACCCGACGGCTGTGAAGCGCCAGGGCGCACCGCGGGGAACCGGGTCGAAGGCGGGCACTTTCGGATAGAAAGCCCGTGACGGGTACGTTGGATACACGCTGCCCTCTTCGAAGCCGCGCTGGACGAGCAAGAGGAGAAGGCATCCGCCCAGGGCGGCGGAGAACCGGCGGCGCGGCACGGCCGCGAAGAGAATCGCGGCGCCGGCGAGCGGCAGCACCTGCGCGAGGATCCGGCCGCGGAGGAACTCGGGCGAAAGATCCCCTTGCGCCAGCCGTGGGCCCCCGGCCGCGAACAGCGCCCACGCGACCGCCGCGCCCGCGAGGCACGCCGCGATCGCGAAGGCGCGGCGTCTCTCTTCGAGGAGCCTTTGCGCACCGAGCGCGGCGAGCGCCGCCGTGGCAAACGCGCCCAGAAACGCCATTCGGTCGTTGATTCCGATCGCAAACAGGGGAAGCTTCGCGACGGCATCGGAGACGACCGGGAACCGGGCTCCCACCGCGGCCCCGAGGAGGCCGATCGTCACGAACGCCCACTTCTCGCGCCGGCGGGAAAACAGCCCGGCCAGGGCGAAGGGCCAGAGGAGCGTGCCGGCGTAGGTCCCCGGCTCCTGATAACCCGCCGGAAACCTGCCGCGGCCGGCGAACCCGAAGGCGTACGGCTGAAGGTCGGGAAGGGACCGCCGCAGCGCCTCCCCGACGGACTCCGAGCGCTTCGCGTGCGCGAAGACATTCGCGCGATGTTCCTGCTCGATCGTGTGCGGGAGCGCTTCGAGAAGCGGAAGGAGGAGCACCGCGGCCATCCCGAGGGTCAGCGCGCCCGCGGCGAGCGAAAGGAGAAGACCGCGGCGCCTCCGCGCGGTATCGACCGCCGCGAGCTCGAAGAGAAACCAGATGCCGGCGCCGGCGACGCAGTGGAGGAGCGACTCGGGGTGGCCGGAGGTAAGGATCAGGAGCAGCGCGACGACCGTGATCGCGGCGGCCCGTCTCCCGGGCTCGCGCGCCAGCCTCCGCAATCCGAGCATCAGCAGCGGCAGCGGGGCCGCCGCAGGAGTGAGCGGATAGCCGAGGAAGAAGACCAGGTAATCGCAGAATGCCCAGCCGACCGCGCCGAGGAGCGAGGGCGTCTCCCCGCAACCGAGCTCCCGAAAGAAGAGGTACGCGCACAGGAGGGCCAGGAAATATCGGAGCGCCATTTCGAAAGTCCACGCCTGAGCGAGCGGGAGCAGGAACCCGATCCACGTCGCGGGATGAAGGACGACCGGCTGCTGGACGGCGAGGAGCGGCTCGCCCGCGAGCACCGACCGGTTCCAGAGCGGGAGCCGCGCGTTCTTCGCCGCGTCGCGAACGGCCTTGCGCCACGGGATCTCCTGGTAGACGACGTCGGAGAGCATGGGCGTCTGCACGACGGCGGTGCCCTCCTGCGGGGCGCGCACCGAGAGCGGCCGCGACAGATAGGTGATGTCGATCGGGGCGTGGATACCGGCGGTCACCAGCGCCGGGCCGACAAGCAGGAAGGGACCGAAGGCGAGCAGAAGAGCCGTGCGGGCGGAAAGCGGCGAAACGAACCGCCTGGCGAGCCACAGGGCTCCGGCCGACGTGCCGAAATACACCCCGAGCAGGCGCAGCACGAGGAAAAGCACGGCCGGGAGTCTAACGTCGCCGAATCGAGTGCGCCGCGATCGCGAAGACTCCCAGCGCGAAGGCGGCCAGACCCGCCGGAAACGAGGGCGGCACGAAGGAAAGCCGCGCCCGCACCGCGCCGGAGGGAAACCAGACGCCGACGAAGGCGTGGTTGACCGTCTGCAGCTCCAGGCGCGATCCGCCGGCGTGCGCCCGCCAGCCCGGCCAGTCGGGAAGCGACGTCGCGACGAAGAGCCGCCCGGCGGAAGGGACTCGGGCATCGATCAGAAGGTCCCCGCCCTCGCGCCGCACGGAGAGATCCGAAGGCGGGTTCGCGAGTTCGCGGGCCCCTCCGGGAAGCGAGGCGACCCACGCCGCGTCCGAAAAATCGCGCGCCGCCGCCATCGATTGGATGACGCGGGAGGGATCCGGCTGTGCCACGATTCGGGCCGGCGCGAATGCCCGCGCGAGCGCGCGCGGATTTTCGAAGAGAGAGAGGGACGCGGAACGAGCCCGCACCTCCCAGCCGGAAGGAGCCGGCGCGGCGGGAGAACCGATCGCAAAACGCGCCGAGAGAAAGTCGAGAAAGGGGCGCGAAAGATCGTCGACGCGATTGAAGGACGCCGGCTGCGGGACGCACCAGAGCGGGAAGGTGTCGGCGAAGCGGTCCAGCACGATGGATTCGTAGCCGCGCACGTCTTCGAGGCCCAGAAGGGCGGCGCCGTTGGGGCGCAGATCGCCGCCCAGGGCGACCACCCGGCCGGGGTCCCGCCGGGCTCGATCGAGCTCGGGAAACGGCGGCGCGAGCTCGCTTGCCGGGCGCGTCGGGTACGTCCCTCCCATCTCGAGCCCCCGCTGCGCCACGAGCAGGACGAGCCCCGCGGCGACGGCGCGGCCGGCTCTCCGGCGCCACACGAGCCCGGCCGCGGCGAGGAACGCGACCGGCGCGATCTCGAAGAGCGCATGCATCGCGACGAATTCGCCGGAGAGAGCGCGCTCGCGGAAGACTCCGCGCGCCGCGGCGAGCGCGCCGGCCAGAAGAAGCGCCGAAACAGCGGCGGCGATCGCGATCCGCCGCCCGTTCCCTTCCTCGATCGTTCTTTCGGCGCCGAGGGCCGCGAGTCCGGCGAGGCCGAATCCTGCGAGGAAGACGAGCCGGTAGTTCAAGGCGAGCGAGAATCCGGGAAGCCGCGTCAGGACGTCGATCAATCCGGGCGCGCTCGCCCCCAGCAGGAGCCCGGCGGCGGCCGCCGCGAGGAAGAGCGCTCGGCCCTCCCGGCGCCGCGCGGCGCCGAGCGCGGCGAATGGCAGGAGAACCCCGCCGGCGTAGGCGAGCGGCATCCCGGAGCCGTCCTCGCGCTCCGCCTGAACGGAACTCTTCCCGTAAATGCCGTGCGCGAACGGAAGAACGGCGGGAAGGAGCCGGGCGGCGGCCTCCGAGGCGGGGACCGACTGCGACGCGACGCTCCGGGAAACGGCGCGGGCGCGCGCCCGGTACTCGGCCGAGCGCGGAATCGCCTCGAGAAGCGGGAAGAGTTGGGGCCCGGAGAGGAGAAGCGCGAGGACTCCGGCCGCGAGCGCTCCCCCGAGGGCGCGCCTCGTTTGCCGTCCTCCCGACCCGCGCCGCGCCACGAGCTCCGCGGCAAAGAAGAGGCCCGCCGCCGCGACGGCGTGGAAGAGGCTTTCGGGATGTCCGCCCGCGAGAGACAGCACGAGCGCGGCGACCGTGATCGAGAGGCCGCGATTTCCGCCACGCGCGAGGCGCCTCAATCCCAGCAGAAGCAG
>JALZAT010000024.1 GCA_030948185.1 Acidobacteriota bacterium
GGCGCGAGTCGGAAAGCCCTTCCAGAGACGACCTCCCGGCGGCACAGACCGGGCGTCGTTCCAGCCGGGGAGGTTCGTGGCGCCACCGGATCCGCTGGTCGTCCCCATCGGTCCGAAGCAGCCTGCCCCCCGACTATCGCTATTCGGATTACGGGTTCCGGGTCCTCCTCGAAGTCGGGTCCTCATCGGTGGCACCGATGTGGCATTCACGCTTGCCATGAAAACGAGTCCTTGGAGGGGTGCCCTGGCGGGGCTCGCCGGCGGGATCGTCGCCTCCTTCGCGATGAATCGAGTCCACGCGCTCTGGACGACCGTCGAAAAGGGCGAGGAGGCCGCGCGCCGGAAAAAAGAGCAGGGTGGCCAGCTCGAAAAGGGGCGCCAGCAGCGCCAGGGGGGGAGCGAGGACGAAGGAAGCGCCACCGAGAAAGCCGCCGACGGCCTCGCCGGGCTCTTCGACGTCGAGCTCGACCGGTCCGACCGCAAGACGGCGGGCAGTCTGCTGCACTACACGTTCGGCGGTGCAGTCGGAGCGATCTACGGAGCGGCCGCGGAAATCGCGCCCGCGGTCACGAATGGGGCGGGCGTTCCGTTCGGAACGTCCGTGTGGCTCGCGGCGGATGAGATCGGAACGCCGTCGGCGGGCCTCGCAAAGCCCCCCTCGGAGTACCCGCTCTCGGTCCACCTTCAGTCGCTTGCCGCCCACGTCGCGTATGGCGCGGTGACCGAGCTCGTCCGGCGTCTCTTGCGGGGCCGGTGAGCGTCGGCTCGACGACTCCCGACGCCCGAACCTGACGGCTACTGGTGGTTGAGGGTCAACACTCCCGTCGCGATTCCGCCGGTTGTGAACTGGATGACGTAGGTAAGCGAGATCGCCTGCGGGCTCGCCGTTCCCGCGAAGTCGATGCGTGCGATCTGCGGGTTGGGGACATTGATCGCCTGGCCCGAGACGGCGCCGTTGGAGCCGATCGACATCGTGACGTCGCCAAAGAGCGTGGAGTGGCCGGTGACGGTCGCGCCCGCGCCGGTGTAGGTCCCCGAGAGCGTCTGCGGCGGGGGTGTGCCGGCGCCGAAGACGTTGCCGCCGAGCGCCAGCGTGAACTGGAACGTCTGCGCGGAGGTGTTGACGGCGACGGAGAGCGACGCCGGGCCCGTCGTCGCGAACGTGTTGTTCACCCACGCGCCGGTCCAGTTCCCCGCGAAGGCGGCCGGCCCTGGCGTTCCGGTGGGAGTAGGCGTCCGTGTCGCGGATGTCGGCGTGACCGTCGCGGTGGGAGAGGTCGAGACTCCTGTAGGAGTGGCCGTCGGCGCGATCGTCCCGGGAGTCGGCGTTGGCGTGGCCGTGGAATTCGCCGGCGGGGAGGTCGGCGTGTCGTTTTTGGTGCATTGCGAGGCGACGAACAACGCTGCCACAGCGAGGGCAGCCGCCCCCAGGAAGCCGGCAGAAGGTCTCATTCTTGGACCTTTCGGCTTGATGACCGGATCATATGCGCGAAGCCCGCGCGTCAGCTCATCGCATGTCGGGTCAGGGTCGCCGCCCACCGGTCCCCTTTCTTCTCGACCTCGAACGTTCCCCACTGCCAGCCGGCAGACCAGTCGACGAACGCTTTCGTGCCTTCCGGATTCATGAGCACCCAGTTGATTCGAAAAGCTCCCGGAAGGAAGGGAGGCTCACCCCGCTTCGCTTCCGACTCCGGGACCACGATCAAGCGCACAGACGGCGCGAGTGGCGAGAAGAGCGCCGGGTCTCCTACGACGACGTGCACGCGCCGATACAGGACGTCGGGCGCGGGAAGGGGATCGTCGGGCTCCGGCTCGCGGCGTCGACGGCCGACGATTCCCCAGGCGTTGACGCGGCTCGCGCTGTTCCAGCCCATCCACTTCTCGATCACCGCGGCAACGGCGAGGCTCTCTTGCGACGGACGCGGCGTCCACGCGAGATTCGGGATCGGGTCTTCCGCGTCTCCAATCCCGTCTCCGTCCGTGTCCGAGTTGAGCGGATCCAGGCCGAGCGCGGCTTCGAGCAGGTCGGTGAGACCGTCGCCGTCGGTGTCCTTCTCGATCGACGAAAAGGGGATCTCGAGGTAAAGGCCGGAGCGGCGAATTGGCGCCTTTCGAACGATCTGCGAGGGCGGCTCCCGCCGCTCCCACGCGTCCACCTCGATCTGCAGCCGAGTTCCGTCGTCGGAAACAAGCGGGAGCGAGGAAGCCGTGCGTACCGAATACGGATTGCTGTTTCGGATCCCGAGGTACAGGGGCTCGGACCACGGCGCACCGGCCCTGGAACGTGCCACCCAGAGGCCGCCCTCCGGTGCGCCTTCGCGGCGGTTGACGATCGCGTATCGCATGTCTCCCACAGACTCGACGCGGCGAAGATTCCACTCGTCAGGAATCCGATGAATCGCCCGCTGCTCCTTGAGCCGCTCGTACGACTCCTTCTCCGACAGCTCGATCGGCTCGAGACCCGGCGGAAGGGGACGATCCTGGAAGGCCGGGGGTTCGAGGCCGGGAATCGATCGAAGGACGACTTTCCACGCCAGGCGCGACACCCCGGTGTTTCGGGCGGCGTCCGACTCGAGCGCCGCGGCCAGCACTTCGATCGCGCGGTCCAGCCGCGCCTTCGCTTCCGAATTCCAGCTGACGATGCACGAGAACCGCTCGTCGCCGCGCCGTTCAAGGCGCAACGACTCTGCCGCCGTCCTCAGGAATCGAGCCTCCGCCGCTCGAAGATCTCCGCGCTGGCAGAGCACCGCGAGAACGCGGCCCCAGAGAGCAGGGTATTGAGCGTCGTGCTTGAGTGCGGCAGCGACGGCATCGAACGTGCTCGCGCCGCTCGGGGCCAGAAGCTCTCCGAGGACTGCGGACTGAGCGCCGCACGTTTCTGGTCCCGAGCCGCGGCAATGGGGGTTGCGCAGCCACGAGTCGCGCAGCGTCGCGGCCCGCGTCTTGTCCCCCTTCAAGAAGTGGGCGGCGGCCAGGTCGAGCCGGACGTCCTGAAGCCGGATCGACTCCGGTATTCCGGCCGATGGGAAGCGAGCGGAATCCTGCTGGCCGTCGAGGACGCCCGCGCGGGCCGCGGACGGCAGCGATTCGAACGCGGAGACCGCCTGCTCCGCGAGTCCCATTCGCAGGAGCGCGTCGAGACGATCTTCCGCGAGTCCGGCGCCATCCCGCCCGCGGGTGCCCGACGGGGAATCGAGAAGCGCGGCCCGAACTTCGGCATGCCAGATCCGAGGGACGAGAACACGAAGGAACATGGGATCCCGTTCGAGCCGCGAACGGGCCACCTCCGCGAGCGGGCACACCGTGTCCGTCGAAGACGTCGAGGCCAGGATCTCGAGCGACATCCGGGCGGGGTCCCGGCCGGTCTTGACGATTGCCGCGATCGTTTCGGCGAGGTCGCGCGCGTCGGAGATCTCTTCGCGCCGGTCGAGGTACCGGATCAGATACTGGAAGAGTGGAAGGCTGTCCGGCGCTCCGCGGGATGCGTCGATCAGCGCCGCGGTGATCGCGGAGGCCTCCGACGGGTCGAACGCCGCCCTTTGGATCGTCGTGCGCTGCCGCTCGAGAGCCTCCCGCACGACCGCATCGGCGACGAGCGCCGCGCTCGCGGCGGGAACCGTGAATTTCTCCGTCAACCGCCGCACGATCTCTTCTTGCGATTCATTCGTGAGCGCTGCGCCGAACACTTCCGAGAAGATTGGAGATCCGGGGTCGATTGGGCGCCAGTTGCCGCCTCGCAGAGCCGCCTCGAACCGTGCGAGGCGCTCCGAGGAGCCTGAGTCGGCCGCCGGCGCCGTGGCAGGGCGCCACGACATCGAGACGAACAAGACCGCCGCCAGGGGGCGAATGAGCGAGAGTCGTTTCATCGGTCGCGCCGTAGCGCAAAGCTTAAACCGGTCGGCTCAGCGTCTGCTCGCCGATTCGAGAAGCGCCGCTCCCAACCCTGGTTCCTCGTTCACCGTCATTCGACCCCCCTCCAGAAGAAAACCGCCGCGGGCGACGTCGCGGGCGAGGTCGAAGCTTCCGTCCAGGTCGAGGTATCGCGTCGAGGGGCACGCGAGCGCCGCGTGGAGGGCAGCGGAGATGCCGATGACGCTCTCGTCCATGCAGCCCCACATCAGGGAAATGCCGGCGGCGCCCGCGATCGACCCGATGCGCAGCGCCGGGCGGATCCCTCCGCATTTCATGAGCTTGACGTTGAAGATCCCGCAGGCGGGCGGAGAGGCGGCCAGCGCGAGCGCGTCCCGTTCGTCGTGGACGCTCTCGTCCGCGGCCACCTTCTCGCGCAGCCGCACGGGCAGCCGCCGCAGGCCGCCCTCGCCGGGAGGGACCGGCTGCTCGACGAACTCGAGCCGGAGCGGCTCCGCGCGCTCGAAAAACGCGACCGCCTCCTCGGGCGTGTACCCGGCGTTCGCGTCCGCCCGGAGCGCGACGTCATAGCCGAAGCGTTCCCTCAGGCGCCGGAGGACGGTGAGGTCGTCTTCGAGACACTCGCCGATCTTGACTTTGAGGATCCGGAAACCCTTGCCGACGAGCTCGTCGGCGAGTGCCACCGCGTCGTCTTCGGGCTGGATGCCGATCGTGACGGATGTCCGGAGAGTCTCATGCACGCGTCCGAGCGCATCGGCGAGCGGTACGCCGAGCCCGCGGGCGAAGAGGTCGTGCAGCGCCATGTCGACCGCCGCGAGCGCGCCGGGCACGCCCCGCATCCTGCGCCGCGCTTCGCCGCAGAGCGCTCCCAGGCTGCGCGGATCCGCACCGTCCAGCCATCCGAGCGCCTCGGGCGCGAGGGCCGCTTCGCACGCGTCCGGCGTCTCGCCCGTCACGCTCGGCTCCGGAGTGGCCGCGCCGAGGCCCGCGTCTCCCGCGTCCGTCGTCAGAACGAGGACCATCGCCTCGACCGAATCCGTGGTCCGGCCGGTGACGCGGTAGGGACGCGAGAGGGGAAGGGTCTCCCGCCGGAGCCGCGCGCCGGTGATCCTCATGCCACGGAACTGTGGCGGACGAACGCGCGGACGGCGGAGACGAGCGGGCCCACGCCGCCCTCGAGCGGACACGCAACCGGAATCTGGAGCCGCCGCTCGAGCTCGTCGCGCACGCGGCCGGGCTCCCCGAGTCCGTGCGTGTTGAGCGCCAGCCCGATCGTGCGGGCGCCGTATTTCGAGATGAGGTCGATCTCGTCCTCCGGCGTCGGAATCGGGTAGCCCATCCCCTCCAGGCCGTCGAACTCCCCGCGGGCCGGGGAGTGCTGCAGGATGACGGCGCGCGCGCCGGCCGACAGGATGAGCTCGGAGCCGCAGGGGCCCGACGGATTCCGAAGCGCCGACTGCCCCTCGAGAAAGATCACGTCCGGAAAGGTCTCGCGCGCGCAGGACACGATCGCGTGCTCGAGCTCGCCCGAGACGAAGTCGTTCGGAGTGGCGTCCAGGATGAAACCGAAACGCAGTCCCTGAAGCCAGCCGGTCTGGCCCGTGTAGATCATCTCGGCGTTCATCCCCGCCGCGCGGCACCCTTCCGTCACGAGCCGCGCCGTGGTTCGCTTGCCGACGGCGCAGTCGGTCCCGAGGACCGCCACGCGCGGCGCGTGCACCGCCCGGATCTCGCCCGTCCAAAAGTGGAGCTCGGAAGTCTTCATCGGCCGGCGGACGTCCACGAGCTCCACGCCCTTCCGCAGCGCGGCCGCGGACAGCTCGGGGTCGTCGGAAAGGAGCTCGTGGAGGCCGTTCACGACGGAGAGCCCGGCCTCGATCGCGGCGGCAACCTCGGCGCGCAGCCCGGACGGAATCCTGCCGCCCGACGTCGCCACGCCGACGATCGCGAAGCGCGGCGGCTCCGGCAGGGCCGCCACCGCGGCGGCGAGCGAATCAAAAACGGGGATTCCCCGCGGCTTGCCGTCCAGGACGGCGCCGGCGTCCTGGCCCGCGCACTCCGAGTCGACGACCCCGACGATCCGATACCGGTCCGTGCCGCGCACGAGCCCGTGGGCCGTCTTGCCATTGTCGGTCCGGTATCCGCCGGCGCAGAGAACGACGGCACTTCCTTCCACCGTCATCGGATCTCTCTC
Organism: Acidobacteriota bacterium; assembly: GCA_030948185.1. GTDB lineage: Bacteria > Acidobacteriota > Thermoanaerobaculia > UBA5066 > Gp7-AA6 > JALYUA01. The sequence continues at coordinate 6,065 of JALZAT010000024.1, forward strand.
GCGGAGGTGCCCCGCCGCCAGAAGAGAAACGCGGGAATGCCGAGCACGAGGAATCCAAGCCCGATTCCCGATTCCGTCGGTTTCTCGACGAGCGTGTTGCCGACGAGGACGAGGCAGGCCACCACGAAGAGGAGGGGGATCCAGGGATACGCCGGCACGCGGAAAGCGCGCGGGGCTTCGGGCCGCCGGCGCCGCAGCACGATTACGGCGAGACCGGTCGCGGCATGAAAGAGAAACACGGCGAAGATCACGTACGTGTACAGCTGCTCGTACGTGCCCGAGAACGTGAGCGTAATCCCCCACACCGCCTGCGCGACGAGGCTCGCGCCCGGGGTCCGGTAGACGGGATGCACGCGCCCGAGCGCGGCGAAGAAGAGCCCGTCGCGCGACATCGGAAGATAGATTCGCGGCGGATAGAGGATCGTACTGGCGAGGCATCCGAAGATCGTGACGAGGACGAGCGCCGTGATCATGCGCCCGCCGCCCGGTCCGAACAGCGCGAGCGCGCTCGCCTCCGCGACGCGGGGAGTCCGCGCGAGGTCCGCGACCGGGAGAGCGCGCAGATAGACGACGTTCATCAGCACGTACAGCGCCGTCACGATGGCGGTCCCGGTGATGATGCCGATCGGAAGCGAGCGGGCGGGGTTCTTCATTTCGCCGGCCATGAACGTCGCGCCGTACCAGCCGTCGTAGGTCCACTGCACCGCGATCATCCCGACGCCGGCGGCCGCGAGGCCCATGGGAAAGATCGAGGGCCCGTACGCGAAGGTCCCCGGCCGCGCGGGGAGAAGCAAGCCCGCTCCGCCGAGCGCCACGAGCGCGAGGATCTTCGCGGCGGTGACGACGTTCTGGAACCGGGTTCCGGCGACCACGCCGACGTAGTTCACGGCGGTCAGGCCCGCGATCGCGACCGCGGCGGCGAGCTGGGCTCCCGTCGCCGTCCACGCACTTCCGCCCGGCAGGGCGACGCTCCAGAGTCGATGTCCGGTCGAGAAGAAGGGCAGGAAGGCCCCGAGATACTCCCCGAAACCGACGGCGAGAACCGCGATCCCGCCCGTCATGATCACGAAGAACGACGCCCAGCCGAAGAGGAAGCCGAAAAGCGGGCCGTAGGCTTCCTTCAGGTACACGTACTGGCCGCCGGCCTCCGGGAACATGGAGCCGAGCTCCGCGTACGTGAGCGCCCCGGCGAGGGCGAGGACTCCGCCGCACAGCCAGAGAAGGAGGATCCCGCGGGGGTCCGGGGCGGATTGGGCGACGGCGGCAGTCGTCAGAAAGATGCCGGTGCCGAGCGTGGCGCCGACCGTGACGAGGGTCGCATCGGTCGTGGAGAGCGCCCGTTCGAGGGGGGCGTTTTCCGGCCGGGGTTCGTCCACCGGGGAAGAGTGCCACAGAGCGCGGGGACGGGTGACACGTGCCAGATGGGAGCCGGCAACTTCTCAGTTCTGGAGCGAAGTTCTATTCCGCCTTCTGGCTGCCGGGCTCGTACTTCCAGGGCGTCTGCGAAGACGCGCCGTCCGCAAACCGCGTGTCGACATACTCTTCGAAGGCGATCTTCTTCTCGAGGACGCCGGTCTCGATCATCAGGTCGCGGACCATGTCGAAGTCGGGTTTTCGGGGCGCGAGCCGCGAGTAGATGACGCGGTCGAGCGGCATCGTCAGCGCGTGCCGCAGCAGGCCGGGCGGCTGCCGGTAGTAGTACCGGCCGACGAAATCGGCGGCGTGCTCCCGGTGCGGTTTGCCTTCGTCGAGCCAAAGGCCGGACCGTGCGATTCCGTCGACGAGCGTCTGGACGGCATCCGGCCGGCTGTCGATCACGTCCTGCCGCACAACGACGACGCACGACATGTAATCCGGCCAGTACTCCCTCGCGGCGAAGAGGACTCTCCCGAACCCGCCCGTCTCCGCCTGTGAGGGATACGGCTCGCCCATGGAAAAGGCATCCACCGCCTTGGCGGCGAGCGCGCTCGCGACGTCGGCGGGAGCCATCTCGAGCATCCGCACGTCCTTGCCGGAGAGCCCGTTCGCCCTCAGGGCGCGGAACAGGATGAGGCGCTCGTCCGAAAAGCGGCTGGGGATGGCGATCGTGCGTCCAGCGAGATCCCGGACGGAGTGGATCGGCCCGTCGTTGCGCACCACCACCGCGCTGCCGTACCGGTGGCCGAGGTACACGATCTTGATTGGAACTCCCTGCGCGGCCAGGGCGATCGCCATCGGCGCGACCATGAAACCGACCTGCATGCGGTTGGAGATGAGAGCTTCCTTGATCTCGGGAAAGCCCTGAAACATCCGCGGGATGAAGAGGTTTCCGGAAAGCGAATAGCGTGAGATGAAGTCCGTGACCGGACACGCCAGGTGGCAGGTCACGGGGATGTACGCGACGTTCAACTTCCGCTTTGCGGGCGGCAGCCGGTTGTTCGTGACCGCCGACCAGTCCACGTTGAGAGAGAGGTGGGCTGCGCTCACGACGATCATCCAGGCGAGCGCTCCGAAGAGGATGCGCCTGCCGACACCGAGCCGTGGAGCGCTCACGGCTCCGGGAAGCGGCGGAGGCGGAACGGGTCGGGAGCTCATGCCGCCCGGAACCCCCACCGGACGGAGTGAAGCCGCTCGATCCGGCGTGCGAGGACGTTCAGCGCGAGGCCGATCCCTCCGATCAGGATCATCGCCGCCACGACGAGGTCGTAGCGTTTTCCCGCGTTTCGCGAGTCGATGACGAGGTATCCCAGGCCCGAGTCGACGGCGATCATCTCGGCGGCCACGACGACGAGCCACGCGATTCCGAGGGCGATCCGCAGCCCCGTGAGCACCTGCGGAAGGGCGGCCGGGAGGACGACGCGCGTGAACCGGGCGACGGGGGACAGGTCGAAGTTGCGCCCCGCGCGCAGATACATCGAGGGAATGGAGCGGACGCCGTTCATGGTGGCGACCACGATCGGAAAGAAGGACGCCAGGAAGATCAGAAAAATCGTCGCGAAGTTCGACACGCCGAAGAGGACGATCGAGACCGGGATCCAGGCGAGCGGGCTGATGGGGCGAAGGAGTTGGATGACCGGGTTGGCGGCGGTTGCGGCGGCCGGTTTCCAGCCGAGAAACAGTCCAAACGGGATCCCGAGCGCGAGCGCGAGCCCGTAGCCGGCGCCCACCCGGAAGAGTGAGGCGACGGCGTACGGGACGAGCACGCCGCGGCGAGCGAGCTCGCGGAACCCGAGCAGAACCGCCAACGGCGCCGGGAAGACGTTCGTCTTCGACACCTCGACGGCGACGTGCCAGACGAGGAGAACGATCGCGAGGGTGACGAGGGGCCACGCCAGGCGTTCGACCCGTTCACGCCGGAGCACCACGCGCCTCAGACCTTGTGGGCGAGCCCGATCTCCCCGAAGATGCTGTCGCGCAGCTCCAGGTAGCGCCGGGAGGAAAGGTCGCGGGGGTGGGGCAGGTCGATGTCCACGATCCGCCGGATGTGCGCCGGCCGCGACGACATGACCACGACCCGGTCCGCGAGCTGCACGGACTCGTCGATGTCGTGGGTCACGAACAGGATCGTCTTCTTCTCCTGCCCCCAGATGCGGAGGAGCTCTCCGCGCATCACGAGTCGGGTGATCGAGTCGAGCGCGCCGAACGGCTCGTCGAGATAGAGAACGTCGGGGTTGACGGCGAGGGCGCGGGCGACTTCGACACGCTGTTTCATCCCGCCCGACAGCTCCTGCGGGTATGCGGTCTCGAACCCGGTCAGGCCGACGAGGCGAACGTAGTGGTCGATCCGCCTGCGACGCTCCTCGGCGGGGAGCTTTCCCAGGCCGAAGCCGATGTTCCCCTCGACGGTGAGCCACGGGAACACCCCGCGCTCCTGGAAGACGAAGATGCGCCGCGGGTCCGGTCCCCTGACGGGCTCTCCGTCGATCGTTACCGTTCCCGCCGTGGGCTCCAGGAACCCGCCGACGATGTTCAAGAGCGTCGACTTGCCGCATCCCGACGGGCCGAGGATGCAGACGAACTCCCCCTCGCGCACGTCGAGATCGATGTTCTCGAGGACGGGGATTTCCTTTCCCTCCGCGCGAAAGACCATGTCGAGCCCGCGGATCGAGACCTTCGCCCGGTCCGCCGCCGTCTGCGGGAAGCTGTTCACGCGGCGACTCCGTCCACGGCCGACTCGTAGCCCCAGCTCGCAGCCTTGAGCCGCTCGAGCCGCCGCATCGCGACATCGAGACCGACCCCGATCATCCCGATCAGCACCATTCCGGCGACCACCACGTCGTAGCGATTTCCGGCGTTGCGGGCGTCGATGATCAGAAACCCGAGGCCGGAGTTGACGGCGATCATCTCGGTGGCCACGACGACGAGCCACGCAATTCCGAGGGTGAGGCGGAGGCCGACGATCAGCTGCGGAAGGATGGCGGGCGCGATCACTTTTCGGGCGAGCTCGGCCGGGGAGAGCCCGAAGTTCAGGCCGGCGTTCCAGTGGACCGTCGCGACGCTGCCGACGGCGTTCATCGCGGTGAGCGTGATCGGAAGAAGCGAGGCGAGGAAGATGATGAACACGGCCGCAAGGTCTCCCACGCCGAACCACAGGATCGCGATGGGAATCCACGCGAGCGGCGAGATCGGACGGAGGAACTCGATCAGCGGAGCGACAGCCATCTCCGGACGCCGCAGCCTGCCGAGGAACATGCCCAGGGGAACGCCCAGAGCCACCGCGAGGAGGTAGCCCCACGTGACCCGGAAGAGCGACGCGACGACGTGCTTGATGAGAAAGCCCTTTTGCGCGATCTCGACGATGGCCGCCGCGACCGCGACCGGGCCGGGGAGCAGGGTCGCGGGCGACATGCGGATCGCCAGCGCCCAGACTGCGAGGAGCAGTGCGAGCCCGGAGAGCGAAAGCGCGATCCGGCCCGCGCGCGGACCCTTTGTCTTTTTTGAGCGCATGAAGCGGGTGAGTCTAGCAGCCCGATGCGGAGTTCGCCCGCGGCCGGAAGGCCGGTTTTTCTGCCAGACCGGCCTGACCTGTGTATGATTCGCCCTCTTCGACCGCGGGGTCGTAGTTCAGTTGGTTAGAACGCCGGCCTGTCACGCCGGAGGTCGCGGGTTCGAGTCCCGTCGGCCCCGCCACCCACACTTACTCACGCGAAACGAATCCCTGATTTCTCAGGGGTTTTTTCATTTTCGGTTCTCGTCGTTACTCCACGTTGCGCGTGAGTTCTCGGACAACTCTCGGACAATCTCTCGGACAGCGTTCCTCTTCCGCCAGCGCGCCGAGCGCAGTTTCGCTCGACCTCGCTCGCCACCTGACTGGATTCGCGTGGGCAGCGCGTCACGGCAACGGGATTCGAGTGGCGTGGTCTTACCCCCGGTCCCGTCGGGGCAGGCAGGGAGAACAGATGCACCAGGAGAAATCGGGGGCGCGGTCCGATCCCGCGCCAGCCTACCTTCGCTTTGGACAGGACACAGTCTCGCTGCGGCGCGGGGGCTCTCTTCGTGCGGCGGTACACTTTCCGAATGTCGGTCCCGCCGGTGTCGGTTCTGCCGCCCTCGCTGCTGTGCTTGGGGACGTTAGGCGCATCCTAGCGGAGTGATTGAAAGGAGATCACGATGAATAAGAAGCTGCTCAGCCTCGTGATGGGCTCCGTCGGCGCGGTGGCGTTGATCGCATCTTCTCAAGCACTCGACCAACCACCGGCTCCCACCGAAAACAAAGGTGTTGCCAGCAAGCCTCTGGGCGCGATCGACCTGGGCCCAGAGATCGAGGGGATGAGCGGCCGCCAACTTCGCACGCGCATGGTCACGATCCAGCCCGGCGGTGTCGTTGCCGTCCATAATCACAAAGACAGACCCTGCGTTGAATACGTCGTACAAGGGAAAATCACCGAGTACCGAAATGGTGTCGCACAAGAACACGGGCAAGGAGACCTCGTCGTGGCGACAAAAGACACGACGCACTGGTGGGAGAACAAGGGTGATACGCCCGCCGTCCTCCTTCCGGTAGATATTTTCAAGCCGTAAGCGAAGTGCTCGGCGGTAGCAGATCTGGGCTCGGAAATCGGGAGCGCGCTCTCACCCGCCGCTGGCAGCGAATACCGATGGTGACCCCTAGATTCACTTTGCCACGGCCTTAGTGCCGCGGGAGTCCGACCTTGCTCCTGCTACCCGTCAGCCGTTTTGAGTGCCCGGGGTGCGACGGAAGACCGATCCCGGCGACGGAAGAGGTTTGCGCCCATCTCCGCGGCCACGAGACGGCTCTGGCGGCTGCTCGGGATGCGCTGACCCTCGAGGCGGTTCTCCGCCTCGCGGCGCTCAGGTGGCGCGGGGAGTGCGTTTGCGGGGCCGAGAAACCGGAGATGCTCGGCGCTTGGAACGATCGCGCGAGCGCGTCGGCCCGGACGGGATCGAACGCGGAGAGCACGACGAGAACGTTCAAATCCGACGTCGAGCGCAGGCGCCCTTCCGCTCCGCTTCCATCCAGGACGACCGCGTCGAGCTCGGGACCGAAGGCGTTGCGCGCAGACTCGACGAAGAGGTCGAGCGCAGCTTGCACGCCGGTCCTCATTCAAAAATCTGCATTCCTGAAATCCCCTCTCAAAACCTTGTGACTTCACGCGGACTTCATATAAATTTCTAGAGACATTCCGTCCCTACGGAAAAAATCGATTGCAGTTTCTAAAGTTCGAGGGAGGAGAGGTGCGATGAGACCTAGTGTGTTCGCTCGATGTAGCGAGATCGTTCTGGCGATCGCGGCGGCGGTAGCGAACCGAGGCCGCCACGACGATGCAGACGGAGCAGATCAACACCGTTCCCTTGAACGGGCGCAACTATCAAGACCTGGTCTTGCTGACACCGGAGACCTGGCGCGACTCCGAGGGGCGCGCCACGGTGCTCGTCTCCGGGCAGCTTCGCCAATTCACGTCAGGAGTGTGCCTATGAATACACCGCGTCGTTTCTTGCCGCTCGCCGCGTGCGTGCCGGAACTTCGTGTTCGAATTCTGCTTGCGGCGCTGCTGAGCGCTCTCGCCGTGTGCTCCACGGCGTACGGCCAGTCGGTCAACTACACGACCGGCTCGATCGCCGGAAAGATCAGCGACAGCACCGGCACCGGCGTTCCCGGCGTCACCGTCACCGCGACGAACCTTGAGACCGGTCTGACGCGCACGGCGTATACCGACAAGGACGGCGGATACGATCTCGGCCTTCTGCCGCCCGGTCCCTATTCCGTCTCGGCGGAGCTGACGGGGCTCGGCAAGGCCAGCGTACCGCGCACGACCGTTCTCCTGGGCAACACGACGAAGACCGACCTGAAGCTCGCGATGCAGATCGCCGAAGCCGTGACGGTCTCGGCGACCGCTCCGGTCATCGACACCCGCGCCACCGGTATGAGCGAGACGGTCACCAGCCAGCAGATCCAGAGCCTCCCGCTGATCGGCCGGGACTTCCGCTCGCTGGCGCAGCTGACCCCCGGCATCAGCACCGGCTCGTTCGACACGAGCTCGATTACCGCGAACGGCGCGCGCCCGCTCTCCACGGACTACAACATCGACGGCGCCAGCTCGAACAACGACTTCTTCGGCCAGCAGACCGGCGGCTCGCGTCCCCCGTTCACGTTCTCGCAGGCCGCCATCCAGGAATTCCAGGTCGTTCTGACAGAGTACGACGCGGAATACGGCCGCGGCGTGGGCGCCGTTGTGAACGCGATCACGAAGAGCGGCACCAACGGATTCCACGGTTCGGCCTTCTACTACGATCGCAGGGCGAAGTGGGCCTCGGACCGCACGACCACGTTCAACACCGACTTCGGCGGAACGATTTATCCGCTTCGCATCTCGGACAGCTTTCTATCCAAGGACGTCAAGCAGCCGGGGTTCGTTTTCGGCGGGCCGATCCTGCGTGACAAGCTCTTCTTCTTCGGCGGCTTCGACTCGATGACCCAGAGCCAGCCGGCCGTCATCGGCAACGACATGAGAGCGTCCGCGCAATTCCTCGCCCTGACGCCCGCCGAGCAGCAGACGGTCCTCTCGAAGATCCAGAACGCCGTGGGGGCGCCTTACGAGGCAGGCCTCAACTACTCCGTGAACAACAATCTGAAGACGTATCTCCTGAAGTTCGACGGCAACCTCAGCCCGAAATACCACTGGTCGCTGCGCGGCAACCTCACGAACTACGACACCACCAACAGCGGCTCCACGTCGTCCTTCGGCCTGAACCAAACGAACGAAGTCGACAAGTTCTATCAGGTCGTCGGTGAGCTCGACTCGATCTTCACGGACAGGCTGTCCAATCAGTTCTTCGCGCAGGTCGGTCGGGATCAACGCCCGGTAACCAGCCAGTACGGCGGCACAGAGTTCTCGATCAACTTCGGCCAGACGCAGTTCTTCGGCGCGAACGACACGACCCCGAATACGGCTGACGAGAAGAAGCTCCAATTCAAAAACACCATTCAGTACGCTTGGAAGGGGCACTCCTTGAAGGCGGGCGCGGAGCTTCTGCGCCGCCCCCTGTTCGACTCCTTCCCGCGATTTGCCGGCGGCTTCTATACGTACAGCAGCCTCGCCAACTACCTCAACGAGAAACCGAATACGTTCCAGCAGGCGTACGGTCCGCAGAACGGCGACGTCAACTGGACCACCAACCAATGGGGGTTCTACCTCAACGACGATTTCCGGATCGCTTCGCGCCTGACCCTCAATCTCGGCCTTCGCTATGACTACCTGCCGACGCCGACCCCGCCGTCCAACGCGTTCCCGCAGCACCCGGAGTTCCTCACGCAGATCAAGAACGACACGAACAACGTCGGCCCCCGATTCGGGTTTGCGTGGGACATCTTCGGTAACGGCAGATCCGTGCTCCGCGGCGGCACCGGCATGTTCTACGAATACATGCCGGACATCCTGCTGGCGAGCCCCATCCAGGGCATCAGCGGTGCGCTGCTCACGACCACGTTCACCTGCACGACCACCGCCGCCAATCCGTGTCCGGCCTATCCGAACATACTGGCGCCGGCCGACTTCCTGGCCAAGTCGCAGCTCTCGGCCAACCTCGTCACTATCGGCTCGAACTACCAGGCGCAGCAGGCGTGGCGCACGAGCCTGCAGTTCGAACACCGTCTTTTCAGCGACCTCGTCGTCGGTCTCAGCGCCGTCTATTCGAAGCTGACGCACATTCAGGGCACGAGGAATATCAACGTCGTCCCGACCGGCTACTCGCTCGGCAACATGCCCGTCTACGACTACAGCAGCTCGTCAAATCCAGCCCGTCGCTACGCGGACCTGGGCATCGTCCGTGAGCTCACCAGCAACGAGTCGGCGTGGTATCGCGGGCAGACGATCGAGTTCCGCAAGAGACCCACTGCCGACTCGCGGCTCTCCTGGGGGATCAGCTACACGCACTCCGATTCGGTCGACGACGAGACGAACACCCGCTCCACGTCGACCACCTTCCTCATCGATCCGAACAATCCCAACCTGAGCGAGGGGCCGAGCGACAACGATGTGAAGCACCGCGTCACCGCCAGCGCCACCTGGCGCTTGCCGTGGGGCTTCGAGCTGTCCGGCGTGGGCTTCTGGCACAGCGGCTTCCCGTACACCGGAGCCATCAGCTTCAGCTGCAGCGGCTGCCCCGCCAACAGCCTCACCGGACAGGCGCAGACTACCTCGGCGGCGAATTTCACCCCGGTGTTCGTGGATGGGCACGGAAACATCATCGACCTCACCCAGGCCAACGGCATGACGCTGCCGCAGTTCTCCGCCTTTCTCGCCGCACAGAACGCACAGCTCATCCAACGCAACTCGTTTCGCCAGCCCAGCGTCTATGACATCGACCTCCGACTGTCGAAGACCTTCGATCTGCCCTACAACATGCAGCTCACGATCCTCGGCGAGGTCTTCAACGTGCTCAACCGGAACGCGGCGGTCGTCACCGGTGCCAACCAGGATCTCTTCAGGATCACGTACACGGCGTCGACCGGCAAGTACACGGTCACGAAGTTCACGAATACGGTGAGCGGCACGCCGCTGAATACGTTCGGCGTCGTTCAGGGCTACTCCAGCGAGACCAACCCCCGCACGTTGCAGCTCGCGGCGAGGCTCAGCTTCTAGCGGTCGTCCACCGGCCTCCCGTCACGCGAGGCAGCTGCAGAGGCAAAGGCCAAGGCGGTTGCAGAGGCGACGAAGGCGAAGCCGCCCGGATCGCCCGACCGGGCCAGCTTGCTGCCGCACGGGAGCGACTCGCGAAGGAGTGGCAAGAGTATGTCGAGAAAGCGTGCGGGGGCGGGCCTCAGGCTCCTAAACACGGTTCAGACCTAGAGTGCGTGAACCGCGTCACGGCAGATCGTACGTACCGGAGGATGTTCGACTCAGATCACAAGAAGGAAATCACGTACATCACTGAACTCGAAGCTCAGGTGAAGGCTGATAATGATGCGGCCAGCATCAGGACCGTCCAGCGAGGGGGTTCAGAAACGAAGATCGACTCTCTGCCGACGAGGAAGCCCGGCTTCGCGAAGGCGCGCCCCTCGACCGCCGTTTTCGGCGGCGGACCTACTCTGTTCCGAGCGACCTGTCCCGGAACTTGCCGAGAGCGCCCCGGGGTTACCGATATGTTGTAGTCGGGGGGCATGTCGTGTTGATGGATGACAGGCGGCAGGTTCGGTCGGTAATCCATCTCCAAGACAACCATTAGGCGGGCGACTCCGGGACAAGCCGGGGCAAAGCCTTTGCCGTTCAACAGCCTTAGCGCAAGGAGGCGGTCATGTCTGTAGTCGCTTGGATCATCCTCGGGCTGATCTCGGGTTTCATCGGCAGCAAGATCGTCAACAAGCGGGGAGAAGGTGTCTTGCTAGATATCGTTCTGGGCATCGTCGGCGCTGTCGTTGGCGGTTGGCTCTTTAGAACGTTCGCAAAGGCGACACACGTGCATCCGGTTCCCGGCGTCACCGGGCTGAACATCGAGAGCGTTTTCGTCGCCGTCGTTGGCGCGATCGTCGTGCTCATCGCGTACCACGCGATCAGTCGTCGCTAACGCCCCCGATTCGGCTTGTTCATCGATCGAATCAGGGTAGGCGACCCTTCGTAGGTTCCGACGTCTTCTCCGCCATTTCAGCTTGGCGCTTTCGTGCGTGTCTTTGCGGTCGCGTCTCAGCGATGGACTAAGCGAACCTCGCGTTACGAACGTCGGTCAGGAGCCGCCATAGGGTGTCCTCGGGAGTGTCGTGCGATGTGTCGATGAAACACTCGGGGCTGAACACGAACCCGGTGAACTTGGCGTGGAGTGAGGAGACCCGATCACGTCCGGCATGCCAGCCCTCTCGAAGAGCGTCGCGAGCGATTGCAACTTCCAACGTCGGGTGAAGAACCCGTAATACCCACGGAATGTGCTGTCCCTCGAACCATGCGCGGTACTCGAAAAATGCCTCGGGCGGCGATTCGTGAACGGTTGCGTCGATAACGACCGGTCGCAGCTCTTCATCGAACGCATGGAAAACGGCGGCGGACACAGCTTCATGGATCTGCTGTCGTTTCCGGCGATGTTCGTCGGTGCCGAACTTGCCGCGCTGCCTGCCGAACTGCTCATGCCAGAAATCATCTTCAGAAATGCGGAACCAGCCAACAGTGCCCAGAAGAGCGGAGATGGTGGATTTCCCGCTTCCACAGGTGCCGCTCAGGAGGATGACGTGATTCACAGAAAAGCAGCTTAATGGCTGAGCGCGAATCAAGGTGCCTAACGTCCCAACGCTCAGCGGCGACGGCGAAAAGGCCGACGACGTCCGCGCACGGGACGCGCAAAGACGACTAAACAATCTTGCATGGGATGACGGCATTTTCGTCGTAAGAGTAAACGGCACACAGCCGATGATAGCCGTCGGCGATGATGACTCTACCTTGGACCGGGTCACGAACGAGCAGGAGTGGCGACAGTCTCTTCCCGGCCTCGATCTTCTCCTTGTCCTTTGCGACATGTCCGCTGCTCACGCCGAGCAGGGCCAAGCCTGAAGCCCGGAAGATGTCTTTCGCCTTGAACGTTTCGGTTCTTGCCGCCCTTAGCCCCTCAACATACGCATCAGTCTTGCGTTCGTCGTACGTCAAAGTGAGGTACGACTTTGCGGCCGGGTAGTCCTGCTCCTCGGGTTCATCGAGCCAACCAATCGCGATTTCCTTCGGCACAATTGTTTTCCCGGCGGACCAGCGCGGGAGTGAACGCCGGTCGCGTGTTCTGCCTTTTCCGCTACTCCGCCACCGCCCTGAACACGAAAGACGGTTCCGGCATCCAGCGGCGAGGCAAATCGATGGTGAAGACGCATCCCGCACCCGGGATGTCGCGGACGCTGAGGATTCCCCCGTTTGCTTCGACGCTGTTTCGAGAGATCGACAGGCCGAGTCCGAGGCCGCTGTTGTCCGCGCTGCCTCGCCGGAAGGGTAGAAACAGGTCTTCCGGGTTGTCAGCCAGAAGGCCCCCGCAGCTGTCCGCAACATCGATGCGGATGCGGTCGGTTGCTGCGTAGGCGTTCAGCCTGACCTCAGTCTGAGGGCGTGTGAACTTGAACGCATTTTGCAATAAGTTACCAACCGCTGAGAAAAGCAGGTCTCGGTCGGCCTCCATCGCAAGATGCGCCGGAACTGCCGAGACGGTAAACACGACCTCCTTGACCTGCGCTTCCAGTGACGCGGAAAGCTTCACTTCCGCGATGAAGTCGGCCAGCGAAAATATTTGCTGTTGCGCGGGTAACCCGGCTGCCAACCGGACCTCGGTCAAGGTGCGATCGATCAAATTGGACAATCCCACCAGGCTCCGGTCCAATACGGCGCCCGTCGCTCCAGCCAACCCCACCTTGCCTGCTTTGATGGAGGCGAGAGCGAGATTTGCGGTCGTGAGGCGGTTCCGCAGCTCGTGGGCGAAAAGGCCCAACCGCTCATTCAGCGCGCCAGCCTGTGCGTCTGCCACTGCAGAATCGCGCCGGTTCGTGAACTCCGTGACGGCAACCGCAATTCCGTTGTCGAGGCAGCGGTTCAAGGTTCGGAACTCGTCGTTGCTGATCGGTGCGTCGTGCTCGAACGCCAGATCCGTGATGGCTTGACAGAGATCGCCGTAGTCGTGAACGACCTGCTCCACGGTGAACCCGCTTTTTAATAGCTCTCGACCGTGAAGCGTTGCCGTCTCGCCAATTTCGGACCGGGTCGACTCCAGTTTCCCACCATCTGAGGGACCGGAAATCTCGCGACTTCGCATCGGATCCGTCGTCTGCTCCATCTGGAGCGTCTTGATCAGCTGATCAAGAAAGAGTGGGATTCCATGTCTCAGTTCGCCTTCGGTCACCGTCGGCTCTGGCCGTTGAGCGACCTTTAATCTGCATCGCTCGATCAATTCACTCCGGTTCGCGGTCAGGAATTCGGCGAGCACTCCTCTAGGATACTCCCGCCCGGGATGGGAGGTCGAAGTGGTTTCTCCAGAAGAGGTTCGGCGCTCGATCTCCGCTTTCGCCGAATTGAGAACCAGCGATAACCGGTGATGTTCCGAGGCGGTAACGCGAGAGAGCGCCGCGGGAATGACTCGGACGAAAAGCGCGAGTACGCGGTCGCTGATTTCCCGAATGGACGCCGACCCGCTTTCAGGCATGGACGACAAACTGCAAGAAAGCCGCCACGCGGGAACGATTCGGCCAGACGCACGTACTCGACAGCGATTTTTCGGTCGCCCGCGACCCGGTCGTGCAGTTCGGCGATAACCATTACTTCTGCTCGACCGACGAAAAGGAGCAATTCGACGCCGCACCAGCGAAGTGGCTCGAGCCGTTGAAATGAAAAGGGGTCAGGAATGCCAGTCGTTGATCGAGCGCCCGTGGTTGCCGGGTATCTGGATTCGCGCTACCCGCCGCTGAGCGTGGGGACAGAACGGTGGCGGTCCGTCGTGTGACGTAAACGCGGAGAGTCGGATCGAGAGGGCGGTCGTTCTGCCTCACATCTTCACTTCCCGAGCCTCTCGAAGACGGGCGCCCGTCCTCGGGTACAACCGGGCACTTGATTCGTTCCGGCCGGTCCTGGCAGACACAGGGTCGAACTACTATCTGAGGCGGAGCCTCTTATCGTCTTCCGCTGCGGCGCCCCCTGCCGGAAGGAGAATGAGGATCGCCTTCCCGACTGATCGCGTGGGTGACCGACTCGTCGCCAACGGTGTCCTTCGTTTAGGCCGAGCGGAGTCGTGCGGTCACCGCGCCGAGAAGGCCTCCGATTGTGCCCAGCGCGATCCCTGGGAGGATCAGGAGCATCGGCAACGTAAAGACCTCCTCGAGGCCGCCACTGGCGTGGATCGCCGTGATGATCTTCGCGTCATGCCAGACAGAGAGGAGACCCACTGTACCCAGCGCATCGATGGGTACCGCAAGCGCTGCGGTTGTGACGCCGATGACTGCGCCGGCGGAGAGCGAGCCGGAGCGCGCTCCGGCCCAGAACCCCGCAAGCAAGAGGATTCCTCCGCCGATGAGCGTCGAGAGGGTCGCTCGGAGATGAAAATCTGCGGTCGGCACGAGCCAGTCCATCGCAGTCCGCGCGATGAACGCGGCGGAAAGGAGGGTCACCCAGAGGCGTGCGTTGCGCCATGCGAAACCAAGTACCTGGGTCAAGAACCAAGCATCCGCTCGTCGCCGTCCACGAGCTGGATACACGCGCTCGCGATACTCCTCGAGCAGATCACCGGAGACGGTCGCGAAATCGCGGCGAGGCAGAAAGCCCCGCAGTGCCAGTTCCATCCAGCGCGGAGGTGTCGCCTCGATGCTCATGGTTGTCCTTTCAGTGGCAATCTAAAGCCGCGCCAGAGCTTATCCGCGGCCGTTCGAGCGTCAGTGAGTGCACGGAGCCCTTGGGGCTGCAGCCGGTAGAAGCGCCGGGCTCGCCCGCCACGCACTGGCGTACCCGTTCCGAGGCGGCTCGTCAGCAGCCTCCTCTTTTCGAGCCGGTCGAGCGTGGCGTGAACCGCGCCTGCGGCGACGTCGCGCTCCATACGGTCGGAGACTTCTCGCAGAATCGCCCGGCCGTACGCCTCGTCGTGCAACCGGAGGACCGCGAGCAGCACCGCCTGTTCGAAGGCACCAAGGCTGTGGGCCATATGCCTACATTGTAGTAATCTCACACCCGTGTCAAGGAGTCATTTCCTACGTGGGCTGCGGTGTTGCGCCGAGGCCGCAGGACCAAAGGAGAAGGGAGCACTCAGGGTTCCTGGGGAAGAAACCGACGCCCTCGATCTGTCGTCGCCGGCATCATCCCGGTGAGACCTGTGCCTCGAGACGGCACGCTTGCTTGACGTTTACTTAGCTGTTCTGCTAAGTTTATGAACCTCGAAAGGCAGTACCGATGCGCCAGGCTCTCCTCGCGGTCTTGCTGCTCGTGGGTTCTGTGGCACAGGCGCGGGGCGCCCGCGTGCGCTCTGTCGGTGAGGTCGAGCGGGTAGAGCAGGCTTTGAACGCCGCCCTGAATGCGGGCGATGTCCCTCAGATCGCGACACTCTGGGCGGACACGCTCCTGTTCACGTTCCCCAATGGCAAGAGGGCGACCAAGGCTGAGCGCCTTCGGGGGATCGATCCTGGTGCCAGCGCAGTGAAGAGTGTGGTGGACAACATCACCGTGCAGCTTTACGGCACGACGGCGGTAACGTCGGTCCTAACGACCTGGACTGGCGCGCAGGGACCAGGCCAGCAGTACCGGGCGACCCATGTGTGGATTCGCCGTGGTCCAACGTGGCGCCTTGTCGCAGCGCACGTAACTCAGGTAGCCAAGCCGGAGCCGCGTTGACCTCGGGGGTGGCGCAACTTCGGAGGGTCTGCCGCTCCCTGGCTGGCGCCTCCGAAGTGAGCGCCTGGGGGCATCCAACCTTTCGTGCTGGGTCCAAGGCGTTCGCTGCCTTCGAGACCGTGCAGGGTCGGCCGACCGTCGCCATCTGGCTGGGGGTTGAGGACGCGGACGTGCTGCTGCACGAGGATAAGCGCTTCTTTGCGACGCCCTACGGCCGTGGACAGTGGGTCAGCATCTTCGTGGACAAGGTCGTGCCGTGGGATCTCCTGCGCTCGCTCGCGAAGCGTGGGCACGCTCGCCGGCTGGAGCCGCGGATCCCGGACCCTCGGCGGACAAGTCACCGAACGCTCCGTGGGAAGCACGGTTCTGCTTCGGCTGTTAGCCGGTACGCTAGGTGAGGTAACGCATGTCGCACGTCGCGCTCTGCACGTATCGCGTGAGACCTGGCCAGGAAAAGGCCTTTCTGACGCTCTTGCGGCGGCATCGTCCCGCGTTGCTCAAGTATGACCTCGTCACGGACGACCACCATGACATCTTCCGCGGCAAGGACCATGACGCGAAGCCGTTCTTCGTTGAGATTCTGTCGTGGCGCTCGCCTGAGGGGCCCATGCTCGCCGAGCAGCTTCCCGACGTCATCCGCGTCTGGGAGGCCATGGGGAAACTCTGCGAGGCGCGCGGCGGACGTCCACCGATGGAATTTCCGTTTGTCGACGTGCTGACGCCGGAGTAGCTCCCTTGGATCCTCGAAAAAACCTGCAGACACTGGAAGCCGTCATGTCCGCCCTCGCGCACGGCTCGCGGCGCCAGATGTTGATGATCCTGCACGCGCGCGGGGGCGCGATGACGGGCAAGGAAATCGCGGACCGGTTCTCCTGCCGGTGGCCCACGGTCACGCGGCATTTGCGCGTGCTGGAGCACGCGGGGTTAGTCAGGCAGTACAAGCGAGGACGAGAACGGCTGTACCGCCTAAACCGAGACTTGCTGCGTGTGTCGGCTGGGAAATGGATGGATTGGTTCGAGAAGAGCCCTCCGGAATCCCGGAAAGCCTCCCCCCACGGAAGAGCTTAGGCGAGGAAGCTCGATGAACGACGATCTCAACACGTTGCAAGGTGTCTGGTCCGTACAGAGCGTGGAGCTCGCCGGCAGTCGCGTTGCCCCCGCGTTCTTTGCGGGCGCCACCATTGTAGTCGCCGGTCGGCGCTTTGAGAGTCTCGGGATGGGCGCGACGTACGCGGGCGAGCTCACGGTAGACGACGCTCCCCGCCCCAAGCAGTTCGCATTCTCCTTCACGAGCGGGCCAGAGCAAGGGAATACCAACCTCGGAATCTATCAGCTCGCAGGCGACACGTGGACGATTTGCGTCAATACGAAAGGTGGCCGACGTCCTCGCGCCTTCACCACGACGCCAGGAAGTGGCGACGCCTTAGAAGTCTTAACCCGCAAGCGTTCCTAGGCGACGGGTACGACTATGAGGCGATACCAGCGCGCTCGATCCGGCGAAGTAGGTCGCGGCGACTCATCGCCCCACGGCCAACCATCCCTCCCGGCGACGCCGATGAGGGATCGGTAATGCCGTCGCTCCGAGTCGTCCTCGCGATTCTTGGCGCGGGCATCGCAGGCTCCTTGACGGACTGGCTGTTCATGGGTGACGCGTTCGGACGACGCTATAAGCGGCAGCCAGAAATCTGGCGATCCTCCGCGCAGGGGTTCAGGGAGCGGAACGCCATCCTGTGGGCGACGGTCCTCGGGTTCTGTACGTGCGCCGTACTCATCCTGCTGTGCCGAGCGTTGCGTTTGGAATCGCTCGCCGCGACAGCGCGACTCGCGATCGCGATATGGCTGATCGCACCGTTGCCGCTTATCGTCACCAACGCGCTCTTCATGAAGTTTGACCCGCTGCTCGCAGCGTCGCACTCGGCAGGGTGGCTATGTAAGCTCCTGATTGCTGCAATCGCCGCCGCGCTCTCGCGCGGATAACGCACTCGACAAGGGACCCCAGGGTCGCGCTGGCCCTTACAGTTCGGTGACCGATGGGAGGTGAACGCGATGACTCGAAGCATTTTGGCGGTCGTGGCGGGCTTTGCCGCGATGAGTCTCCTGGTGGTCATCGCGACCGCCGTCGCGATCCGGCTAAATCCCGGGGGGCGTGGCCCCGTGCACGCCCCGACGCCGACGTACCTGGTCGTGAACCTGTGCTACAGCGCCCTCGCCGCAGTGCTTGGGGGTTTTCTTGCCGCGCTGCTCGCCGGTCGCGCCCCCCTCGTCCATGCAGGAGTCTTGGCTGCTGTCGTCGTGGCCATGAGTCTCGTTTCCATGAAGCGATATGCGGGGCAGCAACCGATGTGGTACCAGATCACGTTGCTCGTCCTCATGCCGACCTTCGTGCTCTGCGGAGGACTGCTGCTCGCTGCGGTCGCGACTTCCTCCGGCGTGCGAGGCGCGCCACCAGCCTAGTTTTGTCCCAGTCGCGCGGTCAGGCGCGATTGCTGGTCGCGCGGACCGATACGCGGCGGAGCGCGTTGAAGGCTTGGTGGAACTCAACAGCAAGGCGCCCGTTCAGTAGGCAGTTAAGGCGAGGGCTGGAGGGAATCTCGGACGCTTTCCCAGGTCTGGATTCAGCGACACTCTTCGCAAGCGCTTGATAGTGCTCCTGAAGTCGAAGCAGCTCCGCTTCAGACCCTGAGAGGACGGCGGCAATCCGCGGGAGCGGCGGACTCGAGGCGGCCTTCACGCTGCCGGTCCTGCTGATCCTGCCTGGGGTCCTGCTCAGTACGGTCGGCGGCGCGCTCGGGTGGTTCGACAGTAAACTGCGCTCCGCTTAGCGCGACCACGTCCGGCACCCTTGCTCCTGTTCCCGCTTAGCCGCCCAGAGTGTTCGGATGCAATGGAAGGCTGATCCCCGGGTCGGAAGACGTCTGCACCCATCTCCGCGGCCACGAAGCGGCCCTGGCCGCTGCCCGGGACGCCTTGACCCTCGAGGCCGTGCTCGGCCTTCACGCGGCGCTCAGGTGGCGCGGCGAGTGCGTTTGCGGGGCCGAGAAGCCGGAGTTGCGCGGCGCTTGGAACGATCGGGTGCGAACAGGTCCGGCCATCGACCGGTAACCAGCCGCGCGTGGTCGGCGCAGAGCGGGAGCTCGCTCGCTCCGGACCCGGGAAAGGGCCAGTTGGCGCTTCGAGGTCTCTCATCTCAGCGACGCAGGAGAACGAAAACGCCGGAGAGCGCCACTCCTGCCGCGAAAACGGCAAGCGCTGACGGCCCCAGCGCCGGGACCGGGGAGGGCGCGATTCCTTCGCCGGTTACGGTGAGCGTTGTCGTGGCCAGTCCGTTTCCATTCTGGACGGTGAAGGTCCGCGCGTAAAGTCCCGGCGCGCTCGGGATGAAAGCGACCGGGATGATCAAGAAGCCGCCGGGCGAAATCGTACTTGGCGCGGTGCCGTCCACGCAGAGCCGGTTGAGGCAACGTCATCAGTGGGCCGGACTTGATACTCCCAGTCCGCCCTATTCGACTCGGACAGCGACTCGGACAGGCGTTGCAACACTTAGCAACGACGCCGTTTGTTCGGGCGCTGCGGGTTGATAACCCGCGAACAAACGACCCGGAGAGGGCCGCGTGAGCCGCCCTTCACCCGTTGCCGGGGGCCGAGCTCACGCCGACGTGATCTCCCTGGCCGAGCAGATTCCGCTCGAAGAACTGCCGGAGTTTGTCGGGGTGCTGGCCCACGCCCAGAGCCTCGCCACGTTGCGCTTGATGGGGCAGGGGGGCCAAACGAATCCCCCGGCGAGCGCGGGCCTCCTGACAGCGGAGGAGGTCGCTACGGCCCTTCGGATCTCGGAGGCCAACGTCTATGCGCGGGCCAAGACGGATCTGAAAGCCGCCGCCGTGGACGTGGGACCGGGACAGCTTCGTTTTGATCGTGACTCGATTAACCGATTCATCAACGCCCGCCGCCGCGGGTAGCGAAATTCAGGAGGCCTCGGATCATGTCTTCCATTTTCGGACAGCCCCAGCCAGACCCTAACGACCCGATGGGCCTATACGATGATACGAACGAGATACGAAACGAACAAGCCGTAAGGGGTACTTTCGCTTGGCCCCGCCAATTAGCAAACGCGCCGCAGAGCATCCGCTCCTGCACTACTTCTTTGAGCTTGGTATCGGCCTGAAGTTCCTCAACGGCCTCCTTGAGGTGGTCGGCGGGATCGGTCTCTTCTTCACGACGCCTGAGTCCCTGAATAAGGTCGCCACGGCGATCTTCAAGAATGAACTGCTCAGAGACTCCCAGGATTTCGTCGCCAATCACCTCTTGCACGCCGTTCAGCGACTCTCCGCAAACGCGCAACTCTTCGCGAGCATCTACCTCTTGGTCCACGGCGTCGTGAAAGTTGGCCTCGTCATTGCGCTTTGGAAAAAGAGACTCTGGGCATACCCGCTCGCCGGAATAATCCTCGTGCTCTTCACCATCTACCAGGTCTACCTCTTCGCTCACTCAGGATCGCTTCTCCAGCTCTTCCTCACCGCCCTGGACGTGATCATCCTCGTCCTCCTCTGGTTTGAGTACAAACGAATCGCTTCGCATCTTGACAGCAAGATATCTGACGGCGTAACATCCTAAATATGCCAAGAGCAAGCCATTTTGAGAAGGGGGTGATGACAGTTAAGACGTCAATGGAAATCCCGGAGGATCTATGGCGGGCCGCCAAGATCCGCGCGATGGACGAGAAGAAGAACTTCCAGGACATCGTGGCGGAAGCGCTCCGCGAGTATCTGCGCAAGCAGAAGAAAGGAGGGAAGGAGTGAGAGGAACGGGTAGGGTCTTCCAGAGGGGCTCCCGTTGGTGGGTCGCCTACTGGGGATTCAAGCCAAACGGCGACACCGGCGAAGTTCGCGAATCAGGTGGAGATACCGAAGAGAAGGCGAACGACCTTCTCCGGAGGCGGATTCGCGAAGTCGCCAACCATCGGGACGGTATCCAGAAGTTTCGGGGTCCCAACCAGGAGAGGGTCACGGTGGGGGAGCTGCTCGATAACCTCGTCGCGGACTACCGGCAGCGGGAGATCAAGTCTCTACAGCAGACGGTCGGCCTGGACGGCAAGGGCGGGCATCTCAAGCCCATCCGGGAACACTTCCAGCATTTCCGGGCGGTGGCCGTGACGACGGATCGGGTTCGCCGGTACATCTCGGACCGGCAGGCAAAGAAGATCTCCAACGCCAAGGTAAACCGGGAGACGGAGATTCTTGGGCGGGCCTACAAGCTCGCGATCGAGGACGGGAAGCTTTCCTACTTCCCGCGGATTCCAGCGCTGCCGGAGAACAACGCTCGACAGGGGTTCTTCGAGCGGTCGGAGTTCGAGTCCGTAGTGAAGCACCTGTCGGAACCACTCGCCGAAATGGCCCGGTTCGCCTATGGGACGGGCTGGTGGCGGGGCGAAGTCTCAACCCTCCGCTGGGAGCACGTCGATCGGGCCGCCCAGGAGGTCAGGATTCCGACGTCCAAGAGTGGCGAGCCTCGGAGCGTGCCTCTTGACGAGACGCTACGAGAGCTCATGAACCGCCGTTGGACGGCCCGGGAGTTCGGGTCTCGGCCTGGGGAGGTCGGGTTGTCGGCCTACGTGTTCCACCGGGACGGGAAGCCGCTTATCAACTTCGGGAAGGCTTGGAGGGCAGCCTGCAAGAAGGCGGGCCTACCGGGCAAGCTGTTCCACGATCTCCGGCGGACGGCCGTGAGGGACATGATCCGCGCTGGCGTGCCTCAGGCGGTCGCCAAGAAGATCAGCGGCCACGAGACGGATTCGGTTTTTGAGCGGTACAACATCGTTTCGGAAGAGGACAAGCTTGACGCGCTGAGACGGCGTCGGAGCTACCTCGAAACCCGCGACACTAAGCCCACGGTTGTCGCTCTCAGAATCGTCAACTCGGACAAAGACTCGGACAATCGGTAAGGAAATGTCGAATTCGTTGGTGTTTTCGATCGTTTCTAGCGGGTTCGAGTCCCGTCGGCCCCGCCACCCGCCCAGACTCACTCACGCGACACGACCGCTGATTTCTCTTGAGGGTTTTTCATCATCGGGCCGGGGTGGCATACCCGTTGCTTTCGTCGCATGGGCCTTTCTCCGGCCACGAACGAAACCCGATGACGGACGCTCCCGAACTCGACGGAGCGCTCGAGGAGCTTCGGCGTGTCTATCGGGACGCGGTATCGCTGGGATCGCCAACCCCGAACGCCTTCGCCACGCTTTCCTGGATCTTGAGCGACGAAACGAGGCTCCCGATTCGAGAGCGGGCGGACGCAGTCCGGCGATGGATGGCGACACCGGAGCTCGATCGCTGGCGTTCGCCGATCCGCGCCAGCCAGTCGGGAGAGAACACCATGATCAGCTACGATTCGCGCCGCAGCGTGGCCTCCAAACTGCTGGCTGCGGCCTCGCGGTTCGTCGATGCAGCCGGGCAAGCCTCGGGGGACGCCGACGTCTGAGTTTTCGAGTCCCAACCGGCGGTATGGCCTCTGATAAGCTATGCGCGTTCTGAAACTTCTCTTCTGCGGGCGACCCCTCGCCTCCGACCGCCTTGATGCCTCCCACCCGTAAGTTGAAGGTCGGGGTCATCGACCTCGTCGCGAAGGGCCCCACCCGCGCGCTGTACGCCCGCGTGATGAACGCGAATCTCGCGAGCATCATGCCGCAGGTCGTCGCGACCTGGTGCGAGTCCGACGGCCACGACGTCACGTTCATCTGCTACACCGGGTTCGAGAACCTCTTAGACGAGTTGCCCGCCGACGTCGATGTCGTCTTCATCGGCGCGTTCACGGACGCGGCCTTCCTCGCCTACTCGTTGAGCAACCTGTTCCGGTCGCGCGGGGCCGTGACGGTTCTCGGCGGCCCCCATGCCCGCTGCTATCCCGAGGACGCCCGCAAGTACTTCGACTACGTTCTGGGATTCACCGATCACAACCTCGTGCAGGTTGTGCTCGAGGACGCCGGTCCACACCGGCCCGTCGGCCGGCACCTGACGGCGGCGACGCAGCCCAAGTCTCTTCCAGGCGTCCGCGAGCGCTGGAAGTTCATCGCTCCGACCCTGAAGAAGGCGCCGCTCTTCAAGCTCGTCCCGATGATCGGGAGCCTCGGGTGCCCCTACACGTGCAGCTTCTGCATCGACGCGACCGTTCCCTACCAGCCCCTCGACTTCGACGTGCTCCGCGAGGACCTTCGCTTTCTGATGACGAAGATGAAGCGTCCGCGCGTCGGGTGGCACGATCCGAATTTCGGCGTGCGGTTCGACGCCTACCTCGACACCATCGACGAGGCCGTGCCGCCCGGAAGCATCGACTTCGTCGCCGAGAGCAGCCTGTCGCTCCTCTCGGAGCCGCACGTCAAACGCATGGCGAAGTCGGGATTCAAGGCGCTCCTGCCCGGCGTCGAGTCCTGGTACGACCTCGGAAACAAGTCGAGGACGGGCCAGAACAAGGGCATCGACAAGGTCCGGCAGGTCGCGGACCACGCGAACATGCTGCTCCGGCACATTCCCTATCTCCAGATGAACTTCGTCCTGGGTCTCGACTCCGACTCCGGCGACGAGCCGTTCGAGCTGACGAAGAAGTTCGTGGACCTTGCTCCCGGCGTCTTCCCCGGCTACTCGCTCCTCTCGGCGTTCGGGCGTGCGGCGCCCTTGAACCTCGAGTACCAGCGCGCGAAGCGCGTGCTGCCGTTTCCCTTCCATTTCCTCGACAACAACCACGCCATGAACGTGAAGCCGCAGAACTACTCCTGGAGCGACTTCTACGGGCACGTCATCGACCTGACGCGCCACACCTTCTCCCGGCGGGCGATCGTGAACCGCTTCCGCTCGACGCGCACGGCGATTCCCCGCTGGATGAACGTCGTGCGCGCAATCTCGTCCGAAGGTTCCGGGCGGCTCGCGTATTACTCCCGGGTCCGGGCGCTTCTCGATTCCGATCCGGCCGTCCGGCGGTACTTCGAGAGGGAATCGACCGAGCTTCCGCCGTTCTACGGCGACCAGGTGCGCCGCGACCTGGGCTCCCTCTGGGAATGGCTGCCCGCGGGCGCGCTGAACCACGACCCGAACGCATACCTCGCCTCGGAGCAGGCCAATTCCGCGGGCGCCGTGCCGCAGCCTGCTCTGGCCTGAGTTCCGGGCCGTCGCCGCCCCCGAAAACTCCTCCCCCCGGCGCTCGTAGGATAACCAGGGCCATGAGCACCGCGCCACATCCCCCGGCACCACCCGCACCCGCACCCGTACCCGTACCCCTCCCCTTGGCCGCCGGCGATTTCCGCCTCGCGGGCCGGCTCGTTCGTCCCTCGCTGAATCGCGTTCTCCGGGGTGAGACGACCCTGCAGCTCGAGCCGAAGATCATGCAGGTGCTCATCGCGCTCGCCGAAAAGCCCGGAGAAGTCGTCACGCGCGAACGCCTCTTTCGGGACGTCTGGGAAGGCGCATACGTGACCGAAGACGTCCTGACGCGAGCCGTCGGCGAGCTGCGGCGCGTGTTCGAGGACGATCCATCCCGCCCGCGCGTGATCGAGACCATCCGCAAGAAGGGGTACCGCCTGCTTGCGGCGCCGGAGGCGGTGGGCGCGGTCCCAGGAACCGCGCCGCCCTCTCGCCCCGACCCTCTCCCCGGGCGCGGTGGAGAGCGAAGATCGGCCCGGATCGCGATCGCGAGCGCCGCCGCCCTCCTGATTGCCGGGCTCGGCGCGCGCGCGTGGCTCCGCTCCGGGCCGTCCGCGGCGCCGATGCGTATCCGGCCGCTCGCGAGCGCGCCCGGGGTCGAGCGCGATCCGGCGCTCTCGCCGGACGGGACGCGCGTTGCCTTCTCCTGGAACGGAGGAAGCGGCGGCGCAATGTCGATCTATGTGCAGCTCGTCGACTCCGGGGCGCCGCTGCGGCTGACGTCGGCCGGCGGAGTGGAGGACCGCGTCCCCGCCTGGTCCGCAGACGGGACGCGCGTCGCGTTCACGCGATCGGCAGGCGGCGCGTGCCGGATCTTCGTCGTGCCCGCTCTCGGCGGCGCGGAACGATCGCTTGGGCCGTGCGGGGACCCGGATTACCGCCGGCTCGCGTGGTCTCCCGACGGCGCGTGGATCGCTTTCGCGGGGCGCAACGCTTCGTTGGCTCTCCGAATCGAGCTCCTCTCACCCGGGTCGCTCGAGCGCCGCCCGCTCACACGGCCTCCGGCGGGGATCCTCGGCGACTCGTCTCCCGCGTTCTCGCCGGACGGCGTCACCGTCGTCTTCACGCGCAACCTGACGGGCGGCGTGACCGACCTCTACCGCGTTCCCGCCCGGGGAGGCGAGCCCGTGCGCCTGACGTTCGACGACCGCGACACGATGGGCTCCGATTGGTCCGCCGACGGAAAGAGCGTCGTTTTCTCCTCCAGCCGCGCGGGGATGTACAGCCTCTGGCGGGTGCCGGCGGAGGGGGGAGAGCCAGGATGGATTGCGGGAGGCGGGATGAAGATGAAGCATCCCTCGACCTCCCGTGCGCGCGAGCGGATTGCCTACGAGAACTGGCTGTACCAGGTCGACCTGTGGCGGGTGCCCCTCGCCCCGGGAGGGGCGCCTTCGGCCGTGGCTCCAACAACCGATGAATGGAGCTTCCATCCCGACATCTCGCCGGACGGTTCGAGGGTGGCGTTCGTCTCCACGCGCTCGGGGGAGCAGGACGTCTGGGTCGCGGGCGCTGACGGCTCCGCCGCCCGGCGCGTGACCTCGCTCACGAACGCGCGCGTCGAGACGCCGCGCTGGTCTCCGGACGGGCGCCGGCTCGCGTTCGCGGGCCGGCTCGGCGGGGGCCGTTCGGAGGTGTGGCTGGTCGACGCGCAGGGGGGGCCCGCACGGCGCCTGCCCTCCTCCGGACGCTCCGACGCCGTCGCTCCCTCCTGGTCGCGGGACGGCAAGTCCGTCTACTTCGGAGCGCGGGCGGAGGGCGGGGGACCCTGGCGGGTCTGGAAGCTCCCGCTCTCCGGGGGGAGCATCGCGGCGGCCGCCGGTCCCGGGACCTACGCCGCGAAGGAATCGAGGGACGGGCGGTTCCTCTACACGACACGCGCCGAAGAGCCTGGAATCTGGCGGCAACCCGCGGGAATCCCGGGCGCCCCGGCCGAGCGCGTCGTGGACGCCCTCGCGCCGGAGGACTGGGCGGACTGGGAACCCGGCGCGCGGGGCCTGTACTACAAGGCGCCTGCTGCGGACGGCCGCGGCTCCGCGGTCGCCTTTCTCGGCGAGGGCGCGCCGCATCCCGTGGAGGTCTTGAAGCTCGCCGACCCCGGCTGGTCGGGGCTGGCCGTTTCTCCCGACGAGACCTTCGTGCTCTACTCGCGCGTCGACCGGCACGCGTGCGACATCCGCGTCATCGACAATCCCCGCTAGGTCACGCGAAGATCTTCGGCGCGGATGGGAAGCTTGCGCACACGCTTTCCCGTCGCCGCGAAGATCGCGTTGGCGACCGCCGGCGCGGCGGGCGGGACCGGCTGCTCTCCGATTCCCGTCGGCGGCTCCGTGCTCGGCATGACGTGAACTTCGATACGCGGCGTTTCGTGCAGCCTCAACACCGGATAATCGGCAAAGGTGTGCTGCTCGACGCGGCCGTCTCGAAACGTGATCTCCGTCTTGAGCGCGGCGGAAAGCCCCCAGACGATCGCGCCCTCGACCTGCGCCTCGAGCCCGCTCAGGTTGCCCACGAGCCCGCAGTCCACCGCGCACACGATCCGGTGGACGCGCACGCCGCCGTCGTCTCCCACCGACACCTCCGCGACCTGCGCGACGCACGTGCGCCCGTGGTACATGTTTGCGGCGATTCCCCTCCCCACGCGGCGGCCGGAGATCGGCCGGAGCGGCTCGGTCCAACGGGCCTTCTCGGCCGCCAGCGCCACGACGGCCGCGAGGCGCTCCCGCCGGACGGCGCGCTTCCTTCCCGGGAGCGTGAAGCTTCCCTTGAGAAGGTCGAGGCGGAGCCGGACTGGGTCACGTCCCGCCGCGTGCGCGACCTCGTCTAAGAACGATTCGCGCGCGAAGACCGCGGGAGGGTAGTCGACCGCCCTCCACGCGCCCGTGGGCACGGGCGATCTCGCCTGGGCATGCTCGGCCCGGAGCGCGGGAACGGCGTAGGGGTTGTCCCACGCTCCCCACGGGCTTCCGTCGTAAGTGGCCGCGGCGTCCCAGGGCCCGAACATCGTCAGGTGGAAGGTCGACATGCGGTGCGACCACGCGGCGACGTTTCCGTCCGCGCCGAGGGAGGCCGCGAGCTCGTGGAACGAGGCCGGCTGGAACCGGTCGTTCTCGAAGTCGTCGCGCCGGGACCACACGATCTGAACGGGACGGCCGATCGCCTTCGAAAGCTCCACGGCTTCGGGCACGTAGTCGTGGTCGAGGCGCCGTCCGAACCCGCCGCCGGAGAGCGTCAGCTTCAGGGAAACTTTCTCGAGCGGGATCCCGAGCAGCTTCGCGGCCGCGGCCTGCGCCTCGTTCGGGGCCTGCGTTCCGACGCGGATCGAGCAGCCGTCGGCGTGGACGTCCGCCCAGCAGTTCATCGGTTCGACGGGCGCGTGCGCCTGAAAGGAAAAGCGGTAGGCCGCATCGAGCCTCTTCGCGCCTCCGGCGAGGGCCGCGGAGACGTCTCCCTCGGCGCGGGTCGTTCTCGCCCGCTTCGAGACCTCTTCCAGGCGGGTCCAGTACTCCGCCGTCGAATCGGCGCGGTTCGCTCCTTCGTCCCATCGGACATTCAGGGCGTCGCGGCCGCGAAGTGCCGGCCAGGTGTCCTCGGCCACCACGGCGATGCCGGTGGAGATCCGCACGACGCGCCGGACTCCCGGGATCCTCAAGGCGGACGCGCCGTCGAAATCGGCCGCCCGCCCGGCCCGGGACGGGGCAACGCGCGACGGCCGCCACGAGGGAGCCCCAGGGCCTGGCGTCGAGCCCGTAGATGGCGCGTCCCGTCACGATCGCCGGCCCGTCGACCCGCCGCATCCGCGTTCCGAGAAGCCGGAAGTCCTTCGGGTCCTTCAGAGGAGGGTCCTCAGGAACGGGGAGCGTGGCGGCGAGGGCCACGAGCTCGCCGTACGGGATGCGGCGCCCGGACCCGCCGGTCTGGATCCCGGACCCCGTGTGAATCACCGTGGAGTTCTCGGCCCGAACTTCCGACTTCGGCACTCCCCAGGTCCGCGCGGCGGCCTCCCGGAGCATCTCGCGCGCCGCCGCGCCCGCCTTTCGCAGCGGCAGCCAGTCGTCTTCGACGCTCGAGGAGCCGCTCGTCCACATGTCCGGGTAGGGGGCTCCGGGCGACGCCTGGCGGATCGAGATGCGTGTCCAGTCCGCCTCGAGCTCCTCGGCGAGGATCATCGCGAGGACGGTTCGCGCGCCCTGGCCGATCTCCGAGCGGCCGGTGACGAGCGTCGCAATGCCGTCGCGGCCGACGGAGAGCCACTTGTTTGGCTCGAAGGGCGCCCCGCCGGAGGAGGCCGCTGCCGCCCGCAGCGGGACCCGCAGCAGGAGCGCCGCCCCTCCGAGGGCTCCGGCCTTCAAGAAGTCCCGCCGGGACGCGCTCATCGCGCGTCTCCCGTCTCCGAAGACCGCATCTGGGACGCGCGCTGGATCGCCCGCCGGATGCGGGGGTAGGTCCCGCACCGGCAGACGTGCTCCGCGAAGACTCGCTCCACTTCCCCTTCGCTCGGCCGGCCGGTCCGTCCGAGGAGCGCCGCCGCGGCGAGGATCATCCCAGGCTGGCAGTATCCGCACTGGGCGACGTCCTCTTCGATCCAGGCGCGCTGGCAGGCGTGGCTTCCGTCCCGGGAAAGCCCCTCGATCGTCGTGAACCGCCGTCCGTGCGCGTCTTCCGCGCGGACCTGACAGGAGCGAAGCTCCAATCCCTTTTCGAGCACGGTGCACGCTCCGCAGATCCCGACCCCGCAGCCGTATTTCGTGCCGGTCAGCCGGAGCCGATCGCGCAGGATCCAGAGAAGCGGCATGTCCGGATCGGCCTCGACGGCGCGGCGCCGCCCGTTGACCGTCATCGCATATTTCGGCATCGGTTCCTCCCGGATCTCTCTACGGGAGGGGACCTCCGCCGGTCCCGAGGTTGCGCTGAGGGTTTGCCGAGGGCTCGAGAAACCGGACGCGGAGCGCTAGCTCGGCAGCTTCAGCAGTCCCTCGAGGGCCGTCAGGTCGACCGGCTTGACGAGGTGGTGGTCGAACCCCGCTTCCCGCGAAAGGAGGCGGTCGCTCTTCTGGCCGTAGCCGCTCAACGCCACGAGGATCGCGGATTTGAGCCCGAGGTCCTTTCGGAGCCGCCGGGCCACTTCGTGCCCGTCCATCCCGGGCATTCCGATGTCGAGAACCACGATCTCCGGATGGAGCCGCTCGGCTTCCCGGATCGCCGAAGCCCCGTCATAAACGGTTCGGACGGAGTGTCCCATCGAGCGGATGAGCTCCGCCAGGCCGTCCGCCGCATCGAGATTGTCGTCGACCACCAGGACCTTCCGCGCGAGCGCCGCAGTGCTCCGGCCGGCCGGAGCGGCCGCAGGAACGCCCAACGCCTTCAAGAGGGGGGCCGCCAGAGGAAGACGAATGACGAACTTGCTTCCTCTCCCCGGTCCGTCGCTTATCGCCTCGACGGACCCGCCGTGCATCTCGGTGAGACGCTTCACGAGGGTCAGGCCCACTCCGAGCCCGCCCGGCGAAGACACGCCCGAGTCGGGGCTGCGCACGAAGAGTTCGAAGATTCGTTCCCGCTGGTCTTTCGCGAGCCCGATCCCGTCGTCGTTGACCGAGATGAGAACGTCCGTCTCCGCAGGGACGACCTCGACTCGAATCCTCCCGCCGATGTTCGTGTACTTGGCGGCGTTCGAGAGCAGATTCGTGAAAATCTGCTCGAGCCGGTCCGGATCGGCATGGAGCGTGACGGGCTCGGCCGGGAGCTTCAGGGTCAGTTGATGGCCGCGCTGCTCGATGAGCGGCCGCACCTGCTCGAGCGACCGCTCGAGTGCCGAGGTCAATCCCACGGTTTCCTGCCGCAGGGAGATGGCGTTGCGCGTGATCCTCGAGACGTCGAGCAGATCGTCGATGAGACGGGTCATGTGCCGCGTCTGCCTTTCGATCACCTCGAGCGAGCGCGAGACGAGGCTCCGGTCGCCGGGACGAAGCCGCGCCAGCTCGACGGCCGTGACGACCGGCGAGAGTGGATTTCGGAGCTCGTGGCCGAGCATCGCGAGGAATTCGTCCTTGTTCCGGTCGGCTTCCGCGAGCTGCTCGACCTGACGCCGCAGCTTTTCTTCGAGCATCACGCGGTCCGTGACGTCTCTCGTGAAACACCGGGTGTAGAGGAATTCGCCTCGTTCGCGATAGACGTTCGAATGGATCACGACGTGCTTGATCGAGCCGTCTTTGCAGCGCAGACGCGCCGGGTAGTCGTAGAGAGTCTCTCCGCAGCGCAGCTTCTCGAGGATGTCGCCGATGACGTCCTCGTCGACGTGGAACTCGGTGATCAGATGGCCGACGTATTCACTCTCTTCGTATCCGAGCAGGTCGAGCTCCGCCCTGTTCGCCCAGAGGATGCGGCCGTCCGGGCCGACCTTGTGGATGCCTTCGGCGGCGCTTTCCAGGAAGTCGGCGAGCTCCTGTTCGCGTGTCCGGGTCGCCGCCTCCGCGGCATTCCGGGATCCGATCTCGACCTCGAGCGAGGAGGCCCTCTGCTGCAGCAGCGCGATCGCCCGCCGCGTCTCACCGGTACTCCCCTCCCACGAGAAGCTCTCGCCGGGAACGATGTCGCCGTGCGCCTCGCAGATCTCGGCGAACGCGTCGCAATGGGCGTTTCCGCGGAAGAGCTCCATCGGGTAGCCGCACAAGAGGGTGAAGCGCCGCGTCCGGCCGAGCTCGTTCCAGAGCCGTTCGAGCTCGATCGCCGCGTGGGGCGATCCCGCCCCGCAAAGGACCGCCACCATTTCGCCGAACGCCCGCGCCCCGCCGGATCGCGAGCTCGCGGACGCTTTGGCGATCGCGTTGCCGACGACTTCGGAGAACCGGTCTCTGTCGGGGAGCGAATCGACCATGAACGACGCGAGCGTCTGCGCCGCGTCGAGCGTCACGTAGCAACCCTGCGCCCGCAGGGCGGCGAGATTGAGGCCGGACGCTGCCAGGATTCGGTCCAGGCAGTCGCGAAGGGCTTCCGTCGCGATGACGACGGCGGCGTCGCCGGAGCGAAGGCCCTCCGCCAGGAAGTTTCCGGCGGCCTGCGCCATAGTTTCGGGCTTCTCGTAGAAACGGACGAGATGGCTGGGGTCGAGGACCGGCGGCGTAATTTCGTCGATCATTGCTTCGGCCTCAGGATAACTGTTTGAGAATAAAGTGTTAAGAACGAACTTCAATGTGCAAGATTCGCGCCGAGGGGCAATCCGCGGTCGTTCGCGCGAGCATTTCCGCCACCTCGCGGCGCCGCACCCCGAGCTTCGAGGCCGATGCGAGCAGGGGCTCGGCGTCGAACGGATGCCAGTTGCGGCGCCCGGGCGTGGCCAATCCGACGACGTCCACGGGCTCGATCGCCGCGAAAACCGACGCGATGATCCCGCCCCGTTCCGCCCGGAGGCAGCCGCGGCGGCCCGCGTCGAGGACACGGCGGCAGACCTGCCGGAAGGCGGGCGCGAACCGGGGGTGGTCGAGCAGGAGAAATCCCCGGGAGGCGGCCGGCCGGCCGAGACGCGTCGCCGCCTCCGCGAAGCTGGCAGCCGCGAAATAGAGGAAGGTGAGCGAGGAAAAGAGCTCGAAGTCCGCCAACGAGGCGTAGAGCGCCGCGACGAGCAGGGCGGCCGCGTCCGCCTCGAGAAGGCAGCGGCGGCCCGCTCGAGCCACCGCCTGCTCGAATCCCGCCCGGCCCCATTCCCGGCCGACGATCGCGGCGAGGCGGCGCACGCCGCCCAGGGCGAGCGGGATTCCCGTCGAGAGGAGCGGGTCGACGAAGGCGGCGGCCGAAGGAAGCATCGCCCACCCCGGGCCCGACGCGGCCGCGGCGCGGAAGGGAAGACAGGAGGAGAAGGTGAACTCGCGCGCGGCGACGGCGTCGCCGAACTGAGCGCGCAGGAAGGGATACCGGTCGAGCAGCCTCTCCCACGCCGGCGCTCCCTCTTCGAGCGTGATCGCGCGAGCCAGGGCGGGCGTGGCAGCCACTCCGGCGCTCACGAGCCCGCTCCCGAAGCGGAGCACCCAGACCCATCCCCCCTCGAGCACGTGGTGAACGGCGGCGTCGTCCGGCGGATACGGGGGGGCATCGACGGAGCCCGAGGGGGAATGGCCGGCGAGATTCCCGGCGCGGGCGACGTTCGTAAAGTGCGTGAAGAGACCCTCGACCCGGGGAAGGCCGTCGAACCGTTCCCCGAGCGAGAGGGCACGCTGGAGGAATCCGCGCGGGCCTGAAGCATCGACGACGAACCGCGCGCGAATCCGCCGCGCCGCGCCGCCGCGGCGGCTGTGAAGGTGCCAGCCGCCGGCGCCATCACGAGTGTCGAGCTTTTCGACCTGCGTTTCCTCCAGGCATTCGACCCCCTCGCGCCCGGCCTCCGCGAAAAGGAACTGATCGACGCCGGCGCGAAGCCAGTGGGTGTCTGCCACCTCGTCGTTGGGGCTTGCCGCGACGAGAAGCTCGTTCTCTCGCGCGGCGCTACGCGACCAGCGCTTCCCCTCTCGATGCGCAAAGAACGTGAACCCGCGCTTCAAGCCGCAGTCGAGCTCGGGGTGCTCGCGCCGCCAGGAACCGAAGGTGGCGAGGGCTCGAACGCGGTCGAGGCCCCAATCGTCACAGAGCCCCGCGAGAAGAAGGTTCGCGAGCGGAGACGTCGATTCGCCGATGGCAAAGCGCGGGTGGCGGGCCTTCTCGATCAGGACGACGGACCTCCCGGCGCGCTTGGCCGCCATCGCAAAGAGAGATCCCGCGAAGCCGCCGCCGACCACCGCGATGTCGAAGCTTCCGGTCACGGTCAGGCCCCGCCATGACCGCAGGAGCCGCAGAAGTCGCGGGATCCAGGGGAGTCGCCAGGCGGGACGGTCTGCGTTCGATTCATGCCGGCGAGCCGGTCGCGGCGCCGCGGGAAGCAGGCGCCGCATTTGCGCAACCGGTCGAGGTCCCAAAGATCGGCGAAGACTCTGACGCGGCCGCGGACCTGGCGGATGCCGAGAGCGAGCGCCAGGGCGACCTCAAGGTCTTCGAGCGCGGGTGGCGTGAATTCGCCCCGCCGCTCGAGCGCGTCCAGCGCGCCGTTGCCCGCGCGCGTCGGAATGATCGTTACGGCAGTCGCTCCGCAGTCGAATGCAAACTCCACCGACCGGCCCGTCCAGGCAACGGCCTCGGCAGCGGGGAGGCGGGGGGCTCCCAGGAGGACGAACGCCCGGAAGGGAATGCGCCAGGAGGACAGACGATCCGCGGCGCGCCGGAAGTCGTCGGCGGTCATCCGCTTGTTGAGGCTCGCCAGCGCTTCGGGATGGACGGTCTCGAGTCCCATCGCGACCTCCAGGCGGCCTCCGATGTCGTCGGCGAAGCGGCGGCACGCGTCGCCGACGAGAGCCGGATGGCATTCGACGACGACGCGGTCGAGACCGCGAACCGCCCGGACGATCTCCGGCAGGTCTTCGGGCGCGATCGCGTGCGGGTCGAAGAAGCTCCCGGCGTTGTAGAGCTTGGCGCGGCGCGCCTCCGGAAAGGCGGAGAGCGCATCCCGGACCTGCGCCGCCACGGCGCCGGGAGGCACGGATTGCTCCGTCGTGGAGCGCCAGAGGTCGCACATCAGGCAGCGCCAAGGGCATTCGCGGTTGGCGATCAGCACGGTCAGGACGGGCTCCATCGCCCCAGTCTCGGTGAGTTCCTCCTCGAGGAAGCATCCGACGGGCCGGGAAGGATCGACGAACGCGCGCGCCCCTCGCCGTTCGAGAATCCAGCGGTCGCGGGCCGCGGGGAGATCCGGGTACGCCTCCGCGTCAGGGGTAGAGAGAGGCAAAGTGGTTCCGGTAGTCAGACTCGCCGAAGGCGAACCGGCCGCGCTCGCGGGCCCCGAGGGCACCGTGTTGAAAGCGCCTCTTGGGAAACACCGGCATCTGCCTCCCGGTCAGGGCGCGCACGCCGGCGGCCACGACGTCGCCCTTCAGGGCGTAGAGGCGGGCCACGTCCCAGTCGGTCAACTCGGCGAAGGGGATGGACTCCGCGGCCGCCACGACCGCGGGCCGGGTAAAGGGGGAAAGCCCCTCGAATCCGCAGCGCCGCAGCGGAGCCCACGTTCGGGCCGCGGCCCGGCTCTGCCCCCCCGAGTACGTCCGTGAATGCTTGAGCGTTCCGACGCCCCAGCCCTCCTGATACAGGAGGAGGTTGTTGAGCACGCTGACGATCGTGAGCTCGGGGTTCTCCTCGATCGGGTAGTCCTTGAGGTTCTCGTCGCCGCCGTCCCCGTCGATGAGGTGGCGCCACTCAGGGTATCGTCCGCGGATCCCGCGGCAGAGGGCGAGCGCCATCGCGGCGGACTCGACGTCGAGCGGCTTGTAGTCTTCGATCACCGCGACCGCCTCGAAGGGGTCGAGCGCGTCCGGCTCCATCTCGATCGCCTCGAGATAGAGCTCGAGGCCGAGCGGACGCAGAAAGGCTCGGGCCTGCGCGAGGTCTTCGCCTCCGCCGACCGACAGGGTGAACGCCTTCAGCCGGGCGCGGTCGAGGCCGAGCGTTCCGAACAGGTGCTCGGTGACGAGAAACACCGCGCCGCTGTCGACGCCGCCGGAGAAAAGGACTCCCACCGGGGCGTCGGAAGGGAGCGCGAGCAGCCACCGTTCGATCTCGCGCGCGAGCGCCCGGACGTACAGCGCACCCGCTTCCGCCGGCTGCGCGGGTCCGGCGCTCCGGGGCGGCGTGAAGAAGCGCGAGTGCGCGGCGTCGGGGTCCGGACACCCGACGAGACGGATCTCGACCACATGGTGGGCGGGGACCATCCGCGTGTAGCTCGGGTGGAACTGCGCGCCGAGCCCCGCGTCGCCCAGAAAACCGGCGATGGCGTCGATGCGGTCGGAAACGACGAGCGCGGGTCCGGATCGCCGCTTCGCGAGGAAGTACCGCATCGGGCGGTCGAGCGATCTCGCCATGCGCACCGCGGTTCCGTCTCGGCCGACGAGCGCGAACGATCCCTCGATCGAGAGCACGTCCTCCGGACGGCCCGAGGCGACGAGCGCCCTTGCCTCTTCAACCGGCATCCCATGGATCCGGTTCGCCGCCGGATCGATCAGCTCAACGACTTCTTCGATTTCCCGCTCGCGCATGGCGGCGTACTTATCAAAGAAGCTCCTAGAGGTCGAGCGCGGCGGCGGCCTCGGCGGCTTCGGAAACATCCTCGGCGGTCGGTATCCCTGCGCCGTTTCGAGGGGAAAGGAACCAGCGCTCGGTGTGCTCCGCGGTTTCGTCCGGGGCCAGTAGACGCAACGGTCCGAGCGTCTCGAGCTCCAGAAAGTCCCCCTCCGCGTAGACTTCGTTGTTGCAGCCGAAGTCCGGATAACGCGCCTCGGCGTCCCAGTCGAAGCGCTTGACGAAGACCTCCCGCTCCCAGACGCACGCGCACCAGCCGAGGGTGTTTCCGGCGCCCGCCTTCTGAGGCGTCTTGCGGGCCGGGTCGGGCCGCAGGACCAGGGCGCGCGGAGCGAACGCCCATCGCGGATCCGAAAGATCCGTGAACGACCACAGCCCGAGCGGCCGGACAGGAAGGAGCGACTCGTCGTGCGAACGGAACGGCTCGGAGGGGATCACGGCGGCGCCGCCCGGGCGCATGATCGTCAGGGCCCAGGGGGCGATCTCGACGGACCATGCGTTGCGATTCGTCATCCGATGCCGCACCGAGACCGCGGAACCGCTGCTCGCGAGCGAGATCTCCATCTCCTTCTCGAGGCCCGTGGCGTCCTTCCACTGCGCGATGCGGACCGCGCGCTCTCCCAGGATCTCGGCGTCGACGGGGTCGTCGTCGGGCGCGTAGCTGCCGGGGAGCCGTTCGGGAGCCGCCCAGAGCCTGTGCCCGGCCCGAGGCCGCCATGCGCCGAGGGGAGTCGTCACGACCGAGTCGGGCGCGTCGCCGAGCACGTTCGATCCTCCGCGGTAGCGGTAGCGCACGATCCGCGGTCCGAAATCGAGCGCGCAGACGAGCTCGACGGTCGAGTTGCGAACCCTCAGACCTTCGCCGAGGTCGCCGATCCCGATGCGTTGCACGCCTTCCGGCGCGCCCGACGGACCTCGCGCGGGAGGGGCGAACGAATCTCGCTGGTCGCGGGCCACACCACCTGTCGATGCAAGGGCGCTGCCTTCGATCTCGCTCAGGGGAGAACGGTGATGAGCCCCTGCATGTCGTCGTGGCCGACTCCGCAGGTCGATTCCGAGCAGATGTAGGAGAACGCCCCGACGACCACCGGCCGGAACGTGACGATGTAGTCGGGGCCGCCGGCCTCGAGCGGACCGAAGCCGGAGATTCCGAGGGCCGAGTTTCCGCTGAACCGATGCGGTGGAGTGTCCGGAATGCCGCCGTTGTACACGTGCAGCTCGTACCTCTGTCCGAGCTTCAGCGTTGCGTGCGGCCCGCCGTCGGCCATTCCCGGAACGTCGTAGAAGTCCCACTGCCAGTCGATGGCCCGCAGGCGGATCACGATCGTGGGCGAATCGGTCTGCGTCGGCGTCGGAGTGCGCGTCGGGGTCGGCGTCGAGCCGGGGAGGCCGGAGGTGGGAGTCGGGGTGGGTGTCGGGGTCGGAGTCCCCGAGGGCTGCGGGGATACGCCGGGGGTCCCGGCGGGCGTGCGGCGCCGGCCGCTAACGACGATCGGCATGCGGGGAAGGGGGGTCGGGTCTTCGAGAACGGTTGCGACAGCGGTCTTGGAAGTGGGGTTTCGACCGAGCGCTCCGAGCCCGGTCACAAGACCGAACGCCGAGACCATCACGGCGCAGAGGATGCGTCGGTGATCAGACAAACCAGACATGCGGCAGATTTCGAACGGGAAGAAAAGAACCCCGCAATATTGCTGCGATTCTCTTCTCTGCCCGCCCTTTCTTGGGGCGAGACATAAGGTTGAGTCTGAGAGTAGGGCTCCTTCCCCTTCCCGGTCAACGCCGAAGTGGGTGTCTTTGGTACAGCTGGCCCTTGGAACAGGGTGGAGCTCCCTGGCGGCCCACCTCAGCCGGAGGGAGTGCTCTTCGGACAGAAGCGCCGGACGCACGCGAGCAAGCGGTCGGGCCGAATCGGCTTGGCGAGGAAATCGGCGACGCCCGGCGCGTCGCGGATGTATGCGAGCCCCGAAAGAAGAACGACGGGCACGCGCGGCTCCGTGCCCTTCCCGTTCAACCGCGAGAGGAACTCCCATCCGTCCATACGCGGCATTCCGAGGTCGAGCAGGATGAGGCACGGCCGGCTGATCGTCGCCAGGCACTCGAGAGCCGCCAGTCCGTCCTCTGCCGTCGCGACCTCGAAGCCCTCCGCGGAGAGGAGGTCCGAGAGAGAGGCGCGGAGGACCGGGTCGTCGTCGACCAGGAGGATCTTGCCCGCAGCCTCTCGCGCGGTCATGAGCGCGGCTCCGATCGCGTGACGCCCGACGCTTGCCGGATCAGCGCTTCCCCAGACCGCCCCCGCTCCGCGCGGACTCTTCGGCGCAGCTCGAGCTGCGAGACGACCTGACGCGAGAGAGCGCGAAGCGACTCGATCTGATCGGCATCGAGCTCACGAACGACTCGATCGAGGACGCAGATCGTGCCAATCGCGTGGCCGTCGCTCGTGACGAGCGGAGCTCCGGCGTAGAAGCGAAATCCGGGACCGCCGCGAACGAGCGGATTGTCCGAGAACCGTGTGTCCTTGGCGGCGTCCGCAACGACGAGGGGATCGTGCCCCAGGATCGCGTGCGCGCAGAGAGACACGCTGCGGGGAGTCTCGCGCGCTTC
Source organism: Acidobacteriota bacterium (assembly GCA_030948185.1). Classification (GTDB taxonomy): domain Bacteria; phylum Acidobacteriota; class Thermoanaerobaculia; order UBA5066; family Gp7-AA6; genus JALYUA01. The sequence goes on from JALZAT010000024.1 coordinate 43,761, forward strand.
GACCCCGACGCGCGCCTTGAACCACTGGCGGTCCCGATCGACGAGGGAAATCAACGCGTACGGCGTGTCGCAGACCTGCGATGCGAGCCGAGCGAGGTCGTCGAATTCCCGTTCCGGGTCCGAGTCCAGGATGTCGAATCTCGCGAGGGCCGCCATCCGCGCGATCTCGTCCGGCGGCATGGGCGTGCCGGCCAGGTCCGCGCGGACGGGGGAGGGATCAACGGTATCGTGCACCGCGATCAGCGCATCGCGGACCTCCTCGGCGTCGTCGAACCGCTTCCCAGGATCTTTTTCCATCGCCCGATGGACGATCGCCGCGAGCGCCGCGGGCACGTCCGGCGCGGCGACGGCGAGCGGCTCGGGCTCCTCCTTGACGATGGTCTCGAGGAGCTTGAAGAGGTTGTCGTTTCGGAACGCTTTCTTGCCGGAGAGAAGCTCGTAAGCGAGGACGCCGAAGGAGAAGATGTCCGCCCGGTGATCGACCGGATCGCCGCAGATCTGCTCGGGGCTCATGTAGCCGGCGGAGCCGACCGCCATCCCCCGCTTGGTGATCTCCGAGTCCTCGTTCTGGGCCTTTGCGATCCCGAAATCCATGATCTTGATCGCGTTCCCCTCGAGGACGCGGATGTTCGACGGCTTGATGTCCCGGTGGATCACGCCCGCCCGGTGGGCGTAATCGAGGCCGAGCGTGATCCCGAGCAGGATCTTCAACTTCTCGCCCATCGGGAGGGGCGTCCCGGTCGCGATGACCTTGTCGAGGTCCGCTCCCGTCAGGAACTCCTGCACGATGTACGGAACGTCGTCCTCGATGCCGAACTCGTACACCGTGGTGATGTTCGGGTGTTGAAGGCGACCGGCGAGCTGTGCCTCCTGGAACGTCCGCGCACGCATCTCCGGGCTGCCCACTTCGCACGTCTTGATAGCAACCTTCCGCTGGATCAGGGGGTCGAAGCCCTCGTAGACCGTGCCGAAGCCCCCGCCGCCGATCTTCGCGACGAGGTCGTACTTGCCGATCTTCTTCTTTGCCGGGACGTCGGCCGCGGCGTCACCCCCGAGGGGCGCTGGCGCGGGCGCCACACCGGCCCCCGTCTTTTCCTTGCGGCCCAGCCATCCCATCACCATCGGCGTTCCTCGGGCCCGCTTCGAACGGGTCGAAGTCTGCCGAGGACTGTCTCGATCCGAGGGAACATGGGCACTCGATCCCTCCCGGGAGCAGGAAGCATGCCCGATTGCTCTGCGACGGGCGGCGTCACGTTCGCAGGGCGAAGATCGCTCCGAGTGAGAGCAGGAGGAGTGCGACGCCGAAGAGAATCGAGAGCCACTCCCCCCGCCGCTGGCCCTTCGGGCCGGTGAAGACTCCCCACGTGATGCCCGCGAGCCACAGGCCGTTGGCCAGATGAAAGCACACTCCCACCATCCCGAGGACGTACACCGCAAACGTCAACGGCTCCAGCATCCCCGCGCGCATGTGCGCGAAGTCGATCGAGAATCCCTCCCGCCACGGCTCGATTTTCGTCTTGTACACGTGTGCGGGCACGAAGAGCAGCACCCCGACGGCGCTCACGCGCTGGAGCAGGTACTTCCAGTTTCGCAGGCGAGGCTGCCGCAGCGGGTTGGGCTTCGAGCGCAGCGTGATGAAGAGGCCGATCACCGCGTGTATCACGAAGGGGAGATAGACGAAAAGCCAGATCGCGGGCCGATAGACGGGCGAAGAAGTCGCCTGCGCCAGACGCGCGTCGAACGCCCTCGCACCGGAGACGGCGTAGATGTTGTTTACGAGATGCCAGACGACGTAGACCCCGAGCGGCACGACCCCGCAGAACGAAAAGATCCGGCGTTGCCAAAAGCCGCGAGCGGACACGGTTTCGGCCTCCGTTTGTCCCCCCGCAATCGCGCTCATTGAGCGGGGACGATAACGCAGGGGAGGAGCAGCCGTCAGCAGGCTCGTTTCTTGCTGCGCCTTTTTTCAGAACTTCGGTCGCCGAACCAAGGGCAATTCAAAGGAGATCCGCCATGGTGTCCCGGTCTCGAAAGCCTTCGTCCCCGAAACGTCCCCGGTCCGCGAGCCTGCCGAAACCGGTCGAGCTTCCCGAGCGCTCCAACCGAGACTTCGCGCGGCGGCTCAGCGGCCCGGTCACGCGCGAGAGGTTCCTGTACACGTCGCACACGACCTTCCTGGCGCGCTGGTCCGCGCCGTAATCGTCGCCTAAACGTCGCCTCCACTTCGCTTCGCTGCGTTCCGGCTCCCGCCGCGTCAGGCTCCTCCCTCCCTTCGGTCGGGAGACTCCTAACGAGGCGAGCGGATGAAAGAGTGAGGCTCACTCCTCTCCCCCGGCGCGGGGAGAGGTCGGGTGAGGGGGCGGCCCGCGTCAGCTTCGTACTGGTTCTCTCGGCCGTCGAAGTTGAACTGGTTCGAGCGGGAAATTCTAGCGCTGGGGCAGGTCCTCGAGGAATTTGCGGAGGTGGTCGGCCCAGACCGCCGGCCACGAGTGCGTGCCGTGTCCCCGGGTTTCGGGCCCCGTGGGAATCAGAAGGTACCGGCCATTTCGAACGCGCGGAATCAGCCTCTCCATCAGGCCGAGCTCCGGGGGGTTGACGACGTCGTCGGCGGAGTTGATGGCGAGCAGCGGCGCCTGGATCTCTTCGAGCGACCCCGAGGGGTCGTAGTCGCGGGAGGCTTCGAAGGCGTACAGAAAGTCGTTGGCGTCGGCGCCGTTCAGCCGCGCTTTCATCTGGTCGGCGAGCAGCCGGTCCGCCGCGTCACGCGTCGCGGCGGCGGCATGCGACTGGAGCGGACTCGAGGTCATCACGAGGAGGATCTGAACCGCCGCGGCGAGGCCGCGAGGCTGCGTCTGGTACTCGCCATCCTTCCACGCGGGATCGGTTCGGATGTCGTCGGAGATCATCCGGCGCAGCATCCGGTTTCGCCCCGCGATCGCGGTGGGAGCCGAGGCGAGGGGGACGAGCCCGTCCATGAAGTCCGGATACCTCTCGCCCCACACCCAAGCGTGCATGCCGCCCATGGAGGTCCCGAGGATCAGCCTCAGGTGGTCGACGTGGAGCCCGGCCGTGAGGAGGGCGTGCTGAGCGGTGACCATGTCGTCGTAGGTGTAGCGGGGGAAACGCGCGTGCAGCCCCTGGCTCGGCCGGCTCGATTCGCCGTGCCCGATGCCGTCCGGCAGGATCAGGTAGTACTTCGTCGCGTCGAGGAGCTGTCCCGGTCCGAAGAGGAATCCGGCGAAGTTCGGCGTGAGGAACCCGCGGCCCGAGCCCGTCGTGCCGTGCAGGATGAGAACGGCATTGCGGACGACTCCCTTCTCATCGCGCCGGGGGGTCCCGAGGGTCCGGTAATGGATCGTGAGCTCGGCAAGCGTCTCGCCCGAGCCGAACCGGAAATTCGCGATCCGAAAGTCGCCTGAGACAGGTTCCGGATAGTCGGCGGCCAGGGCGTGCGTGCACGCGAGGAGCCCGCACATCAGGAGCGTTTTCTTCATGGAACGAAGCGTACCGCGGCGGCCTGACCTGGGACCGCGGCCCTGAGTCATCAGTTCGCGGGAGCCGGAGCGAAGCGAAGCGCAGCGGAGGCGACGGTGATAATCTTCGCGGCCCCCGGAGGCTTCTCGCGACACATGAACAACGTTGTCTTTGGCGTCCTGCTGGCCGTCGGCTGCGCGGGTATCCTCGTTTCTTTCGTGCTCGCGCGCCGCCGCGGAGTGTTTGCCCAGGACGGGTTCGCGGAGCCAAACCGGCGTGTTGCGGCGGTCACCCTCCTCGGCACCGTCCTTCTCCTGACCGTCGCGATCCCGTTTGCCGGCGGGCTCGCGGGCAACCGGGCAGACACGAAGGACCTCACGGTGGTGTCCCTCTTTCTCGTTCATTTCATCCTCATCGGGTTTCTCGCCTTCTACTATCTCCTCTCTGGCCACCGGTCACTCCCCGAGTTCCTGAAGTTGAAGAGCGATCGTCCCGCCTCGGACCTCTCCGCCGGTCTCCTGATCGGCGTCGCGGGATGGCTGCTCACGATCGTTGCGCTCGTGGGGATCGTCTTCGTGTGGTTCCTGCTGCGGCGGCAGGGAATCGCCGGATCTCCGCCCCGCGAAGTGAATCCCACGATTCTCTGGGTGGTGTCCCAGCCTCTGTGGATCCGAATCGCGATCGTGGTTTCGGCGATGGTCGTCGAGGAGCTCTTCTTCCGCTCCTTTCTGCAGACGCGCGTGGGGCCGATCGCGGCCACGCTCATGTTTACCGCGGCGCACGGGGTCTACGGCCAGCCGCTCGTGCTCGTCGGGATCCTCGTGATCTCGACGGTGTTGTCGGCGACCTTCGTTCTGTACGGAAACGTCCTGCCCTGCATCGTCGCCCACGGAGCGTTCGACGCAATCCAGATGTTCGTTCTGATTCCGCTGACGCTGAAGGGGATGGGGACGGGAGTGGGGACCTAGGACGGCCGGTTCCCCGAGACGCGGTTTCCCGGGACGCCGTTGCCCCCGAGAATCGTCACGTCCGATCCCGTCCGGCTGACCTGCTCGTTGCGTTTACGGCCCGCGCGCCAGGCGGACTCGAAACGCTCCGCGGACGCGGCGCCGTCGAAGCGGATTCGCCAGCGGTAGGAGACGTTGCCGGCGGCGCCGAAGAAGGCGATCCGATCTCCCCGCCAGCCGGCCGCGAGGGCGTCGGCCTCCGCTTTCGGGATGGCCTTCCGGAGGAGAAAGCGGACACCCCATTCCCCGACGGTGTCCGAGTAGAGCCGGCGCGACCCATCGGGACCGGATTTCTCCTCCGAGGAAGACAGCAGGTGTTCGGCGGGCTCGAACGTCGCCTTCTCATGGAGGATCGCGGAGGACGAGGGAGGGGGGGCCTTCCAGAGACGGTCGATCGCCGCCCATCCTCCCGCCTTGACGAGGCGGCGTACGTACGCGGTGCCTTCAACGTAAGGAAAGAAGAGCTGCTCCGCGAAGTAGTCAGGCAGGTCCCTGGGAAGGTTCGCCTTCTCGAGCGCTCCGGCCGAGAGAAGCGGCGCGAGGCTCTCCTCGAACTCCGCGGATTCCCCGCCTGGGAGCTCGGCGAGCGTCACGCGGACCATCACGAGCGTGGCCTCGCCTTCGAGAAGGCTCTCGAGCGCCAGAGCCCGGTCCCCGTTCTCCTTCAGGTCCTTGATGCGGCGGTCGAGCCGGAGACTCTCGTCCTGGAGCGCGTGTGTCAGCTCGTGCGCGAAGATCATCTTCTCGGCCATCGCGCCCCCGAGCTCGCCCGCCGCCTCCGCCTCCGGCAGGTTCTCGGCGGCACCGCGCACGAGGAAGAAGCGCCTCGGCTCGGGGTCGTAAAACGCGATCACCTGCGACGCGTAGAAGTCGATCAACTTGTCGATCAGTTTCGGGCTCTCCTCGAAGAACCCGAGCGCGACCAGCGTCGAGATCGTGTTTTCCGGGGATGAGGGAAAGCCCTCGAAGACCTTCGTTCGAAGGACCCGACGGAGCTCCGGTCCGTCGATCTCGCTCGCAGGAACGGGTTTCTCGAATCGGCGCCCGCGGACCCGCTCGACGGCGCGCGCGACTTCCTCCACCCGAGCGGGAAGCAGGGCGGTGGTCGCAGCGGCCGCGGCGAGCGCGCCGAAGAGTGACAATCCTGTGCCGAAGAGCACGGCCGCGCGGGGCCGCCGGGGAGGTTCCACGGATCGAGGGTAACCGGAAAGCCCCGGCCGAGCCGCTATATCTTTCCGGAGAGCCTTTCGGCTAAGATCCGCCCGGCTTTTGACCCTCACGAAAACGAAGTGAATGAGTTCTTCCCACTCATCCAGCGCCACCGGCCCTGTCCGGATGTCTCTTTCCAGCCGTTTCGAGAACATCGAAATGGCGCAGCACCTTTGCGGCAAGCTCCTCGATGGACACGACCTTTCGGACGAGACGCGGCACTGGATTCTCATGGCGCTCCGGGAGGTCCTGGCGAACGCGATCAAGCACGGCAACGCCGAGGACCGCTCGAAAAGGGTGCACCTCGAGATGGACGTCAAGGGAGAAATTCTTCGAATCCGCGTCCGGGACGAAGGGGCGGGCTTCGATCCGGATAAAGTGGACGACCCGCTTGCGCCCGAGAACCGGTTCAAGACCTCGGGGCGGGGCATCTTTTATATGAAGACGTTCATGGATGAAGTCCGCTTCCAGAGAGCCGAAGGTGGCGGGATGGAAATCTTTTTGACGAAGAATCTGTCCGGCGGGAAGGAGAAGGAGGAAAAGGGATCATGAAAACGAGCGTGCGAGAAGGTCAGGGTGGCGTGCAGGTCCTCGACCTGAAGGGAAAAATCACCATCGGGGCGGGCGACGTCCAGTTGCGCGAGACCATCAACAAGCTGGTCGAGGAAGGCAAGAAGAACATCCTGATCAACATGCATGATGTCACGACGATCGATTCTTCCGGGATCGGCGAGCTCGTGGGTTGCTACACCTCCGTGACGAACAAGGGCGGGAAGCTGAAGCTCCTCCACCTGCCGCCGAAGATCAACGACGTGCTGACGGTCACGCAGCTGATCACGGTGTTCGACGTGTACGAGTCGGAGCAGGAGGCGGTGGCGAGCTTCGCGAGTTAAGAGCCCCGCCCCGGCCCGGCCGGATCGTCCCTTCGATCGATTCGCCGCCGACGCGCGGCCGGCGATCGAAGAGGCGCTCGCCCGGGCGGTCGCGATTCCGGCGCCTGGAGCGTCGGCGCTTTCCCGCGCGACCTCCGACGCGGCGCTCTCCGCCGGAAAGCGGCTCCGGCCGCTGGTCACCCTGGCCGCGGGCGAGCTCTTCAAGGCCCACCCCCAGGCCGCGATGGCGGTGGCCGTTTCCGTCGAGATCATTCACGCGGCTTCACTCGTCTTGGACGACCTGCCGTCGATGGACGACGCCCGCCGCCGCCGCGGCAAACCGGCCATCCACGTCGCCTACGGAGTCGCCACGGCGGAGCTCGCCGCGGTGGCGCTCCTTGCCCGTGCGTTCGAGATCGCGGCGGATGCGCCGAAGATCTCTCCGAGCGGCCGCGCGCGGATCGTCGCGGAGCTCGCGCGCGCCGTGGGGTCGGAGGGGTGCTGCGCGGGCCAGGCCGCGGACCTCGGCGCGGACCCGGCCACGCTGTCGCTCGAGGACCTGGAGGCGATCCACGCCCGCAAGACGGGAGCCCTCTTCGTCGCGGCCGTCCGGGGCGGAGGAATCGCAGGAGGCGCCCGGGACTCCGACCTGGATCAACTGACGCTCTTCGCGCGCAACGTCGGGCTTGCATTCCAGATCACGGACGACCTCCTGGACCTCGAGGGCGACCCGGCCGCGATGGGCAAGGACACGCTTCGCGACGGGCATCGGGCGAACTTCGCCACGCTCGTCGGGCCCCCTTCCTCCCGCCGTCTCGTCGAGGAGCTCCTCGAAGCGGCCGTGGCCGCCCTGGCGCCTCTCGGCCGGCGCGGCGCCCGCCTCGCGGACCTCGCCCGCGTCGTGCGGGACCGGCGCTCGTGACGCCGCCTCCGCCGCTCATGACGCCGCCTCCGCCGCTCGACCTCGAAGACGCCCGCCGCCGGCTCCGGGACCTCGGCTACCTGCAGGGAAGGGTCGAGCGGTACGTCTTCGCCCGGGCCCTGCAGGGCCGCGGCGGCCTCTTCCTTCCGGCGGTCCTTCTGGGGGCGTTCGCCGGCGCTCTCGCCTGCCTCGCCGCGGTCGCCGCGGGGGAGCCGGGCTTCCTCAACCGGCCCGCCGCGCCGGCGGTCCTTCTCGTCCACCTCTTCTGCGCATTCCTCGCGCCAGCGGCGGTCCTGGCGTGGCTGGCCGGGCTTGCCGCCCACCGGGTACGGTCTCCCGCCGTTGCCGCCATGGCGATCGCGGCCGCCTCGGCACTCGCGATCTTCTTCCTCTGGATCGGGGGAGCGTGGCGCCTCTCGCGCGGCATCCCCGAGGCGGCGCTTCTCTGGGGGCTTCCGGTCGCGATCGGCGCCCTGCTCGCGGCGCGCAGCGTCCGCGCGGGCTTTCTCGCGAGCGCCTACGCCCGCTCGGGGGAACTGCCCGCGAGCGGAGGCCGCGGCGCTCTGTTCGGCGTGGCCGCCGCGGGACTTCTCGTTGCGGCCGGCGTCTTCGCGTCCCGGGAGGCGGCCGTCCCGGCGCCCCCGCTCCACGTCTCGGCGCGCCGCCCGCCGCTCGTGGTGGTCGCGCTGGATGGCGTTGGCGATGGCGTTGGTGCTCCGTCCGGTTCAACGGAGTCCGCCAATCCGCTCGAAGCCTTGCTCGCGCGGGGCGCCACCGGGTGGTGGCCGTCGGACGCCGGATCGCCGCCGGAGCTCTGGTCGACGGTGGCGACGGGAGTCCCGTCCGCGCGGCATGGAGTCCGCGCGCTCGAGCGAGTCCGGCCGGCGGGGTCGCCCACCGCGCTGCGCCCGCCGCTCGGCGCCGCGTGGTACCTGCGGCGGATTGCTCCCGCCCTCAAACTGGCCACGAGCGCTCCTGTCTCCGACGCGGACCGGTCGGCGCTCGCGTTCTGGGAAGTGTCGGCCTCAGCGGGACTCCCGACCGCCGCGATCGGGTGGTGGGCCTCGGGGCCCTGGCCGGGCGCCGACGTCGTGGACAACCGGCAGGTGCTCGCGCGCGCACGGACCGGCGAGGAGGCGGACGGCGTGGCGCTCGAGGAGCTGTCGCGGCGCGCCGGCGCGGCGATCGCCACGGCCTATCTCCCCGGCCCGGACATCCTGCGGCGCGAACCCGCACGCCGGGCGGCGGAGATCGCGCGGATCGCAGGGTTTCTGAAGAAGGAAGCGGCCCGGGCCGCGGGAGGGGGGTCCGTTCTCGTGGTGCTCACCGCCGAGAGCCATCCGGGCGCGAACTCCCTCGGCCGCGCGACGGTCTTCGACGGCCGCTCGCCGACCCTGCTGCGTATCCGCGCGGTGGACGTCGCTCCCTCGCTCCTCGCGCGCGCGGGAATCCCGGTCGCGGAAGACCTGGCCGGGCGACCCGTGCCCGCCCTCTTCCGGGAAGACTCCCTGGAGACGCTGACGGTACCAACCTACGGAGCGCGCCTCGCGCCCGCAGCGGCGGTGTCGCCGACGAGCGACAGGGAGTATCTGAAAAAACTCCGCTCACTCGGTTATCTGAACTGAACGTCGCCTCCACTTCGCTTCGCTGCGTTGCGGCTCCCGCCGCGTCAGGCTCCTCCCTCCCTTCGGTCGGGAGACTCCTAACGCGGCGAGCGGATGAACGAGTGAGGCGCATTACTCCTCTCCCCCGGGCGCGGGGGAGAGGTTGGGCGCCGCGGGAGGCCCGGCGACGCCCGGCCGACGTTCCTGCCGTCGATGACCCGATAGACGCGCCGCGCATCGGGGCGTCAGATCAGCCTCTTCCGACTCCTTCCATTACGATACCGACCTCATGAAAGCGGTCTTCTTCCGCAAGCACGGCGGCATCGACGTCCTCGAGTACGGCGACGTTCCCGAGCCGGAGCCCGGCCCCGGCCAGGTGCGGGTCGCGATCCGGGCGGCGGCGTTGAACCACCTGGACATCTTCGTCCGCAACGGCATTCCGCACGTTCCGCTGCCGATGATCCCGGGAGCCGACGGCGCGGGCGTCGTCGACGCGGTGGGGGACGGGGTGGATGCCGAGGGCCTCGCGCTCGGCAGTGCGGTGCTCGTTCAGCCCGGCCTCTCGTGCGGGGTCTGCGAGTTCTGCCGGGGCGGCGAGCAGTGCCTGTGCGTCCGTTTCCAGATCCTCGGAGAGCACGAGCCCGGGACCTTCGCCGAGAAGGTCGTCGTGCCGGCGCGCAATCTCTATCCCATTCCCGAGGGGCTCGGGTTTGCCGACGCCGCGGCGTTTCCCCTCGTCTACCAGACCGCGTGGAGGATGATCGTCGGCCGGGCGGCGGTGCGACCGGGCGAGACCGTCCTCGTGCACGGCGCGGGCGGAGGAGTCGGCGGCGCGGCGGTCGAGATTGCGATGCTCTGCGGCGGACGCGTTTACGCGACGAGCTCCGGCGACGAGAAAGAGCGCGCGCTCAGAAAGCAGGGCGTGGAGGTCGTGCTCGACTACCGGCGTCAGGACGTCGGAAAAGAGCTCCACGTCCTGACGAAGAAGCGGGGCGTGGACGTCATCGTCGATTGCGTGGGAGAGGCGACCTGGATGACCTCCCTTCGCGGCGCCGCCAAGGGCGGCCGGATCGTCACCTGCGGCGCGACCTCGGGACCCAACCCGAAGGAGGAGATGCGGCTCATCTTCTGGAAGCAGCTTTCGATCCTCGGGTCCACGATGGCCAACGACCGGGAGTTCGGGGCGCTCCTCTCTGCGGTCGCTTCGGGAAGGCTGCGCCCCCGAATCGACGCGACTCTTCCCTTCTCGCGGGCCGCCGAGGCGTACCAGCGCATGGAGGACGGCCTTCAGCACGGAAAGATCGTCCTCGTTCCCGACTCCCTCGTTCGAGACTCGGCGATCGGGCCGGGACCGGGGGCGTGAACGCGGCCGCCGGAGGCCCCCTTTCCGTCCTCCAGATTCTCGAAAAAGGCCTCTTCTCGACGGGCAGTGTGGTGCAGATGTATCAGCTCGCGCGGGGCCTTTCGCGGCGGGGCCACCGGGTCGCCGTCGTCTCGCGGGAGGCGGGGGACGTCCCGGCGCGGGCGCGCGGGGAGCGGCTCGATTTCGTCGCTCTCCCGCTCCGCCACGAGTTCGACCTCTCGACGGCGCGGCGGCTGGCCGCAGTGGTCGACGAGCGAGGCGTGGACGTCATCCACGCCCACAAGGGGATCGCCCACTCGGCCGCGCTCTTCGCGACGCTCTTCTCGCGCCGCCGCCCGGTCCTCGTGGTGAACCGGGGTGTCTCGTTTCCGCTCGACGCTTTCAACCGGATCAAGTACCACGTCCGCATGGACGCGGTCGTCACCGTCTGCGAAGACATCAAGAACGTGATCGTCGCGAGCGGCCGGCTCCCGCGCGAGAAGGTCCACGTCGTCTACGCGGGAGTGGACCTCTCGGTCTTCGACCCGGCCCTCGCGAGCCCGAAGCGGATTCGCGGCGAGTGGGGCGTCGGGGATTCCGAAACGCTGCTCGTCCAGGTCGGTGTCCGCGAATGGAAGGGCTGGCGCGACGTGATTGACGCGGTTTCGATCCTCGCGCGGCAATTCCCGCGGTTGAAGGCGGCGCTCGTCGCGTGCGAGGACGACGCGAAGATGCGGGAAGTCGCGGAATACGCCCGGGGACGTGGCGTTGCGGAACGCGTGATTCCGGTCGGGTTCCGAACCGACATGCCGGACATCCTCGCGGCCGCGGACTTCGTCGCGGATCTCTCCTACGAGGGGCTCGGGATCACGGGCACCCTGCGGGAAGCCATCGCGATGGGCACGCCCGTTCTCGCGAGCGCCGCCGGCGGGAACCCGGAGCTCGTCGTGGACGGTTCCTCGGGGCGCCTCGTCCCTCCCCGCGACCCGCCGGCGCTGGCGGCCGCGCTCGCGGCGCTGCTCCGCGATCCGGCGGAAGCCGCGAGCCTGGGCCGCCAGGGGCGCGAGCGCGTCGGGCAGGGGTTCTCGTCGGAAATCCGGCTCGACCGGATCGAGGAGCTCTACCGGCGTCTCATCGCCGAAAGAGCCAGAGGAGCAGCGAGAGAACGAGCGAGATCAGCAGGCAGGTGACGATCGGAAAAGCGAACGTGAAGTTTTCCCGCCGGACGACGACGTCGCCGGGGAGCCGGCCGATCCAGCGGGAAAGAAACGGCCACGGGATCGCGGCGGCGACGAGCAGGATCCCGAGCGTGAGAAGAAAGCCGCGGAGGGGCGGGAACCGGCCATCCATTTCGCCCTCCATTACGTGAGATGATCGCGGCGTCCTCTCTCGGGCGCGCGACCGGTTCTCCGGCCGACGCCATGACCGAACAGACTCCCGCTCCCCTCCGCCCGATCCTCCGCATCCGCGACCTCCCGCTGGAAGACCGCCCGCGCGAGCGCATCGGGCGGCTCGGCGGCCCCGCTCTCTCCAACGAAGAGCTCCTTTCTCTGCTCCTCGGCTCGGGCACGCGCGGCGAGAGCGCGCTCGACCGGGCGCGTGCGCTCCTCGCCGCTCACGGTGGCCTGATCGGCCTCGCCGGCGCCACGGGAAGCGAGCTCCGCCGCGAGCGGGGGATCAAGGGAGCGCGCGCCGCGGTCATCGAGGCCGCGCTCGAGCTCGGGCGCCGTCTCGGAACCGAGGCGCTCGCGCCGCGAGATCTCTACAACGAGCCGGCGCTCGTGAAGGAATACCTGCGGCGCGCGCGGGGGGACGGAGCCCAGGAACGCACCGGCGCGCTTTTTGTCAACGCGCGCAACCGCCTCCTGAAAGACGACCCGGACATCTACCGCGGCACGCTCGACCGCGCGGTCGTCGAGCCGCGGGAGATTCTGAAGCGAGCGCTCCTCGCCAACGCCGCGGGCGTGATCCTGTACCACAACCACCCCTCCGGGGATCCCGCTCCGTCGCGGGAGGATCGCGAGTTCACGCGTCGCCTCGCGGCGGCGGCCGAGTCGGTCGGTGTGAGGCTGCTCGATCACGTGGTCGTCGGAAGAGCGGGATGCGTCTCGTTTCGGGAGGCGGGACTGCTGTGAGTCGCGGTATATGTTCTCGCTCCGTGCCGAATTCCATGAAGCCCTACTACGCCACAACGCCGATCTACTACGTCAACGACCTTCCCCACATCGGGCACATCTACACGACGGTCGTCGCCGACACCCTGACGCGGTTCCATCGGCTGACCGGAGACGAGACCTGGTTCCTGAGCGGGACGGACGAGCACGGCCAGAAGATCGAAAAGGCGGCCTCCGCTCAGGGGGTTTCCCCGATCGCCCTCGCCGACCGCGTCGTCGCGCGGTACCGCGAGCTCTGGAAGCTCTACGGCATCGCCAACGACGACTTCATCCGCACCACCGAAGCCCGGCACCGCCTCGGCGTCGAGGCGCTGATCGCCCGGATCGACTCCGCGGGCGACCTCTACACAGCGAAGCACGAGGGCTGGTACTGCTCGGGGTGCGAGCTCTTCTACACGGAAAAGGAGCTCGACGCCGAGAAACGATGTCCGATCCACGAGACGCCCTGCGTCTGGACGTCCGAAGAGAACGTTTTCTTCCGCCTCTCACGATACGCGCAGCCGCTCCTCTCCCACATCGAATCGAACCCCGACTTCATCCGGCCCGAGACGCGGCGCGCGGAGGTCGTCTCCTTCATCCGCTCGGGGTTAAACGACCTCTCCGTGTCGCGGACGAAGCTTCAGTGGGGGATCCCGTTCCCGGGAAGACCGGGGCACGTCGTTTACGTGTGGCTGGACGCGCTCGCCAACTACGTCACCGCCCTCGGGTTCGGCTCCGACGACGACTCGCTGTACCGAAAGTTCTGGGACTCCCCGAACTCGACGCGCCTGCACCTGATCGGGAAGGACATCCTCCGGTTCCACGCGGTCTACTGGCCGGCGTTCCTTCTCTCCGCGGGCGTGCCGCTTCCGACTTCCGTGTGGGCCCACGGGTGGTGGCTGCGCGACGGGCGGAAGATCTCGAAATCCGTCGGCGCCATCGTGCGGCCGGACGACCTCACGCGCGACTTCGGGCCCGACGCCGTGCGCTATTTTCTTCTTCGTGAGATGGCGTTCGGACAGGACGCTTCCTTCTCGGACGAGGCGTTCCTCGCCCGCTACAACGCCGACCTCGCCAACGACCTGGGCAACACCGTCTCGCGGGTCGCCGCCCTCTGCCGCCAGTCGTTCGGGCGCGCGCCCGGGGTACCGTGCGCGGCCAACGACGTGCACCGCATTTATCGCCGGGTCCGGGACGACTGGAAGGAGGCGATGAACGAGCTCGCGTTCCACCGCGCGCTCGAGGCCGTCTGGAGGCTCCTCTCCGAGATCAACGGTTACGTGGTCACCCGCGAGCCGTGGAAGATCCGCAAGGAGGATGGGGCTTCGCCGGCCCTGCACCGGATTCTCTATTCGGCGGCGGAGGGCGTGCGGCTCGCGGCCGTTCTCTTGTCCCCGTTCATGCCCGCGACGTCGCGGAAGATCTTCGAGACCCTGGGGCTTCCCGGCAACGACCCGGCGCCCGGCGATCTGCGATGGGGCGGGCTCGCGCTCGGCGCGGCGATGCCCGAAGCGCCCGCGCTCTTTCCGAGGGCGGACGCCGCCGCGTACCTGAAAGGAGAAACCTTGGAGAAAATGGAGACGGAGAAGATGGAGAACATGGAGAAGAAAATCGACACGCCCGGAACGGCCGGCGCGGCTCCCGGCGCTGCAGTTCCCGGAGGCGAGCCGAGCCAGGCGGCGTCGCCGTCGGACGAGAAGATCGGGATCGAGGAGTTTCAGAAGATCCGCCTGGTCACCGCGAAAGTGGTGGCGGCCGAGCGCGTTCCCAAGTCGAACAAGCTCATGCGACTCCAGGTGGACCTCGGGTCCGGGCAGCGCCAGATCGTCGCGGGGATCGCCGCGAAATACACCGCCGAAGAACTCGTCGGCCGCAACGTCGTGATCGTCGCGAACCTGAAGCCGGCGAAGCTCATGGGAGTCGAGTCGAACGGGATGGTCCTGGCGGCGTCGGTCGGAGAGGCGGGGGAGCCGTCGCTCCTGGCGGTCGCCGAGGACGTTCCGCCCGGCACCCGGGTGAAGTGACCCTTCCGGAAGCCTTTCTCGCCGATTCGCACTGCCACCTGCAGCTGACGGGTCGCGAGGGGCGTGCCGCGGTTCCCGAGGTCCTGCTCGGCCGTGCGCGCGACGCCGGCGTGCGGCGGTTTCTCGTGCCGGGAACGACCCTCGCCGACTCCGAGGAGGCGGTCGCCATCGCTTCGCGGCACCCTGACGTCCTCGCGGCCGTCGGGATCCATCCGCACGAAGCGAAGGACTTCGACATCGACCGGGACGGGGCGCGGCTCGAGGAAATGGCGCGGCACCCGAGGGTCGCCGCGATCGGAGAAGTCGGGCTCGATTTCCACTACGACCTCTCTCCGCGCGAGAAGCAGATGTCGGTTCTCGAGTGGATGCTGGATCTCGCGCGGCGCACGGGAAAGCCCGCCATCCTCCACAACCGGGAGAGCGGCGCGGAAATGCTGGCGCTCCTCGAACGCCAGCCGCGCCGCGAACGGCCGGGGGTCTTCCACTCGTTCACGGAGAACGCCTCGTACGGCCGGAAGGCCATCGACCTCGGCTTCCGGATCTCCTTCTCCGGGATGATCACGTTCCGCCCCGCGGAGAACATCCGCGAGGCGGCCGCGGGACTTCCGCTCGAGTCGATGCTTGTCGAGACCGACACGCCGTTCCTCGCGCCGATCCCCCATCGCGGCAAACCGGGCGAGCCTGCCTTCGTCGTCGAGACGGCGAAAAAGCTCGCGGAGGTCAAGGAGACGGACCTCGATACGGTCGCCCGGGCGACCACGGCAAGCTTCGAAACGCTGTTCGGACCGTGAGCAGCCGTCGGATCTCGCCTCGGGAGTTCGAGGCACTCGTCGAGGAGGCGCTCGCCGGAGTGCCCGCCCGGTTCCGGCGCTACCTCGAGAACGTCGTGGTCGCGGTGGAGGAGGAGCCCGCCGTCGAGGACTACGAGGAGACGGACACGCCCGACGACGAGGACCTCTTCGGGATCTTCCGCGGCGTGGGGGTGTTCGACCGCCAGAGCGCGGTCTCGCACCTGCCCGCCCAGATCGTGGTTTTTCGCGGGCCGATCCTGCGCGTCTGCGAGACCCGCGGGGAAGCCGTGCGGGAGATCCGGGACACCGTGGTGCACGAGGTGGGGCACATGCTGGGATTGGGCGACGACCAAATGCCTTACTAGTCCCTCTTTGTCATCCTGAGGAGCGGAGCGAGGAAGGATCTGCCCTCTCCCTCGACGCGGGCGCCACGAGAGCGCTCCAGTCACAGGGCAGTTCCTTCGCTTCGCTCAGATGTCGTAAGCGGGTGGCGGGGGGGGTTAGGGTCAGCCTCCGGAAGTCATCTCAAGCGAGGTCGTTCAGTTGGGAACGCCTCAAAGAAGCCGGAGGCTGACATGGAGCACTGTGGCATCGATCTGTCGGTCAAATCAAGTTCGGTGTGCGTGACGGACGGGGCGGGTCGGGTGGTGTTGGAGAGGGTGGTTACGACGGACGAAAGGGGCCTGGGCAGCGTTCTGAAGGGTCGTAAGCGGCTTCGGTGTCTGTTGGAGGCGAGCCCGTTGGCAGAGTGGGTGGCGGGAGTGGTGGAGGGTCTTGGTCACGAAGCGGTGGTGATCGACACACGCAAGGCGACGGGAGTGATCCGGACGAAGAAGAAGACGGACCGGCTGGACGCGCGCAACCTGGCCAAGATGAGCCGGACGGGTTGGTACAGCGCGGTGCACCGAAAGAGCGAAGGGGCGCGGCAGGCGAGGACGTTTTTGCAGGCGCGTCATGGGCTGGTGGAGACGACGCACACTCAAGGGGCTCGGATCCGGGGGTTGCTGCGGGCGCACGGGATCGGCTTGGGGCGGTGCCGGAGTCGCAGTACGCGGCGACGGTGAAGCGGGTGACCCAGGAGAAGGTCCCGCAGTTGTGGCCGGTGCTCGAGGCGTTGCTGAAGGTGCGTGAGATCGCGAGGCAGGCGGCCGCACGGATGAAGCGGGAGCTGGAGACGGCCAGCCGTGAGGATCCGGTTCGTTCCAGACTGATGACGGTGTCGGGGGTGGGTCCCGTGACGGTGACGGCATACGTGGCCACCATCGACGATCCGCGGCGCTTTCGTCGAGGAGACCAGGTCGCCGCGTACCTGGGCTTGGTGCCTTCGGTGAAGCAATCCGGCGAGCTCGACCGGCATGGGCACATCACGCGAGACGGCGACAAGCTGCTGCGCAGTTATCTCTTCGAAGCGGCCAACGCGCTGCTGATGCGAAAGCGAGGCAACTCATCGATCCGCCGATGGGGCCTCAAGCTTGCGAGGAAAAAGGGCTACGGGAAAGCCAAGGTCGCCGTCGCTCGCAAGCTCGCCGTCCTGCTTCACCACCTCTGGATCAGCGGGGAAAGCTATCTGCCCGCGTAATCACAAGGAGGAACGCATCTAAGAAAAAAGAACACCGAGCAAAGGACTTCGGAAGCGCCGGACACCGAGTCATCCGTGGGGCTCTGCCCCCGTCATCTCAGAATGCGGCCGACCCTCTCCGACAACATCATGTGGCGCCTTCCACGCGACCACGAAGAGAAGCCTGAAAAGTCCTTTACTCAATCCGGGGCTTGACGAATCCCATCCGCTTTAGAGAAGGATGACAAAATAAGGGATGCTCGTCGCCGCCCTTTTCGTCACGTCGTCGCTCCTCGCCCAGACCGCGGCTTACGTTCCGAGTTCTCGCACCGTAAACGTCACCGGCGAGGCGGTCGAGTACGTCACGCCCGATGAGGCGGTTCTGCGTGTCGGCGTCGAGACCTTCGCTCCCGACTTGAACGTTTCGACGTCCGCGAACGACGGACGCGGAGCGGAGCTCATCAAGGCGCTGCGCGGAGCGGGCATCGAGGAAAAGGACATCCAGGCCGACCATGCCGATCTCGAGATCGTCTACCAGCGGGATGGCATCGCGCAGGGCATCGCCGGGTACCGGATGCGCCGTGCCTACAGCGTCACGCTGCGCGACGTGCGCAAGCTCGACGGCGTCGTCCGGCTCGCGTTGAAGAGCGGCGCGAACCATCTCGACGGCTACGAGCTGCGGACCTCGCAGCTTCGCAAGTATCGGGACGAGGTCCGCAAGCGCGCGATCGCCGCGGCGCGCGAGAAGGCGGAGGCGCTCGCCGCGGAGCTCGGCTGCCGGATCGGCGACCCCGTGTCGATCAACGAGGCTTTCTACGGCTGGTTCGGCAACCGCGGGAGCTGGAACTCGGGAGGGATGAACGCGATGGCGCAGAACGTGGGCTTCGCCGCGGGAGCGGCGGCTCGGAGCCGGCGGCCACGCCGATCGGCCAGATCGGAGTGCGCGCCCAGATCAGCGTCGTTTTCGACCTGCTGACCCGCTCCTCCGGAACATCCCGGTAGGGGGGCGGCTCCTCCGTTCCTAGTCTTTCGCCTCTTTCCCTTCCCCCACCGCCTCGGCGAACGGTCCCCTCGCCGCTTCGCCGCGGATCTGTTCCCAGCTCGCGAGCGCCTTCGCGAGGTCGTCCTGGAGCTCCTTCCAGGCGGCCTCCGCCTGGGTTGTCGGCGCGGCGTCCGAGGCCTCGACGATCGCGTAGAGCTCGGTGAGGCTGCCGTTCAACCGAGCGAGGCTTTCCCCGGCTCCGCCTCCGGCGCGCCCTCCCCGGCGGCCCGAGCCGGAGCCCTGCAGCTGCGCGAGTCGGGCGTCGAGCGCCGCCAGAGAGTCCCTTTTTCCCGGTGCGCCGGAAGCGCCCGGCAGCGCGGCGGCGATCCGGCCGCGCATCCGCTTGACGGCCGAAAGCGCCTGCGAATCCCGGCGGAGCGCGTCGGAGATTCCTGACGCGACTTCGAACTGCCGGTCAAGAGCCTTGGGCGCGGCCGCCACGCGGGGATCCATCCGGACGGTGAGACTCGACGTCAGCGTCTTTCCATCCGCCGTCAGCCGCACCGAATACGTTCCCGGCAGGACGGAAGGCCCGAGCGGATATCGGGGGGTGTCCGCGGGCACGGCCGAGATCGGGTACTCGTGCTCGACGGTGTCCGGCGGCGCGAGGCGCAGGTCCCAGACGAAACGGTGCATCCCTCGCGCGGCGGACACGACCGCGGGCGGCCGGAGCCAGTACGTCGGGACGTTCAAGTCCGGATCGGGCGTATCTGCTTTGTCCTCGCTCGAAAAGCGGCGGACGACGCGGCCCCGCGAGTCCGCGATCTCGAGCGTCACGGGGCCGGAAGGCGCGGAGTTCAGCACGTAGTCGAGGATCGCGCCGTCCGGGGGATTCTGCCCCGCGGGCTCTTCCGGGGGCATCGGCGTGTCCGTCCAGGTGCTTCGCCGGACGCGGTACGCCCCC
>JALZAT010000061.1 GCA_030948185.1 Acidobacteriota bacterium
CGCCACGGCCTCGGGTCCCGGCGGCACGGGACGGGCGGGGGGGGCGGCGGTGGGAACGGATCGGGCCGGCTGAGGCGTGGACGCCGGCGTCGCAGGCGGCGTCGGCGGCGGGGGAGCCGAGGTCGGCGCGGGCACGATTCCAGGCGTCGGCGTCGGCGTCGGCGTCGGGGTCGCCGGGGCCGCGGCAGGGGCCGCCTTGTCCTTGCTCAGGTCGACGACGATCGGCTGGAAGTCTCCCGTCGAAGAGCATGCGACCCACAGGACTGCCGCCAGCGTCGCGACGGCGATCCACAGCGCTTTCATGCTGCCGCCTTTCGTTTGTGAATCCGGCGGCATCCTACCGGGAAAAATCCTTCTGCTTCGTCTTCATGCCCGCGCGGCGGCAGGGATCGCGCCGGTCAAGTCCAGAAGTTGCTCAACTGGACTGCGGAGGGGCCTCGGGTTCCTGATAGAGATCGGGGAGCGCTTTGGAACCTTCGCGGACGAAGCCGTGTTCTCGAGCGATGGGGGAGAAACCGTATGACCGCATCCTCCGTCTCGGACGCCTTTTCACGCCTCACGACCCCGCTCGTTGCGGACGGCTGCCTCCGCGTCGGCGCGCCGCTGCGGATGGCCCCCGAAGGGCTCCGGCCCCTCGTCGCGGGCTGGCGGCTCGCGGGGCCCGTCCGGCCCGCTCGCCACGTCGGGAGTGTCGACGTTTTCCTGGAAGCGTGCGGCCTCGCCGCTCCCGGAGACGTCCTCGTGATAGACAACGGCGGGCGCAGCGACGAGGCCTGCATCGGCGATCTGACGGCCCTGGAAGTCCGCCTGGCCGGGCTGGCCGGGATGGTCGTCTGGGGGTGCCACCGCGACGGGCCGGAGATCGCCGACGTCGGCCTCCCCGTCTTCTCGTACGGCTCCGTCCCGGCGGGTCCCCGGCGGCTCGACCCGAGACCCGAAGATGCCCTCGATCGGGCGCGGCTCGGAGATT
This sequence comes from Acidobacteriota bacterium, assembly GCA_030948185.1. GTDB lineage: Bacteria > Acidobacteriota > Thermoanaerobaculia > UBA5066 > Gp7-AA6 > JALYUA01. The sequence continues at coordinate 971 of JALZAT010000061.1, forward strand.
TCGAGGTGGCCGGCGGCGACTTCGTGTTCGCCGACGCAGACGGCGCCGTCTTCGTTCCCGGCGCGTCCCTCGATGCCGTTCTCGAAGCCGCCGAGGCGATCGCGCGCACGGAGCGGGCCCAGGCGAAGGCGATCGCCGCGGGCCGCTCGCTGCGGAGCCAGCTCAGATTCGACGACTTCCTGCGGCGGCGCGCCGAGAGTCCCGGCCTGACCCTGCGCCAGCATCTTCGGGAAATTGGCGGAGCGATCGAGGTGTGATCGCGAGTCGGTAGCCGGCCGCCGGGAGTCGGAACCTATTTCTGAATGGCGACCGACTTGCCCTCGGGAAGCCCGATCATTCCGGACACGACGGCCTGGCCTTCGGTGGGCACCCCGGCGCCGGAGATTTCGGTGAAACCGTCTTGACGAAGGCCCGGGGTCAGGGGGATCCAGTGGAGCTTGTTGCCGGCGACGACGGCGATCCGCGAAACGCCCGACACGTCGTCGCGGAGCACGGCGGCATCCGGAACGACGAGGGCGTCGCGCCGCTCGCCCACGACGATTCGAGCCGAGCCGAAGAGGCCGAGCGGGAGGCGGGTCGCTCCGGGGAAATCGATCCGCACTCCTCCCGTGAAATCTGCCGGATTCGCGCTCGGAAGGATCCCGTGCACCGTGCCCGCGTTCTCTGTCCGGCCGCCGCCGAGATCGATGACGGCTCGTTGGCCCGGCCGCACGCGGGAGAGGTCGCCCTGCGGCACGTCGGCCACGAAGACAATCGAGCTCGAATCCTCGATCGTCAGCACTTCCTGGTCTTCCGAGACGCGGTCTCCGCTCGCGGCGGCGTGCGAGAGCACGGGCCCGTCCGTGGAGGCGACGAGCACCCGCCGGACGAGGTTGCGCTCGGCGAGAGCCACCGCCCGCTCCGCGTCGGCCCGCTGGACCGGAGTCTGCGCTTCCCGAAGCATCTCGCGCGCGCCGGAGAGCGCGGCGTCCGAATCCCGCGAGACGACCGCCCCAACGGGTTGTCCGCGGTGGACCATGTCTCCGTCCACGACGCGCAGCTCGACGAGCGTCCCGGTGAAGGGAGCGCGCACCTTCTGCTGGGTGAGCGCCGCGGTATGTCCGGGTCCGGAGACGATCTCCATCAGGGTGCGCCGGGAGATGGGTGCCACGCGGACCGGGCTCGGAGCGTCGAGTGCGGCCTCCGCCGCTTTTGCGGGTTCCTCGGCTTTATGGCACCCCGCCGCCGACGCCAGCGCGAAGAGGAGACCAAGCGCGGCGTGCCGCTTCACGGCGTGCCCCACCGCGCGGCGAGCGCCTGCGCGATCCGGTATCGCGACAAAGCCTCGGACAGGCGCACGGCCGCGTCGACGGACGACGCGTACGCGTCGAGAACTTCGAGCGCGGTCGCGGCTCCGCCGCGGTAACGGCTTTCCGCTTCGAGCCACGAGTCGCGGGCGGTCGGCGAGGCTCCTGAGAGAATCCGGATCTGCTCCCACGTGCTGCGCAATGTCGCCCGCGCCTGCGCCCACTGCCGGCTCGCCTCGCGCTTCTGCAACGTGACGTTCCGGCGCGCAGACTCGAGGCGGAGCTCCGCCTGTCGGATGCGGGAGCGGATCGCCCCCGCGTCCCACACCGGCCACGTCATGGAGAGGGTGAACGAATAGCCGGCGTCGCGGCGCAGGCGGTCCCCGAAGTTCGCGTTGGGATCCGCGGCGAGAAGGTCTCGGGGAACCAGCCGTGTCGTGTCCGATCCGAGAAACCCGACGTCGGCGGAGAGGTTCAGGTGCGGCTTGCGCTCGGCCTGCGCGGTGGCGAGGTCCGCGCCTGCGGCCCTCGTCTGCGCGGAAGCCTCCGCCACTTCCGGAGCGGTCGCGGTGAGATCGGCCGCCGCCTCCGGAGAGGGCGGTTCGGGCGGCGCGAGGGCGGTGAGAGAGAGCGGCGAAGCCGCATCCCGCCCCATCAGCGCGTTCAAGGCGATCCGGGCGCCCTCCCGCCGCCCCTCGGCGTCGACGAGAGCGGCCTGCTCCGTCGCGAGCCGCACCTCGATCTTCAGCAGGTCGGCTGCGACACCCTGGCCCGATGCGCGGCGGCTCTCGAGCGAAGTGCGGTACCGGCGCAGCCGGTCGATGCCCTCCAGCCGAGCGGCCCCTTCCGCGTCGGACTGGACCCACTCCGCATACCGGTTGCGGACCTCCATCTCGAGGTCCTTCTCGGCGACTCGGTAGCGGGCGCCGGCCGCGTCGACGTCCGCCTCGGCGCGCGCGATGGCCGCGCGCCGCGCGCCACCGTCGTAGAGGGGCTGCCGGGCGACTGCCTGCGCGCGGAACTCGCCGCGGTTCGTGATGGCGGGGTCGTACCCGTTCGCGGGAGCGTAGATGAAGTCCCCCTCGAGCGCGACCTTCAGCCAGCGCTCCGCCCGCGCCTCGTTCACCTTCTCGCGGGCGATCGAGATCTCGATCGAGGGGATCGGGAGCCGGGCGTTCGAGGCCCGTGCCTCGCGCAGGACGTCCTCGAGCGCGAGCGCCGTTTGTGCGAGGCCACTGCGCGAGAGGGCGAGCAACGCGAGAAAGGGCCCGATCCCCGCGATCCCGGCGAGACGCCTCGGTCCGCGCATCCGACCCTCGATCAGGGCTTTGGAGCAACGACGAGAAGCGCTGCCGTCCCGGGCAGAATCGGCGGGCGGGGATTCGGCCGGTCGGCGGTCGGTTCCGGGCGCGGGCCGTAGTCGGCAGACATCAGGTATGCGCGGTGCGTTTTGAGATCGAGCGTCATCGTCCGGGCGCCGCGTTTCGTCGAGACGGTCTGGACGACGCGGTAGGCATCGGGCGAATCCTCGTGCGCGATCGTCATCGTGCCGTCTCCACAGGAGGCGAAGACGAGGCCCGTCGCCGGATCGAACGCGGCCGCGTCGACTCCGTCGCCGATCGGAAACGTCGTGACCACCTTGCCGGAGACCGCATCGACCACCGCCACCATCTTGTTGTGGCACGCCGTGAAGAGCCGCTTGTGCGCGACGTCGATCGCGAGCCCGGACGGCTCTTCGCAGGGCGCGAGCGGCCACGTCGCGGTGACGCCCAGCGTCTTCGGATCGATCACGGCGATCGAGCTCGTGTCTTCGAGATTGACGAAGACCTTCCCCGCGCCGTCGGACACCGCGAACTCCGGCTTTGCGCCGAGGGCGATGGTCCCCGCCACGGCGGAGGTCTCCGCATCGATGGCCGTCGCGTTCTTGCCACGTCCGTTGAAAGTGAAAACGCGCTTCGAGAACGGGTCGTAGAGGATCGCGTCGGGATTGTCACCCGTGGCCTTCACCTCGCCGACGGGGGTGAGCTTCGAAAGTGAGAAGACGGTCACGGTCGAGTTGCGGCCGTTGCTCGTGAAACCGCGGTCGAGCGATGGCGCTTCGGCGATGCCGTGGATGCCCGGCGTCGGCGAGATTTCGCCGAGAACTTTCTTCGAGTCGACGTCGACGACGACGGCGCGGTCGCCCCGCGAAACATAGATGCGTCGGGACGCGGGATCGACATTGACGTAGTCCCACCCTCCCTCGCCCGGCATGGGGATCCGGTCGACGACCGAATAGGAGGTGGACATTGCGGACTTTTCGGGCGCGGGTGCCGCGGGAGCGACGGCTGCCGCGAGGGTGAGCGGGAGAACGGCCAACGCGATCGAGAGTCGGGCGGCGAATTTCGTCTTCATGCGGGCAATCCTATCCAACGAGGCTTTCGGCCGCGGGCATTCGCTTCGCGAACGGCGGCCGAGAGAGCGCTTCCGCTTAGAACAGACGGCTCAATTCCGGTGTTAAGCCAGCCGAGCCTCGGCGTCCGCTACGCGGATAGGTTCAGGCCCCGAGCCGGACCGGGAAGCCCGCTCCCTCCGCCACCGCGCGCTCGTATGCCATCGACGCCGCCGCGACGTCCTGGAGGGCCGTGCCCGTGCTGTCGAAGATCGTGATTTCCGCGTCATCCCGCCGTCCCGGACGTTTTCCCGCCACGACCTCCCCGAGGGTCCGCGGCGTGTCGTCCCGAGACATCAGCCCCGCCTCGAGCGCATGGTGGAGCTCCCCGATCGAAGCGCACTGTTCGACGACGTCAGCGACCAGCGTCGAAGAAGCGACGAGGTCCGGCGCGATCTCCTGCTTGTCCTCGCTGTCCGAGCCGACGGCCGCGACGAAGGTCCCGGCCGCTACGTGCTCGCGCCGCAGGAAGGGCGATCGAGAGGGCGTGCAGGTCACGCACACGTCGGCTCCCGCGAGGGCGCGAGAGAGGTCCGGCTCGGCGAAGACCTCGATCGAAAGTTTCCGGGACATCTCTGCGGCGAAGGTCTCAGCCCTCCCGGCGTCGGCGTCGAACGCGTGAGCGTTTCGAATGGGCAGCACGCGGCAGAGCGACTCGAGCTGCACGCGCCCCTGATTGCCGCAGCCGCAGATCGCCGCGGTCGACGAGTCGCGCCGCGCCAGGTAGCGGGCAGCCACGGCGGTAGCGGCGCCCGTCCTCAGAATCGTGATCTCGATCGAGTCCATCAGGGCGAGGAGCCTTCCGTCGGTGCCGTCGAAGAGCGCGATCGCGCCCTGGATCGCGGGCAGCCCGTGGCCCTCCCGGTTGGCGCTGAAGTTCGAGTTCGTCTTCACCGCGAAGTACGGACGTCCGAGCGCTGGCGTCAGCCCCGCCGCCTTGACGTGAAACCCGCCGCCCGGCGCCGGGAATCCGAGCATGCCCGGAGCCGGCGCGCGGCCTTCGCCATGGGCCCGGAACGCGCTCTCGACCGCGCCGATGCAGTCGTCGAGATCGAGCAGCCCGGACACGTCGGAACGCGTCAGGACCAGCGTCTCCGGCGGTTTCACGCGCTCGCCCCGTCGAGCAGCGGCCGGATGTCGCGCACGGGCATCGCCTCGACGGGCGGCAACCCGCGTCGAAACACGCGGCAGCCGGCCTCGCCTTCGAGAACGACCTCGCGCGAGCGCGGCCCGCCCTCGATCCGGAGAAAGGCGCTCTCCCGCAAGCCGACGACCGGGCGGTCGTTCTCCTCGAGGTATTGGACGATCCGTTCTTCCTGGGTTTCGCCCATGTGCGTCGAAGCCGGATCCGGATCGAGGTAGTGCGGGCTGATCTGGAAATCGACGAGGCCGAGCGCGTCGAAAGAGGGCGGCTCGACGATCGGCATGTCTTTCGTCGTCTTCAACGTCGGGCCGGCCACGTTCGAGCCGGCGCTCGATCCCACATAGGGAACGCCCTCCGAGACGCGATGCCGGATGGGGACGAGAAGGTCACGGCGGTAGAGCTCGTTCAACAGTCGGAACGTGTTTCCGCCGCCCACGAAGAAGGCGACGGCGGATCGCACCGACTCGGCCGGGTTCGCGGCGCGGTGGAGCGACTCGAGCGCGTAACCCATCTGGGCGAACCGCGCGCGGGCCCGCTCCGCGTAGGCATCCCAGTCGGAGAGAGCAAACGGAAGAAAGAGCACGGGCCCGGAGAGGGGTCCCAGGAGCGACCCGATCGCGGGCGCGGCGTGGTCGAGATACCCGCGCCCGTGCACGTTCGAGCTGCTCAGAAGGAGGACGCGCCGCATATTGATTGATATATCAATAGCTATAAAATAACGCAAATGCTACAGACCTGCAGCTGGACGTGGTGCGCCGACGGCTCTCGTGGCTGGCGGCGGTGGACGACGAACCGGCCGACGTCGGAACAGCGCAAAGCGGGACAAGCACCGGGAGCTCTTGGACGCCCGCTTTTCGCCTCCCTGACGCCCTACCGACGCGGAGGGGAATCCTGTAGTCTCTCTGCCAGCCAAACCGAAAAGGTTTCATCGCTTGGACCGCCGCCTCCGGTCCGAGTGTGCCCTTCAACGGAGGCGATTCGGACGATTCAATTCTCCTTGCCGAGAGACGACCCCCGGGAAAATATACAGGAGCTGCACCACGAGCACCCATCGGGCGCCGAGGCGAAGGCCGAGCGAACGAATCGCATCCCTTTCTGGGAGCTCTTTTCTTGTTGGCGCGATTGCCGGGATCTTTCTCCTCCTTCCCGCCTCGGCGCGCGCGCAGCTCGAGATCGGCGCGTCGGGCGGTTTGGTTTCGGCGTGGTCACAGGACGTCCACGTCGAAGAGACGAACTACGCGGGGCACATGTATGAAGTCGTCCACGAGAAAGAGAGACCGCTTGCGCGGGGCGGTCTCTGGGGGGTCGGAGTCGATTACTGGTGGAAGCCCCGCTCGTCCGTGGGCCTCCAGCTTGGAGCGGTCGGCTGGGAGAACCAGCTCGCTATCTCCCACTGGCCGGCCATGACGCAACAGTGTTACGCGCAGCAGCACCTCGCCTTCCTCGCGAACGTCACGGGGCGACTCATGCTCTCCCAGTCGGGCAAGAGCTACCTCTATGGAGGGATCGGCGGCGGGCCCGGGATCAGCCGGCTGCGCCGCTCGCGCACGCAGCTCGGCCCCGCGCTCTCGCTCGTCGCCGGGGCGTGTCTTCCGGCCGGGCACACGGGCGTGACCGCGTGCCTCGAATCCCGCTACATGATCACGCGCGACTTCAACGCGCGGGTGCACACCGGGGGCCGCGACCAGAACCTGCGGCTGTCGGGACATCCCTCGTCGTACACAGCGGGTCCGATCTTCGGACCTCACCAGGACGCGCGCTTTCTCGCGATCTCGCTCGGGCTGCGCTGGTCCGGCGCCAGAGCCTGAGCTTCAGCGACGGCTTACGCTCGCCCGCGATCAGCCGGAGCGGGGGCCAGCTTGAGCTTCCTGACGTCGAGCAACTCGCTCAACGAGTGCGTGTCACCACACGCCTCGCACCGGATCGGATCGAGCCGCTTTTCGTCTGGGACGCGCATGTTCCACGTTCGACCGGTTCGCGGGCACCGGAGCGATTCGGGCATTCTGTAATCCGTCATCGCGTCCTGTCAGGCGCGTCCGGAGCGTTCGGGTTCCGAGAGCGTCAGGAGTCTCTGTTCGATGGCGTCGAGCCGCGCATTGAGATTGTCAGATTCGATGACGCCGATGACTCCGCCGCATTGTGCGCATTGCAGGAAATCGCGCTTGAACCGCAGCCCGCCGATCGAGGACTCGGACATCTCGAAGGCCTGGTGCCCGCATCGGATACACGTCGATGAGGCCACTACCGCCTCGCTTCGCCGAGGCGGTTCAATTCGGAGGTCGCAGTAGCGTCGGCGAGCACGAGAAGAGTAGGACCCACTTTCTTGCCGAAGACTACCGGCGGGCTCGGTGAGATCCGTGGGGATCCAGTCCGTCGCGAAGGGGTCGGATATGCAGGTTATCACCTCCGGCGCCGGGAACAGGTCCCCCCGCGCGCCGGGCGGTACACTGATGAGGCCCGCCGGGGCGTAGCGCAGCGGTAGCGTATCTGCTTTGGGAGCAGATGGTCGCCGGTTCGATCCCGGCCGCCCCGACCACGTCGCCTGCGCTGCCTTCGCTCCGCTCCGGCTCCCGCCGCGTCAGGCTCCTCCCTCCCTTCGGTCGGGAGACTCCTAACGCGGCGAGCGGATGTTTCAGGGAGGCGCATTTACCTCTCCCCCGCGCGCGGGGGAGAGGCTGGGTAAGGGGGATCGTCCCCTCGCTCCGCTCCGACTGACAAGCAGGCTGGACACAATATACTTGACTAACCAGCCGGCTATCCCCGGGCTGAATCTCGCCAGCGATTCCGTAAGGGACATGGCAGGGCTACTCCACTTGTGGAGTGGCGGGAGGCAGTTTCTGGCTGTCTTGCGGGCTTACATCGATGAGGCGGGCCTAGGAGACGGCCCTACCGACGAGACCCCCGCCGGGTTCGTCTTCGCGTCTGCGGGATTCATAGGAGCCGCTGACGACTGGGAGAAATTCTCGGTGCGATGGACCGCCGCTCTAGTAGCCGAAGGTGTTCCAAGCGAGCCCGGCGAGCTGCCAGAACTTCACATGAACGAAATGCTCCACGGACGAGGGAGCTTTTCGGGTTGGGACAAAGAGCGCCGCGCTCGGTTACAGGGCACGCTGATCGACATCCTGAAAGAAACCCCCGCGTTCGGCCACGGTTGCGTGATTGCGCGAGGTCACCGGAGAGATTGGGAGAACACGCACTCGGGACAGATCTACTCGAAGGAAAAGCACTACTACGGCGCGGGTCTTCCACATTGCATCGTCCAGCTCGCTAGGAAGATCTTTGTTGGATCAATGGATGAACGGATCGGCTTTGTCTGCGGGGACATATCGAAGTGGAAGGGTGACCTTTGCGACATCTACGAGTCGATGAAGGTCGCGAGAGAGTTTGATTTTAGGCACCGCCTCGGAGCGATAGCGTTCGGGTCCCCCAAGCACTTCCCGCCACTTCAGGCAGCCGATCTCCTTGCATACGAGACCCGTCGAAAATATATCGATTGGAAAGATCCGAAGGCCCCCTCTTTCCGACGTTCACTCGTTCGCTTGGAGAGCAGCGACCGGATCACCTATTGCACCCACGACAAGACAGAACTAGAGCCCCAAATGGAGCGTTCGAGCGCCTGAGAATTGATTGGATCGATGTCGTCCCAGACATTTCCGGCGGGCATTCCCTTCCGTTCGTCCAGGTATCGCTTCAATTCGATTCTGCCTTGGGGGCGCTTCGGGAAGTGAAGTCGGCCTTCTGCCTCAAGTTGCTCCCTGCGCTCTCGCGACACCGCCCATCCGTTGGGATGCGGCTTATAGCCCTTGTAGTCGTAAATCAGATTTGGCCGGGGTTGGGGAGATCTCAGATCGCTCAATCGGTAACGGCGGCCGGCGTCGTCCACGTGGCGATATTTGTCGAGCAAGTAGTGCTCGTCATACGCGCCGTATTGCGGGTGGAACGTGTAGTCGTCGGACCCGGTGTAGAAAAAGATCGAATCGTGGACCGCCCCCCATTGGCGTTTTGCGTCGGCATGGGCACTCGTCCGCTTCCAAATGATCTCGCCCCGGAAAAGATTCTCCCCAAATATCTGATCGAGCATCACTTTGACGTAGTGGCTCGCGTGCCAGTCGCAGTGGTAGTAAAACGAGCCGGTCTTTTTCAGCACGCGGGCAAGCTCGACGCAGCGCGGACGCATGAAGTCGATGTAAGCCTGCGTGGAGGCGTGGCGATCCTCGAAGGCGCGCTTCTCCTTCGTCTCGCCCCAGAAGACTTCGTAATTCCGATTCGAGTTGAAGGGCGGGTCGATGTAGATCAGGTCAACGCAGCCGTCCGGGAGCTTCCTAAGCTGGTCGAGACAGTCCCCGCAGTAGATGACGCGGGTATCGATCAGCGCCGAGGCCCGCGTCACTTGTGGCGGGATTCCTTCGACTTCTTTGGCTTGGGCTGGCGGGGGATGATCTGCCGAGTCAGACGCTCGAAGCGCCGGAACTCCATGGGCTTCTTCTTGGATTCCGGCGCGGAGCGTTCGTCAGCGGGCCCGCCTCGCATGTTGCTCACTTTTTCTTTCGCTCGTCATCGTCGGGAAGTCTCCGTTCCTTTTCAATGCGCTCTAACTCGCGCTCAAGCTCACGCTCTCGCTCGCTTCTTTCCCGCTCGGCTAGCTTTGTCAGATCGTCATCGTCGTGGCCTTCGCTGCCGTTCGTCACGCCGTCACTCCGATCCTGTGCGCCTTCACCTTTTCGCGGAAGCGCCTGATCGACTCACGCGCACTCCAGACCAGCACAACCTCAGCGGCGACGAGCGCCAAGAGTTTAGAAAAGAGCGTCCAGTGTTGCTGTGCATGCAGGGACGCCGAGAAGACCAGAAGCATCGCGACGGCGGTGTTCGAGTAGAAGAGATAAAACTTGTAAAAGTCCTCATTGGCCTGCCGGTCGTCCCATGTTCCCCGCTGGGCGTGAGGGGTCACGTCTTCGACGCGTAACAGTTTGAGGAATCGAAACTGCTCGAACAGCAACCACCTAACGCCGCTGAGAAACACGCCGAGCCCGAGCGAAGCCACGACAACCAAGAGGAAGTCACCGACGGAAGTGGAACCAGAGGAGGCGCGATTGATCCAGGCTTCTACTCGAGGATCGAAATAAGAAATTCCCCACAAGGCTATGAAGCCGGGCAGCAAGAAGGCGATGACTAACCCAAAGTTCTTTGTCACCCCGTCAGGACCGGAGCCGTTTTCGTCGGCCATGATTACGGAATTCTACAGCCTTGTCCGAGGCTTTGGCCCGCGTCTTTGTCGCTTAGCACGTTTGCGCCTCCATCCCGGTAGTCAACGCCTTGAAGGTCAGCCGCTTGCCCGACAGCAGCGAGAGCAGCTTCCCGAACCGGCCAGCGTCGGTGTCCTTCCGATTGTTGAAACGGAAGACCTGCTCATCGAGATACCGGAACAGGTGAAACGGCTCGACGTTGACGTAGGTGCCGCCGAGCGACCGCTTGAAGAGCGACCAGAAGTTTTCGATTCCGTTGGTGTGCGCTTCGCCGCGCACCCACTCATCGCGGAAGTGGTTGACGGATTCGTGCAGGAAGTTCTCTCGGAGCACCACGTAGGTGGGAAGCGAATCGGTGAACACCCTCGCACCCGGAGCCACGTTCTCCTCGATGCGAGGGACGAGGGTATTGCGCTTGGTATTCGACACGACCTCAGCACGGATCTCCCCGCCACGCTCCAGCATTCCCAGAACCACGGCCTTTCTCGGGTTGCCCCTCGCACCGAACTCGCGGCGCTTTTTGTTGCTCATGTTCCCGACTTTCCCGCCGATGAAGCTCTCGTCCACTTCAACCGGCCCCTTCATCTTGTTGATGCTCTTGTTCTGCATCGCGAGCCGGATGCGGTGGAGCATGAACCACGCGCTCTTCTGGGTGACGCCGAGCGCCCGGTGGATCTCGTAGGAGCTGACCCCGTTCTTGCAGTTGGCGATCATCCACATCGCGCACAGCCACTTGTCCAACGAGATCGGGCTGTCTTCCATGATGGTGCCCTTCTTCACGGAAAACTGGACCCCGCAGCCCCGGCACTTCCACCGCTCGACGGAGGCCAGAAACATCGGGTCCGTCTCGCCGCACTTCTCGCAGAACGGGCCTTTGGGCCACCGGAGCTGGGCGACGAAGTCGCGCGCCACTCCAGGCTTGGCGAAATAGGAGATGGCTTCCATGAGGGTGCGAGGGGCGGCGCTTTCTCGTTTCATGCGTCCAGAATAGCCCCTCAGAATTGGTTAGTCAAGTATATTATGTCCAGCAGGCTTGACATCGTGGGTGGAGCGGGTATCTTTCCCGACGGAAAGCGGGCTTTACATGGGTGTTCGGATTCAAAATCGGGTCAAGGAGCTTCGGCTGGCTCGGGACTGGACCCAGCAGCAGCTTGCGGATGCCGTCGGGGTGTCGCGGCAGAGCATCAACTCGATCGAGCGTGACCGGTACGTCCCCAGCCTGCTCCTCGCCCTGACCTTCGCCCGCGTCTTCAAGGTTCCGGCCGACTCGATCTTCACTCTGGAGAGCAAGCGATGAAAGTTCCCGTACTGGGTATCGAGGTCGACGAGCGTTTCCTCACCCATCGCCTGAGGTCCACGAGCATCGCCGGAGTGGCGGGCGTCCTCGTGGCGATGGGCCTCTTCGTCTATCGGTATTACGCAAACCACGTCTGGAGCTGGGACCTTTTCGCCGTCGGCGCAACCATGGCCGCGGTCAAGGTCGCGATGATGGTCTGGTTCCACCTCCAAGACTGAATCGAAGGAGCCGAACGATGCTCTTGCGACAACGACCCCCGAAACCGAGCACGCTCATTCGCCTGGGAATGGCCTGCCTGCTCGTCGCGCTCGTCCTGCCGAGGTTCGTCCAGCCCTCCGCGCGCCTCGGGGAGGACCTGTTCGACGGATTCCGCGGACTCTTCATCGGATTGTCGATCGGCCTGAATCTCTGGGGAGTCTGGCTCAATCGACACAACCGGCCGATTTAGCGTGCGTCGGACCGGAAAGGCTTCGCGACTTTTCGGTAGAAGAAATCGTCGGTGTCGGGAGAAGTGTCGCTTCGGATGGAGCAGTTCAGGCAATCCAGGCCCGGCAGCCGGTCCTCGAACTCGCGCCGAAGAGATTCCAGCTCTTCGCCCGTCCAGATCTCGTCGAACGTCCGTCGAAGCAGATTCCCGATCGGCGGCCGCGTCCAGGCCATGCACGGGTAGATGTCACCGTTCGGATGGATCGCGAGGGCTTCCCAGGGTGCCCGGCAAATCATCCGGTCTCCCCGCTCGGTGAAGAGGTCGATGGGCGTCGGCCGGTCGCGAAGGTAGCCTGCGTTCTCGATGCCGGTCCGGCCGCAGAACGCGGCGAGCTTCTGGCGCGCGGCGCCCACCTTCACCCAGAATTCGGGTTCCCGGTTCTCCTGGATGAGCGCGTTGCTCATTCTGGAGACGGTACGAACTCCGATCCTTTCCGGCCGGACCTTTCCCGCGAGAGCGAGAAAATCGTCGAACCGGTCGATGTTCACCTCGGACAGAACGTGGTTCATTCGGACGGCGGGAAGGGCCACGTGCCGATTGCGCCGCATCGACTGGAAGAGGCTCAAGTTGTACATCACGCTCTGAAAGCGCGCACCGACACGGATCGCCTCGTAGGTTTCCTTTGTCCCCCCGTCGATGGAGAAGGTGAGGCACGTGATCTTGGCGTCGATGATCTTGCGGATCGACGTTTCGTTGAGCAGGGTCCCGTTTGTGATGATTTCGCTGTACGGGACCTCAAACTCCCGGACGCGCTCGAGCCGATCCGGGAAATCCCTGGTCATAAAGGGTTCGGTCAGGATCGAGAGGACGAGGAAGTTCGTCTGGGGAAAAATCTGGGTTGCGATCGTGTCGAAGAGCCCGCGTGGCATGTCGTATTTCGGCAGGGCTGAAACGCGTGGATCACTGAAGCCACACATCTTGCACTTCAGGTTGCAGCGGTTGTTCTGATCCATGAAGACGCTCAACACGCGGCCTCGGGCGGGTCCGTCGCCGCGCCACGTCAGCTTGCGCCGAAGTTCTTCCAGATCGGAGGGCAGTTCTCCTGCGGAGATCATCTCTGGCGCTCTCGTTACGAAACCATCAACCCGCGCGTTTAGTCGGACGCGGGAGCGGATAGGCTACCGCGCGCTTGCTTGAAGCCATGAACCGCGAGTACATCAGGTGGGATTCGCCGATTCTCGGTCGCCCGATGGAGCTGCTCTGGTTCGGGCATTCCGGGCGGCCGATGATCTGGTTTCCGACCTCGGGCGGACGCTTCTTCGAGAACGAGGACTTCGGACTCGTCGGCGCGGTCGCGGACCATCTCGAGGCCGGGAGGCTCCAGATCGCCTGCGTGGACAGCGTCGACGCCGAGAGCTTCTACGCGAAATGGAAGCATCCGGCGGATCGGATCGCGCGGCATGACCAGTACGACCGCTACCTCATCGACGAAGTCGTGCCCTATGCGCGATCGCGCGCGGGTGGGCCGGGCCGCGTCGGGACGCTGGGCGCGTCGTTCGGCGCGTACCACGCCGTCAACTTCGGCCTGAGGCACCCGGAGGCGGTGGAGCAGGCGGTCGGCTTCTCCGGCAAGTACGACATCCATTCGTTTCTCGACGGGTTCTGGAACGACACGGCCTACTTCCACTGTCCGACGGCGAACGTCCCGAACATGGATGCGAGCTGGATCGGCAGGCTTTCGACGATGGACATCGCGATCGTCACGGGGGAGACGGACAACATCCTGGACGGCTCGGAAGACATGATCCGCATCTTCCGCGAAAAGGGGATCCGCCACCGGGGGGACATCTGGAACGCCCCGTACGGGCACGACTGGCCCTGGTGGAAGGTGCAGATCCGGTCTTACGTCCCCTGACCCCGTCCCGTCCTCGTTCGGCGAGCGGTGTCCTCTCCGTGAGACGTCCGGCCTGACAGAAATGGCTCGGAATGGCCCGTTTTTTTCATCGGCCGCCGCGGCACGGACGGTGCTATGAGTCTCTTTTCAGGGGAGATCGTCATGAAGCGCTCGGGTCTTTTCCTGATCGCAGCCGCCTTTTCCGCCTCCGCGCAGGTGAATCCCAAGAACATGGATACGGCGGCCCATCCGAGGCCCTGGGGATCGACTCCCCCGGCCTGGGGGTCCGCGCTTTCGCACCCGCCAGGACCGGGCCCGGTCCATCCGGAGCTCCGACGCCTCTGGAAGACGCTGCCCGGCAGGTACGAGCAGAGCGAAGGGGACTCTCACCTCTCTCTGGCCCTGACGGCGGTCACCCCCTACGCGCTTTCCGTTCAGACGCGCACGGGATCCGGAGACCTCGAAAAGGGCTGGATCGTTCTCGCCGACGTCTCGCCGAGCTACCGCAGTCAGAAAGTGCGTTTCGCCTTGGAGTACCGGCCCGACTCGCTCCGCAGCGAGCTCTCCTGCATCCTCTACGGTGCGCCGACGGCGGACGGGATCACGTTCGAATCGGAGGGGTCTGACTGCTCGTTTCCGCTCGGCCGGCGCGTATCGAAGGTCAAAATCGACCTGTCGGCGGACGGAATCGCTCTTTCCGAAACGGACTCCCGGAAGGAAGGGGAGGCGCTGGTCCTCCGCCGTGTCGGAAAGTCCTGACGGGTTCACACTGGGTTCATCCGCGTTCTCCTAGTCTCTCCTCGTTGGCTTGATGCGCATTTCGCGCAGCGAAAGGAGAACCCACCATGCAGAAACCTCTCTCCCGCCTCCTCGCCGTCGCCGTTGTCCTCGCTCTTCCCGCCGGTCTGTTCGCGCAGTCCGCGTCCGGCGAAAAGAAGACCGAGACGAAGTCCTCCACGAACCCGGTGACGGGATCGCAGACGCAGAGCACCGAGAGCACGTCTTCCTCGAACGTGGGCGGCGTCAAGAAGAAGACCCACAAGAAGCACGCCACGACGCGTGGAAAGAAGAAGACCACGACCACCGACCAGTCGAAGACGTCGACCGAGACCAAGCCCTCGAAGTAAGCTTCCGGAGCTCAGGGTCAAATGCCGGCCTTCGGGCCGGCATTTTCTTTGGTGTCAGGTGACGGGCGACAGGTGTCGGCAGCCCCGATTCTGCTTTCCCCTTAATCCTGTCACCTGTCACCTGGCCACAGGCACCCCGCCGACCCCACCCACGTCTTCTCCCTGTTGAACGCGACGCCCATCATTTTTCCCTGGGACAGCCGCGCGAGCGTCGTGACCGGCAGCGGTTTGCCGTCTTTCCAGACGAACATGACGCGAACCTCGACCTTGGACGGGGGACCGTCCGTCGTCTCGATCGCCGGCGCGTACTCGACTTTTCGCATCAGCAGTGTGTGCGCACGGTGCTCGGGAGGGACGGCGGCGAGGTCCTCCGGGGTCACGTCGACCTTCACCCCCGCGCCGGCGAAGGAGAAGAGGGGCTTCAAGACCCAGTTCTCGAGGTCGTCCGGAGGCGCGTCGAGCTCCGAGAGGAAGCGGGATTCCGGAACGGCCGGGTGGCCCAGCTCCGGCAGCGAGTGCTTGCTCCAACGGAAATACCAGTTCGGATGCCCCGCCCACTCGACGTCGAGAGGCTCGCGCACGTCGAACGGAAGAGAGATCCCTTTCACCGCGAGCTCGTCGAAGATGAGCCGGTTGTAGATGCGGAGGATTCTCGTGTCTCGGCCGTCCCGCTCGTACCAGAGCTCGCGCCCGCGCTTTTTCACGGCGAGCGCGTCGACGGCGCGAACTCCCCAGAGCTTCTCCGTGCACGCGAAGTCGACCGCGGTTTTCTGGTGCGGCGGATCGAGGTCGAGCAGCACGACGTTCTCGACGGGCACCTCTCCCGTGATCGCCCGGCCGACTTCGCGGACGTAACCCTCGCGGCCGAGCCCGGAGAGCGTCCAGCCGAGCTCGCCTCCCGGCGCGATCTCCCGCTGGAGGTCCGACTGGAAGAGCTGGAATCCGTAGAGGGACGGGAACGCCTGCAGCTCGATCAGCTTCGGCGCGAGGCGTCCGCCTTCGCGCACGACGGCGAAATCCGCCTGCGCGAAAAGCGGGAGCGGGTCGCAGCCGGGCACGTTCCACTCCGCGGGCACTGCCGCTTCGGACCGGCGGAGGTTGTCCGGCGCCGACAGCTGGGCCCAGATCTCCTGGGCGTCGCGGACCATCTCGTCCCGTAAGGCCGGCGGAAGAAACACCGGCGTCTCCGCCAGCCGGAAGGCGATCGGAAAGCCGCACGCCGCGGCGAGCCGCTCCTGATAGTCCTCGTAGGACGTTTGGTTGAAAGCCGCGTTGTAGCGCGCTCGCAGCGCCGGGATCACGGGGTCGGCCGCGCCGGCGACGCGACCGGCGCTCGAGCCCAGACGGGACTCGCGAGCTCGATCCGCCAGACCGGTCCGCCGGAATAGAGAGGTCCTTCCGATTTCACGAACGCCGGCGCCTCCCCCTGGAGAATCCAGACCGAGGTGTCGGGCGGGACCTTGCCGAGGAGTTTCGCGAGCAGACCGACGACCCCGCCGATCTCGACCTTGACGACGTAGCGGGTCGCCTTGTGGGACGCCCGGCCGACGGAAAACGAATCGGTCCCGGACGGCGTGATGACGAGCTTGACGAGCTTGACCAGGCGCGGGCTCGCGGACGTGATCACCATCGGCACGGATGTCGAAGGCGTCTCGGGGCGAATGTTCTTCAAGAGAGTCAGCATCATCCCGTTCGCAACGTCTGCTGACAACTCCATCTTCTGGTCCGTGCGCTTCTCGTCCGGCTCGTTCAGGTACCGGACCAGGACGCGGCCGCTCGCGGCGTCGATCGAGGTCTCTAACGGATGGGGGAAGGCTGGGCCCTTCTGGATCAGGTGGTCGCTGACGAGCCGAAAACGCTGCCGCTGCGAGAACACGACGGTCTCGTCGTGGATCGAGCCGTCCGGGAAGCGGAAGACGAGGCGGCTCGTGACCCGGTCTCCGCGGGAGCTCTGGATCAGATCGCCGTCGGCGAGGCGCGTGCCGTCGAGAGCCTTCAAGGCGAGAAAGCCGCGGACGACCCCCTCGGAATGCCGCACGAGGATTTCCTCCGACAGGAGAGGACGAGAAATCTGAATGGCGAGAAACAATCCCGCGGCAAGATTCCGGCGGCTCACGCGACGTTGATAATCCAGCCGCTTCGCCCGCCGGCCATCTTCAGCATTCGTTCAGGTCGTCAGATCAGGAACTTCGAGTTCGCCATGATCTGCTCGTCGTCGAACCACACATCGAAGTGGCGGCCGACGATGTCCAGGTGGGTCCGGCAGCTCCAGCAGGCGCCGGTGTGCTCGGAGTAGGGGTGCCCGAAGGCGATGTGAAGGCCCGGCAGCTTCTCGTCCTGAAGGATGTTCCCGATCACGCTGTGGACCGCGATGTTCGTTCCGATCGCGAATTCGCCGACGCGGTTCGAGTTCGCCTCCTGGCTCGTGTACGCCAGAAAGTCCGCGAGAATCTCGGGGCGGTCGCAGCGGGCGTCGACGAGGCGGCTGTCGTCGATGAAGACCGTCAGCGGGTTCTTCTCCATGTCTCCGTAACGCGCGGAGAGGTAGTCGCCCAGGATCCCGTCGACGACGTACACGCCGTCGACGCGCGCCGGCGACGTGAGGACCTCTCCTGCAGGCAGGTTTGCCCACTTCTCCGGCGAAATGATCCCGCTCGTCTTGAGCCAGCGAATCTCCGGGTCGAACTTGGCGCGCAGGTCCGAGCCCCCGCGCGAGGCCGCGCGGATCGTCGTGGCCTTCCGCGCCCGCTCCAGCACCCGGGTCGAGATCGCGTCGACCAGTTGAAAGTCGGCGCGCATACCCTCGAGCATGATGCGGTGGCTGATGTAGACCATGTGGGCGTGGCGCATTCGGCGGCGGTTCACGACGTCGGTCATCTGGATGCGCGATGGGAGCTCGCCCGTCTTGGGTTGCGCGGCGTAGATCGAAACCTGTGATCGCTCGAGCGACTCGAGAACCGGCGCGGGCATCGTGAGCATCGGCCGCGACCCGTAGTCTTCGAGCACGTGGAACTCGACGGCGGCGCCGACCTCGCGGACCTGGTCGGCGAGGCTTGCCGCGATGTCCTCGGTCTCGAGATCGGTGATCACCGTGACCCGCTCGTGGGAGGCGACGCGCAGGCACGTCCGAACGGCGTTGCGCGCGCCGGGGACGAGATCTTCGGTATAGGCGGCGGTCGAAGTTCGCAAGAGGTCTCCGTCAGCTCCCAGCGGTTGTCGCGGACGCCGGCCCTTCGATGCCGAGACACGTCTCCTGGCAGATGAAATCGACGACCCCGCGAAGGTCTCCGCCGTTCTGCTGAAAGACCCGGAGCTGGCGGTCCGCGCCGGAACCGTTCTCGAGGATCCAGCGGATCGAATCGACCTCGCGGCGGCTGCCGAGCTCGTCCACGACGCCGTCGACGAACTCGAGCAGCTCTTCCATGAGGCTCCTGAACGGAACTTCCGACTCATTTCCGAAGTCGATCAGCTTGCCTTCGACGCCCCATCGGCTCGCGCGCCACTTGTTCTCGAGGATGAGCGCGTTGCTGTACTTGCGGAATCCGAGATTCTTCAGGCGCAACTCGTAGAGCTTGACGCAGATCGCCTGGACGAGGGCTGCGATCGCGACCGTCTCGTCGAGCCGCATCGGGATGTCGCAGACGCGAAACTCGATCGTTTCGAAGAAGGGGTGAGGCCGCAGGTCCCACCAGATCTTCTTTCCGTTGTCGATCGAGTTGGTCGCTACCAGGATCCGGACGAACTCGTCGAATTCCGCCGGCGTGGGAAAGACGGGCGGTATGCCGGTGCGCGGAAACCGCTCGAAGACCTTCGTGCGGTAGCTCTTCAGGCCCGTGTTGCGGCCCATCCAGAAGGGAGAGTTGGCCGACAGCGCGAGCAGGTGCGGGAGGAAGTACCGCGCCTCGTTCAAGATGTCGAACGCGACGGCGCGGTCCTTGATCCCGATGTGGACGTGGAGGCCGAAGATCAAGTTCGAGCGCGCGACGAGTTGGAGCTCCTGCACGATCGAGTCGTACCGCGGGTCCGGGTAGATCTTCTGCTCTTCCCAGCGGGAGAACGGGTGCGTCCCCGCGGACGCGACGCGCATGCCGTTGCGCCGCGCGAGGCCGATGATCTCCCGGCGCAGTTCCGTCACGTCCTTGCGCACTTCCGCGACGTTCGCGCAGATGCCGGTGCCGACCTCGATCACCGACTGGTGCATCTCCGGCTTGACGCGCTCCTTGAGAAGGAGACGGCCCTCTTCGAGCATCTCCTGGACGTGCGAGCGCAGCTCGCGCGTCTCCGGATCGATGATCTGGAACTCTTCTTCGACGCCGATCGTGAAGGCGGGCCGCTCGCGCATCTATTCCTGGGAGTCGTCCCCTGGAGGACTGGAAGGTCCCGGTGAAGGAGCACGCTTCGGGCCGGCGGGCCTGCCGGCGGAGCCGTTCGAGCGCGGGCCCGCCGGACGGTTGCCCGGAGAACGCCTCGGTCCCAGGGGCGCCTCGGGCCGGAAGCCCTTCGGCCCGAGCGGACGGGAAGCGCCGGACGGTCCCGAGGGTCGGGGCGCCGGGCTCTTCGCGGGGCCCAGGAACTCCTGCCAGTGGTAGCGGGTCGGAGTGGGCTCTCCCGATGTGACGCGCTCGATGAGCCACTTCGATGCGTGGTCGAGCACCCACTCGAAGTTCGCGGGGCCGACGGACTTTGCGTCGGCGTCCGGCGCCGGGTTCAGGAAATCGATCGCGTACGGAACTCCGTTTCGGACCGCGAACTCGAGTGTGTCGAAGTCGTACCCGAGGGCGTTCACCAGCTTCAGACAGTCGTTGCGGATCCGATCGTGGAGGGACGCTTCGACCGGCTCCTCCGCCTGGACGTACCGGGAGTGGTGGGGCTGCCGCGGGTCATACCTCATGATCCGGACGTGCTTGCGGCCGATCGCGTAGCAGCGGAAGTAGTCCTCGAAGACGATCTCTTCCTGGAGGGTCATGACGTTCTGGCCCGATTCGCGGTACGCGGCAAAGAACTCTTCGAGGTTCGCCACGCGATACACGTTCTTCCACCCGCCGCCCGAGTACGGCTTGAAATACGCCGGGAAGCCGATGTGCGAAAAAATCTCGTCCCAGTTGAGGGGGAACGTCAGGTTCGTCATCGACTCGGAGGTGGTCTCCGGCGGATGCTGGTTGGACGGAAGCAGGACCGTCTTGGGCACGGTGACCCCGACTGACTTCGCGACCACGTTGTTGAAGAACTTGTCGTCCGCCGACCACCAGAAAGGGTTGTTCACGACGATCGTCCCGTCCGCGACGGCCTTCTTCAGGATCGCCCGATAGAACGGGATGTCCTGGCTGATGCGGTCGAGGATCAGGTCGTACGTCTTCGGGCTCTGGAGGGAGATGCCCCCCACTTTGACCGGCTCCGCGGAGACGCCCGGCACGCCGGACGCGTTGATCCGATCGATGAGCGCGTAGGGAAACGAGCGTTCCTGGCCGAACAGGATCCCGATCTTCTTCATACTTTCTCTTCCATGGGAGCCGGCGATTATGACATCGGCAGCGGCGTTCGCCCCGCGAACCGCGGCCGAGAG
>JALZAT010000111.1 GCA_030948185.1 Acidobacteriota bacterium
CTTCCCGAACGACTGCCGGATCCTCCGTTCGATTGGAAGGTCCCGTTCGAGGCGGAGGGCCCGCGGACCGGCCTTGGGCCCATGAGCCTCGACATGGCAAGCTCCGAGCTCCATCGCCTCTGGAAAGACCTCGGATTCTAGGGAGGATTCATGCCCCGACCGCCCAGGAAAGTGAAGGAGCCGCTGACGCCCAAGGCGCAGCTCTCCGGCACGATCAAGACCGCGCGCGACATCATGCGGAAGGACGCGGGGTTGAACGGCGACCTCGACCGGATTCCGCAGCTCTCGTGGATCCTTTTCCTGAAATGCTTCGACGATCTCGAGAAACGCCGCGAGATCACGGAGAAGAAATACCGGCCGGCGATCGACAACCCGTACCGGTGGCGTGATTGGGCGGCCGATCCGGTGCGCGGCGCCACCGGCGAAGGGCTTCTCGAGTTCATCAACGGAGCGCTTCTCCCATACCTGCGCGGGCTTCACGGCGAGGGGAAGGGAGACGCCCGGGACGTCCTCGCCGCCGTCTTCAAGGAAACCTACAACCGGATGCTCTCCGGCTACCTCCTTCGAGACGTCGTGAACCTCGTGAGCCGTATAAATTTCAATTCGTCCGACGACATCCACACGCTCGGCCACCTCTACGAGTCGATGCTCCGCGAGATGCGCGACGCGGCGGGCGATTCGGGCGAGTTCTACACGCCCCGCCCGCTCATCCGATTCATCGTCCAGCAGGTAGCGCCCAGGCTCGGAGAAACCGTCCTCGATCCGGCCGCCGGGACGGGCGGTTTCCTCGTCGAGGCGTTCGAAGAGCTGAAAGGCCAGGTCAAGAAGGTCGAAGACGAGCGGCTGCTGAAGGAGAAGACACTCTTCGGCATCGAGAAGAAGCCGATGGCGTACCTGCTCGGGATGATGAACCTCCTGCTGCACGGAATCGACCAGCCGCAACTGCGGCGGGACAACGCGCTGAAGAACCCGCTGACCCAGATCCCGGAGAGCGCGCGGTACAACGTCATCGTCACGAATCCGCCGTTGGGCGGCGAAGAAGAGAAGGGAATCCAGGACAACTTCCCCGAGTCGACGCGGACGTCCGAGACGACGCTTCTTTTCCTTCAGTTCATCATGCGGAGCCTAAAGGCCGGAGGCCGCTGTGGGATGGTCGTCCCAAACGGAGTCCTCTTCGGCGATGGCGTCGCGGCGAGGACTAAGAAGGATCTTGTCGAAGACTTCAACCTGCACACGATCGTCCGGCTACCGAATGGAGTGTTCGCGCCGTACACCTCGATTCCGACGAACCTCCTCTTCTTCGAGAAGACCCGCGCCACAAAGGAGGTCTGGTACTACGAGCAACCGCTTCCTGAAGGCCGGAAGAATTACTCAAAAACGATGGCAATGCGCTTCGAGGAGTTCGCGGAGTGCCAAGCCTGGTGGGGCGGGCCCCTGCGGAAAGCGCGCAGCGAAAACGCTCGGGCCTGGAGTGCCTCAATTGAGACGATCGTGGACAACAATTACAACCTGGACCTGAAGAATCCGAACCGGACGGATGACCTCTCTCACCTTTCGCCGGAACAGTTGGTCGAGGACATTCTCGCCAAGGAGAGGAGAGTCATCGATCTGCTCGGCAGAATTCAGCTCGAGCTCTCGGAAAATCACCCGTGAGTTCGAGATGGCCCTTGACCCCTCTCGATGGCTTGTTGACGCAATACAAGGAGTACGTCGACCGACCGGAGTCAAAGCTCTATCCCAAGCTATCCGTAAGGCTCTACGGAAAGGGGGTCGTCCTCGACGCACCAGCGGATGGAGCGTCCCTTCGCATGCCCCGCCATCAAGTCGCCCGCGTGGGACAGGTCATTCTTTCCGAAATTTGGGGCAAAAAAGGCGCCATCGGAATCGTGCCGCCTGAAGGTGATGGAGCACTTTGCACCAGCCACTTTTTTCTCTTCGACATCAATGGTGAGGCCTTAGAGACAGGATATCTGCACGCGCTTTTTGCGGCGAACTACCTCGAAGAGCAGTTGAGCGCGGCCGCGCGGGGTACTACAGGATACGCGGCAGTCAGACCTCGACACCTTTTGAGTGCAAAGATCCCTCTTCCGCCCCTCTCAGCGCAGCGCCGAATCGCGACAACGCTTGACACCGTTGCCAGCAAGCTGGACGAAATCGATTCCATTCGATTTGATGCCCGTCGTTCGGGCGAACGGTTCCTCGTCAGCCTACATTCAAAGTTGTCTGACACTCAGGTAGCGAAACTCTCCGAATTCTTGAAGCTCGAGGAACATACCGAACCGGTCAGGTTTGGACGTAAGTACCCACAGGTCGGCATCAAGAGCTTCGGCGGCGGACTATTCCCAAAACCGTCAGTCGCCGCAGAGGATACCTCGTACAAGGCATTCAATCGGCTCTATTCAGGTGCCCTCGTCCTGAGTCAGGTCAAGGGTTGGGAAGGGGCGATAGCGGTTTGCCCGCCCGAACTCGCCGGGTTCTTCGTGTCACCCGAATACCGGACCTTTCGTTGCATACCGGGCCAGGCGATTCCGGAGTACCTCGCCGCAATTGTGGTCCTCCCCTGGTTTTGGGAGCGCCTCCAGGAAGCGACCCGAGGGGTCGGAGCCCGACGGGAGCGAACTCGGCCCGAGTCCTTCCTGAAACTGGAAGTTCCCATGCCTACAGCAGCGCAGCAGGAGGCCGCTCTGCCCATCCTGCGGACTCTAGGGGAGATGCTTCGGGCCCGCGCCGCGATCGGGCCTCTGTTGGATGCGCTGAGAGTTTCCAGCCTGAACGCTGCGATTAGAGCAAGCCCAGCTCCCGCCGAATGAGCTCGAAATCCATCCCGCCGCTTCCGTCGGGCCGCGGCATCGACTCCATCTCGGCGATCAGAGCCAGGACCTTCGCCCTTCCCTGCTCCGTGCGCACGAGCGTGCGGGGCCGGCGGTTTCCGAGGGCGGGAACCACCGTGTCGCACCAATCTCGCGAGTAAGCGGTCATCATCTCGGCGAGCTTCGCCTGCACCTCGGGACTGCGGGCGAAGTCGTCGCTCTCTCGCTCCGCCTGTCGCCCTTCCTCCTCCGACTCCGGCCCGGCGAGCATGTCGCTCACCGAACGGCCCACGGTGGTCGCGAGCCTCAGATCTGACGGAGGTAGTTGCATGAGCTTTGCCCGGATCTCGAGGTCGCGTTCGGTCGAGTTCGTCAGAACGACGAGGGGACCGCCCTCGATCCACTCGAGGCTCGCGACGAGCACCGGTTCGCGCGGCGTCCGCCGCCCTTCGGGCTTGCGATGGAAATGCACCTCGAATCCGACGAGCCGCCTCGCGGTGTCGCGCTTCACGTCGACATCGGGCTTCGGCCTCCATGACTCGACTTCGACCTTGACCGAATAGGGATCGAAGACGTCGTAGATCGAAGTCGTGTGAACGATCAGATGGCCGTCGTTGTTGACGATGGTCGGTATCTGCACTGGAACGTTGACCCGCGAACCCTCGACGCCGGCGGCGCCCGAATCCACGAGCGGGAACGGCGCGTTCCCGCAGCATCGCTTGAACTTCTTCCCGCTCCCGCAGGGGCACGGATCGTTCCGTCCCGAAGTCATGAGAGCAACTGTAACTCCACCCGGCTGCTATCCTTCGCGGCGCATGACTCGCCGCCAGGTTGGCGTCCTTCGTCTCGCGTTCGCGCTGGCGTTGCCGTGCCTCGTTGCCTCGGCCTGCCGCTCCGACTCCCGCACTCCCCTCGTCCTCTACTCCCCCCACGGCCGCGACCTCCTGAGCCTCCTCGAGAAGGCATACGAGAAAGCGCACCCCGACGTCGACGTGCGCTGGCTCGACATGGGCTCGCAGGAGGTGTACGACCGCGTGCGCTCCGAAAAGGCGAACCCCCAGAGCGACGTCTGGTTCGGCGGCCCCGACACGATCTTCGCCCGGGGCGCGCGCGAAGGACTGCTGCAGCCGTTCCGGCCGTCGTGGGCGGCGTCGATTCCGCCGGAGGCGCGTCAGCCGAAGGACCTCTACTTCGGCGCGTACCGCACGCCCGCCGTGATCGTGTACAACGCGGCCGCGGTGCCGGCGGCCGAGGCGCCGAAGGACTGGGACGACCTCCTGGGTTCCCGGTGGAAGGGCAAGATCATCATTCGCTACCCGCTCGCGTCGGGAACCATGCGCGCGATCTTCGGGTTCATCCTCGCGCGCTCGATCGAGCGGACCGGGAGCACCGCCCAGGGGTTCGACTGGCTGCGCAGGCTCGACGCGCAGACGAAGTCGTACGAGATGAACGCGTCGGTGCTCGTCCAGCGGATCGCGCGGCGGGAGGGCCTCGTGACCGCGTGGGACCTCCCGGACGTGCTGCTCGAGACGAAGCACAGCAAGGACCTCGCGTACGTCTTCCCCGCGTCGGGGACTCCCGTCATCGACGACGCGATCGGCCTCGTCCACGGGGCGCGGCACCCGGAGGCGGCGAAAGCCTTCATCGAATGGGTGGGAGGGGTCGAGGCGCAGAAGCTTGCGGCCGCCGAGGCGTATAGGCTTCCGGCGCGGACGGACATTCCTCCGGCGGAGCTTCCCGGCTGGGCGCGCGACGTGCTCGGCAAGATGGTGCCCGCGCGCCTCGACTGGGACCTGATCGAGAGAGAGCTCCCCGGCTGGATGGCGACGTGGGACCGGGAAGTGCGAGGCAAGGGCGGGAAGTGAAGCGGCGTCGCGTCCATTAAGCTCTCGGGCCGATGACCTCCGCCTTCCTGCAGCTCGACTCGCTCGAGAAGCGCTTCGGCACGCTCGCCGTCACCCGCGGGGTCTCGCTCTCGGTGGACCCGAGCGAGATCGTCGCGCTGCTCGGACCCTCGGGGAGCGGGAAGACGACCGTGCTCCGGCTCGTCGCCGGCTTCGAGACGCCCGACTCCGGGCGCATCGTCGTCGAGGGACAGGACGTGACGGCGATCGCACCCGAGCGGAGGCGCTTCGGGATGGTCTTTCAGCACTACGCGCTCTTTCCGCACATGACGGCCGGCGAGAACGTGGCCTTCGGCCTCGAGTCCCAGGGTGTGGCGGGAGACGCGGCCCGAGAGCGCGTCGCGGAGACTCTCGCCGCCGTCGAGCTCGCGGGATACGAGGACCGCCGCGTCACGCAGCTTTCCGGCGGGCAGCAGCAGCGCGTGGCGCTCGCGCGCGCCCTGGCACCCCGGCCGCGCGTGCTCCTTCTGGACGAGCCACTCTCGAACCTCGACCCGACGTTGCGCGACCGCACGCGGCGGGAGTTGAAGCGCGTGATCCGGAGCGTCGGCATCACGACGCTGTTCGTCACGCACGAACAGGAGGAGGCGTTCGAGCTGGGAGACCGCGTCGCTGTTCTCTCCGCGGGGAGCCTCGAGCAGGTCGGATCGCCCGAGGAGCTCTACGAGGAACCCATGACGCGCTTCGTCGCCACGTTCATCGGCCGGTCTACGGTTCTCGCCGGGACGTGGACCGGCGAGGGCGCCGTTCGCCTGGCGGAAGGAAGCGTCTGGCGCGCGGAAGGCGCCCCCGGGCTGCGCGCGGGCGACCCCGTCGACCTCGTCATCCGGCCGGAGTCCCTGGAGATCGCGCCGGCCGGCGCGCCGGGCGCCCTGCGGGGAGAGGTCCTCGAAAGGCGTTACGCGGGCCGCGTGGCGTTCTTTTCCGTGCGTCTCGAGGGCGCCGGTCAAGAGACGGAAGTGCTCGCGGCCCCCAAGGCGGCGCGGCCCGGAGACCGAGTCGCCGTCCGGCCGGATCCCGCCGGCCCCGTTCCGCGCGCCTATCCGAAAGGGACCAACCCTTGAGGCAGTCCCGGAGGATGCGCGGGGCCGTGCTCGCCGTCGTGCTCGCGTGGCTGGTCGGGTATCCGCTTCTCCTGACATTCGCGGAGGCGCTCGGCGCCCCGGAGTGGACCCTCGCGCACTTCTCGGAATTCGCCTCGCGCCCGGACGAGTGGCAGGCGCTGTGGGGCAGCATCGGGATCTCTCTCGCCACCGTGGCGCTCTCGGCCGCCATCGGCATCCCGCTCGCGTTTCTCTTCGAGACGGCGGAATTTCCCGGCCGCCGCCTGCTCGGGACCCTGATCGCGCTCCCGGTCGTGCTCCCGCCGCTCGTCGGGGTGCTCGCGTTTCTCCTACTGTACGGCGAGAGCGGCCTCGTCGCGCGCGCGGTGCAGGCGGCGTTGCATCTGACCGATCCGCCCTGGCGCCTCTCCGGCCCGGGGGCAATTCTGCTCGTCCACGCCTACACGATGTTCGTGTACTTCTACCTCTTCACGCGGGCCGGGCTCGCGCGCGTGGACGCCGCGTTCTTCGAGGCGGCGGCGGCGCTCGGCGCGCGGCGCGGACGGATCCTCCGCCGGGTGACGCTGCCCCTCCTCCGTCCGGTGCTCGCAGGTGCCGCCCTCCTGACCTTCATGACTTCGCTCGCGTCCTTCTCGGCGCCGTATTTGATCGGCGGGACGTTCCGGGTCATGACGACCCAGATCGTGTTCTCCCGCTTGAACGGCGACACGCAGGCCGCCACCGTCGAGACCGCCGCGCTGGCCGCGATCGCGCTCGCGGGCCTGGTCTTTCTCCAGCGCGCGGAGAAGCGCCGCGAAGTCGCCGGCGCGGTGCGGGGAGCGGCGCCGGCG
>JALZAT010000025.1:0-35906 GCA_030948185.1 Acidobacteriota bacterium
ATGGCGCTCAGGGTGATCGAGGGGTCTCGAATCGGAACCCCATCCGACTCCTCACGTCAGGCGGGAGTTTGGGAAGCGCCGACCGGGGAATGAAGAAGCTCGAGAGCGCCGAGAGGTCCCCGAAGACCTTGTGACGCTCGGCCGCCCGGTCGAGATACTCGTGGCCCGACGTGCCGCCGGTGCCGATCCGCGTGCCGATCATCCGCATCGCCATCTGCGCATGGCGCTGGCGCCAGGTCGTGAAGTTCCGCTCAATGTCGGCGAGGAGCGCCAATAACCGGAAGGGCAGGTGGAGGATCGGCTCGTCCCGATAGAGGTTGATGAGAAGGGCCGCCTGGAGCGCGCGCCGGGAGAGGTGACGTCCCGGCGCGGCGACGGGTTCACCGGCCCCCGGTTCGAACACGTCCGCGAACCGGCGCGCCGTCGCCTCGACTCCGGCGAGCTGCGTGACCTTCTCGTCTTCTGTCAGGGTCGGGTTGCGTCGAATCGAATCCCGGTCCGCCGCGAGCATGGCGTCGACCGCCCGCCGGTACTCCCGCCAGAAATCGAAATCGCCGAAGTTCAAGAAGGGCGTTCGCTCGAGCCAGACCTCGATCGAGTCGAACAGAGAAGGCTCCTTCTCCGAGGCCTCGACGCGCGCGGCGTCTTCACCGCTGAAGCGCGATGTGTAGGGAGCGTCGTGGCCCTGGAGTCGGTCCGCGCGCCGCATTCCGAGCTTGTTCTCGATCAGGCGAAATTGAACGCTCTGAACGCCGGACGCCGGAATCAGGTCGTTGCGGAAGTCGAGGAAGTCGAGAGGTGTCATGGTCTCGAGGACATCGAGCTGTTGAATCAGGACGCGCTGGATCTCGACGATGCGACCGGAGTGGAGGACCGCGCGTCCGACTTCCTCCTCGGGGACGGGGGAAATTCGAAAGGCCGCCAGCACGGCGTCGAGCTCCCAAAGGATCAGCTTGAACCACAGCTCGTAGGCCTGATGGACGATTATGAAGAGCATCTCGTCGTGGGCGGGCCGGCCGTGCCGGGCGCTCTGCAGCTCTTGGGATCCGAGCAGCCGATCGAGCTGGATGTAGTCCGCGTAATAGAGGGGGCCGCGAGGCTCTTGTGTCTTCATTTGAGCCTGCTTCGTACCATGAAGCCCGGCAGTTCCGGCCGAGCCGAAAGAGACTCCTTTATCGATAGTCAATATAGCACTTGACGTTATTCAATAAATCGCATATTGATATTCGATAAATCGGAGTACCGAATGTCAAAACCGACCGCTTCCGCCGCCCTTCCGATCGCCCATGCCGTGCTGCGGATTCTCATCGTGCTGAACTGGCTGTCCGGCGTTGCGATCGCCGCACTGCTCGTCGCCCCGCCCACCAGGCAATGGATCATGAGCTCATTCCATTTGTCTCCCTCGCCGGACGCGGACCGGCTGGTCCTGGCCATGCGCGCGATCGCGGCGCTCGGCCTCGTCGGGATCCCGTTGAACTACGTCGTCCTCAAACGCCTCCTCGCGATCGTGGACACGGTTCGCGCGGGCGATCCCTTCGTCCCCGCGAACGCGTCGCGCCTGCAGGTGATCGCCTGGATCCTGCTCGCGCTGCAGGTTTTGAGCGTCGTCATCGGCGCGATCGTCAAGACCGTTTCGACGCCGGCGCATCCGCTTCACATCCAGGCGGGCTTTTCGCTCAGCGGTTGGCTCGCCGTGCTCCTCACGTTCCTGCTGGCGCGCGTGTTCGCCGAAGGCGCGCTCATGCGCGAAGATCTCGAAGGGACGGTCTGACATGGCGATCGCCGTCAAGCTCGACGACCTCCTTCACGATCGGCGGATGACGCTGACCGAGCTCGCGGATCGGGTCGGAATGACGCTGGCCAACCTCTCGATCCTGAAGACCGGCAAGGCGCGCGCGATGCGCTTCTCGACGCTCGAAGCAATCTGCAACGCGCTCTCGTGCCAGCCCGGGGACCTTCTCCGGTTCGAGTCGGAACAGGCGGAACGCGAGCAACCGCCGCTGGCGGGAAAGGGGAAGTAATGAAACGCCCACTCACGCTGACGATCACGTCTCTGCTCTCGATCGTTCTCTTCTCGTTGCACTGGGCGGATGAGGTTGCCCGCGGGCTCGAGCCGGGAACCGTCTCGGCCGCCGGGGGCCTGCTCATCCTGGCCGTCTGGCTTTCCGCGACGCTCGTGTTCGCCGAACGGCGATGGGCGTTGATCATCCTCCTTCTCGGGTCGATCCTCGCGTCCGGCGTCCCGATCCTCCACATGCAGGGGAGGGGACTCGTCCTGGGTCGGTATGGCACGACCAACGCCAACGCCATGTTCTTCTGGGTCTGGACGAACATTGCGTTGGGCGCGAGCGGGCTGTTGTCCTTCGTTCTCTCGGTGCGCGCGCTGTGGGCACTTCGGACGCTGCGGACACCGTCGAGCCCGCACCGGGCGGGATAGGATTTTCGCGGTGAAACGCGTCCTCAACTTCATCGACGGACAGTTCCGGCCGCCCAGCTCGGGACGGTACCTTCCGGACGTCGACCCGGCGACGGGGCAGGTGATCGCGGAGATCGCGGAGAGCGGCCCCGAAGACGTCGATGCCGCCGTCGCCGCCGCGTCGCGCGCGTTCGATTCGTGGCGCAGGACACCGGCCGAGGAACGATCCCGGCTCCTGATCCGGGTCGCCGAGCTCATCGAGGAAAACTTCGACGAGCTCGCTCGGCTGGAATCGGAAGACAGCGGGAAGACCATCACGCTCGCCCGCCGGATGGACGTGCCGCGGGCCATCCTGAACTTCCGTTTCTTCGCGACCGCGATCCTGCACACCGAAACGCGCGCTCACGTCACCGACGATCGGGCGCTCAACTACACCCTCCGGCAGCCGCTCGGCGTCGCCGGGCTGATCTCGCCCTGGAACCTGCCGCTGTACCTTCTGACCTGGAAGATCGCTCCGGCCATCGCCGCGGGGAATTGTTGCGTGGCGAAACCGTCGGAGCTGACACCCCTGACCGCCGACCGGCTCGCCGCTCTGACCCTGGAGGCAGGCATTCCGCCCGGCGTCGTCAACATCGTCCACGGCCCCGGCGGGAGCGCCGGCCGCGCTCTGACGTCGCATCCGAACGTCCCGCTCATCTCGTTCACCGGCGGAACGAAGACGGGCGCGGACGTGATGGCGCGCGCGGGGCCGCTCTTCAAGAAGGTGTCGCTCGAGCTCGGAGGGAAGAACCCGAACATCGTGTTCGCGGACGCCGATCTCGAGCAGGCCGTCGCCACGTCGATTCAATCGAGCTTCGCCAACCAGGGCGAGATCTGCCTCTGCGGATCGCGTCTGTTCGTCGAGAAGACCATCTACGACGAGTTCCTCGACCGCTTTCTGAACGGAACGAAGAAGCTGAAGATCGGAGACCCGCAGGACGCCTCGACCGACGTGGGCGCGCTCGTGAGCGAGCCCCACCTTCGCAAAGTCGAAGGCTATGTCGCTCTAGCGAGAGAGGAAGGGGGAGCCATTCTCGCCGGAGGGAATCGTCCCGAGAATCTCCCGGAGCGCGTCCGGGGCGGGTACTTTCTCGAACCGACCGTGATCGGCGGCCTCGATTGTCAGAGGCGCGTCATGCAGGAGGAGATCTTCGGGCCCGTCGTCACCGTCACGCCCTTCGATTCTGCCGAAGAGGCAATTTCCTATGCCAACGGCACGCGCTATGGCCTTTCGGCGAGCGTCTGGACCCGGGACCTCCAGAAGGCCCATCGGGTCGCCGCGGCGATCGACAGCGGGACGGTGTGGGTCAACACGTGGCTCCTGCGGGACCTTCGCGTTCCCTTCGGCGGAATGAAGGAAAGCGGCCTCGGGCGCGAGGGCGGGTTCGAATCCCTCGACTTCTTCACCGAAGCGAAGAACGTCTGCGTCAAATTGTGAGGATTGAACGCTCCCGGAGGCGCCGCTATATATGCCTTGACAGGTATATGCTCTGCGCGGTATATCAAGAAGCATGGAATCTGCATTCGAGGTCATTGCGGAGCCGAACCGCCGCGCGATCCTGAGCCTCCTGGTTTCGTCCGAGCAGTCGGTTGGGGCTATCGAGTCTCGACTTCGCATACCGCAGCCGACGGTGTCCAAGCACCTGCGCGTGCTGCGCGAGGCCGGCTTCGTGCAAGTCACGGTGGACGCACAGCGCCGTCTCTACCGGCTGAGACCGGAATCGCTCCAGGAGCTCGACGCCTGGCTGGCTCCCTTCCGTCGGTTCTGGTCCGCTCACGTGGATGCTCTCGAACGGCACCTCGACCGCATGGATCGATCCACGCTGGCGAAGAAGAAGACAAGGAGAAGACGATGACCGATCGCGAACAGTACACACCGGGTCCGGCCGGCGGGGCGCAGGTGCGGAAGGATGGAGAAAAGTGGACGCTCGTCCTCGTCCGAGAACTTCGCCACTCGCCGGAAAAAGTCTGGCAGGCGCTCACCGACCCGCAGCATCTGCGCGAGTGGGCTCCCTTCGAAGCCGATGGGAGCCTGGGAACGGCGGGAACCACGGTGAAGCTCACCACGGTGGGAGCGCCCACGCCGCAGGTTTCCGAAACGACGGTGACGCGAGCCGACGCTCCCGAGTTGCTCGAATACAACTGGGGCGGCAACGATATCCGGTGGAGACTCGAAGCCTCCGGTGGCGGCACGCGCCTGACGCTGTGGCACAACATCGATCGCGGCTTCATCTCGATGGGTGCCGCCGGGTGGCACATCTGTCTCGACGTTCTGGATCGCCTTCTCGGCGGAGCTCCGATCGGCCGCATCGTTGGGGGTGAGGCGATGAAGTTCGGCTGGCCTCGACTGAACGCCGAGTACGCAAAGCAATTCGGCATTGAATCTCCCCGTTTGCCGCCCAATACCCCGAAGAGTTGAAATCGCAGGAGGAAGAACCCATGGAATCGACCCTGCAGAATCCGGCCCTCTCCGCCTCAAAGACCACCCCGAAAGCCACGACGATCGTCTCCTGGATCGTCACCGCGCTCTTTCTGCCTGCAGATGAGCTTTACCGCCTACGCGCAACTGCGCCTGCCGCAGGCGTCGGAGATGTTCACCCACCTCGGCTTCCCCGCCTACTTCAGGATGGAGCTCTCGTGGGCCAAGCTCATCGGCGTGGTGCTGTTGCTTGTGCCCTTGGCGGCGCGGCTCAAGGAGTGGGCCTACGCCGGCTTCGCCATCACCCTCGTATCGGCGGTCATCGCCCACCTCGCACTCGGCGATGGCCCGGAGGCGTGGGGCTGGGCGGCGGGCACCGGCGTGCTCTGGGGACTCTCGTACTTCTTCTGGCGCCGCCGGCAGGCGACGCGGGCGAGCGCCTCACGCGCCCCGCATCCCGGCCAATGAGGAAGGCCTCGACCAGAACTTGACTGCCTTCTCGAGGATAGCCATGCCTTCCGTGAGGTGCCGCTTGATTCGCTGATTCAACGCGTCCCAGTCCATTCGACCGTGTAGTGGCAAGACCCGGCGATGCCCGACTGGTCGATAGTCGTCTGGGCGAGGAATCCGGTTCCCGAGAACTGCCCGCTGATCCGAATCGTGAACTGCGTGCCGCCGGACGTGAGCACCTTCGGATCCGTCGTGAAATGCCCGTCGTCCTGCAGGGTCCCGTCGTAGGAGTTGCCGGCGTGCGTCAACACGAAGCGGCCGGCCGCGAGTCCGGCGGTGACCGTCGTCGGATTCGGCGTCACGGTGACGCTTCCACACGTGTTGTCGAGGAGACGAACCGCCGTGGCGTACGTGCCGGTGACCTGGCTGACGGTCAGGACGGTTCCCGGGCAGGTCGCGAAAGCGGCCGTGTCCTGGATCGGCTGGAAGGCCGTGTTGACGGGGTTGACATATGTCCGCGTGATGCCGCTCTGCGTGTCCGTCACGGTCAGCGTCACCTCGACGTTGGTCAGGCCCGAGGCAAAGACCCAGTAGCGGGAGTTGAACGCGCAGCCGTCGAGCGCCTTGACGATCGCTTCCACATTGCCGGAGGAGAAGAACCAGAAGTAGCCCGTGTCGCCCGTCAATCCGACCGCGTGGGCCTGGCCGGAGTCCGTGGTGGACCGCCAGGATGCGGCGACGCGAAAACGCCCGCCGTTTAAGCAGAGGGTGCTCTGGTCCGGGGTGCAGGGCGTCTGGGCGTTCAGGCAGTGAGCGGCGGCGACCAGGGAAAGAGCCAGGATGAAAGAGCGCCTTCGCATGGATACGTCTCGACGCGCCCGAAGTTCCTCGGCAGGAGAGCCCGGCCCGAGCCGGACCAGGTAACGAACTCGTTCTCACGGATCTTGAGGAGCAGCTCGAGCTTTTCTGCAGAGAGCGAGTCGTAGTCCTCGAGCCGGAAGCCGAACAACGGGAAACGCGCCGGTGACGATCCGCGGCCGACCACCATCTCCGCCCGGCACTGCGACAGGAGATCGAGCGTGGCGAAGGAGGGCCCTCGACGATACGGATAAAACTCCCCTTGCTTACCGAGAGGAAGCTGCCGTAGTCTCCTCTCGGAAACCGATATGAGTGCCCGCGACCGCTTGTCCAGCACGGTTTCCGGCGGCCGAAGGGATGTGACCGCGCGGAAACTCCTTTAAAGACGCGAAAAAAACCCTTGCGTTTGGATTTAGTGTTGTAGTTAACTACATCACCAATGAACACAGGCAGGGTTTGAACTGATGGAGCGTGAGTGGAATGACAGTCAACCGATCTATCGCCAGCTTCGCGATCGAGTCGTCGCCATGATCCTCGACGGAGTCCTCAAAGAGGGCGACCCGCTGCCATCCGTGCGCAACGTCGCAGCGGAATACCGGGTCAATCCGCTCACGGTCTTGAAGGGCTATCAGCAGCTCGTCGACGAGCAGCTCGTCGAGAGCCGGCGGGGCCGCGGCATGTTCATCAACACGGGCGCCCGCGACCTGCTGCTCAAGGCCGAGCGCCAGAAGTTCATCGCGGAGCAGTGGCCCAGGATCTCCGCCACCATCCAGCGGCTCGGCCTGACGCCGAAAGAGCTCCTCGCCGCCGCCGCCGCCTCGAAAGAGGGGGAGTAGGCATGCCCGCCATCGAAGCGCGCGGCCTTCGCAAGAGGTACGGAACGACCGTCGCCCTGGACGGCGTCGATCTCCGCGTCGAAGAGGGGCGCATCATCGGAATCGTCGGGCCCAACGGGGCGGGAAAGAGCACCGCGCTCCACGCGATCCTGGGCCTCACTCCCTATGAGGGTGCGCTTTCCGTCCTCGGGCGGGACCCCTGGAACGAGCGCGACTTGCTCCTGCGCGACGTTTCCTTCATCACCGACGTCGCCGTGATGCCCCGCTGGATGCGGGTCTCCCAGGCGCTCGACTACCTCGCCGGCGTGCACCCGCGGTTCGATCGCGCGAAAGCGGAGGGCTTTCTCGCGAAGACCGACATCCGTCGCGAGAGCAAGGTCCGCGAGCTCTCGAAGGGGATGGTCACCCAGCTGCACCTCGCCCTCGTCATGGCCGTCGACGCGAAGCTCCTCGTGCTCGACGAGCCGACGCTCGGCCTCGACATCCTGTACCGCAAGCGCTTCTACGACTCGCTTCTGAACGACTACTTCGATCGCAGCCGCACGATCGTCGTGACGACGCACCAGATCGACGAGATCCAGGACGTGCTGACCGACTTCGTGTTCATCAACCGCGGCCGCATCGTCCTCGAGTCCAGCATGGAGGCGTTCGAGTCGCGCTACGTCGAGTTGATGGTGAACCCCGAGAACCTCGCCGCGGCGCAGGCGCTCCGGCCGATCCGTGAGCGCCACGTCTTCGGCCGCAGCATCCTCCTCTTCGACGGCGCCGATCGGCAGCGGCTCGCCGCTCTGGGGGACGTGCGCACGCCGAGCATCGCGGATCTGTTCGTCGCCGTGATGGAGCCCTCCGGGGCCAGCGGGGCGGCAGCATGAACACGACTTCGTCGAACGTTCCGGTCTCCGCACCGGACAACGTGCCGGCGCCAGCGACGGACCCGGTGTACTGGTCGGTGCGGCGCGAGCTGTGGGAAAACCGTTCGCTCACCATCGCGCCTCTGGCTGTCACCGGGGTGACCCTGTTCATCATGCTGATGACCGCATTCGGGCTGCCTCGCAGGATGCGGACGCTCGACCCCGCAAAGCTGCATGCCGCCATCATGAATTCCTTCAACATCCCCCCGACCCTGATCATGGCGACCGCCATCCTCGTCGGAGTGTTCTACAGCCTCGACGCGCTGTACGGCGAACGGCGCGACCGCAGCATCCTCTTCTGGAAGTCCCTGCCGGTATCGGATCGCACGACCGTGCTCGCGAAGGCGGCCATCCCGCTCGTCGTGCTGCCGCTGATCGGCTTCGCGCTGAGCGTGGCGTCACAGTTCATCGTCCTGCTGTGGAGCTCTGCCGTCCTGATGATGAACGGCATGAGCCCGGCGCCCTTCTGGGCCCAGCTGCCCCTGCTCGAGATGCCCGTGACTCTCATCTACGGCATCGGGGTGTTCGCGCTCTGGCATGCGCCCATCTACGGGTGGCTGCTGCTGATTTCCGGCTGGGCAAAGCGCACGCCGGTTCTGTGGGCGTTTCTGCCGTTCCTCGTCGTCTCCGTGCTCGAGAGGATGGCCTTCAACACGCAGCATTTCGGCTCGTGGATGAGGTGGCGCTTCATGGGCCCCATGGTGGCGGCCTTCAACGTCGCCCAGCGGCCGAACGGTCACTTCGCGTCCATCGAGCATCTGGGCCAGCTCGATCCGCTGAAGTTTGTGAGGACTCCCGGCCTCTGGATCGGACTGCTCGCGGCGGCGGCATTCATCGCGGCTGCGGTGCGCCTCCGCCGTTTTCGCGCACCAATGTGATCGGTAAGAAACCTCTGGAAAGGCGAAGAAAATGCAGATGACCACCGTAAGGCACGCACCGCTTTTGCTCTCCATCCTCGGAGCTCTCGCCGCCGTCTCCCTCTTCGGTCAAAGCACGTCCGTCGAGCAGGGCCGCGCCGCGATCGGGCGGGGCGACAGCGACGCGGCGATCGAAATCCTCGAGAAGGCCGTCGCGCAGTCGCCGAAAAGCGCAGAGGCGCACTACTACCTGGGCAGCGCGTACGGGAGCAAGGTGCAGTCGAGCGGCATGCTCGCCGGCGCCAAGTACGCGTCCCGGATCACGGAGGAGTTCGAAAAAGCCGTCGCGCTCGATCCGCGGTACGTCGAGGCGCACTTCGGCCTCGTCCAGGTCTACGCGAACGCGCCCGGGATCATGGGCGGCTCGTACGACAAGGCGTTCGAGCACGCGAAGGCAATCAAGGCGATCGACCCGATCGTCGGCCACCGCGCTTACGCGTCCATCTACTCGCAGCAGAAGAAGCTCGACCTGGCGGCGAAGGAGTACATCGACGCCATTCGCGAGGAGCCCGGCTCGCCGAAGGCGCACGCCTATTTCGGCCAGTACCACGCGAACGTCGAGAAGGATTTCGCCGCGGCGTTCGCCGAGCTCGAAGCGGCGCTGAAGCTCGATCCGAGCTACATGCCCGCCTGGTACCACCTCGGCCGCACCGCCTCGCTGGCGAACACGAACGTGGCGCGCGGCGAGGAAGCGCTGAAGAAGTACGTCGCCTACACGCCGAAGGAGAACGAGCCGACTCTCGCCAACGCCCACTACTTCCTCGCGGACATCTACGAGAAGCAGGGGAGGAAGTCGGAGGCGAAGCAGGCCTACCAGGCGGCGTTGAAGCTCAACCCGACGCTGACGAAGGCGGCGGACGCCTTGAAGCGCGTGTCGTGACGGGCCGGGGAGGGGACATGGAATCGCTCAAGAAGACGGCGAGAGTCGCCGGAGTCCTGTATCTCCTCGCCTGTATTCCCGCGCCGTTCAGCCTCATCTATGTCCCGAACACGCTGATCGTGCGTGGAAACGCGGCGGAGACGGCCGGCCGGATCCTGGCTTCCCAGTGGATGCTGCTCGCGGCGATCGCGGGCGAGCTGATCAGCTCGATCGCGTTTCTCTTCGTCGTTCTCGCCCTGTACCGGTTGCTCAAGGGAGTGAACCAGCCGCTCGCGTCGCTCATGGTGACCCTGTTCGGGATCTCCATTCCGATCTCGTGCCTGAACGTGCTGAACGACATCGCCGCGCTGATCCTCGTGCGCGGCGCCGACTTCCTGTCGGTGTTCTCGAGGCCGCAGCTTGACGCCCTCGCGATGGTCTTTCTGCGCCTGCACGGCAATGGACTGCTCGTCGCCCAGATCTTCTGGGGTCTCTGGCTCTTCCCGTTCGGGATACTCGTCTACAGGTCGGGCTTCATACCCCGATTCTTTGGCGTATTTTTGATCGCGAACGGCTTCGCGTA
Source organism: Acidobacteriota bacterium (assembly GCA_030948185.1). Lineage (GTDB taxonomy): Bacteria > Acidobacteriota > Thermoanaerobaculia > UBA5066 > Gp7-AA6 > JALYUA01. The sequence goes on from JALZAT010000025.1 coordinate 10,289, forward strand.
CCCGATCCAGAGCTTCACCGCCCTCTTTCTGCCGCAGTACCAGAACGTCGTTTCGCGGATCACGTTGCCTCTTCTCTTCGGCGAACTGGCGATCGTCCTGTGGCTCCTGATCCGGGGCGTGCGGGATCAGCCGCTCATCGAAGTCGCCGCCTGATGAAGGAGCAGGACCTCGTGTCGATCTCACCCTCTGCGTTCGAGTGAAAAGAGACCGTTTCCGCTTCCCTCAAAGGAGAAGAAAATGCGAACAGGTATACGAACCCTTCTGATCTGCGTTCTTGCGCCCGCCGCCGTGGCTTTCGCGCAGGAGACCGCCGCACCCGCCCCGCCGCGAGCCGCCTTCGTCCTGCCAAAGGAGAACGCGGTCCCCGCCTGGAACCGCTACATGTACACGCAGCTCTCGGGCATCGTGCTCCGCTCGGCCGAAAAAATGCCCGAGGAGAACTACAGCTTCAAGCCGACGGACTCCGTCCGCAGCTACGGGCAGATTCTCGGACACATCGCGGACGCCCAGTACACGTTCTGCTCGATCGCTCTGGGCGAGAAGAACCCGATGCCGAAGAACGAGCAGACCAAGACGTCGAAAGCCGCTTTGACGGCCGCGCTCAAGGAGGCTTTCGCCTACTGCGGCAAGGCGTACGACGGCATGACCGACGCGACCAGCGCTCAAACCGTGAAGATGTTCGGAACCGATGCACCGAGGCTCGGGGTGCTGATCGTCAACTCCACCCACACGACCGAGCACTACGGAAACTTGGTGACTTACATGCGGATGAAGGACGTCGTTCCCCCGACCAGCGAGGCCGGGTTCATGCCGCCGCAGCCGCCGAAGAAGTAGTTGCCCTGGGCCGGCCGCCGGCCGGCCCGACTCGTAACGACGTGGGAGCTCGAAGGAGGAAGCCGTGGAAGCCATGATCAGCGATCAGTTGCAGGCGGGCGCGGAGGCGCACAGGGTGTGGGGCAGCATTCTTTCTCAGTCCGCCACCGGCGAGCTGATCGGGATGATGAATTTCGCCAGCCTGGTCGATCTCTATGAGGACCCAGACGACAAGATCGAGGCCCTCGAGCACGCCGCGAAAGAGAAGGCGCACGCGCGTTCCTTCCAGCGCCTCGGCGAGGAAATGGGCCTCTGCGTGACTCTGAACGTCAATGCGCCCTACTGGAAGAGGATCCGGACCGCGTTCGTGAACAGTGCCGGACGCGGCGATTTCACGGCGTGCCTGATCATCCAGGAGCTGATGCTCGAGTCCTTCGCCGTTTCCATGTACAGCGCCGTGGCGCGCGTGGCTCCCGGCAAGCTCGGCAAGGCCTACAAGGCCATCGCGGCCGAGGAGACGGAACATCTCGAACACGCCATCGAGCTGCTTTCCGAGATCTACAAACGCGATCCCGCCGGACTGCGGGAGAAAGTCGCTGGCGTCCACGAGGACGTCATGTCCGTCCTGGCGGAGATGGTGGCGAGAGAGGACATCCGCGGCGACTGTCTCCTGTGCGGGAACACTTGCATCAAGCCCTCCCTTCCGGAAGTGCGCCTCGACATCGTGCAGCTCCGCGGCGGGGCGCTCAACCTCTACCTGAAGTCTCTCGACCGGGTCGGCCTTCCCGGAGAGGAGACGCTCCAGTGGATCACGCGTCTGCCCGTGTGAGCGCCGCCATCCCTTCCGCGGACCGCTGCCCGGCGACGGCGACGGCGCGGTTCGCGCTCATCGGGCACCTCGACAGCTGGGAAAAGACGGCCGCCGTGGTCCGGACGCTCCGGGGCGGCATCGGCCGGCCCATCTCGGTGCGTGACGTCCGCGAGATCGTGCCCTTTCTTCCGCCGCGCACCGTCTGCCGCGTCACCGTGTTTTCGACGGACGGATCGAGCGCGCACGGCGTCTACGTGGACGCGTTTCTCTCACCCGATCGGCTCTGCGAAGGATCCATGCGGGAGAAGATCCAGCGGATCCGGGAGGCGGCCAGCTGCGCCCGCCGAGAGGGAGCGTCCGTCGCGGCGCTCGGCGGCTTCAGCTCGATCGTTCTGGAGGGGAAGGTCGACCTCCTACCGTCTCACGAGGAGGTCGCGTTCACGACGGGGAACACGCTGACGGTCGCCTACATCGTGAAGGCGGTCGAGAAAGCGTCGGCGATCGCGGGGCGGCTCCTGAGCTCCCAGGCCGTCCTCATTCTCGGCGCGACCGGAGACGTGGGCTCCGGCTGCGCGCGTTATCTTCTCGGCCGGGCCGGGGGCCTCCTCCTCTGCGCCCGAAATCCGAACCGCCTTCGGAAACTGCAGCGAGCGCTCGCGTCGGACGCGACGGCCGTCTCGACCTCGACCGATCCGGAGGAGCTTCTGCCCGAGGCGGACTTCATCGTCGCGGCCGCGAGTCTCGCCGCGCCCCGCTTTTCGTTGCGATCCGTTCGTTCGGACGCGATCGTCTGTGACGTGGGATATCCGAAGAACGTGCTTTCGGATGGGTCGCCCGGCCCCGTCGTCTTCTTCGGAGGAATGGGGCAGGTGCTCGGGGGACTGCGGCTCGTCCCGGACCTGCTCCCCGTTCTCGCGCCCCATCCGGCGCCGGGCGTCGCCCAGGGTTGCCTTCTCGAGGGGATGCTGCTGGCTCTCGAAGGACGGGGCGAGTCCTACTCCCGCGGCCGGGGCAACATCCTGCCCGGCCAGGTCGACGAGATCTGGCGTCTCGCCGAAAAACACGGGTTCGCTCTCGCGCCGTTCTTCAACGACGAAGGACTCTGCGAAGATCGCATCGCGGCGCTCCGGACAGTCTCCGCGCAAAGTACACTCTCCGCGTGAGGCGTCCGATCCTACGGATCGCGCTGCTCGGCGGCCTCCTCGCGTTGGGCGCCGCGGCACCCGAGCCGCCCGAGGTCACGCACGGCAGCTTCGAGGAAGACTTCCAGTCTGCGTGGCGCGAAATCGGGTCCATGTACGCGTACTTCCAAAAGAAGGCGACGCGCTGGAACGACGTTCCGCGACTGTACGCTCCCGACCTCGCGCGCGTTTCGAACAAGGGGGAGTTCATCGATCTTCTCGAGAGGGTGATGGACGAGCTGTACGACCCGCACGCCCAACTCACCGTGAACACTCCCGCATCGCCCCGGCTGGTGCCGTCGGGGACGGACCTGTGGGCGGAATGGCGCGCCGGCGAGGCGGTGATCACCGAGGTGCGCGACGGGTCCGACGCCAGGGAAGCGGGCATCCGGCCGGGCGCGGTCGTCCTGGGGTTGAACGGCGTCGCGATCGCGGAAGCCGCGGCGGCGCGCATGGGGCGCTCGTATCCGCACACCGAGGCGGCGGCGCGCGACTGGGCGCTCCGCGCGGTCCTCGCGGGTACACACGGCTCCGCGCGCTCGCTGCTTCTGCGGGAGGGAGAGATCCGCCGGACCGTCGAGCTTCCCGCGCCGGACCAGTGGCGGACGCGGCGGCCGCAACCCTTGACGCGCTCCGAGCCGCGGCCCGGCATCGGATGCATACGCTTCAACGACTCGCTCGGAGACCAGGCCTCCGTCGCGGCGTTCGACGAGGCGCTCGCGGCGCTGCGTCAATCGCGCGCGCTCGTGGTCGATCTCCGGGATACGCCGAGCGGCGGCAATTCGAGCGTCGCGAGGGGTGTGCTCGGGCGCTTCGTCCGCAGCGAGGCGCCGTATCAAGAGCACGCGTTGCCTTCGGAGGAACGCGAAACGGGGATCGCGAGATCCTGGTTGGAACTGGTGTCGCCGCGGGGAAGCTTCGTCTACGAACGGCCGGTCGCGGTCCTCGTCGATCACTGGACGGGCAGCATGGGTGAGGGTCTCGCGATCGGATTCGACGGCACGGGCCGCGGCACCGTGATCGGGACGCCGATGGCGGGCCTTCTCGGCGCCACGTACCACGTGACGCTGCCGAAGACCGGGATCGGGTTGAACGTTCCCGCGGAGCGGCTTTACCACGTCCGCGGGACCCCGCGAGAGGAATTCCGTCCCACGGTGGCGGTCGACTTGACCCGCGCCGGATCGGAGGCCGACCCCATCCTTGCGGCCGCCTTGCGTTTCCTTGCGGGGCGGCGCGAGGGCACAGATCTGCATAGGGGCATCTAACAGGAAGCGCGCCGCCGCTTCTCTCGCGGAAGGAGCACCGAAATGACTCGCAGGACGAACGCAAGGGTCGCCGGGCTCACGTTTCTCGTCTACATCGCCGTCGCGTTTCCCAGCATGGTCCTGATGACCAGGGCGACAAGCGGGGCGGGGACCGCCGCGAAGCTCGCGAACATCGCCCACCACGTGTCGGACGTGCGTGTGGCCATCGTGCTCGATCTGATCAGCTGCTTCTGCGCGCTCGTGCTGGCGGTGACGCTCTACGGGATCACACGCGACCAGGACCCCGACCTCGCGATGCTCGTCCTGGTCTTTCGTGCCGCCGAAGGAGCCGTCGGCGCGGTCTCCATAGAGAGAACTCTGGGACAGCTCTGGCTCGCGACGGCCACCGGACCGGGCGCGCCGGACCCCGCGGCGGCGGGCGCGCTCGCCGCGGTCCTCGTGAAGCTGCCGAGCTGGAGCGTGCCGGTCGCCGCATCTTTCTTCGCGGCCGGCAGCCTGATCTTTTCCTATCTGCTCTTGCGCGGCCGGATCGTCCCCGCCGCGCTGGCGTGGTTGGGCGTGATCGCGTCGATACTCGTCGTGGTGCTGCTGCCTCTCCAGCTCGCGGGAGTCGTGAGCGGGCCGATCACGGAGTACATGTGGTTCCCGATGCTCGTCTTCGAAGTCCCGCTCGGCTTCTGGCTGCTGATCAAAGGCGCCGCCATGCCGGCGCGGAGGCAAGCCGCGTGAGGCGGAGTCATCAGCGCAGCATCATCCAGAGATACGCGTACTGGAGTGCGGTGACCTGCGCCGTCTGCTTGTTCACCGCGCCGCTTCCGTGGCCTCCCTCGGTGTTCTCGAAGTAATAGACGGGGTGGCCCTGCGCTTCCAGCTTCGCCACCATCTTTCGTGCGTGGGCCGGGTGCACGCGGTCGTCGCGAGTGTTCGTCCAGAAGAACGGGGTCGGGTACTTCGCGTCCGGCTTGAGCAGCTGGAAAGGCGACCAGGTCTGGATGTAGGCCCAATCCTCGGGCTTGTCCGGATCGCCGTACTCCGCCATCCAGCTCGCTCCGGCCAGGAGGTGGTTGAACCGTTTCATGTCGGCGAGCGGCACTTGTGCGACCACCGCGTGGAAGAGGTCCGGATACAGCGCCATGGTTCCTCCCACCAGGAGGCCGCCCTGCGAGCCGCCCATGATCCCGAGGTGGCGCGCCGACGTGATCTTCCGCGCCGAGAGATCCCGCGCGACCGCCGAGAAGTCCTCGAAGTTGTGGATGTGCTTGTCCTTCACCGCGGCCTTGTGCCAGGCGGGACCGAACTCTCCGCCGCCGCGGATGTTCGCGAGGACGTAGACCCCTCCCCGGGCGAGCCATGCGGAGCCGACGGTTCCGCTGTAGTGGGGCACCTCTGAGACCTCGAAGCCGCCGTATCCGTAGAGGAGCGTCGGGGCCGTTCCGTCCTTCTTCGCCCCCTTCGGGCGGACGACGAAATACGGGATCTTCGCGCCGTCCTTCGACGTGGCCTCGAACTGCTCGGTCGTGATCCCGCTCGCGTCGAAGAACGCCGGCATCGTCTTGACCTTCGTGGGTTGGCCGCCCTTTTCCGAAAGCCACAGGGAGACGGGGGTCGAGAAATCCTGGTACGTGAAGAAGAAGGTTTCGGTCGCGTCGTTCGTGGCGGAAAAATCCGCGGTGCCGACGCCGGGCGTCGGGATCTCGGACCGTTTCCACGCGCCGTCTTCGAGTGAGAGCGCCGTGACGCGGCTGCGCACGTTGTCGAGCGTCTCCAGCAGGACGCGGTCTTTGGTGCGGTCCACGCCCGCCAGCGAGACGCGCGCGCTCGGCTCGAAGAGCACGTCGAACCGGCGGACGCCGCGCAGGACATCGTCGACCGTTCCGGCGAGAAGCGAACCTTCGCGGTACGTCTTGCCTCCGGCTGTCCAGTCGCTGCGCAGGGAGAAGAGGAGCCGGTCGCGGAAGAGGGCGCGAATCCGGGCATCCTCCGGCAGATCGATTTTGACGAGGCGGTCGCCGAGCAGGAGGAACGCCTCCTGGCGGAAGAACGCCGGGGTCCTCGTGACGAGGTCGTACCGGCCGTCGCTCAGGATCTCGGTCCTTCCCCCCGCGCCGACGTCCTCCGGTTTGCACTCGAAGACCGTGCGCGCCGCGGAGAGGGGCGTGCCGCGCTTCCACAGCTTCACGATTCGCGGGTATCCGGAATTCGTCATGGATCCGGGGCCGAAATCCGTGCCGACCCAGAGCGTGTCCGCGTCCTTCCACCCGATGTTCGACTTGGCCTCCGGCAGGGAAAACCCGCCGGGCACGAACTGCTTCGTCTTCGTGTCGAACTCGCGCCTCTCGGCGGCGTCGGACCCTCCGGGGGAGAGGCTGACCATGCACCGCACGTAATCGGGCGCGAGGCAATCCGCCCCGTGGAAGACCCACGCTTTGCCGTCCGCCTTCGCGAGCGCGTCCACGTCGAGAACTGTTTCCCACTGCGGCGTCGCGGTGCGATAGGACGCGAGCGTGGTGCGCCGCCAGAGGCCCCGCTCGTGCGTGTCGTCCTTCCAGAAGTTGTAGACCGTTTCGCCGAGAAGCTCGGGCGTCGGGATCTTTTCCTTCGAGTCGAGGATCTGGAGCGTTCGCGCGTAGATGGGCTTGTACTCCGGCCGGGCCTCCAGGACCGCGGTCGACTTCGCGTTGTGCTCCCTAGCCCAGGCCAGGGCCTTCTCACCCTGAACGTCCTCCAGCCATTGGAAGGCGTCGTCACCGGTTTGGGCAATTCCGGATGCCGCCGAACCCGCTACGGCGAGCGCCGCAAGCGCCAGCCAACTCGCGAAAGGCTTCCTCATTCGAACACCTCCGGGAGTCGAGAATCATAGGCGATTGTGTGTTTCAGTTCGGCGCGCCGTCGAGGGCTTCCTGCATCGCTTTCTTCGCGAGCGTCGCCACGACGAGGTGAAAATCTTCGCTCAAGGCGGAGCCCGGAGCGTATTCGAGGCCGATCGGGTCGACGTCGACCGCCGCCTGGACGTCGCTGACCTTCACCAGCCCGCGCTCGAGCGCTGCATGCACCTGATCGATAATCGCCGCGAAAAGCTGGATCGTCCTGCGGAGGTACGACTTTTCGTGCATCGTCGGACCTTGACCGGGAACGAGCAGCCTGACGTCGAGCGAGTCCAGCCGCCGGAGGCTCTCGAGCCACGGCGTGACCGCGTACGAGCTGGTCGTCCAGGGCGGCGGTCCCTTCCCGTCCTCCGGGCTCGCGAGGACGTCGCCGGTGACGAGTACGCGATGACCAGGCAAGTACAGGACGGTCGATGCCGTCGCGTCGCCGGTGAGGCTCATGAGGAGGTGTTCGCGCCGGCCGCTCCAAAAAGCCATCTCCTTCCGATACACCAGATTCGGCAGAACACGCGGCAAAGCGGCGATCTCCGCCGAGAACTGGCTGGCCGTCGCGATGTTCGCCTCCTTGCGGGCTCGAATCTCAGAGGTCAATGGCGATCCATCGCCGAGCTTGCCAGTCTTGATCGCCGCCTCGAGATCTTCGCGCATCTTGTTCAGTCCGAACTGGGCGAGCTCGTCGACGAAAAAGCGGGGCCCCATTCGCGACATGTAGGCGCGGGTCTCCGCGCTGGAGATGATGCGAAGGCCGGGGAAGGCTTTGGCGTACTCGTCGTTGCCCGACCAGTGATCCTGGTGCCAGTGGGAGTTGATGAGCACACGCACGGGCTTCGGCGTCAGCTTGCGGATCTCGGCGATCACCGCCCGCGCCGTGATCGCGCGCGTGCAGCTGTCGAACACGGTGACGTCATCGTCGTTCACGATGACCACGGAATTGGTCGCAGTCCAGTAATCGAGATCAGAAGGCGCCCGATACACATAGATGCCGTCGCCAAGGTCTTCCTTGACAAGCATTCCTCGCGCTCGGTCGACGGAGACTTCGAGCGGGTGAGCCGCGGTCGCGGGGACCCACAGAGCGACGACGAGAAATCCTGCGAGGCCGAAACGGACGTTTGTCCGCATGCGTCTCTCCCTTCAATGAGTTACGTGGGATACGCTCCCGCGTCGGGAGAGTTTTCAATTCTCCGACCGCGCCGATTCCTGCTTGCAGGAATGTGTGACCGCTTGGCCCAGATAGGGGTCGACCTGCGGGGTTATTTCATCGACCAGCGAAGAAGGCGGTGCCAAAGCGACGGCGCGGCGAAGAGTAGAGTCCGGGCAACATCCACGGAGGTTGCCATGCGCTTCCCCGCCGGCGCGGCGGCTTTTCTTGCGTTGCTCCTGGTCGCCTCGCCCGCCCCCCTCGCGGCGGCGGACGGTCCGGCAGCGCTCTCCGGCCTCGACGCTCTTTATCCCTCCCTCGACTCGCTCTACATCGACCTGCACCGCAATCCGGAACTGTCGCTCCACGAGGAGAAAACGGCGGCGAAGTTAGCGAGCCGCATGCGCGCCGCCGGCTACGAGGTCACCGAGCACGTCGGCGGGCACGGCATCGTCGGAGTCCTGAAGAACGGGGCCGGCCCGACTCTGTGGCTACGCACGGACATGGATGCGCTTCCGATGAAGGAGCTGACCGGCCTCGCATACGCGAGCACGGTCACGACGAAGAGCGACGCGGGCGAGACAGTGGGCGTGATGCACGCCTGCGGCCACGACATCCACATGGTTTCCTGGCTGGGAGCGGCAAGCCTCCTCGCCCGGATGAAGGATCGGTGGCGAGGGACGGTCGTCTTCATCGGCCAGCCGGCCGAGGAAGTCCTGCAGGGCGCTTCCGCGATGATCAAGGACGGGGTTCTGGAACGATTCCCGAAGCCCGACTTCGTCGTGGGCCTTCACGACACCCAGGTGATTCCGGCGGGGCAGGTCGGGATCGTTTCCGGTCCCGCGTCGGCCGCTTCGAATGCGGTCGATATCACGTTCTACGGAAAGGGCGGTCACGGCGCCTCGCCGCATCTCACGATCGACCCGGTTCTGATGGCCTCGCGCGCCGTGGTGACGCTGCAGATGATCGTCTCGCGTGAGGTCAACCCATTCGATCCGGCGGTCGTGACCGTGGGGACGTTCCACGCGGGGACGAAGCGCAACATCATCGCGGACGACGCGAAGATCGAGCTGACCGTGCGCTCCTACAAGCCGGAGGTGCAGAAGCAGCTTCTGGCCGCGATCGAGCGGATCGCGAAGGCCGAGGCGGCCGCGGCACGGGCGCCGAAGCAGCCACTCGTCCACGTCATCGAACAGGAGGCGTCTGAGGTCGTGTTCAACGATCCGGCGCTCGCGGCCCGGCTGACAACCTCGCTCCGGCGCGGGTTGGGGGATTCGAACGTGGTGCCGATCGAGCCGACGACGGCGTCCGAGGACTTCGGCGTCTTCGGGCGCGTCGCGAAAGTCCCTTCGATTCAGCTTCGGGTCGGGGCGGTCGAGCCCGGTGAGTTCGTTAAGAGTAAGGCGGCAGGCACCCTGATGCCCGGTCCGCACAGCCCGCTCTTCGCGCCGGACCGGGAGCGAACGCTCCGCACGGGCGTCGCCGCGTTTACGTTCGCGGCGCTCGATCTTCTCGGAGGCGCCGCCCCGGCGAAGTAGCGGGGCTCACGACTTCAACGCCGCCCGGATCTTCGCCTGGTGGTGGTAGCTGTGCCGGACCGCGTGGTCCTCGAGAAAGAACTGGCAGGTCAGCGGAGCGTCGCCGTAGAGCGAGTTCGTCGCGCTCTGCGCGAGATCCTCGTCGGAGAGGGCGCGGATGGCCGCCGCGGCGGCTTCGCTGTTGCGGCGCAGGAAGTTCAACGCCTCGGTCTTCGTGACCCCGTCGTGTTCCTTCGCGTGCGCGGCGTTGATCCCGTCGACGGTGGCCGACGTCACGCCCTCGATGGGCTCGCCGGCGGCGATCTTCTGCGCGAGCTGGATCTCCAGCGGGTACATGTTACCGACATGGTGTACCACCACGCCGATCTTGCGGCCGTCGTGAGGGAGGCGCGTTTGCCACTCGGCGTCCGAGAGCTCGCTCGCCAGCTCGTAGAGCGCTCGGGCGCCCTTCTCGAGGCGCTCGGCGAGGGCATTCGCCTGCAGGCTCCGGAGAGCGGCATCGGGGGCGTTCGTCGGGGAACTCTTCATGATGACCGTCTCCTCTCACCGGAACATACGACCCGTTTCGCGTTGGAGGTTCGAACGCGCCCCGTCTCAGTCGTACCGCAAGGCCACCATTGGATCCACCTTCGTCGCGCGACGAGCGGGGATGTAGCATGCCAGGCCGGCTACGCCGATCAATGAGGCCGCCACCGCTATGAACGTGAGCGGGTCGGTTGGCTTGACGTCGAACAGCAACGACTGGATGGTGCGCGCGGTCGCGAACGACCCGACCACTCCGATCGCCACCCCGATGAGCGCCGTCGTCAGTCCCTGCCGCAGGATCAGGGCCAATACGTCCGGCGACTTCGCTCCGAGCGCCATCCGCACCCCGATCTCCCGGGTTCGCTGCGCAACGGCGTACGCGACCACTCCATAAACTCCGGCGACGGCGAGGAGCAAGGCGGTAAGCGCGAAGACCACCACGAGAGTCAGGTTGAAACGGCGTGTCCCCAACGAGGCGGAATAGATCTGCGTGAATGTCCGGAAACGAGGCGGCACGTCTGGTGCTTCATCGTGCGCGATCGCACGCGCAGCGGCGATGGCCTGGCCGGGGTCGGCCTCCACGTGCATCACCACGGTGAAGTCCGATCGGGGACGCTGCAGCAGGTTCACATAAACGATTGGACGCGGCGGCTGCTCGGGCCCGGATTCACGCGTGTCGCCGGCGACCCCCACGATTGTCAGCAGGTGCAAGTCACCGTCCATGTTGCCGAATTGAATGGTCTGCCCGATCGGATCCTCATGAGGCCAGCGCGATCGCGCGAGCGACTCGCTGATGACGGCCACGTGGGGCGAACTGAAAGCGTCGCTTTGATCGAAAAACCGGCCGCGAAGGAGCGGGATGCTGAGCGCCCGGAAGTATTCCGGCGTGGCGGCGCAAAAATCCGCCGTGCCGCGGCGCTCGGGTTGTTTCGCGAGCATGCCGTACTCTTTGAAGTCCTTCGGATTTTCCTTCGGACTGACGAGTAAGAACATGCCGTCCGGCAGGCCGCCATCCATGGGAACCGCATTCACCGCTGCCACCTGGTCGGCTCCGGGAATGGCATGCAGACGTTGGATCAGCCCGCTCACGAATTGTGATTCGCGCGCACGGAAGGCCATTTGGGCGTCCGGCTTCGAGTCTCCGGATTCCGGCAGTTGGAGATCCATCGTCACGACATTGTCGGTGCGAAATCCGGGATCGACGGATAGCACTCGCAACAGGCTTCGGCCGAGCAATCCGGCGCCGGTCAGCAAGGCCAGCGTCAACGCGAGCTGCGCCGCAACGATGGCGCGGCCCACGCGTTGGCCGCGCTGAGTCCCCGCGCTCCCCCGGCCGCCTTCCACCAGCGTTCCGCCAGGCGCTTCCGAGGTTGCTCGTACCGCCGTCAAAATGCCCAGAACGATGGCTGCCAGAACTGAAATCCCGGCCGTGAAGACGAGCACCGGCCAACGGATGGTGACCTCTGCGAGGCGCGGCAGGTCCTGTGGCGCCAACGCCAGCAAGGCGCGGAGCAAGCCAACGGCAATGACGATGCCCAGGAGACAACTCAAACCCGTCAGCAACAGCGTTTCGCTGACGAATTGCCGCACCAGCCGCGCCCGGCCGGCGCCGAGCGCGTTCCGGATGGCCAGCTCGCGCCCGCGTTTGGAAGCCTGGGCGAGCAGAAAATTCGCAACGTTGGCGCACGCGACGAGCAGCAGAAAACCTACCGCACCCAACAGGATGTAAAGAGGTGAACGCACCCGGCCCGTCAGCGAAGCCTGCAACGGAACCGCCGCCGCGCTCCGGAGCAAATATTCGTTCTGCTCGGGTGATTGCCGCACGATGCGCTCGGCGATGGCGCCGAGATCGGTGCTCGCCTGGGCAACGCTCACGCCGTGTCGGAGCCGGCCCAGGCCGTAATAGTTATGAGAAGTGCGGCTGGTGTTTTCGGGATCGAGCTCGCTGGGCAGCCACAGGTCCGTTTTTGCAGGAAATTCGAACCCCTCCGGCAGGACTCCCACGACCGAATAGGTCCTGTCCTGGATGCGGAGCTGCGACGTGGAGACCTCCCGAGCCGAGCTGAGATATTCCTTCCAGTAGCGGTGACTCGCGAGCAAGACCGGGGCGGCGCCGGTGTGCGCGTCGTCGGGCGCAAAGCTGCGCCCCACCACCGGTAGCACGCCCAGGACCTTGAAAAAGTCGCACGAGACGACAGCGATGCCAGTGCGCGTCGGTACTGCCAGGCCCGCGACGCTTGCAACCCGGTCGCTGTATTTCGCCATCGCCTGAAAGGTATGATTCTGGTCGCGGAAATCGTCGAAGTTCGGATCTGCGAGGCGGGAATGGGTGCCGCGATGGTTCACTTCCCAAATCGCCACGAGGCGATCCGGATCCGGATAGGGGAGCCGCCGCAACAACACGCCATACACGACGCTAAAGATCGCCGTCGTCGCCCCGATGCCCAGCGCCAGCGTGAGAATCACGATGGCGCTGAATCCGGGGCTCTTCCCTAGCCCGCGGGCGGCGTACTTCAGGTCCCGGAACATCGCTTGGAGCATGCGGGTCTCCTCGACTCGACTCGAGACTCGCCGTATGCGGTTTGGTTACGCAAATCCCATCCTCGAGTTTCATCCGTGAGCGGTTGTCGGAAAGCGGGATCTCGTTTTCCCCTTGCTTACCGAGAGGAGTCTGCCGTAGACTCCCCTAGGAAACCGATATGAGCAAACCCAATGACCTCGTCCAGGGCACTCTCGACCTGCTCCTGCTGAAGATCCTGGCGCTCCAGCCCCTCCACGGGTGGGCGATCAGCCTTCGCCTGCGGTCGCTCTCCTCCGACGTGCTGCAGGTCAGCGAGGGATCTCTTTACCCCGCCCTTCACAAGCTGGAGCAGGAGGGCTGGATCCAGGCCGAGTGGAAGCAGACGGAAAACAACCGTCGGGCGAAGTTCTACTCGCTCACCCGCCTGGGGAGAAAAGAGCTCGAATCGGAGACGGCGAACTGGGAGCGGCTCTCGTCCGCGATCTCGCACGTCGTCCAGCTCGCGGAGGCCTAGAAGGCCATGCGCCCGGAACACTGGTGGTTCACCGCACCGCTGCGGCTCAAGTCCATTTTCCGCCGCCGCCGGGTCGAGGGCGAGCTCGACGAGGAGCTCCAGTTCCACCTCGACCAGAAGATCGAGGAAGGCATCGCCGAAGGGCTCTCCCCGGAAGACGCGCGACGCCGCGCCGTCCGCGCGATGGGCGGACTCGACCAGCGCAAGGAAGAGATGCGCGACATGCGGCACATCCACTGGCTGACGGATTTCGTGGACGACGTGCGCTACGCGATCCGGAGCCTGCGGCGCTCGCCCGGGTTGACCGCCGTGGTGGTGATAACCATCGCGCTCGGTATCGGAATGACCGCGACGCCGTTCAGCATGCTCGATGCTTTGATCTTCCGGCCCTATCCCGTCCCGAATCCGGGCGACGTGGTCACCCTGGTCAGCACCTCGCGCGACAACAGCTTCGACACGTTCTCCTATCGCGAGTATCTGGACATCCGCGACCACACGAAGAGCTACGACGGGGTGGTCGCAAACGCGGCGTTGGGGACAGTCGGCTTCAGCGCAGAGCCCAATGCCACGCCGCTCGTCCGAGGGGGAATGCTCGTCTCCGGCAACTACTTCCGGGTGCTCGGCGTGGAGCCGCAGATCGGGCGCAGTTTTCGCGACGACGAAGACCGGGTCCCCGGACGCGATGCGGTCGCCGTTCTGGGCCCCGACTTCTGGAAGCGCGAATTCGACGGCGACCCTTCCGTCGTCGGCAGGGTCATCCGGTTGAACGGCACGGACTTCACGGTGATCGGCGTGGCGCCGGACGCGTTTCCGGGGATGCTGGTCTTTTCGCGTCCCGACTTCTACATGCCGCTTGCGATGGCCCGCGTGTTCTCGACCAACTCGCACAAGAAGTTCTTCGTGGACCGGGATGATCGGGAGTTGACCGTGAGGGCGCGGTTGAAGCCGGATGCGACCCTGAGGCGGGCGCGAAACGAGCTCGTGGTTCTCGCCCGGGACTTCGAACGGGATTATCCAAAGCTCAATCGCGGCCGCGGCGCGGGCGTCCGCACGCAGTTCCAAATGCGGACGCAGGACAACGACCTCAACTGGAAATTCGGCGTGATCTTCACGATCCTGGCGCTCGCCGTGCTGCTCGTGGCGTGCACGAACGCGGCGGGGCTCCTCCTGGCCCGCGCCCGCACGCGGACCCGCGAGATCGCCGTGCGCCTCGCGATGGGCGCCGGGCGTTTCCGGTTGATCCGGCTGCTCCTGACCGAGAGCATGGTTCTCGCGCTCCTGGGCGGATTGGGCGGGATCGCCGTCGGGTACGCCGGCATCAAGTTCATGAGCACGTTCACGATTCCGACCGAGTTGCCCGTCAAGATTCCGTTCCGAATGGACACGCGCGTGCTGATGGCGAGCCTCGCGTTGTCACTTCTGAGCGCCGTCTTCTGCGGCCTGGCGCCGGCGCTGCAGAGCACGCGCGCGGACCTCGTGAACGGGCTCAAAGCGGCCGACGTGGACGAGCCCGGCCGCAAGCGCCTCTGGGGCCGGAATGCGCTGGTCGTGGCGCAGGTGGCGATGTCCCTGATGCTCCTCGCCGCCTCCTTTTTGATGTTCCGAGGCTTCCAGCACAGCCTGCAGGAGGGGACCGGGTTCGCGAAGGATCACGTGCTGATGGTGAGGTTCGATCCGCGTCTGCTCCAGTACGACGAGGGTCAGACGTCGCGCTTCTACAGGCTTCTGGCCGAGCGCGTGCGAGACATGCCGGGGGTCGAGAGCGCGGCTTTTACGCAGAACCCCCCGCTCGGGCTGGACAACTTCGGCAGCGTCGCCTTCGTGCCGGACGCTTTTCCAATGCCGCGCGATCGCGAGCACTTCACGTCGACGCTGGACACCGTCGACGAAGGGTTTTTCGAGACGATGAAGATACCGATCACGCGCGGCCGGGCCTTTCTGGCGTCCGATACCGCGGATGCGCCGCGCGTCGCGGTCGTCAACGAGTTCTTCGCGAAGCACTATTGGCCGGGCGCCGATGCCCTGGGCAAACGCATCCGTCTCGACGGAGCCAACGGCCCTCCAGTCGAGATCGTCGGCATCGCGCAGACGATCAAGTATCGCGACGGGTTCGACAAGCAGATGGACTTCGTGTACATGCCGCTCGCCCAGCATCCCGTCGCGCGAATGGTCCTGTTGCTGCGGTCCAACGGCGATCCGCTGCAAATGGTGACGCCCGTGAAGGACGTCGTTCGTTCGCTCGAGCCGAACATGCCGATGCTCGAGACGAGGTCTTACGAGGACCTCTACCGGTATTCCGCGGTGGACGGGCCCCGAGTGGCGGTGCAGCTGGTGGGTACCCTGGGAGCGGTGGGCCTCCTGCTGGCCATCGCGGGCCTGTACGGACTCGTGGCCTACAACGTGAGCCGGAGGACCCGGGAGATCGGCATTCGCATGGCCATCGGCGCGGGACCCAGGGACGTGCTCCGCCTGATGATGGGCAAGGGGCTCGTCCTGGTCGGAACCGGAACGGTGATCGGGCTGGCGATGGGCGTCGCCCTCGAGCAGCTCATGAATTCCATGCTGTTCAACGCCGGCGGAATCGACTTGACGGTCTATCTCGTCGTCGTGCCATCGATGGTTCTCGTGACCATGCTCGCGGCCTACGTGCCCGCGCGGAAGGCCTCCCGGATCGCGCCGACGCTGGCGCTGCGATTCGAGTAGCGGGGTAGAGGGGGTAAGCGGAATCGCCAGGCGGGCTTCCGCGCGCCGGCCCGGCCGCGGTAGATTCCCGGCATGTGCCGCAACATCCGTACACTCGCCAACTTCGCGCCGCCCGCGTCGGCGTCGGAGATCCGCGCCTCGTCCCTCCAGTTCGTCCGCAAGCTGAGCGGGGCGAACAAGCCGTCCAAAGCGAACGAGGCGCTCTTTCAGCGCGCCGTGGACGAAGTGGCCGCGGCCGCCGAGCGCCTGATCCAGGGCTGGGTCACGACCGCCGAGCCGAAGGACCGGGACGTCGAGATCCGAAAGCACATGGAGCGGTCGCGACAGCGTTTCGGCAAGGAGCCCAGGCGCACTCCCATCGATCCGATCCGCTGAAGCGGGTTACCGGATCCGCGCGATCCGCCCCTGAGTGGGAAACTTCTCGAATTGCCGGGGGTCGTGGCCCGGGACAACGCGGTCCGCGGAACCGGCGAGGTCGATCATGCGGGCCTGGTTCCTGATGTTGGCGGGCTGATCCGCCTCGCTGAACGTGGCGCTCGCCCGGTGCTCGGCGAGGTTTCGATAGAGGTAGCAGTTGTCCGACGCGAGGACGAAGGGCTGCGCTCCTCCGACGCGGATGTACTGCGAGGCGAACGTGTGGCGCGCGCCCGTGTAGGCGCGAATGCCGGGAAGGATCTCGACGTCGTCTCCATCGACCAGGCGCAGGCGGCCTTCGGTGTTCAGCGTCTGGAGGACCTTCACGTCGTCCGGATCGATTCCGCCGTGCCGTCCGCCCGGCTTCCACGCGTCTCCCGTGTAGTAGGCGAACTCCTGCTTCTGAATCCAGACCGTCGCTTTCGGGAAGAGGTCGATGCCGCCCATGTGGTCCCAATGGGCATGGCTGATGACGACGTCCGTCACCTCTTCCGGCTTGACGCCGGCGAGCTTCACGGCTTCGTCCGGGCGCAGGTAGTCGGCGGTTGGAAACTGTTTGAGCCACGCCTCGCGGTGAAAGCCGCTGTCGAACAGAACGTTGCGGCCCCCGCCGCGGATCAGCCAGACGACCATGGCGATGTCGGTCTTTTCATCCTTCGGCGCTCCGATGACCAGAGACGCGACGGGGAAGCCCGTGATCGTGCCGTAGCGAATCGCCTGGATGGAGTACTCGGGCTGCGCGGGTGGAGCGGATGGCGCCGCGCCCAGGAAGGCGACGAAAAGCGACAGGACCGCCGTGATCACGATTCCCAGACCGAGATCGTCCGATGGTGGACCGCGACCACGACGGGACCGGCGGGAGAAAAGGCGGCGGCGTTCCACGTGGAAAGGCCGAGGGGAATGGTCGCCGGCTTCCGTGAGGAAAGGTCCCAGATCGTCGCCTCCGTCTGCGCGGTGGACGGGTTCATCGAGAGACCCGTGGCGGTGAGCCGTTTGCCGTCCGCGGAGAAACGGACCGCGCCCACCGGAACCGGATATCGCCCCAGGACCCCCATGGAGGCGCCGGTATCCGCGTTCCAGAGGGTCACGCTGCCGTCCACCGATCCGGCGGCGAGGATGCGGCCGTCGGGCGAGAATTCGAGCGGGTAGCAGGACATGTCGAGGTCGAGCACGTGCTGAACCGCACCCGTCCGGACGTCGAAGACGTAAACGTTGGCGTCGGATCCGGCTGCGGCGACTCGATCGCCCGCCGGCGCGACGGCGACGCCCTGCATCTCTCCCGCTCCTCCCCGGAGCGTCCGGAGCGGCGAGCCGTCCGCCTTCCAGAGCTTTACGGTGCCGTCATCGCTCGCGGTCGCGAGAACCGAGACGTTTCCCGACGACGCGAAGGATTCGATCGGCCGCTCGTGCGCATCCCAGCGGGCGAGCTCCTGGCCTGACGCCGCGTCGAACACGGCGACGGAGCCGCCGGTGACGGTCACGATCCGGTGCTCTCCCGCATAGAAGAGGCTGCCGGCCGGGGCGCCTGCCGGCCAGGAGCGAAGCGTCTTGCCCGAGAGAGACCAGACTCGAATCTTCCCGCTCTTCAGCGCCGCCGCGAGCTCGGCCCCCGCCGGCGAGAGCGCGAAAGCCGAGACCGGCTCGCCGGCTTCGAAGGTCCGGGTGGGCGCCACGTCAGGCTGTCTCGAGAACGAGCTCGAACGCCACAAGGGCCCGCGGCGCGCCCGGATCTCCGCCGACCGTCACGGGTCGGACGAGCTCCCGGCTCTGCACGAGCGGGTCCTTGACGTAGTTCTTGTCGGGGTTGCCGTCGAACGCGGGATCGGTTGCGAAGTAGAGCTGCGTCACGAGGGCCTTGTGTCCCGGCGCAGAGACCTTGAAGTGGATGTGCTGCGCCACCCGGTCCGGATAGTGGCCGGGCAGGACGCTCTCGAAGGAATAGGCGCCCTTGTCCGCGGTGGAAAGCTGTCCCCGGTACGCGTAGCCCTGGTTGTCGTAAATGCCCGCGTGGCTGGCGTGCCAGATCTCGATCAACGCGCCGGTGAGGCCCGCCCCCCTCGTATCGAAGACCTGGCCGGACACGGACAGGGGCAGGCCCGGAGCTCCCGCGGGCGCGAGATGCGGCGAATGCGGAGAGCGTTTCTTGTAGAAGGGCCCGAGCTCGTTGGCCGGCGTCGGCTTTCTCGGAGCGAGGGCGCCCTCTTCGAAGAACGGCGCAAGCTCGAAGGCCTTGAGAGGCGGCGCAAGGAGGAGCAGGCCCGCGGCCGCGCATTTTTCCAGCAGGTCCCGGCGGGACAGATGAAAAGCCATGAAGACCTCCTCGCGTATTTTTCTGAGTCGAAGTTTACCGCCGCTTCCGACGGGAGCCTCGTTCGATGAGCAGGAAGACACCGATTGCAGCGAGGAGAGCGATGTTTGTGAAGAGAAGCGGCGCGAAGATCGGAGCGCCGTAGAGAAAGCGCTGCGCCGTCGAGCCGCCCCGTGCGGAAAGGTTGCCGCGCAGGTGCAGCGCGAAGCCGAGGACGCCGACCGCGGCTTCGCCCGCGAGCACAAACAGGCAGAGACGCAGGAAGCGTTCTGACCGGTCGAGGAAGGCGGCGGCGAACAGGAATCCGATTCCGAATGCCGCCCCGGCCGCCGCGATCCACTCCGTAGGATGGAAGAAGGCGTTCTGGGCGTGGTCCGCGACGGACAGCGCGAAGTTGCCGATGAACCCTCCGAGGGCGAGGACGAGAACCCACACGGCCCACTCCTCGGTTTCGGAATCGACGAGCCGGCCGAGCAGCACGAGAAGGCCGAGCCCAGTGTAGGCAAGGGGAGCCGCGAACGGCGCGGTGTAGACGAGGTTCTTCAGCGTCTGCTCGCGGAAGAAGTGGCTGTCGAGATGCCACAGCAGCCCGGAGATCCCGACGAGCACGGACAGGGCGCCGACCGCGAGCCCCAGCCCGCGGGTTCTCGCACGCATGGCGGGAGAAAAGCCGATCGCGAGCAGCACGGCGGCGGCGAGCGAGAAGACGAGCGGGATCCACTCGGCGGCCCGCGCGAAAGAGTTGACGGAATGCGCGAGGCCGATGTCCACCGCGAGGAACGCGAAGTTTCCGATCGCGAAGAGCTCCGCCCAATCCGCCGGCCGGCGAATCCATGCGGGCAGCCGGGGCATCAGCGTGCGACGGCCCGCGAGCCGGGCGCCGCCTTGCCGCGTGCGTCGATCTCCGCCGCGGCAGCCTGCAGCTCGATCAATTTCGCCGTGAGCTGATAGGCTCCGTGCCATTGCACGAAATCGGCGCCCCCCATGAACGCGCCGTGCTTCGCCGTGCGGCCGTCGTAGTGCCACATGTCGAAGTAGAGGTATTCGATGGGCTCGTCGAAGGGCGCCTTCGTCAGTTTTCCCTCGGCATACAAACGGTCCATGATCGTCTTCGCCGCCAGGACGCTCTGGTTGGTGGCGGCGACGACCCCTTCCGCCTGCTGGTAGTAGCGGTCGATGGGCCCGGTCGTGTGGCACTTGCGGCACGTCTCCTTCATCGCGGTCTGGCCCGAGAGGTATCCCGGACGTTTGTCGGAGACGGCGGCGAAAAGAAAGTACGAGAGCCGCTCGGTCGTATCATGCGTCACCTTCTGCCCCTCGAGCCCGGACATGTGACACGTGGCGCAGGTCGGAACGGGCATGTCGCGCGTCGTCAGCTCCTTCGCCGGCGCGGAAAGCCGCATCGATGCGCGCTGCGCGTTGAAGAGCACCCCGTGCTTGGACTCGTGGTAGATCTCGATCTGCGAGTGGTCGGGACCGAGGTGGCACTGTCCGCACGTCTCCGGCAGCCGCGCGAGCTCGACCGATGCGGCGTGGCGGGCATGGCAGTTCGTGCACGTGCCGATGGAGCCGTCCGCGTTTGGCTGGCCGACCGCGTGGCACTTCAGGCAGCCGCTCTCGATTGCGTTCGGCCCCTCGAGCTGGGCGAGCGCGTTCGCCGGCCGATTCACCCAGCCTGGGTGATATTTCTCCGCGAACGCGACCTGCTCGGGCGTGAAGTCCTTGCTACCGGCGACGGCGGCCCAGGAGGGGGCGGCGTGGCGGCTCCGCTGGAACTGGTCATACTGGGACGCGTGGCATTGCCGGCAGTTGGCGGACGTGAGCTTCTTCGCGATGACGAAGCCGCGGTGGTCGACCTTCTCCTGCCCGGCGAGCGGCTGGTGGCACTCGAGGCAGTTGAGGGACTTCGCTGCGTGGCGGCTTCTCTCGTACTCGTGGACGATCGCGGGTGTCTCCCGCGCGTGGCATTCCGCGCACTTGCCCGACGCCCGAACGAGCGCCCCGGTCGGCTGCGAGGATTCCTCCCGCGGCCGAGCTCGCGACACGAGGAACGCCGCGACGAGAATGGCGGTGCCGAGAAACACGGCGATGAAGACGCTGCGAAAACTCATGGACGTTCTCCCGTGTCGCTTTCAGCGCCGCCGCGCGGCCATGGCCCGAAGTGGCGCACCGCCAGCGCAATGGGGAGACCCACGCAGATGATGTGGACGAGCAGAGGCAACGGCCAGAGTGCCGGCAGTGTTCGTTTGACGTTGGCGAGGTAGAGCGTCCGGAAGACCTGGCTCAGCGGTATGACGCCGCGGTACATGACGAGCAGCCATACGACTCCCCAGACGATCCCGGCCGGCACGGCCCATTCGACCATTGCCGGAATCCGACGGCTGAGCCAGTAGAAGATCGCCGTGGCCGTGAACGCGATGCAGAAGTGCATCGCGAGACCCATCGCGGCCGTGGCGGCCCCTTTCTCGAACGACACCGGACCGAGCAGCGCGCCGGCGATGCCCTGCAGCATCCGCACGGGCGAGCCGCCGTTCGCGATCGAAATGATGACCGCGGAGCTGATGTCGAGCACACCGCAGATCAGTCCGCCCCAGAGAATTGCTCTGCCGGCGCTCCGAGGTGGCCGGGCCGTACCGCCGTCGTTCATGTCAGCCGTTCTCCTCTCAACTCTTCTTCGGCACCGCCTCGATCAGCAGCGCGAGAGCCTTGCGCAGGCTCGCGCCCCCCCCGGCAGCGCCCTTGTAGTGGCCGAGCCGGACCACGACGAGGTCGTGCGAGGGGATGATGAGAGTCGTCTGCCCGCCGGCGCCGCTCATGTAATAGGCGTCCTTCGGCACGGGAAACGTGCCGTCGCCGTTCAACCAGAAGAATGCGCCGTAGATGGGCCGCTTGTCCGCCTCCCATGCCGGGGCGAGCGTGCTCACGAACTTCGACCAGCCCTTGGGCAGGATTCGCTCTCCGTTCCAGACGCCGTCCTGGAGGTAGAGGTTGCCGAGCCGGGCCCAGTCCCTCGCCGACGCGAACTCGTAACCCTGGGTCAGGAAGTTTCCGTACGGATCCGTTTCGAGCACGATCGTCCGCATCCCGATCCGGTCGAACAGCGCGCGCCGCGGAAACGAGAGGTAATCCTCGCCGCGCTTCTCGACGGCGAGCCGGATCAGGTAGTTGATCAGGACGGGATCCGTGTTGTGGTACCGGCCCACCGTGTTCGGCGGCCACTGGAGGGGGCGGGTGGCGGCGTAGTGAAACGCGTTATCCCCGCCGGTATAGAGGTAGACGTGATCCGGATACGGGCCCGAGGGATCGTAGTCGGGGTCCTGCGGCGCGCGGATCTTGAGGCCGCTCGACATGTGGAGGATGTCGGAGATCGTGATCTTCGCGCGCGGATCTCCCGGTGTCTGCCACTCCGGGATTGGCGCGGGGGATGACAGGTCGTACACGCCCTGCCGGACCAGGGTGCCGAACAGGGAAGCGGTCACGCTCTTTCCCATGGACCAGCTCTCGAGCGGAGTGCGGGACGTGATCCCCTCGCCGTAGCGCTCGCCGACGATGCGCCCCTTCCAGGTCACGAGGAACGCCGCCGTCAGGCCCGAGGGCGGATCGAAAGCCGCGTCCACCGCCTGCTGCACCTTCGCCGCGTCGAGAGTCGGCGGAAGCGGTTCCTTCGAAGGCAGGTCCCCCATCGGCCACGGCTGCTTCGCGGCATCCGGCAGGCGGCTCGGAACACGTTTCGGTTTGAAGAGCACGGATGTGCGCCCGATGGGGAGCGTCACGCAACCCTGGCTGCCGAGATAGACGGCGGTGCGGGTCGCCCCGTTCGGTACGGAGACCTGCACTGTCTTCTTCTCGCGATCGATGACCGGCTTGCCGAGCTTCGCGCGCTCGGCGTAGGGCGCCGTGAAATAGCCGACGTTCTCCGCGGCGAAATCGGGATCGAGCCCCGTGATGAAGACCGCCGAGCACATGACCTTCGCGAACCCGGACGCGTGGTGCTCGAGCGGATTGCCCGGAGGCGGGACGTATGGCGTGTCGAGCTCGAAGGACTTCGCCCGCGCGAGGAGCGCCTCGCGGGCGGCCTCCGCATCCGACAGGGTTTGGGCGGACGCGGCGGCAACGGCTGCGGCCAGAGCGAGCGCGACGGCCGGGAAGGTCCGAAATGGTTTCCTCATTCTTCCTCCGAGAGCGTCATGATCCGAACACGATGGCGCACTCTACCGTCCCTTTCTGGTAATTTCCCGCGCGAGGCATCCGGCCTCGAACCCTCAGCGCAGGAGCGGCAATCATGCGACACCTGATTCTTGGCGGGACGGGAACGGTGGGAAGCCTCGTCGTCCGCGGGCTTCTCGAGAAGGGCGAGACCGTACGCGTGCTCACGCGCAGCGCCGACCGCGCCAACGACCTTCCCAAAGGGGTTGAGACGGTTCTCGGGGACTTGACCGACCCGGGCACCTACGGAAACATCTTCGCGGACTACGACAACCTGTTCCTCCTGACGGCCAACGGACCGAGCGACCTGATGGAGGGCCTCGCCGCCGTCAACGAGGCGAAGCGGACGAACGCGAAACGGGTCGTCCACATGTCGATCCACGACGTCGAGAAGTGCCCGGAGGCGCCGCACTTCGCGAGCAAGATCGCCATCGAACAAGCGCTGAAAGCGCTCGGCCTGCCGCACACGATCCTGCGGCCGAACAACTTCTACCAGAACGACGTCTGGTTCAAGGACGCGATCCTTCAGTACGGCGTGTACCCGCAGCCCCTGGGCGACGTCGGATGCTCGCGGGTCGACACGCGGGACATCGCCGATGCCGCCGTGCGAGCCTTGACGGAGGCGGGGCATCTCGGAAAGACCTACACGCTCGCGGGACCGGACGCGCTGACCGGGGCGGATTGCGCCAACGAGTTCTCGAAAGCCCTCGGAAAGCCCGTGGTCTACGCGGGCAACGACCTCGTCGCGTGGTCCAAGAGCATGGCGCCCTATCTCCCCGCGTGGGCGGTCTACGACTACGCGCTCATGTATGCGATGTTCCAGGCCGAGGGGCTGAAGGCGACACCCGCCCAGCTGGGCGAGACGCGGGCGATCGTCGGCGGAGAGCCGCGCAAGTTCTCGGAGTACGTGCGGGAGTCGGTTGCCGCCTGGAGGGCTTAAAGGAGAATTCCAGGGCCGCCGAGACGGCAGGGAGGCTTGACCGACCTTGCGAATCCTGCCCCAGCGACGCTCGGCCACCGCCCTCCGGCGATTCGAGGAGGGAGAAAGCGTTCGGACGATCGTCATCGCTCTGGTTGCGAATCTCGTCATCGCGACCGCGAAGCTCATCGCCGGACTCACTTCCGGATCCACCGGCATGCTGGCCGAAGCCGCGCACTCCGCCGCCGACTCCGTCAACGAGGTGTTCCTGGGGATCGGACTCTACCGGGACCGGCAGCCCGCCGACGCCGAGCATCCTCTCGGCCACGGTCGCGAGCGATTCCTCTGGGCCTTCATGGCTGCGATCGCGTCATTTCTGATCGGCGGTTCATCGACGTCACGGCGAGCCGTACAGAAGACGAATCTGGAGCGACACCGGTTCTGGCGCCACCGAAATAGCCCTCGAAACGGCGCTTTGACGCGGGCGACGAGTCCGCCGGGTGCTCCGTACAACTGAGAAGGTCTAGACTGCGTTCTGGAGGCGCCGTCATGAAATGCGCCGTTGCTTTTTCGTTTCTGCTCGCCGGCTGTTCCGTCGTCCTCGGGGACTCTCCCGGTCCGCCACCTTCACCGCGCGTGGCTTCCTCGACGCTCCTCGAGGACCTCGTCCGGATGACGAGGGCGGGGACCCCGGACGGATCGGTGCTCGCTTACGCCAGAGTGCACCGCGCCGAGCTCCCCGCGGAAGTGAGCGACGCCCGCCTGCGCTGGCTGCGAGCTTCGGGGGTCAGCGAACGTGTCGTCCGATACATGAGCGCCATCGACGTGAGGGCTTCCGCTCTGGAAGCTCCCGAGGGCGTGACCGACGCGGACGAGAACGAAGGTGTCGCGCGGCGCCGCGCGTATTCCGGGAGCGAAGACGACCGCGACACGGGAAGACTCGCGCGGAGCGACTCGGATTACGACTCCGGCGGCTCGTACGGCGGCACCGATGCGTATGCGGGCTACGACTCCGACTATGCGTACGGATATGGGTACGGCTATGAGCCGTACTTCGGCTATCCCTACCCGTCCGCGCCTTACTTCTCCTTCGTCTTCGCCGATCGCGGCGGTTTCTTTCGCCGGTTCCGACATCGGGATCATCGAGATCACCGGGATCACCGTTTCGACGGCGGCCACCGCACCGCGTGGAGGGATCGGGGCGGATCTCGCGACTCATGGCGGGAACGCAGATCCGGCGGACGGAGGGAAAGCTCCATCGCGGCCGGTCCCCGGAATTCAGGACGCCCGGCGTTCGTCGGCCGAGGCTTTGCTCCGAGAGGCCGAGCGCGGGCGATCGGCGCGGGAGGTTTCGGGCCTCCGAGGTCGGGACGCGGCTACGCCTCGTCCGGCTCTCGCGGGCCTCGCGGCGGCGCCGGCGGCGTGAGTGGATTTCGGAACGCCGCTCCGCCCGGCGGCGGCGCGCATCCTCGAGCGGGCGGCGGAGTCAGCCGCGGCTCGATCGGGATGTCGGGAGGAGGACACCGGGGGCGGTAGAGACGACGCGCGGCTCCCGGTCACGCCTGCTGCCAGGTTGAACGGGGTTTCCCATTCGCGCCGCGTTGATCGGCGCCGGCAGACGCCCCGACGGCGCTCCCCTCGTCGAGCCCGCAGCGGTCTCGGGAACCAGCTCGCGGAACTTCTCGATGTGGCCTCGGCCCCAGGTCCGAACCTTCTCGACCAGCGGGAGGAGTGACCGGCCGTAGTCCGTCAGCGAGTACTCGACGGGAGCCGGAACTCTCCCGGTGGAGGTCCGAAGGATGAGGTCGTCGCTCACGAGCTCCCGGAGCTGTTGCGTCAGAACTTTTTGCGAGATGCCGGGCATCTCGCGTCGAAT
>JALZAT010000025.1:35916-60862 GCA_030948185.1 Acidobacteriota bacterium
GCCGCGAAGTGTCGCGGCGATTCCGCGAGCCAGTAGAGGATGATCAGTTTCCACTTCCCTCCGATGGCGGCGAGAGCGGCCGTGAGCGGGCAATCGCTGACCGGGTTGGTCCGCCGCGGCCGGGCACGGTTACCTGAAGGTGCCTTCTGGATTGCGCTCATGGAGCAGCCTTACTTTCTTCGGCAGAGGGCGAAACCATGATCGTAGAAGTTCGAACCTACAAAATCAAGGAAGGCCGTCGAGCCGACTTCCTCCGATTCTTCGAGACGCGCGCGGTGCCGGCGCAACAGCTCCATGGCATGAAAGTACTGGGACCGCTCGTCGACCTCGAGAAGCCGGATTCGTTTGTATGGCTGCGCGCGTTCCCGTCGCACCAGGAGCGCGACCGCATGAAAGAGGCGTTCTATGAGGGGCCGACCTGGAAGAACGAGCTCGAAGCGATCGCGATGCCGATGCTCGAGGACTACGCCGTCGTCCTGACGAAGACGACGGACGAATTCGTCACGTTTGAGTCCGTGCCGGATGCAAAGACCTGGGCTGCACCGGCAACGGCAGAGCGGACAGGCTCATGAAGAAATTCCTCGCCGCCACGCTGTGCGCCTTCACGGTCGCCGGCGCCAATCTGCTCCGTGCCGAAGACCGCAGCAACGACACGCTCGAGCGGTACGCGAATGCTCAGCGGATCGTCGCCGACGCATGGGCCGCCGTCGACCCGGCGGGGCGGCTTCGTTCGGCGGCGAATCTGCGCCTGGTCCTGCGCGGCAAGTCTTACGCGCGGAATCAGGGTCTTCGTCCCGATGGTCCTCCTACCGAGACACCGATCGCCTGGACGGAGCTCCTCGATTTGACGGGCAATCGATGGAGCTGGCAACAGGTCAAGGAGATTGGAGGCGGGTATCGGTTTGACGCCCGCGTCGTTTCGACGCCCGAAAAAACTTTCGTGGCGAACATGCTGACGAAGGAGTTCTCCGCCTTCACGCCTCCGGAGAATCCGGACTTTCCATACCGCCCCCTACCCGCGATCATCCTGCGGCGGGCGCTACAGCAGCGGCGGTCGCTGCGCTGGCGTGGCCGCCAGCCGTGGGATGGGAGAGATCACGATGTCGTCGATTTCGCGTGGAATGCCTCGGCGACGTTTGCCCTGTACATAGACCCCGCGACGCGCCTGCTGTCGAAATTCGATCTCGTCCAGGGCGACGCCGCCGAGGGCGACGACGTTCTCGAAGGGATCTTTGGCGATTACCGTGACGCCGGCGGCGTCCGCTTTCCGACGAAGTACGTGCAGCGTGAGGGCGGCAAGACCACCCTCGAGCTGGCCTACGCGGAAGTCGCGGTCGATTCGCCTCCGGCACAGCGCGAGGCTTTCGCCGTACCCGCCGGATTCTCAGAAGTCTCGCGATCGCCCCACGTGACCGCGCTCGCGCCGGGAGTGTTCCTGCTCGAAGATCTGGGTGCGCTCTACTACTACAACGTGCTCTTTGTCGAGATCGACAAGGGCGTTGCGGTTTTCGACGCCCCCCTCGGCGACGGAGTGTCGCGCGACGTCATAAAGCGGATCCACCAGACCCTGCCGAACGCGCCGATCCGGTACCTCATCCTCAGTCACTATCACGACGACCACACGGCGGGCATCCGTCCCTACGTGGCCGAAGGGGCGACGATCGTCACCACCAGAGGGAACCAGCAATTCGTCGAGCGCATCGCCGCGGTGCGACCGACGGTCGCGGCGGAGCCCGCGTCGGCGGCTCCCGTCCGGCCCAAATTCCTGTTCGTGGACGGCGAGCACACGCTGCGTGACTCCAACCACGTGGTCCAGATTCGCAAGGTCGGTCCCATGGGCCACGTGGCGGAGATGCTCTTTCTGTACCTGCCTCTCGAGAAGATCGTCCACCAGGCGGATTTGTTCAGCGACTTCGTGCCGGTCAACGAGTCGATGGCGTGGTTCTACCGCCAGCTCGAATCGCTTCGGCTTCCCGCCGGGCGCATCACCGGCGTTCACATGCGCACGCTGGAGTTTCGTCAATACGCGGCGGCGATGGAGTCTTACAAGCGCGGCGGAGGACGCCAGACGAGCAAGAAGACGGGGGCAACACCATGAGCGCAAAGATGGAGAGAGAATCAGCGAATCCCTACTAATCTCATCGTTCGCGCCGGGACCGCTGCACTCGCCCTCGCTCTCGCGGGCAGCGTTTCCGATGCGTCGGCTCCGACGGGGTCACGCGCGGAGAGCCTCAAGGTCCTGTTCATCGGCAACAGCCTGACGGCGGCCAACGACCTTCCTGCGATGGTCGCGGGCCTCGCCGCCGCCGCCGGGCAGCGGCCGCTCGCCTGGAGGGCCGTCCTCCAGCCCGGAGCGAGCCTCGAAGATCACCGGAAAGCGGGGGAGGCTCGGCGGGCAATCCGGTCGGAGCGGTGGGATTTCGTCGTTCTCCAGCAAGGTCCTTCCGCGTTGCCGGAGAGCCGCGTTCTGCTGCGCCGCGACGCGGCTCTCTTCGCCTCCGAAATCCGGGAGGCGGGAGCCCGGCCCGCCCTGTACATGGTGTGGCCTTCGCGCAGCCGCGGGTTCGATTTCGACGGCGTGAGCGTTTCCTACAGGACGGCGGCGCGCGAGGTTGGAGGATTGCTCTTGCCGGTCGGCGAGGCCTGGCGCGCGGCGTGGACTCGCGACCCCAAAGCGGAGCTCTACTCCGCCGACGGTTTTCATCCGACGGCCGAGGGGTCGTACCTGGCGGCGCTCGTCATGTACGAGGCGCTCTACAGGCAGAGTCCCCTCGGACTTCCGGGCCGCATCCCCGAAAACGGCCGCGGTGCTTCGCTGGTGGATCTCCCGCCGGCGGAGGCGCGGCTCCTCCAGGAGGCGGCCGCGGAGGCGAACCGGCGGTTTGGAAAGTAGGCAGCCGCGTCCGTGTTGACCGCGGCTGCCCTTGCGCACTTCGAGTCCTCGACCTTCAAGCGACCGACTCCGGCGCCTTCACGTACTGCAGGGACCCGGGGGTCGTGAGCAACTGCCCCGTCTCGAGCAGCGTCTTCAGCCCGGAGAGGATCATCGGCCAGCCGCCGTAGAGCTCGTTGTTGGCTCCCTCGCGGAGCTGGTCGTGTGTGACCGTGAGCTTGCACGAATCGCCGACCGGCTCGATCTCCCAGGTGACGCGAGAGGTTCCTTCGCCCTTCACGGCGTCGCTCCACAGCGCCCGGAAGCTCTGGACGAGGCGGCGAGGCGGGTCGACCTCCACGTTCTCGCCCTCGAGGATCGGCATTGAAGGAGAGACGGTCGCGCCTCCGGCGGTTCCCTGGTATGCAGATCCCTCCTTCCAATCCGTCTGGACGACGATCCCGAAGCTGTACTTCTTCCGCAGGTCGGGGTTCGTGATCGCCTCCCAGAGGCGCTCGGGCGTCGTCTTGATGTAGATCTCGAACACTTTCTCCATGGTTCTCTCCTCCATCGATTTTTTGAGCCCCGCGAGCGCGGCGGCCCAGGGTTCTGCGTACTTGCTCACCCACCGGTCGTGGACGAGCCGGATCGGGACGGCGTTCAAGAAGTGCAGCTTTTCGCGGCCGCGGCGTTTGGGGACGACCAGGCCCGCCTCTTCGAGGACCCGGAGGTGTTTCATGACGCCGAAGCGCGTCATCGGCAAACGGCGGTCGAGCTCGCCTAAAGTCTGCCCGTCGCGTTTGAAGAGTTCGTCCAGAAGCCGGCGCCTAGTCGGGTCCGCGAGGGCTTTGAAGACGGCGTCCATGGGCGCGGATGATATGTGACCAATTGGTCACATGTCAAGGCGTGATATTCCCCGGAATTCGAAACGGAGGAAGGAATGAAGCTGACCGATCTCTTCCTGGAACAGCTGAAGACCGAGGCCGCGTCGAGCCGCAAGGCCGTCGAACGCGTGCCCGACAAACGCGCGGACTGGAAGTCCTGGAAGCCGCACGGCAAGTCCATGGAGATGGGGTACCTGGCAATGCTCGTCGCCTCGATGCCGGCCTGGATCGAGATGATCATCCGCAAGGACGAGCTCGACATCGCCCCGAAGGGCCCGGGGGCGTTCAAGCCGCCCGAGTTCTCGACCGGGCAGGACCTCGCGCGGGCCTGTGAGGATGCCGCGGAGAAGGCACGCGAGGCCCTCGAAGGCACTGACGACGAGTTCCTGATGACGAAGTGGAAGCTCCTGGCCGGCGGCCGAGTCGTCGACGAGCCGGTCCGCTACCGGGCGGTGCGCGACGTGTTCACACACATGGCGCATCACCGCGGGCAGCTGACCGTCTACCTCCGTCTGAACGACGCCGCCGTGCCGGCGATCTATGGCCCGTCGGCGGACGAGAAGACGTTCGGGTGAGGCGGAGCCGGTCCGGGGAATCCGGGCACCCGTCCCGCAAACGGCGAAATCCGTCCTGATTTCGCAGTCCGCAGGGACTCTTTCGGACACAATCCGGCCGGAGGTTTCCATGGCTCGACGCGCCACGTTCTTTTTCGCCTTCGCCGCCGCCGCCGCCTTTTTCCTGGCCGCCGAGGCTCTCGCGTTTCCGGAGAAATCCCCGGCAAGCGAGAAGCCGCAGAGTCCCGCCGCCGCCGTCCTCGCCCGGATCGCCGGACTCGCGGGGGATTGGGCGGGCACGCCCGAATGGTCGGGAGCGCGCACGGGCAGCTATGCGTTGAAGGCGCGCTACTACGCGACGGGATACGGATCCGCCGTGGTCGAGGATCTCATCTCGCAGGAAGGCGTCCCGTCGATGAGCTCCGTCTATCACCTCGATGGCTCCGATCTGCGGATGACGCATTACTGCGGCACGCGCAACCAGCCCCGGTTGAAGGCGTCGAAGATCGACGTTGCGGGCGGAGCGGTCGATTTCGCCTTCGTCGACGCGACGAACCTCGCCTCCCCGGATGCGCCGTATGTGACCGGCCTCGAGCTGCGGTTCGGCGACGACGACCATTTCACGATGACGTTTCTCTTCGAAGGAGCCGGCAAGGCGTCCCGCGAGCGGATCTCGCTCCAGCGGACCCGCTCGAAGGCGTGAGGCTCGCGGCCGCGAGTTAGAATCCGCTCCCTCGATCGAAGGGAGCTCCAATGAAGGGATTCCTGTTCCTCCCGGGCCGCCGCATTGACTCCGTGGCGCGGCTCGCTCTCGCGGCGTCGCTCTCGTTCGGGATCTTTCACGGCCTGGTCCTCGCCCAGGCGGCGGCGCCACAGGCCCCGCCCCCGGCGATGGAGCGGCCCTCCGCCGACACGCCGCAGGCCACTTCCGCGGGCGCCACCTTCACGCTGCCGGGGGGTTGGGGGATCACCCGAAGAGGGCCGCTCCTCGTCGTCGATGCCCCCGAGGCCGACTCTCACGTCGCGCTGGTCGACGTCGACGCGAAAGACGTCAAAGACGCGGACGCGGCCGTCGCCGCCGCGTGGGCCGCCTACAAACCGGAATCGAAGCGGCCGCTGAAGCTCGCGACGCCGCAGGCGCCCCGGAACGGGTGGGAGGAGCGGCGCGCCTACACCTACGAGACCTCGCCGAACGAGCGCGTGGTGGTCGCCGCGTCCGCGTGGAGGGCCGGGACCGCGTGGGTCGTGTCGATCATCGACGCGTCCGAGCCCACGTTCGAAAAGCGGAGCTCTCAGGTCTCGCTGCTCCTGAACAGCCTGCGCCCCAAGGGCTACGAGCGCGAGACGTTCGCGGGGAAGAAGGCGCATGCGATCGACGCGAAGATGATCGCGGCGCTCAAGAAGTTCCTGTCCGGCGGGATGAAGCTCGTCGACACCCCCGGCGTCGGCTTCAGCCTGATCGACAGCGGCAAGGTCGTCTACGAAGGCGGTCTGGGCGTGAAGGAGCTCGGCAAGCCGGACCCGATCGACGCCAACACGCTCTTCATCGCGGCGTCGAACACCAAGGCGATGACGACGCTTCTCTTAGCCGAGCTCGTGGACGAGAAGAAACTTCGCTGGGACCAGCCGGTCACCGAGGTGTATCCCTCGTTCAAGCTCGGGGACGCGGCGACGACGAAGCAGGTGCTCGTGAAGCACCTCGTGTGCGCGTGCACGGGGCTGCCCCGGCAGGACCTGGAGTGGCTCTTCGAGTACAAGGATGCGACGCCCGCGTCCGCGCTGGCCCTCCTCGGCACGATGCAGCCGACCAGCCGTTTCGGCGAGGTCTTCCAGTACAGCAACCTGATGGCGGCTGCGGCCGGATTCGTCGGCGGATCGCTGGCGGTCCCCGGCAAGGAGCTCGGCGCAGCGTACGACGATGCGATGCGCACGAAGGTGTTCATTCCGCTCGGGATGAACACCACGACGTTCGACTTCGCGCGCGCCCTGAAGGGCGACGTCGCCCAGCCGCACGGAGAGACGGTGGACGGGAAGCCCGCGAAGGCGCGGATGGACTTGAACGAGTCGATCGTTCCCGCGCGGCCCGCCGGCGGCGTGTGGACGAGCGCGCACGACCTGAGCCGGTACGTGATGATGGAGCTCGCGAAGGGCGCGCTTCCGAACGGGAAGCGCCTGGTCTCCGAGGAGAGCCTGATGGCGCGCCGGGCCCCGCAGATCCTCGTCAGCGAGGATGTCACGTACGGCATGGGTCTCTTCGTCGACAAGAGATGGGGCGTCACGGTCGTGCACCACGGCGGCGACCTCGCCGGGTATCACAGCGACATGATGTGGCTCCCCGAGTACGGAGTCGGCGGCGTCATCCTGACCAACGCGGACTCGGGGGTGCTCCTGCGCGGGCCGTTCCTGCGGAAGCTCGTCGAGCTCCTCTTCGACGGCAAGCCGGAGGCCGACGCCCAGCTCGCCGCCGCCGCGGCGACCCGGAAAGCGGCCATCGCCAAGGAGCGCGAACGCCTCGTGGTCCCCGCGGACGCTGCCGAATCCGGCAAGCTCGCGGCGCGCTACGTCAGCGCGGCGCTCGGCCCGCTGGCCGTGCGGAAGGACGGGCCCAACGTCGTGTTCGACGTCGGCGAGTGGAGGAGCACCGTCGCCTCGCGCAAGAACGACGACGGCACGATCTCGTTCATCACGATCGACCCGACGATCGCCGGCTTCGAATTCGTGGTGGCGGACAAGGACGGCAAGCGCTCGCTCGTGACTCGTGATGCCCAGCACGAGTATGTGTTCAAGGAGGCGGCCGCGCGGTAACGGATCGCCGCGCTCCTTTCGACGCCGGGCCATACGGCAAACACGCTCGGGCTCTCCGCGAGCTTCGTCGGACTCGCCGCCGTCTTCTATGCCGGGTGGGTCGTTCGTCAGGCTCGGCGTCAGACCGGGTATGCGCCCGTCTTCGAGGACTGGCTGTTTCACGCGGGACTCCCCATCCTCGCGTACGTCAGCCTCCTGACCGCCGGCGTGATCGCTCTCCATCACCCGACGGGAGCGCTTTACGTGATCGCCGGAGTGTCCCTGCTCCTCCTTTACGTGGGCATCCACACTGCGTGGGACGCGGCGGTCTACATGTCCGCGAAGAAAGGGAGGGCGTCCGACTCGTCTTCACCCGCTCCGTGATCGGCGCCTCTCTATACTTCGCGAATGAAAACAGCCGCTCTTCTGCTGGTCCTCGCTTCCTCGGTCCCCCTCCTCGCGGACGACGCCCTCGGGACTCTGACCGTGAAGGGGAAGACCACCGTTCTGCGGGATGTCGCCGCCGCGGAGCAGGCGGATCCGGAGAGCCCGTCGGACAAGTGGCTCGTGATTCTCGCGTCGGACCGGAAGGTCGCGGAAGCGGACCGCTCCGTCGCGCGTCTCGCGGAGCTCGCGAGAGACGGGAAGCTGCACGCCGTCCGCATTCTGTGGCGCGTCGGAACGGACACGGTCCGCGTGGTCCCGTACGACGGGGCGCTCGCCCAGAGCGGCCGCATGGGACACGAGCGGCCGACCATCAACCTCCGCCGTTACGGTTCCGGAAAGCTCGACGCGGAGTTTCGGTCGAAGATGGTCGGGCAGGACTGGCACTTCCACGCGAACGTGAAAGCCGGCGTCGCCTCCGAGGGCGTCGCCGAGATCGAGCAGGAAGCGGAGGTCGATGAGACGGCGGAAGCCGCCACGCCCGGCGCAGGCGGCGACAGAAAGGTCGCTCTCGGAAAGCTCGGCTACGAGTACACGCAAGAGGCCTTCCGAAACGCCGTGGCCGAGGGAAACCTCGACGCGGTTCGCCTCTTCCTTCAGGTCGGGATGTCGCCCAACGCCCACCAGAAGGGGGAAGGCCATCCCATGCTCCTCGCGGCGCAGCTCTGCAGCAACCAGCCGGAGGAGAAGCCGCGGTCCGGCGTCCTCGAGGCGCTCATCGCCGGGGGCGGAGACGTGAAGACGAAGGATGAGAACGCCTCGACGCCGCTGCTCTGGGCCGTGCAGACCGGCTGTTCGCCATCTTCCATCGCCGCCCTCCTCAAAGCCGGCTCGGATCCAAACGCCAAGGCGAAGGGCGGCGCCACCCCGCTGATGTTCGCCGAAATCTTCCAGCGCACCGAGATCGCCGACATGTTGAGGAAGGCGGGCGCCCGGAAGTAGCGGCCTGGTCGTGGAGAAACCGGCGCCGCGCGATCACCGAAGGTTCGTCCTGTCCCTGGTGAACCGACTCGGCATTCTGTCGATTTTCCTCCTGCTGTTCGCCCGCGTTGCGGACGATCTCTCCAGGAAGACGGGCCTGGTCCGGGCGGACCTGCAACTCAGCAATCTCGTCCAGAGCACCCGGACTCCGGGCGCAACCCGGGCGATGGTTTTCGTTTCCGACCTCGGTCGATGGCAAACGATGGCGGCCGGCGGCCTCGTTCTCGGGCTGATCCTCCTGCTCTGGCGGCGAAGAGCGGAAGTCTTGACCCTCGCTCTGACGATGTCGCTCGGGGAAGCTCTGGTGTGGCTGGTGAAAAACGTCGTTCAACGTAGCCGTCCCGAGCCCGCGAACGCGGTTGCGTTCGAGAGCAGTTACAGCTTTCCGAGCGGCCACGCCTTCGCCGCGTTCGTTTTTTACGGGCTGGTGGCTTCACTGCTTCTCCCGTCGGCCCGCCGGTGGTTGCGGCCGATCCTGATCGCCGGCAGTGCGGTTTTGATCGGCGCAATCGGGTTCTCCAGGATCTATCTGGGCGTGCACTGGCCCTCGGATGTGCTGGCGAGTTACGCGGCGGGAGCCGCCTGGCTCAGTGCTGCCTCGATCGGACTCTTCGTGTGGCGTGATCGCCACGCGCCCCTGCCGACGAAGATTTCGTCTTCGCTGCTCGCGTGGGCCGCGATACTTCTCTGCGGCGCCTGGCTCGGTGTCACCTTTGCCCTCTATCGAATCGTACCGCTCCCGCAGCCCCACACGGTGCCTTCGACGGTGTTGAGAATCCCGGCGGAGGAGATCCCCGCGCGGCTTTTCGAGAAGCTGCCGACTCACAGCGAGGATTTGACCGGGAAGCCCATGGAGCCGATCAACGTCGTGATCGTGGGTCCGGAGGGCTCGGTCGGCACCGTGTTCCGAAAAGCGGGTTGGTCGGAGGCCGATCCGATCAGCGCGAGCTCGATGTCCCGGGAAATCCGGGCGCTGCTGACGGATCGTCCCTATCCGACCCAGCCGGGGACGCCGTCCTTCTGGAACGGCTGGCCGAACATGCTGGCGTTCGAGCATTCGACCCCTGCCAACACGATCCGGGAACGTCACCACATCCATCTGTGGAACACGAGCCTGATCGACGCGAACGGCGCCGGGATCTGGGTCGGGACGGTCCATTTCGACAGGGGGCTCCGCAGGTCGGCGGCGACTCCGGTCCCCGTTCATTCGATCGATCCTCTGGTCGACCGGCAGCGCGCTTACGTCCGCGAGAGCCTCGCGGGGACGGGAGACGTGAAATCCGCCGAATTCTTCGTCGTGGCGCCACCTTCGACAGGGAAAAACTTCGCCGGCGATCGTTTCGAAACGGACGGGAAAGCGGTTCTTCTCCTTCTCCGCTGAACGGTCATTCCATCGCGTTCCAGAGCGACCGCGTGGGGCGATGGAGGTCTGGGTGATGTGCTCCGACGGCGCCGCCCGGCGTCAAGTCACCCGCGGAGCTAGCGGGAGGCAGCGGAGGGCGACGCCTCCCGCCGGTCGACCACGACGGCGCCGCCCTTCATGACCCAGCGCACGCCGTTGACGACGGCTCCGACGTCGTGGAGCGGATCGCCATCGACCGCGACGATGTCGGCATAGCGGCCCGGCGCCAGCGCACCGAGATCCTTGCTCATCCCGAGAAGCGCCGCGCCGTTCGACGTCGCGGCCGCGAGCGCCTGTCCAGGAGACATCCCCGCCTTGACGAACCACTCGAGCTCGCGGGCGTTCTCTCCGAACCCGGTGAAGACGGCATCCGAGCCCATCGCGATCGTCACACGCGCGCGCACAGCGCGCTTCAGCGTCTGGAGGTTGCGGTTGATGTAGTCGTTCAGGCGGTCGACGACGGCCTGGTCGTATCCGTACTCGTCCCTGTGCGCGATGTAGTAACGGTTGTGGTCGACCGTCGGCACGTAAACGGTTCCGAGCCGCGCCATCTCCGCGATCGTCGCGTCGTCCATGTCCGTCGCATGCTCGACGGAGTCGGCGCCCGCCCGCACGGCGTCGCGCGCGCCGTCCGGGCCGTACGAGTGGATGGCTATGCGCTTGCCCGCGCGGTGCGCGACGTCGGCCGCCGCCTTCATCTCTTCGAGAGAGAACGTCTGAAAGCCCGTGACGTCCTGATCGCTCCCCGTCGAGCCGTACATCTTGATCCAGTCTGCGCCGGCGCCGATCTGTTCGCGCGCGACGCGTTGCACTTCGGCGACGCCGTTCGCCTCGCCCGGGCGGAGCACGCGGCCGGTCTCGGACGGCGCCCTCGATATCGAGAGACCGTATCCCGCGACGTACATGCGCGGTCCCGGCATCGCGTTGCGGTTGATGAGATCGCGCAGCGCGATGTCCACGTATTGCCAGGACCCGAGGTCGCGGACGGTGGTGACTCCGGCCTCGAGGGTCTTCCGGGCGTTCTCCTGCGCGAGGAACGCGGTGACGGCGGGGGAGAGCCTTCCCAACTGCGTCCAGGGGCGGGTTCCCGGTTTGCGGTCCCAGTAGAACGACATGTGCGTGTGGGCGTCGATGAGGCCCGGGACCGCGGTGAGCGGCCGCAGGTCGATGACCCTGGCCCCCTCCGGCACGGCGGCATCGCCGGACCCGACCGTCGTGATGCGGTCGCCTTCGACAACGACGACGGCGTCCCGCACGACCCCGGCCGGGGGGTTCACGAGCTGCCCGAAGCGGATTGCCGTGACCTGAGCGGCCGCCCCGGCCTCGGCGGAGAGCAGGGCGAGAATCACGCCGAAGCCCGCGATGAAGCCGCGCGTCCTCGTGTTCATCGAGCCAAGACACTACACCTGCGATGTTCCCTGTCCGCGGCGGTGTCGACATCGTGGGACACTTCCTCCCTGCGTCTCGTCGCGACGGTCGCCGCCGCTTTCGTTCTTGCCGCACGCTGCGGCGGTGAGCAACTGCACGCCGGGCGATGGAGCGGAGCGGTCGTGTATCGCGGCGCCTCGACCCCCGCCGTGCTGGATTTTCGTCCGGAGGCAGGCGGCACGGGCGTTCGAGTCTCCCTCCCCGACCTTTCGGTGTTCGACGTGCCGGCGCACCGCGGGATCACGAAAACGAACGGTCTCGAGCTCGAGATCGAGCATCCCGTCCATCTCCGGTTTGGCGGCGCGTTCGACGGCTCGGATCTGACGGGGACGGTCACGACATCCTCCGGAGCCTCCGCCGCTGTCCGCCTGCATCGAACCGGCGCTCCGCCGGAGTTGCGCATTCGAGAAGAGCAGGTCCGGATCGCCAACGGAAGCAGAATTCTGGGCGGCACACTCATCGTTCCGACCGCTCCCGGCCCGCATCCTGCCGTGGTGATGCTGCACGGTTCGCACGGGCCGGACCGGGAGGATCTTCGAGCGCCCGCCATGCTTCTCGCTCGCGCCGGCCTGACCGTTCTCATCTACGACAAGCGCGATATCGGCAAGGACCAGAAAGCGCCGCACCTCTATGCGTTCGAGGACCTGGCCGCCGACGGGCTCGCGGCCGTCCGCTTTCTTCGAGCGCGCCCCGAAATCGACCCGTTGCGCGTGGGACTCTGGGGGATCAGCGAAGGCGGCTGGGTCGCGCCGATGATCGCCGCCGCAGATCCAGCGATTTCGTTCGTGATCGTGGTCTCGGCGCCAGGAGTGACGTACGGCGAGCTTCTCGAGCACTTTCTGCGGACGCGCATGAGCCGGCGCGGAGCGGCCACGGTCCAGCGCGCCGAAGCCCTCGCGACCCTGCGAGATCTCTTCGCCTACGTGCGCGGGCAGGGCGACGCCGGGCTCGTTCGGCGCTCCACCGCGGCCGCTGCGCGCGAGCGCTGGGCGGCCGAGTTCGGCGTGGCGCTGCGGCTTCCGACCGCCGACGAGGTCCGTACAGAGGTCCAGTGGCGAGATCTCGACGTCGACCCATCCGCCTACTGGTTGCAGGTTCGTGTTCCGGTCCTCGCCGTCTGGGGAGAGCGCGACGATCACCCGGTGTCCGAGAGTGTCCGGAGAATCCGTACAGCTCTCGAGAAGGCCGGCAACCGGGATGTCACGCTCCGGGTCTTTCCCGCCGCCGACCACGAGCTCGTGGTTTCGGAAGCCTTGAAGACCTGGCAATGGCCCCGCCTCGCCTCGGGCTTCGTCCGCCTTCTTCTCGATTGGACCGCCAGCCGCGCAAAGACTTCTCTGCCGCACTGACGGCCGTTCTACTCAGCGGGAGATCTCCAGAAGGTCGCGTCCAACGACGATCCGTCCCTTGAAGAACCGGCGCGCGCCCGCCGACCATTGCTCGTCGGTGATCGACGGATCGTCTCCGGGAACGAAATGCGAGAGCACGAGGGTCGCGACGCCGGCCTCCGCGGCGATCCGCCCCGCGTCTTCCGGCGTCGTGTGGCTCGCGAGGAGGTGCTCTCGCAGCCGGGCCGCGTCGGGAACCCGGCGAAGCAGCGCCTCCAGCCCGGGCAGGTAGAGCGCCTCGTGCACGAGCACGTCCGCGCCGCGAGCGAAGCGGGCGAGCTCCGGCGCATAGGCCGTGTCTCCCGAGAGGACCACCGAACGATCCCGGGTGTCGAATCGAAAGGCGAACGCGTGGCGGATGGGCGGGTGGCGCACGAGGATCGCGGTCACCTTCACGTCTTCGTTTTCCATGACCGTGCCCGGCGCGTCGATCTCGTGGAGGGAAACGAGCTTTCGGAAATCCGGCCGGCCCTCGTCCGCGATGCGGGTCTCGATGTCGAATTGCATGTACTCGAAGAACGCGCGTGCCATGCGGTCGAGGCCCGGGGGGCCGTAAGCGTCGATGCGGCCGAAAGATCCGGCCGCCCATGCGTTGTACGGAATGGCTCCGAGCTCCAGGTTGTGATCGGAGTGGTGGTGCGTGATGAAGAGGTAACGCACCGCGTTGAGCGCGACGCCCGCGGAGACGAGCTGCCGCGACGTGCCGTAGCCGCAGTCGACGACGTACGGCAGGCCCTTGATGAGCAGCAGTGTGCAGGGGTTGGCGCGCCCGTGCCTGGTCAGCGCCGGACCGCCCTTGGTGCCGAGCAGGATGAGCCGCGTCTGGTCCGAGCCTGCCGCCGGCGAACCGGGCGCCGGAAGACCGGACGGTAGAGCAAGGGCGGCGGCGCCGATGAGGAACTGCCTTCGGTCGGGGTTCACGGCCGGCCTCTCCCTTCATGGCGACGGCGCCGCCGTCGTTTCGATCTAGAACCCGAGATCGCTCAAGCCCGGGTGGTCGTCCGGGCGTCTCCCGAGCGGCCACCGGTACCGGCGGTCGTCCTCGCGGATGGGCAGATCGTTGATGCTGGCAAAACGCAGGCGCATCAGTCCATCCGCCTCGAACTCCCAGTTCTCATTTCCGTACGAGCGGTACCAGTTGCCGGAGTCGTCGTGCCATTCGTAGGCGAAACGCACCGCGATCCGTTCCCCCGCGAACGCCCACATCTCCTTGATCAGCCGGTAGTCGAGTTCCTTCGCCCATTTCCTCCGGAGGAACGCGATGATCTCTTCGCGACCTTTCGGAAACTCGGAGCGGTTGCGCCAGCGCGAATCCGGCGTGTAGGCGAGCGCGACCTTTTCAGGGTCTCGAGAGTTCCAGCCGTCCTCGGCCAGCCGGACCTTCTGGATTGCCGTTTCATGCGTAAAGGGGGGCAGGGGTGGGCGTGTCATCTCGGGTCCTCCGGCTCGGCGGGGTGATTATCCGCCCGGGACCCCACGAGTGGCCGGTAGGATCTGCGCTGCCGCAGCCGGGAGAACCTCGCGGCGCACGAGGTGCGGATCGATGGCGACACACGACACGAAAGGTCCGATCGCCGCAGGCCGGCTCGAGGCGGTCCGCGTCCGCGGGACAGACCCACCCGAGAACATTGCTCCTGCGCGTCGTCCTCGACTGCCTCGCGAAAGATGCGAACGACAGGCCGGAAAGCGCAAAGACTTTGATGGCGCGGCTGGATGCGTGCGACGACGTCTCGCCTTGGTCGACCCAGGAGGGTTCGCGGTGGTGGGGCGGGATCCCCCCCCGTCACTTGAGCCCGTCGATCAGGTAGAGATCCGAGAGGGCTCCGAAGGTCTGATAGACGTACGTCTCGTTGTCCCGGCTCATCAGGAAGAGCCGCGGGCGGGACGCCCCCCCCGGGATGACGATCTCTTTCCACGGGCGCGACGTCCGAGTCTCCAGATCGAAGAGCGCCAGCTTGATCGGCAGGCCGAGCGTCCGGATGATCAGGGAGCGGCCATCGGCGCTCCATTGGACCGGGACCTCGCGCGGCACGCTGTCCCCGATGCGGATCGGCGCCAGTCCGTCGGTGAATCCCAGGAAGCGAGTCATCTTTGCGTCCGTGGCCAGGAACTTCGTGCCGTCCGGTGAGACCGGGTTTCCGAAAAATGGAGATCCCAGAGAGGAAATACCCTCGGGGGTGACCGGGCGGCGCGCTCCGCCTTCGATCTCGACCACGAAGACCCTCGGAGGACGACCCTTTTCCGAGGCTCCCAGCAGCAGCCGGCGCCCGTCGGGCAGCCAGTTGCCAGCTCCGGCGAAATCGAGTCCGCCGGTCGGTACGATCTTCTGCTCGCCCGCTCCGGTCGGCAACAGGACCAGACGGGGAGCCGAGCCAGGCTCGCCGGCGACGCGTGCGGTCACCCATTTCCCGTCGGGCGAGAGGCCTCCGGAGGTACCGTCGCCCAGGCGAACAGCGGGAGAGCCGTCGGTACCCCGAATGTAGACCGATTGACTCTTGCCGCCTCCCTCTCCCGCCTCGGTGAAGACGAGGGTCTTTCCGTCGGCGGAGAGATCCGTAGGGATGGACCCATCGAACCACGAGAGGTCCCGTTCTCTCGGGTCGCCGCGGCGGCGGCCCATCATGCTCACCAACAGCCTGTGGTGCGCCGCCAGAACTCGCCCGTCAGCGGAAATGTCGTCGAGCTCGATGCTGCCTGGAGCACGAGTGATCAGGCGCTCTTTTCCCGAGAGACTCACGGCGTGGAGGGCCTCCGGATCACCGGCATTCCTCGCCGCCGCGAACCAGATCTCCTTGCCATCGCGAGCCCAGCACGGCGCGCCCGCCGCACTCTGCCAGCCTTGGGAGAGCACGCGCCGCGTGCGGCTGGCGATCTCCACCACGTTCAGTGAGATACTGCCGTCCGGCCCTTCGAAAACCGCAATTCGGTCTCCCGCGGGCGCGAAACGGGGAGCCTCCAGGGTTCTCTCGGATTCCATCAGCACGGTTCCAATCGGCGCTTCCAGGCGGTCCTTGCCTTCGACCCTTCGGATCACGGCGAGGTCTCTCCCATTGGGCGCCCAATCTGCGCCCGCGTAGCGAACTCCCTCGAGGACGGGGCGTGGAGCGCCTCCCGCGAGCGCCACCCGCGACATCGTCGTGAAGCCCTTCCCTTCGTTGAAGAGGAGGGCCATCTCGCCCTCCCGCGAAACGGACAGGATGTCGGCGTCGGGATAGTCGAAGCGCCGGGACTCCGGGCT
This sequence comes from Acidobacteriota bacterium, assembly GCA_030948185.1. Classification (GTDB taxonomy): domain Bacteria; phylum Acidobacteriota; class Thermoanaerobaculia; order UBA5066; family Gp7-AA6; genus JALYUA01. Next base: position 51,892 of record JALZAT010000025.1, read on the forward strand.
CTCGGCCCTCGTCTGGAAGAGGCCGACGTTCTCCGGGGCTTCGCCTTCCCATTTCGCGCCGTAGATGACGGTCTTGCCGTCGGGAGCGAAACGGGCGTTGGCGATCTGGCCCGTGCGGAAGGTCAGGCGGTGAAAGGAGGGCGCCGCGCTCGGTGTCGGCAGAGCCCGCGCCGCAAACCAGCCTGCCGCCGCGGCGAAGACGGCGAGCGTGGCGGGTAGCGCGCCGCGGAGCCGCCGCCGGGCGGGCGCCGCGACCAGCGTCTCGCCTCCGCTGCCGATCTCCGATACGTGGTCACGAACGCCGGCAAGATCGCGCGCGAGGTCCCGCGTCGAGGCATAGCGCTCCTCGGGATCCTTGGCGAGACACCGCTCGACGATCCACCGGAGCGGCAGAGGCGTCTCCGGGCGGCTCTTCGCGAGGGGCGCCGGGTCTTCGCGGATGATCGCCGACATCGTCTCCGCGGCCGTCTTGCGCGCGAAGGCTTTCTCACCGCTCACGAGCTCGTACAGGATCGAGCCGAGCGAGAACTGATCGGAGCGGAAGTCCACGCTCTGTCCGCTCGCCTGCTCCGGCGACATGTAGCCGACGGTGCCGAGCACGGTGCCGGGATGCGTCTCGGGCCGGGCGAGCGTGGGCATCGCCGAAGCGCCGCCGCTCTCGGGCTCCGTCAGCTTGGCGAGGCCGAAGTCCAGGATCTTGACGAAGCCGTCCCGCGAGACCATCAGGTTCTCGGGCTTCAAGTCCCGGTGGACGATCCCGGCGCCGTGCGCCTTGGCGAGGCCGTCGGCCACCTGCGCGGCCGCGGCGAGTATTTTGCGGGTCTGCATGGGGCCACCGGCGCAGAGCTCCCGCAGCGTCTTGCCGTCCACGAGCTCCATCGCGATGTACGGCGTGTCGCCCTCGCTACCGATCTCGTAGATCGTCACGATGTTCGGGTGGTTGAGCGCCGAGGCGGATCGCGCTTCCTGCTCGAATCGAGCGAGACGGCTCGGGTCCTTCGACACTTCGTCGGGAAGGACCTTCAACGCCACCTCGCGCCGCAGGCGCAGGTCTCTGGCAAGGTAAACCTCGCCCATCCCCCCGGCTCCGAGGGGCGAAGAGACTTCGAAGGAGCCCAGCCGTGTCCCGGTCGGAAGCGTCATTCTGTCTGCGGCCCGATTCGAGGATTCTATGGGTTCGGAAGGGGTCGAGCGGTCGGATTTTGCCCCCGTCAGGCGAACAGACGGCGATCCACGCTCCGCAGGTCCTTCGGGTCGTAGTACGGCCGCGCCCACTTGCCATCGGTAGAAAGGAACCAGCCGGCCTTGACCGCCGCTCCCTGCTTCGATGCTGTCTTCTTCGAGTTCGGCCCCGCGGAGGACCGGTCGAGGAAGTCGAAATGGTCGACCAGCGCGAGCGCCTCGATCGCGAAGACCGTCGCGACGTCTCCGTCGTGGATCGCCAGGAGGTTGTCGCCGTTGGCTCCCTCACCGAGCGCCGCCAGATTCGAGGATCCGCAGTAGACGACGGGGTCAGGACCGCTGAAGCCGCAGACCACGAACTTGTGGTGCACCTGGTGGCCGAGGCCGACGCCTGGCACCTGGTTGAACGGCGGCGGCAGTTGCGTATTCACGGGCTTGCCGGTCACGAGGACCCCCCGCGTGCTCCTGGGCCGGTACAGGAAAATGCCGCCGGGGCTGTCGGAGATCCCGAAGCTGAAGATGTCTTTCGTCGCGTGAAGGGTTCTGAGCGCGGGAAAGACCGGACCGGTGCCCACGTCCATCTGCATCACGGCAAACAGAACGCTGCCGACCGATTTGCTCTTGCTCCCTTCCCTCTGGATGCGCTGGACGAGGGCATCCAATATGGCGTTCGCGACCGGCGCGTCGTGCGGAGAGAACGAGATGTCTGTGGCGGGCACGCTCGCTGAGGAAAACGAAAACGTGCCCTGTGACAGCGGCGACTTGCGGAACTTTCCTGCCGCGGCCTTGTCGTTCCACGATTCCTCGAACACTTCGGCATATTTCGCGGCGACCTTCGGATCGTCGAACACCAGCACGTGATTCGAGTTGACGTAGAGGCCCGTGACCGAAAGGTTCGTAGAGCCCGTCAGGACTCTTCTCGCTCCGTCCGCGTCGGAGACGACGAACACCTTGCCATGGGAATACCGGCCGAACTTGCCTCGGAGAACTTCGCCAGGCGGTTTTGCGGCGGCCCGGAACAGCTTTTCGAACTGGTCCTCGGGCTTCGCGGGCGTGCCGTGGTGGAGCGCCGCATTGTCGAGGATGATGCGGACGCGCCCCTGCTTCGCGAGTCCGATGAGGATCTCGATGACGTTCGGCTCGTTCAAGTCGTAAGCGAAGACGTCGAGGCGCAGGTTCTTGTTCGAGACCACCTCGTGGAGAATCTCGAGGATTCTCTCGCGGGCCGTAAATCCAAGCCATTCGTACTCGTCGTCATACGTGTAGTGCTGGCCCCGCGCGTTCACGCCCGATTCCACCGTCGTGTCGAAGAGAAGCTGTTTGCCCTTCGGACGGATGAGCGCCTTCAAACCGAAATGGCGAACGAATGCCTGCGACTGCGTGAAGCCGCGGGTGAAGCCGACCGCCAGCCCCTTCTTGCTGAACGGCCCGACTTCGACCTGTATCGCGAGACCCAGCGTCGGATCGAGGGGCTTCAGCGAGCCCCTGGCGTCGAAGTATCGCGGCGTTACGGTGTACTGATACTTCCCGAATACGGGTGTGAGGCCCTGATGCGAGGAACCAGGCACGTGGAGCCACCGGAATTTGTGGATCGGGGCGTTGATGCTCGAGTTGGGGGGGACCGTCGCGTCCTGCGCGTGGTCCGTCGGCGTCTTGAACTGCAGCTCGTTCAGCAGGTAATAGGGCTCGACTCCCGGCGGCGCCACCTGCACGGTGAACCCCGCGAGGTCATTCGTGGCGCTCTCGTCCAGATCGAAAGCCAGGAGCGTCTTCGCGTCTCCGACATGCGCCCGCACCGACAGAGGGCCCTGAGTCTTCGTCACCCCCGCCATAGGTCTCCTATTCTCTGCCGCCGCCTGGACTGATCATCCGTCGGAGCCGAAAAGGCCAGGGTGTCTGGCGCGGGCCCGTCCCCGGCCGCGCTTGCCTTCAATCAGCCATGAAGCGGTGGCCGCCGCGAGGATCGCCAGCGAGGCTCCGAGGAGCATGACCCGGCGAAAGCCGGCGACGAACGCGGAAGTGACGGCGGCGCGGGCCTTTTCGCACTCCAGACTCGTCGCGGCCGGAGGGATGGGGACTGCGGCGAGGCGCGTCGCCTGGCTCTCGATCGCCGCCGCGAGCTCGGGGCGCACGCCGCGCTTGCGAAGGCCTTCGTCGAGGCGGCGCTCGAAGACGTGCATCACGACGGAGAGCGCCGCGACGGCGAGAAGACCGGCCGTGCGCGAGACCGCGTTGTTGATCCCGGACGCCGCGCCCGCGTGGCGGTCCGCGACGGAGGTCATCACTGTCGTCGTCAGAGGCGCGATGCTCGTCGCCATGCCGAGGCCGACCACGACCATCGCCGGAAAAAAAGTCGTCCAATAGCTGCCGCCGGCGCCGGGCAGGGCGAACAGGGCGAACCCCGCGGCGGCAATCGCCGGACCGGCGACGAGCGGGATCTTCGCGCCGATCCGGTCGAAGAGGCCGCCCGACCAGCGCGAGAGAAGGAAGATGAGCAGGATGAACGGGAGCATCGACGCGCCCGCCGCGGCCGCCGAGTAACCCTGAACCTGAATCAGGTCGAGGGGAAGGAAGAAGAAGACTCCTCCGAGCGCGGTGTAGAGGAAGAGCGTGAGGAGGTTCGCTCCCGCGAAGTTGCGCGATCGGAAGAGCTCGAGCGGCACCATGGGCGCGCGGGCTCGCCGCTCGACGACCACGAACAGGGAAAGCGAGATCAGCCCCCCGCCGAGCGCGCCCAGGACGGCGCTATGGCGCCAGCCGAGCTCGGAGGACTCGACGAGCGCGAAGACGATGCCGCCGAGACCGACGGTCGCGAGGATCGCTCCCGGCCAGTCGATTCGGTTCCCCGCCTCCGCCTCGTCCCGGCTCTCCGGCACCTTCCACGCGCTGATCGCGAGAACGGCGGCCGCGAGCGGAACGTTCAGGAAGAACGCCCACCGCCAGGAGAGGTGGTCGATCAGCCACCCCCCGAGGACGGGCCCGGCCGCGGCGGTGATCGACGTGAAGCCGGACCACGTGCCGATCGCCCGCCCGCGTTCGCTCGGCGGAAAGGACGAGGCGAGGATCGCGAGGCTTCCCGGGACGAGCAGCGCGCCTCCGACGCCCTGGACCGCGCGCGCGGCGATGAGGTGTCGGACGTCGGGCGCGAGGCCGCACCATACGGACGCTCCCGCGAAGACGACCGTTCCGATCGCGAAGATGCGCCGGCGCCCGAAGCGGTCGCCGAGCGCGCCCCCCGCGAGGAGAAGCGCGGCGAGCAAGAGCGCGTACGCTTCGACGATCCACTGCACGCCTACGAGCGTCGCGTGGAATTGCGCCTGGATCGCGGGGAGGGCGACGCTGACGACCGTCCCGTCGATGAACGCCATGCTCGACCCGAGGATGGTCGCGGCGAGCACCCAGGCGGAGTCGGACTTCCCGTGTTCCCGGGCCCGGACTCGTCTCGTCATGCGCCTCTCGTGGAGGATAGCGAATCGCGGTTCGGATGGGCTCGCAAGAGAAAAGCCCCGCGCGGCGGGCGCCGGGCGGGGCGAGGGAGCTGACGGCGGTCTTCTTCTAATTCGGGCTCTTGATCCGGATGGAGTCCTGCGTGAAGTCGGCGCCCGACTCGATGTCGCGGGGGCCCACCCAGAACTTCACCGTCTGCTGAACACCCGTCTGCGACGCGCAGGGCTGACCGGTCGACATCGATGCGTTCTGGACCCGGAGCGGGACCTGGAAGATGACGCCGGAGCCGGTCAAGGTGGTCGTTCCCACTCCCGTCGACGAGAAGTAGGTCACACCCGGAGCTCCAGCCGCGAAGCAGAGGCGGTCCACGGCCTGGAACGTGATGAGCTGCCCGTTCGCGGGGGCGAGCGAGAGGCGCAGCTCGCACTGCACGAGATCGCCGGCGGTCACGAGCTTGCCCGTCAGAGGGTTGTTGCAGTTGGCGGGCTGCGTGAATCCGTTCGTGATCCCGGGAAGGACTTCGACGCTGAGATTCGCCGTCCGGCTCGGATTCGTCGACGTTATGACGATGTTGCTGTTGCTCGCGGCCGTCAAGCCCCGAATGCGCGCAACGTTGATGGGGAAACTCATGTCCGTTTGGACACTCGTCGTTGCGGTTTGCGGCGAGCTCGCGGTGAGGAAATTGGGGAGGCCGCTCGCGGAGTAGCTCACCGCCCGATTGATGTCGATTTCGTTGATGCTCGCCGGTGTGATGTGCGCGACGAGCGTGTTCTGATTGCAGGTCGTCTGATCCTGAGCACTGCCGGGCGGCAGCTGAATTTTGATCTTGTGGTCCTGGTCGAGCCTCTCGAACGATCCGGTCTTGACGATGCAGCTGACCGAGTTCTGAACCGTCGTCCAAGTGACGGTGAACGCCGGAAGCGCCTTGATCGTCATTTGAAGCCGCGACTCGTCTCCAGCGGGCATCTTGAAGTAGAGCGACCGCTGGATGTTCGACGTCAGGTTGATGGGCGAATCCACCTGCACGACGGCGGAGCCCGTGTTTCCGCAACCCTTGCTTCCGTTGGTAGGTCCGTTCGTCTGCGAGACGATCCTCGCGGTGACGTTTCCGGTGCCGCTGTCCGTCCCGACGCGCAGCCCCGTTGTCGGGTTGCTCAAATCGACCGAGTTGCCGAAGACCTCGAACTGAACGCTGGGCCCGGCCACGATGAAGAGATCCTTCCCGTCGCCGATCTCGTCGACGTGGTTCGTGCACTGGCCGACCCTCGTGACGTACTCCACTCCCGCGCGAGCCGCGGGAGCCGCAAGCGCCGCGAACGCCAGCGCGAGGGATGTCGCTCGCAGCCAGCCAACGTGGCCCTTCGAAATCCGGTTCTCCATAAGCTCTTCCTTTCTCGTAATTGGCCGTCCGGGCGGCGGCGTCCTATCCGGAGCTGTCCTCACCAGGTATTGGCGCAGCGGGAGGGCCCGATTTTTCAGGGCGCCGGCGGAGGACCTGCGAAACGCTACAATCCCGCCGCGAAACCCTCGCCAAAATGATCGATCCCGCGCGCTGGGAGCGAGTCAAGGAGGTCTTTCAGGAGATCCTGGAACGGCCTGAGGTAGACCGTTTTCCGCATCTGAAAGAAGTCTGCCGGGAGGACGCCGCGCTCCAGAGCGACGTGGAGCGTCTGCTCTCGGCGCACGGTCGCGCCGAAGGGTTCCTCGGGCGTCCGGCCGTCGTCCTTGATGGCGCCGTCGCCGATCCGCTCGACGGCGTCGTCGCGCCGGCGCGGATCGGGGAGTACCGGATCGTGCGCGAGCTCGGGCAGGGCGGGATGGGAACGGTCTATCTCGCGGAGCGCGACGAACCCGGTTTCCGCCGAACCGTCGCGATCAAGGTCGTCCGGCCCGGCATGGAGACCGGGTTCGTCCTTCGCCGGTTCCAGACGGAGCGGCAGATTCTCGCTTCTCTCGAGAATCCCGGGATCGCGCGACTCTACGACGGCGGAACGACCGAGGACGGGCTTCCGTACTTCGTCATGGAGTACGTCGAAGGCACGGATCTGCTCACGTGGTGCGACGAACGGAAACTCCCGGTTCCCGAGCGGCTCCGCCTGTTCCGACGGGTCTGTGACGCGGTCCAGTTTGCTCATCAGAACCTCGTCGTCCATCGGGACCTGAAACCCACCAACATCCTCGTCACGCCGGCGGGGGAGCCCAAGCTGCTCGACTTCGGCATCGCGAAGCTGCTCTCGCCCGTGGAGTCGGGGGGCGAGGAAACCGGAACCCTCGTGCGTCTCATGACTCTGGACTTCGCCAGCCCGGAGCAGATCCTCGGGCGAAGGATCACCACCGCGAGCGACGTGTACGCCCTCGGCGTCGTTCTCTACGAGCTGCTGTCGGGCCGGCGTCCGTACTCGCTGCGTGGACACTCTCCCGGCGAGATCGAGCGGATCGTCGGCGAGAGCGCTCCGGAACGTCCGTCCGCGGCGGCGCGGCATGGGGCGAAGCGCGCGCTCCGAGGCGACCTCGACAACGTCGTCCTGAAGGCGCTCGAGAAGGACCCCGCGCGCCGCTACGCGACGGCGGCGGAGCTTTCCGACGACATCCGAAGGCATCTCGACGGTTTTCCGGTGCGCGCCTTGCCGGACAGGACCGCGTATCGCGCGGCGAAGTTCATTGGACGGCATCGGCTCGCCGTCGGCGCCGGGCTCGCCATCTCGCTCGCCCTCGTCGTCGGCCTCGCCGTCGCCGTCTGGCAGGCTCGCATCGCGCGAAGCGAGCGCGAAGTCGCGCAAAGGCACCTCGCCGACCTGCGAGGCCTTCTGACGACGGTCCTCTTCGAGTTCCACGATTCCGTTCGCGACCTGCCCGGCTCGACGCCGGCGCGGGAGCTCGTCGTCCGCCGCGCGCTCGAGTACCTGGAAAAGATCTCGCGCCAGGAGGGCTCGACTCCCGACATGCAGCGCGACCTGGCGGAGGCCTACCAGCGAATCTCGCGCGTGCAGAGCGGAGTCTTCGCGTCGCACGTCGGAAACACGGCGGGTGCGCTGCAGAGCGTCCAGAAAGCGGTGGAGATTCGCCGCGCGCTCGTCCGTGCTTTCCCGGCCAACAAGGCGGATCAGATCGGGCTGGCGCGGGCGGAGCTCGATTCGGCCCAGGTCCTGCTGTCGGCGCGCCAGGCGGACAAGGCGATCGACGCTTCAAGGCGCGCGGAAGCCGGAATGCAGGCGCTGACGAAGGCGAACGCCGCCGACCGGGAGGCGGCCGTCGAGCTGGCCCGTTCCCGCAGGTGCCTGGGAATCGCTCTTGCGACGGCGGGCCGCCGCGACGAGGCCCTTGGCTCGCTGCGCGCGGCGATCCGGGACCTGTCGAAGATCGCCGAGGAGGATCCCAGGAACGACACGTACCGGCGGGAGCTCGCGTCCACCCACCAGATTCTGATCCACAACCTGCCCGATTCGGAGCATGAAGAAGCTCTCCAGAGCTACACGACGGCGGCCGCGATCCAGAACATGCTCCTCCTGCACCAGCCCTCGAACGCCGGGATCAAACGAGACTTGGCCTACACGCACTTCTCGATGGGCTACTTCTGCGAGCGTCTCGGGGACACGAAGCAGGCGATCGACGCCTACAGCCGGGCGCTGCGGATCCGGCAGGAGCTGGCTGCCGCGGACCCGCGCAACGCGGACGCGCAGCTCCGGCTCGCCGACGCTTACCACGGCATGGGCTTCGTCGAAGCCAGGGCAGGTATGCCGGGAGCCACCGAGTATCTTCTTCGAGCGCTCGACATCGTCCAGACGATCGGTCGGCTCGATCCCGCGAATACGCAGACGACCGTCGTCCTCGGGTACCTCTACGGGAGCCTGGGCATGGCTTCCGAAACGGGCGCGCCCAAAGGCGCGGTCGAGTCGCGCCTCAGAATGGCGCGCGGCTGGTACGATAAGAGCCGGCAGGTCTTCGTCTCCCTGCGCGAGGACGGACGTCTCGGCGGCGGCGACCTCGCCGAGATCGCGAGGATGGAACAGAAGATCTCGGAGATCGACGGCAAGCTCGCGGGCCTCTAGCTACGGCGTCGCCCACGCGGCCTCGCGCCAGGCGCTCGACCCGATGACCCGTCCGTCCGGACCCGTCGCGACGACCCGCCAGCGGAACTTCAGCGGCACACGGTCGTGCAGGAACGATGGAGCCCGGTACGACGTGATCCCCTGCTGGAGGAGCGCCGCGTGGATCTCCTTCTGGCCGGGGTCGGCGATTTCGAGCCGGTAGAGGATCGCGCCGGGATGCGGCGACCAGGAGAACGTGAAGGGGTCCGTGGCGGAGATCGGCGCCTTTTCGCCCGGAGTCAGGAGTGCGAGGC
>JALZAT010000062.1 GCA_030948185.1 Acidobacteriota bacterium
CGGCGGCGCGCTCTGCCGGAGGAGGAGTCATGGCCGCCGCGACCGGTCGAGAACGACGACGGCTTCGACCCGGTGGGTCAGCGCGAAGAGGTCGAACAGCCGGGCGGCGGCGATCGTCCAACCTTCCGCCGTGATCGCGGCGAGGTCGCGGGCCAGCGTCGCCGGATCGCAGGAAACGTAGATGATCCGCCGGCCCGCGCGTCCGGCGAGCGCGCGGGACAGGGGGAGCCCGAGGCCACCGCGCGGCGGGTCCGCGACGATGACGGCTTCCCGACCGGGATCGGCGGCGGCAAAGCCGAGCGCGTCGCCGCGTTCGATCCCCCATCGCTCCCGCGCGTGCCAGCGGTCCCGCGCAAGTCGGGCCCCGGCGGCCGCCCCGCGGTCCGACTCGACGGAGACGACGGAGTGGCCGGCGTCCAGGAGAGAGCCCGCGAAGAGCCCCACCCCCCCGAAGAGGTCGAGCGCATCGGACGCCGGAATTTCCGCGGCGGCGTCGCGCACGTATTCGGCGAGGGGCCGGACGAGGAAACGGTTGGCCTGGAAGAACGCGTCCGCCGTCGCGGGCAGCTCCCGGCCGGCGGGAGAGATCCAGAGCCGCTGCTCGCCCCAGGAGGAGATCACGCGCCCCGAGCCGTCCCGGATGACGCACCCGTCGCAGAGTGCGGCGATCGCTCTGGACAGCCTCTTCCCCCGCTCCGGCGCCTCCGCGCGGGCGGACCCGGAAAGCGTCGCCGCGACGAGCCGCCGCTTTCCGTCGAGGCTCTCGACCGTCGCGATGTCAGGAGCGTCCTCTCCGCTCTTCGCGAGCGCGCGCTCGAGGCGCGGCAGGAGGGCCCTCGCCTCCGCGCCGAGAGCGAGACAATCCGCGAGAGGCTCCACGCGGTGCGTCCGGGGCGCGAAGCCTCCGACGACCACTTCGCCCGCGCCGCGCCGTTCCGCGTGGAAACGGCTGCGCAGTCGGTAGCCCTTCGGGGACGGCTCGACGGAAAGGGCGCCGAAATCTCCCGCCGGGAGCTTGCCGATGCGCGACATCGTTTCGAGGAAGAGATCCCGCTTCGCTTCCCGGGCGGCGGACAGGTCGAAGTGGGCCCAGTCGCACGCCGGGCAGCCGCCGGCGTGGCCGCCCGAGCGGCGGGCGGGCGAGGCGGCGTGGATCCCGGCGACACGGCCGCGCCAGATCTTCCGGGACACTCGGAGAACCTCCGCCTCGACGTCCTCACCGGGCAGCGCTCCCGAAACGAGTCCCACGCCCTCTCTTGTCCTGACGATGCCCTCGCCGGTCGGAGCGAGCTTCTCGACGACCGCCCTTCTCCCTCTGCCGGCGGCAGAGGGCTGGGGTGAGGGGCGCCCTCTCTCCCTCAAAGCAGTGACAGCCGGGGAAGTCCGACCGCCTCGCGAACCGCCCGGCGGCGCAGCGCGCGGGACGTCTTCTCGGCGGTTTCGTCGTCCATGCGCACGCGGGCGCGGGCGAGCTGCTGCGCCACCTCGGCGTCGATCCGCGCGCGCGCGGGCTCGGCCAAAGCGTCGTAGAGGGCGTTTGCGAGCCGCTTGTCGAGCCGAACGAGCGCCCCCTCCACGGCCACGGGGGCCCGGTCGGAGTCCGCGAGCCGAACGAGGGAGCGCCGCGCGGACTCGAGCGGCGCGGCGAGGCCGGGATCGGCCGACGCGATCTCGGCGAGCCGCGTCGCGAAAGCGGCGAGCGCCGCCGCCGCGGGAGGCGAGTCGACCGCGCGGCCCGTGCCGCGGCCCACGACGGCCTCCGAGCGCCGTTCCCATGCGAGCAGCACCGCGTCGCGACAATAGGAGAGAGAGTTCACGCGCCCGACGGCGCCGCGTTCCTCCCGGCGCGAGAACGCGTCGTCGATGCCCTGCTCGATCGCCTCGATCGGGACGCCGAGGGCGCGCCACTCCTTGATGAACTCGAAATCTTTCGGCGAGAGGAGAAACGGCGTGCCCCGCCGGCGGATGAAAGCCGCCTCCGCCGCGGTGAAGAACTCCCTATCCGCCTCGGTTTCGCTCATAGATCAGCCGCAGGCCCTTCAGGGTGAGCAGAGGATCGACCGTCTCGATCCGCTCGGAGGCTCCCGCGAAGAGCTCCGCGAGCCCGCCGGTCGCGATGACGCGCGGGTCGCCGCCCGTCTCCTTCACGATCCGGTCGATCACGCCGTCCACGAGCGAAAGGTATCCGAAATAGAGACCCGACTGGATGGACGCGGAAGTCGTCTTGCCCACGACCTTCTCCGGTCGACGGATCTCGACGCGGGCGAGCCGCGCCGCCTTCTCGAAGAGCGCCTCGGCCGAGATTGCGATCCCGGGAACAATAACTCCGCCGGAGTACTCGCCACGCGCGGTGACCACGTCGAAGGTGGTCGCGGTCCCGAAGTCCACGACGATGCACGGACCACCCAACTGCGCGTGCGCCGCCACCGCGTTGACGATCCGGTCGGCGCCGACCTCCTGCGGGATCTCGTAGAGGATCGGCATCCCCGTCTTGATCCCGGGCTCGACGAAGATCGGGTCTCGATCGAAGAGCTGCCGGAACGCCTGCCGTATCGGGAAGCGGAGCGAGGGGACGACGCTCGCGACGATGACGTCATCGGGCTCGTTGCCGCCCGGAATGGGGCGCAGCAGCCCCTCGACCGAGAGGGAGATCTCGTCGGCGGTCGCGTCGCGGCGGCTCGTCAGCCGCCAGTGGCGGACGAGCGTCGCCCCCTCGTAGAGCCCGAGGACGGTGTTCGTGTTCCCCACGTCGACCGCAAGGAGCCGCGCGCCGGAGGTCGCTTCGGCCTTCTTCATCTGCCCGCCCTCGCTCGGGGTTACCACCGAGCGAGCTCTCCGTTCGCCACGACGGTCTCGCCCGAGGGTGTGCCGAGCCGCAGGAACCCCTCGCGGGTCAACCCGCGGTACTCGCCGGAAAGCTCCTCGCCGTCGCGCCGCACCGTCATCGGATCGCCCGGCTTGTGAAGCGCGGTGCGTTCCCAGAGGCCCACCTCCGCGTCCCAGCCGGCGGCGGCGAGGCCGGCGTCGAACCGATCGAGCAGCGCCTGGAGCAACGGCGCCATCGCAGCCGCTTTTCCCGTCTCTTCCTCGACGGTCGTCGCTCCGGCAATTCCGAGCGACTCGGCCGATCCGAGGACGTTCAGACCGATTCCGACGGCGACGTACGTTTCATCCCCCTGAGTCCGCGACTCCGCGAGGATGCCGGCGAGCTTTCGTCCGCGGGAATACACGTCGTTGGGCCACTTGAGTCCCGCCTCGAGCCCGGCGCTCTCCGCAAGGCCGTCGCGGATCCAGCGGCCGACGGCGATGGGCACCAGCGACAGCGGCTCCCCCGCCGGCGCGGCGTGCAGGAACGTCATGTAGATCCCGCGCCCCGCGGGCGCCGCCCACGCGCCCTTCCGGCCTCGCGCGCCGCTCTGCGCCGCCGCGACGAGGACCGAATCGCGCAGGCGCTGCTCTTCCGTGAAGTACAGCTCGATCATCTCGCGGCCGAGGTCGTTCGACGAGCTCGTCTCCTCCATCGCCACGAGGTTCTCGAAGACGCGCCAGCCGCGCGGATCGAGGACGCCTCCGGCGAACGAAATCACGACCGGCCGCCCGCGAGCGCGGCGCGGCGCTCCTCGAGCTCGACCAGGCGCCGGCGGGTCTTCTCGACCACCGGGCCGGGCGCCTTCTCGACGTACGAGGGATTGCGCAGCTTCGCCGCGAGCGATGTGATCTCCTCGTCGAGGTCGGTCAGCGCCTTCTCGACACGCGCGCCGTCGGCGCCGCCCGCCCCCTGGGGCAGCTTCAGGCCGATTGCCACGCCGGCAACGACGTCGCGGAACGCGTCCGAAGGCGGGGCCCCGAAGTGGAGAGCCGACGTCCGGCCCATGTGCGCGAGGAGCGCCGCGAGCGCTTCCAGCGTGGCCGGCAGGTCCCGCTCCGGGGAGTCGGAAGCGACCCACACCTCGACGGGTTCCGTGGGCGAGACGCCCCGCTCTCCGCGGAAGTTGCGCACGCGCGTGACGACGGCGCGCAGCGCCTCGACGATCCGCTCGGCATCCGGGTCCGAACGCGACGAATCCTCGAGCGGATAGGGCGCCACGATCAACGTGCCCGGGTTGCCAGTCGCCTTGTCCCAGATCTCCTCCGTGACGAACGGCATGAAGGGATGGAGCAGCGCCAGGGACTCCGTCAGGCAGCGCGACAGCACGCCCCGGGCCGTGTCGCGAGCCCCGGAATTCTCGCCGCCCGAGGAGAGGACCGGCTTGACCATTTCGAGGTAGCCGTCACAGAGCTCATGCCACACGAACGCGTAGATGGCGGAGGAAGCCTCGTCGAACCGGAACTCCGACAGGTGGCCGTTCACGGCGCCCGCGGCGGCGGACAGTCTCGAGAGGATCCAGCGGTCCGGCAGGGAAAGCGTGCGGCCGGCGAGGCTCTCGGGGACGGCCTCCCCTTCGAGCTGTCCGAGCGTGAACCGCGCCGCGTTCCACAGCTTCGTGGCGAAGTTGCGCGAGCCCGTCATCCGGCTGCGCTCGACGGACACCGTCGCCCCCGACGCGGCGGCGGACGCGAGCGTGAACCGCACCGCGTCCGCCCCGAACTCCGAGATCGCCTCGAGGGGGTCGATCACGTTGCCCTTCGTCTTCGACATCTTCTCGCCGCCGATGCGGACGAGCCCGTGCAGGTGGACGGTCGAGAAGGGAACCGTGCCCGTGAAATGGAGGCCCGCCATGATCATCCGGGCGACCCAGAAAAAGATGATGTCGTAGCCCGTCACGAGCACGTCCGTCGGATAGAAGTCCTCGAGGTCCGTCGTGTCCTCGGGCCAGCCGAACACCGAGAAGGGCCAGAGCTGCGACGAGAACCAGGTGTCGAGGACGTCCGGGTCCTGCTCCATCGGCGACTTCCCGCACTTCGGGCACGCGGGGGGATCCTGCTCGGTCACTGTCACGTGGCCGTTCGGGCACGTGAACGCCGGGATCCGGTGCCCCCACCAGAGCTGCCGTGAGATGCACCAGTCGCGGATGTTCCGCATCCACTCGAAGTACGTCTTCGTCCAGGACTCGGGGACGAAGCGCACGTCCCCCTTCTCGACCGCTTCGATCGCCGGCGCCGCGAGGGGCGCGACCTTCACGAACCACTGCTCGGAGAGATACGGCTCGATGATCGTGTCGCACCGCTGGCAGTGCCCGATCGAGAGCCGGTGCGGCTCCGTCGACACGAGGCGGTTCTCCTCGGTCAGCCGCGCGACGATCCGGTTGCGCGCCTCGAACCGGTCGAGCCCCGCGTACTCCCCCGCCTCGGCGGTCATCTTCCCGTCGGGCCCGATCACGCGGACCGACGGGAGATCGTGGCGGCGTCCGGTCTCGAAGTCGTTGGCGTCGTGCGCCGGCGTCACCTTGACGATGCCCGTCCCGAACTCGCGGTCGACCAGGATCTCGTCTTCGACGATCGGCAGCTCCCGGCCGGCGATCGGAAGAATGGCGCGTTTGCCCCGCAGCTTCGCGGTTCGCGGGTCTTCCGGATGGACCGCGAGCGCGGTGTCGCCGAGCATCGTCTCGGGCCGCGTCGTCGCGACGACGGCTCCCCCGGGCACCCCGGGGACGTCGTACCGGATCTTGTAGAGCGACCCTTCCGTCTCCCTGTGAACGACCTCGAGGTCGGAGACGGCCGTCTCGCACCGCGGGCACCAGTTGACGACGTACCGGCCGCGGTAGATGAGCCCCTCCTCGTAGAGCTGGACGAAGACGCGGCGAACGGCGCGGGAAAGGTCCGGGTCGAGCGTGAACCGCTCCCGGGTCCAGTCGAGCGAGCAGCCGAGCCGCTTGATCTGCGACTGGATCGTGTCCTTCGCCTCGCTCTTCCACGCCCAGAGCCGCTCGAGGAACTTCTCGCGCCCCATGGCCTTGCGGTCGAGACCCTGCTTCTTGAGCTCGCGTTCCATCACCATCTGCGTGGCGATGCCGGCGTGGTCGGTGCCGGGCAACCACAGGACGCGAAGGCCCAGCATACGCTTCCACCGGGCCAGGATGTCCTCGATCGTCCGGCCGTACGCGTGCCCGATGTGGAGCTTGCCGGTGATGTTCGGCGGCGGGATCACCATGACGAAGCGGGGCGACCCGGCGGCGCCCTGGGGCTGGAACCGCCCCTCGGCCTCCCAAACGTGGTACCAGCGCTCCTCGAAGGAGGAGGGGTCGAAGTTCTTGGGAAGCCTCCTCGCGGCGCCGTCGGCGTCCACGGGAAATGGGTTTTCAGGCATAAAAAAAGGGCTCCGGCGCCCTTTCCTATATCGCACTTTTCAGCCGGGGGGTTCCGGGATTTGCCTGCTTTCCAGCGCATCCCGGCGATCCAACGCGGCGCGAGCCCGATTACTCGGGTTGCGCCGCTACTCGATGCCGCTCTCGAGCTCCTTGATCCGCTGCTTGATGACGATCTCCGCCATGTCGGGAATCACCTCCCAGGCGATCTCCCGGACGATGCGGTCGGAGAGCTTCTCGACGACGCGGGTCGCCAGCCGTTCGATCTGTTCGTCCGTCATGTCGATGCTGCGGACGGAAGAGAGCATCTGGGTCAGCTCCGGGATCGACGACCTCTGCGCGAGCATTTCGATCTCACCGTGGACGCCGGCGGCCGCATGGGCCGGTGCCGGCGAGGACGAGGGCATCGGCGGCGGAGCTGCGGCGGGGGCCTCGGCTTCCCGCTCCGGTTCGGGCTCAGGCCGGAAATCCCGCTCGGGCTCGAACGCCTGCGGGCGCGACGAGCCGACCTCGAAGAGGTCCCGCGCCTCGTGCTCGGAGATCTCGACGGCGGGACGCTCCGAACCCGAATCGGAGGCCCCGTCCCGGTGGTCGAAATGCATCTGCGGGAGCTCCATCGTCGGCATCTGGTCGGGGGGGACAGATGACATCCCGGTCGACGACCCGTGCCCGGCGACGTTTAAGAGCGGCGCGGCCATTCCCGAGTCGAACGGATCGACCGGGAGCGGGAGCGCCAAGGGCTCCGTCTTGTCGGAGACGTCGGGAAAAAATGAGGGAGCGGCGGGCGCGCGTTCGGGCTCGTCTCTCAACCAGGAGGCGAGCGGCTCTGGCGACGGCTCCGGCGCCGCAGCGACGGGCGCCTCTTCTCTCTCTTTCCTCTCTTCCGTCTCTTTCGTCTCTTCCGTCTCTTCCGTGTCGTCCATGTCCGACGTTTCTGCGGCGGCGGGAGCGGTCTCGACCTGCTCGGAACCCGTGGCCGCGCCCTGGGACTTCTCGAACGCCTCGATCGCCGAATCGACGTCTCCCCGCGCGCCGTACTCCTCCTCGAAGGGATCGACGGAGCTTGAGCGGTGCGGCGGCATGCGGATGGAAGCCGTGAAGTCCTCGGCCGAGAAGCCCGTGTCGAACGGCGCTTCGTCCCCAGTTTCATGAGACGAGGGTGGCGGCGGCTCCGGCTCTGCGGGAACGGCGACACCGGCCGTGGTCTGCGGAATGGGAAAGGGCTCGGACGCGGATGCCGAGTAGGATCCGGAGGCCGGAGACCGGTCGAGGAGCGCATCCACCTGAGCGAGAAGCTGCTGGGAATCGAACGGCTTGGACACGATGGCGTCGGCGCCGATCCGTTCCGCGCGCTCGCGGTCGAAGGGCTCGAAGGTTCCGGACAACAGGATCACCGGGATCTTCGCCGTCGCCGGATCCCCCTTGATTGCCTCGCAGACCTCGTAGCCGTTCTTCTCGGGCATCACGGCGTCGGCGAGGATCAGGTCGGGACGGAACTCGCGGACCCGGTCCAGCGCCTTCTGGCCGTTCGAGACCGAGAAGAGCTCGTAGTCGCTGTCGGAAAACGTGAGCTCGACGACCTTCTGGATCGTCAGGCTGTCATCGGCCAGCAGAATCTTCTTTGCCATTGGGATAAGAGACGGTCGTTCAAAAAGTTACACGGCGTTTGGGAGTCTGTCAATGGAAAGAACGGTCGCGCCCTTCAAGCGCCCTCTCCCCACACCGCCGCGAGGTACCTTCCGGGCGGGCGTCTCTTGAGCGCACCCGCCAGAGCCCGGGACGCCGCCACGACGCCCGTGAGCGCCACTCCCGTTTCGATGTCGAGGCCCTCCAGCATGTAGAGAAGGTCCTCGGTCGCGAGATTGCCGGCCGCCCCCGGCGCATAGGGACAGCCGCCCAGCCCTCCCGCGGAGGCGTCGTAGGTCTCGATGCCGGACTCGAGGCCCGCATAGACGTTCGCGAGAGCGGTGCCGCGCGTGTCGTGGAAGTGGAGCGCCAGGACGCCCCGCGAAACGCCCGAGTCGTAGAGCGTCTCGATCACCTCGTAAACGTCCGCCGGGGTCGCGACACCAATCGTATCCCCGATCGAGATCTCGTCGACGGCGAGATCGAGGAGCTTGTGGACGACCTCGCGAACCGCCTCCGGCGAAATCGGGCCTTCGTACGGGCACCCGAACGCGGTCGAAACGTACCCGCGCACACGAATCTTCTCCTCCGCCGCGCGCTGGACCACGGGGCGGAAACGCTCGATCGACTCGTCGACGCCGACGTTGATGTTGTGCCGGTTGAAGCTCTCCGACGCGGCGGTGAAGACGGCGATCTCGCGGACACCGGACTCGATCGCGCGCTCGAGCCCGCGCACGTTCGGCACGAGAGCCGGATAACGCGTGCCGCTCGCCCGGTGAATCCGCCGGTAGACCTCCTCCGTGTCCGCGAGCTGCGGGATCGCCTTCGGGGAGACGAAGGATCCGACTTCGATCGCCTTCAGACCCGAGTCCGTCAGGAGGTCGACGAACGCGACGCGCGCGTCGACGGAGAGCGTCTCCGCCTCGTTCTGAAGGCCGTCGCGGGGGCCTACCTCGTAAACGGTGACGCGCTCGGGAAGGTGGGGACGCCGGATCGCGTGCTCTTCCCAGGGTTCCATGGCTGTCAGCGTATAGCAGCCGTGCGCTGACCGAGGACTGAGGACTGAGGACTGAGGACTGAGGACCGAAGAGGCTCGCGCCGGAATCGTCTTATTCGGACGGAGGACCAGTTGGGTCCTCGGTCCCTGGTCCTCGGTCCTCGGTCGGGGCCTGGACCTCCGCCTCCCCGATCTCGGCGAGCTCCACCCCCGCGTCGACCAGGTCCCCTTCGGCGAACGCGATCCTGATCACGCGCCCTTCGCGGGGCGCGCGGATCGAATGCTCCATCTTCATCGCCTCGAGGATCAGCAGCACGTCGCCCTTCGCGACGGAGTCGCCCACCGCGACGAGGACCTTGCGAACGCGGCCGGGCATCGGCGAGGTGAGACCTCCCTCGGCGCGCGCGCGGGAGCGGCCCTGCTCGGGAGCACGCCGCAGCTCCCAGGCGCGGCCCGCACACCAGACGAAAGCACGGTCCCCTTCCGTCGCCGCGCGCACCGGGACGAGCTCGCCGGCGATCTCGATCGCGTCGACTCTTCCGGCCGCGTCGCGCACGATCCCGCCGATCGGCACGGGCCGGCCGTCGACCGAGGACTCCGGCGTCCCGACCCGCACCTCCACGACGCGGTCCCCGCAGGAGATCCTCATGCGCCGTGCCGCCATCCCGTGGGCGCGTCCCAGGGATCCGGGGGCCCCCCGCGCGACGACGGTTCGCCGGTTCCGGCGGAAGAGGGCGGGCGCTCCTCTCCGAATGCCGCCGCGGCGGCGATCCACACCGCGTCCGGCGGATTCGCCTCGTGCTCGCGGCGGCCGAGCCGTTCGACGAGATCCGTCGAATAGCGGCCGGAGCGGAAATCCGCGGAGTCGAGCACGTCGAGGAGGAGCTCGGCGTTGGTTTCGACACCGAGCACGATCCATTCGGCGACCGCGCGGCGCGCCCGTTCGATCGCCGCGGCTCTGTCCGGGGCCGACACGATGAGCTTCGCCAGCAGCGGGTCGTACTCGAGCCCGATGCGGCTGCCCTCCTCGACACCCCCGTCGACACGGACGCCCGGTCCTCCCGGCTCCTCCCAGACGCGGATCGTCCCGGAGCGGGGCAGGAACTCGCGCGGATCCTCCGCGTACAAGCGCAGCTCGATGGAGTGGCCCTGGGGAACCAGCTTGCCTCCCCGCCAGGCGGGAGGCAGCGGGGAGCCCGCGGCGACCTCGATCTGCGTACGGACGAGATCGACGCCGAGCGTCTCCTCCGTGATCGGGTGCTCCACCTGGAGGCGGGTGTTCATCTCGAGAAAATAGAAGTTCTTCCTCTCGTCGAGGAGGAACTCGATCGTGCCCGCTCCCACGTACTCCACCGCGCGCGCCGCCTCGACCGCCGCGCGGCCCATCGACTCGCGCAGGCGCGGATCGAGAGCGGCGCTCGGCGTCTCTTCGAGGACCTTCTGGTGGCGCCGCTGCACGCTGCACTCGCGCTCGAAGAGATGGACGACGCTCCCGAAACGGTCTCCGAAAACCTGGAACTCGACGTGGCGAGGCCGTGCGAAGAGTTTCTCGAGGTAGACCCGTCCGTCCGCAAAGGCCGCTTCCGCGACCCGCGACGTCTGCTCGATCGAATCGGCGAGCGTCTCCGCCGAGTCGACGCGCACCATTCCCTTTCCTCCGCCGCCCGCGGAGGCCTTGACGAGCAGGGGAAACCCGAGCGCAACGCCCCGTTCGTACAGATCGGAGACGGCGGCGCCCGCGCCCCCGCCGATATCCGAGCCGGGGACGACCGGGACGCCGGCATCCCGCATCCGCCGGCGCGCCTCGAGCTTGTCGCCCATCTTCTCGATCGCATCGGCCGGAGGACCGATCCAGAGGAGCCCCGCCCCCCCGACGGCGCGCGCGAACGCGGGATTCTCCGAGAGGAAGCCGTACCCCGGATGGACGGCGTCCGCGCCCGCGTGCTCGGCGGCTTCGAGAAGTCGGGGGATCGAGAGATACGTTTCGGACGTCGGGCCGGAGCCGAGGTCGACCGATCGAGCCATCTTCGTCGTGTGGAAGGCTCCCGCGTCGGCCGCAGCGAAAACGCCGATCGGCTCGATGCCCATCTCCCGGGCCGTCCTCGCGATCCGGACGGCGATCTCGCCGCGGTTGGCGATCAGCAGGCGCTTCGGGATCGTGTCTATTCCGTTCATCGGGTGGTGGGCGGCGTCCTTCCGGCGCGCGATTCTAATTCCCGCGTCATTGCTCTATCCTCGTCCCGCACCCGTAAGGAGGCACCCTTGTCGGTCGAAGGTGGAATGCAGGGAGACCAGCGGCGTTTCGTCTGTCCCAACTGCGGAAAGGTCTTCTTCGCGTGGCGGCCCGAAACGGCGCCAGGCCAGAAGATCAAGTGCTACTTCTGTAAGAAGGAGATGGAGGACGACGCGGCGAAGCGGCCGCCCCTCGCGCCAGCGGTACCACCGGCGGCGCCCGCAACGCCCGCCGCGCCGGAAACACCCGGTGCGCCGGCTCCGCCCCCCGACTCGCCGCCGCCGCAGTAGCTCCAGGCTCTCGGAATCACGCGCTCCACTTCGGCTTTCTCTTCTCCAGAAACGCGCCCAGCCCTTCCCGCGCCTCTTCCGACGCGCGGCGCTCCGCGATCGTGCGGACCGTCAGGGGCATCGCCTCTTCCGGCGAGAGTCCCGTCACCTGCCCGATGAGCCGCTTCGCGGCGCCGATCGCCTCGGGGCCGGAGGAGAGCAGCGAATCGACCTTCTTCTTCGCGGCGGCCTCGAGCTCGCCCGCCGGAACGACGGCGTGGACGAGGCCGATGCGGAACGCCTCGCGGGCGTCGAACCGGTCGCCCGTCAGGAAGAGGTCGCGCGCCTGCCTGGCGCCGATCGCGCGGAGAACGAACGGCGAGATCACCGAGGGAAGGATCCCGAGCTTCACTTCCGCGAGCGAGAACACGGTCCCGTCCGCGGCAATCGCGATGTCGGCGGCCGCAGCGAGGCCTACGCCGCCGCCGATTGCGGCCCCGTGTACGAGGGCGATGACGGGCAGCGGGCACTCGTCGATCGCGCGGAGCATCCGCGCCATGCGGCCCGCGTCCTCCTCGTTCTCGGCCTGCGAGTACGCGCCGGCCTTCCGCATCCACGCGATGTCCGCGCCCGCGCAGAAGGTGGGGCCCTCTCCCGACAGGACCACGACGCGGGTCGTGTGGTCGTCGCCGAACTCGAGAAAGGCACCCGTGAGCTCCGCGATCAGCGCGTCGTCGAACGCGTTGCGGACTTCGGGCCGCGCCAGGACCACGCGCGCGACGGGACCCTCCTGGAGCCGCCGGATCGCGCTGCTCGCCATGGCGCCGATCCTATAGGACCGGACTCGGCGGCTCCCGATCAGTTGCCGGTGGAGATCCGCCCCGCGAGGTCGAGGGGCACCCGGAAGTCGCCACCGGGCAGGCGCACGGTCAGCGATCCCACGAGGCGCGCGTCGATCTCCCCGGACATGAGGAACGCGCTTCCCGCGGCACCGATCAGCTGGGAGTGCTCGACCCGGATCGGAAAATCGAGCGTGCTCGATTGGCGCGCCCTCAGAAGAAGGCCCCGGGTGGACCCGTCTCCGATCGAACGCCCGGAGGCTTCGATCCGGTACTCCGAGCTCGCGATCCGGAGCGGAAACGCGAAGGGGTTCACCACCTCGAGGCGCGCCACTCCCCGGCTGGACGCGGGCGACAGGGACGTCAACTCGATCTCCTTCAACGAGAGGAAGCGCCCCAGAGCCTCCTGCTCGCCGGCGACTTCGACGGCGCCCCAGGGCACCCGGGCGGTCCAATCGACCGGGACGTTTCCGACGGCCCCCCGAAGGCGGAAGTCGAGCCCGTCCGGACGCACCTTGGACCCCCAGTCCTCGGGCAGATCGGCGTAGCGGATGCGTCCCCGGATCCGGAGGCCGCCGCGAGCGCGCTCGGCGCGGCCCGAGATGGGAAGCTCCACGGCGGACCCGTAGGCCGAGACCCGGCCGCGGAAGTCGCCCGTGGGAATGTTTCCGGCCGGTCCCGTGAACGCGACGGCGACGCTGTCGCCGGGGGACGGATCGATCTCGAGTCCGACGCCGGTCGCGCGGTCGGAGGCGGGCATCGCGAACGCGAGCGAGACGAGGATAAGGAGAACGCTCATATTGTGTCGGGCTGCAAGAACCGAACCTGACGCCCCCACGGGCGGGCGGGGGCAAGCCCCGCCCCTACCCTCCGGTAGGGCCCGACGGCGTGAGCCGTGTAGGGGCGGCCCTTGTGGCCGCCCGCCCCACGCGATCCCTACATCCGGAAGATTCCGAACTCCGTCTCGGGAATCGGGGCGTTGTACGCCGCGGAGATCGCGAGCGACAGCGCGGCCCTCGTCTCGGCCGGGTCGAGGACGCCGTCGTCCCACAGCCGCGCCGTCGAGTAGTAGGGGTTTCCCTCGACTTCGTACTTTTCGCGCGTCGGGCGCTCGAACTCGGCCACCTCCTCGTCCGTCATCAGGGGCTTGCCGGCGCGCGCGAGCTGCTCCTGCTTGACGGTCGAGAGGACGGACGCCGCCTGCGGACCCCCCATGACGGAGATCCGCGCGTTCGGCCACATCCAGAGGAAGCGCGGCCCGTAGGCCCGCCCGGCCATCCCGTAGTTCCCGGCGCCGAACGAGCCGCCGATCACCACCGTGAACTTCGGAACCGCGGCGTTCGCGACCGCGTGCACGAGCTTCGCGCCGTCCTTGGCGATCCCGCCGCGCTCGTACTCCCGCCCGACCATGAAGCCCGTGATGTTTTGAAGGAAGAGGAGCGGGGCCTTGCGGCGCGCGCAGATTTCGATGAAGTGCGTCGCCTTCAGGGCGGACTCCGAGAACAGGATGCCGTTGTTGGCGAGGATCCCCACGAGAAAGCCCGAGATGCGAGCGAACCCGCAGACGATCGTCGTTCCGTAACGCGCCTTGAACTCCTGGAACCGGGAGCCATCGACGATCCGCGCGATCACCTCGCGGACGTCGTAGGGCTGCCGCACGTCCGAGGGCACCGCGCCGTACAGCTCCTTCGGGTCGAACGCGGGCTCCTCCGGCTCGGCACGGTCGGCGGGCAGGGTCTTCGGAAGGGAGAGGTTGCCCAGAACCTCCCGCGCGATCTCGAGCGCATGCGCGTCGTCCTCGGCGAGGTGGTCCGCCACTCCCGAGACGCGCGTGTGGACGTCCGCTCCGCCGAGCTCCTCCGCCGTGACCTCCTCCCCGGTCGCCGCTTTCACGAGCGGCGGTCCCGCCAGAAAGATCGTCCCGGTGCCCTTGACGATGATCGCCTCGTCCGACATCGCGGGAACGTAGGCGCCGCCCGCCGTGCACGACCCCATGACGACGGCGACCTGCGGGATCCGCTTCGCCGACATCCGCGCCTGGTTGTAGAAGATCCGCCCGAAGTGCTCCCGGTCCGGGAACACCTCCGCCTGGAGCGGGAGAAAGGCGCCTCCGGAGTCCACGAGATACACGCAGGGAAGGCGGTTCTCCTCCGCGATCTCCTGGGCGCGAAGATGCTTCTTGACCGTGATCGGGTAGTACGTGCCACCCTTGACGGTGGCGTCGTTCGCGACGACCATCGCCTCGCGTCCCGCAATGCGGCCGACGCCGGTGACGAGGCCTGCCCCCGGCGCCTCGCCGTCGTACATCCCGTGCGCGGCCAGCGGGGCGACCTCCAGGAACGGCGAGCCGGGGTCGAGCAGCGCGTCGATCCGATCTCTCACGAACATCTTCTTCTGCTCCGCGTGTCGCTCCCGGCCGCTCCCGCCGCGCCGCACTTTCGCGAGCTCTTCGCGCAGCTCCGCGACGAGGCGCTCCATCGAACGGGAATTCTCCTGGAACTCGGGGGACGAGGGATCGAGGTGGGATTCGAGCTTCTGCATCGCCGTCGAGAAACGCGGTCTACCGTCTACCGGACCCGCGCTCCGACGGCGTCGCGGATGTAGTCGACGAGGGTCTGCGTGGGCGTCCCGGGCAGGAAGATTTCCCGCACGCCGAGCGTCTTCAAGGGGGCGATGTCCTTGTCCGGGATGATCCCGCCGGCGACGACGAGGATGTCTTCGCCTCCCTGTTCTTTCAGAAGCTGGAGGATCTCGGGGAAGAGCACGTTGTGCGCGCCGGAGAGAATCGACAGCCCGACGACGTCCACGTCCTCCTGGATGGCGGCCGCGGCGATCTGGGCCGGAGTCTGGCGGAGACCCGAATAGATCACTTCCATGCCGGAGTCGCGCAGCGCGCGGGCGATCACCTTCGCGCCCCGGTCGTGGCCGTCGAGCCCCGGCTTGGCGATGAGGACCCGAATTGGCCGGTCGGACATCGGAGTCAGTGTATCAATCGGGCGCTGCCGATCTGCCGCGCCGCTTCGCGGCCTCAGTCGAGCAGCGCGACGGGATCGCCCGCTCGGATCCGGGAGCCCGAAACAGCCCGGGCCGTGACACCCAGATGCCCTTCCCGCAGGCGCAGGAAGCCTTCGAGCATGTCCGCGTCTCCCGCGGCGACCGCCGGGCGATACGCCGCGACGAAGGCGTCGTCCGCGCACGCGGTGATCTCCAGGAGCGTGTCGCCGATGCCGATCCGGTGACCGATCCAGAGGTCCTCGTCGAACGCCCTCCCGTCCGTGATGTCGATTACGAGGTTTGCGCGCACGCGCACGGGCTCGAGAGCGGCTCCATACGTGCGCTCGGCGAGACGCAGCGTGCCGCGGGAGATCAGCCGCAGCGGAGCGCCGGTCGATGGCGGCCGCGCCTCGAGCGAAAGGTCCCGGCCGAGAAACGCCCCGAGCTCCGGAAGCCAGCCGGGATCCCCGATGGGGCACTCGACCCCGCCGGGAGTCCGGATCCGTGTCCACGTGTCGAGGTTCTCGGTCAGGAGCTCGTCGACATACCGCGCCGAATAGAAGAGGAGGAGCGGCGCGTCGGAGAACGCGATCGGAGAACCGGCGGCGGCGTCGCAGATGTTGTAGACGCGATCGCCCACGAGGCCGGCCCCCGCGACCGGCGCCGCATTGAGGACCTCGCCGGACAGCGGCTCGACGGGGAAACGTTGAAGCGCGCTCAGGCGGCCGACGACCTCCGAGAGCTCCATCTCTGAATGGACAATACCGGACCCGCACGCGCGCCGTACGAATGTCGGAAATATCCTCGAACCAACTAACGAAATAAGGAGAAAATAATCATTTACAGGTCTATCTTCCTCTCACAGCACACCCTCCGGCATTCGGGCCGAAAGTGCCTCCCACGCGCGGCGGCGGTGCGAAAGCCGGTCCTTCCCCGCCGGGCCGAGCTCGGCGAAGGTCTGGCCCGAGCCTTCGGGGATGAAGATCGAGTCCCAGCCGAAGCCGGAGTCTCCGCGTGGGCCTCGCGAGATCTCGCCCGCGCACTCGCCCCGGGCGGTGACGAGCCTCGCGCCGTTGAACCACGCGACGACGCAGATCGCGGTGGCGCGGCGGTCCTCGGAGTCTCCGAGCATCCGGGGAATCGCGGCGACGCCGGCGCTTTTTTCGAGCCACCGCACGAGCGCGCCCGGGAACCCCCCCCAGGCGGAAAGGGCGAGTCCGGAATCCTCGACGAGAACGGGCCGCCCGATCTTTTCGTGCGCCGCGCGGGCCTTGGCCTCGACGACGTCGGCGGAATCGAGCGACTGCAGCTCCGGAAGGTCCAGGTGCAGCGTTTCGACCTCGAACCCGAATCGCCGCGCCTCTTCCGCTTTCTCCGGCCGCGAGGTGACGAACACGAGGGGAAGCCGGCGCATGGGACGGATTCTATGAGCGACGGTTCGCTCCGCTAGAATCAACTCCAGTGTCCTCCAGTCCAATCGTCTGTCCGCGGTGCGCCACGGCTGTGCCTGCGGATGCTCGATTCTGCCCGTCCTGCGGCGCCGCGGCCTCGCGGCTTTCTCCCGGCCAGGTGCTCGACGGCAAGTACGAGATCCTCGAAAAGATCGGAGAGGGCGGGATGGGCGAGGTCTACAAGGCGCGCCATGTCCACTTAGACGAGATCCGGATCATCAAGGTCACGAAGCCGGACGCGCTCGGAGAAGGGACGGAGGGGCGGCGATTTCAGGAGGAGGCGCGGCTCGCGACGCTCGTGCGCCACCCGAACGTCGCCGCCTTGTACGACTTCTCGCGCATGCCGGACGGCTCTTACTACATGGTGTGGGAGTTCATCGACGGCGTCACGCTCGAGGAGTGGCTGCGCCGCTACGGGCCGCTTCCGACCGCCCGCGCGCTCGACGTCGCCCGACAGGTGCTCGCCGGACTCGAGGAGATCCACGCGCAGGGGATCGTCCATCGCGATCTGGCTCCGGACAACATCATGCTGCGCGAGGACCGTTCGGGGCGGCTCCTCGCGAAAATCATCGACCTCGGCATCGCGAAGCGCGTCGCCGCCGAAACGCTGCAGATGACGGGCACCGGGATGTTCGTCGGGAAGCTCAAGTACTGCTCGCCCGAGCAGGCCGGAGCTCTGGGCTCCGGCGAGAGCGTGGACGGGCGAAGCGACCTCTACTCGTTCGGCGTCGTGCTGTACGAGATGCTGACGGGGAAACCGCCGTTCGAGTCGCAGACTCCGGAGGGATACCTCGGCAAGCACCTCCATACGCCGGCGCCGCCGCTCGACACCACAGGGATTCCGAGCAGGATCGCGCCCGCACTCGCATCGATCGTCACACGGGCACTCGAGAAACGCAGGGACCGGCGGTTTCGCGACGCCCGCGAGTTCTCGACCGCGCTCGCGCAGCTCGTTCCCGGCGCCGAGGGCGGCGAAGAGAACATGCGGACGACGGCGCTTCGACAGGGCGGACGGGGCGGAAGCTGGCTCTTCGGCGGAGCGATCGCCCTCGCCATCGCCGCCGCCGCCCTGGCTTACGTGCTTCGCAGACCTGGTACCGCGGGAAACGTCGTGCTGCCTCCCGCGCGCCGCACCCCCTCGGCGACCTCGCCGCCTGTCGCGACCCCGACGCCCGACGAGGTCGTCGTCGCCGCGCCGCGCATCCTCGAGGAAGCAACACCGACGGCGCCCCCCCGGCCCCGCGCGACTGCGACCCCGCCGCCGGCGCCCGCGTCCCCGACCGTGGCTCCTCCTCCGCCGGCGCCCACCACCGCGCCCGGCGGCGCCGGGCAGGTCCCCGGCCTCGGGGAGCTCACCCCGGGCCGGATGCGGCGCCTGCTGGAGGAGTGGAAGTCGCGCCCGGTCGAGCGCCGCGCTTTTCAGGCCGTGCGGACGGCCTACATCGCCAACCTCTTCGTCCGGAGCGCGCCCGGCGACCGCCTCGCCGCGGAGATCCGGGAAGAACTCCCGAAGCTGCTCCGCGAAGACTCGGACGCGGCGCTCAACGGGAACCCCCGCCGCCCGGCTCTCGCGTTCGAGTTCGCGACGGCCTACCTCCAGCTGACGTTCGCGCCGCGGGATCCCGAGATGGAACGCCGCGTCGCGGAGCTCGGCGGACGGTTGAAAGGCCGCCGGCGGGGCGGAGGCGCGCGGGAGTAATTCTTCAGCGGCGGGCGCGGTCTCGCGGCGCCCAGCCCACCGTCTCTTCGGGCGAGACGGACTCAATGACCTTGTACATCGGCACCTGCGTCGAGAGCCCCTTCAGCGCGAAGTAGCCCATCTGCGCGACCACGAACTGGTCCTTGATCGCCTCGAACGTCGCCGGCCCGATGCAGATGTCTCCCGGCCCGGCGACGAATTCCTCCATGCGTGCGGCGACGTTCACCGCGTTGCCGAGGACCGTGTAGTCGACGCGGGTCCTCGAGCCGATTTCTCCGACGATCGCCTCGCCGGTGTTGATCGCGATGCGGACCTGGATCTCGGGCTCCCCTTTGGCTTTCCGGTCGGCGTTCCAGAGCGCGACGCCCTCCCGCATCTTGAGAGCGGAGGTGACCGCCCGTGCGGCGTGGTCCGGCTGGTCGATCGGCGCTCCGAAAAAGGCCATCACCGCGTCGCCGATGAACTTGTCGATCGTCCCCTCGTAGGCGAACACCGCGTCCGAGCAGAGCGTGAAGAATTTCGTGAGAAGACTCGCGAGTTGCTCCGCCCCCATCTTCTCGGACCAGGAGGTGAACCCGACCAGGTCCGCGAAGAGGATCGTCACCGTTTTCGTCGTCGCCGTCTTGAACGAGCCGGTCGTCGAGGCGTCCCCGATGATTTCGTCCACGACTTGCGGCGAGTGGTACCGCTCGAGCCGGCCGCGGATCCGCTTCTCCTCCGCGACCCGCTCGTGAAGGCGCGCCCGGTCGATCGAGACGGCGGCGAAGTTCGCCAGGGCCGTCAGGAGATCGAGGTCCTTCTCCGTGAACGTGCCCACGTGGATCGGCGAATCGACGTGGATCACTCCGATCACGGAGTCCTGGATCCAGAGCGGCGCGCACATGGCGGAGCGAATTTGCTGCATCCGGATCGAGAGCCCCGCGTCGAAGCGCTCGTCGGATTGCGCGTCGGACGTCAGCACGGCCACCTTTTGCCGGAGGACCATGTCGACGATCGTCCGCGAGTAGGGAGCCGAGCCGTCACCCGTCATGCGGCTGGACGTCTTCATCCGGCTGACTCGGAGCTGGAGGAGACCGCCTTCGTCGAGGAGGAGGAACGCGCGGTCGACGGGGAGGTATTCGAAGATCAGGTCCATGACCTTCTCGAGGACCGTCTCCACTTCGTCGGCGGAGATCAGCGTCTTCGCGACCTGAACGAGGATTTCGAACACCTTGTTCTTGTAGGCGACGTCGAGCACGGCGCGCTTCCGGTGATCGGTGGACTCCGGCGCTCCGTCGCCCGTCTTCTCCAGCCCGAAGTCGAGGTTGAACTCGGAGATGGGACGGATGCACGTTGAGGTCGAGTCGAGCGATCGCTTGGAAGGAGCCGGGACCGCTTTTTCCTCGCGGAAGCTCAGGAGGAACACCCCGATCGAAAGCTGCATCCCGTCGGTGATCGGCGCGCTCGGCACGGCGCGTTCGTTGACTTTCACTCCGTTGGTCGACTTGTTGTCGTAGATGACCCAGCCATCTCCTTCCCGGCGAAGGAAAGCGTGGCGCCTCGATACGGAGAAGTCGTTCAAGACGATGTCGTTCTCGCTCGAGCGGCCGATCGACGCTTCGTTGCGGACGAGCGTGAAGACCTGCGGGCGACCGTCGGCTTCGTAGAGAACTTGGAGCATGAGAGTGGCGAAATTATAGGACGGCCCGGGCGAGACCCTTCCGCGACTATTGCCCGAGCGTGAACACGATCCGGACTGTCTTGTGGGACGCAACGGGGCCGCTCCGGCCCCGGGCGGGACGGTACTGCCAGCGGCGGACCGCTTCGGCGGCGGCTTCCGACAGGCCGAGGGGAAGCCCGCGCAACACCTGCACGTCCTCGACCCGGCCGTTCGCCCCGATCTGGGCATCCAGGACGACCGTGCCTTCCACGCCGGACCTTCGCGCCATTTCCGGATAAGACGGATCGACCTTCGAGAGCAGCACGGCGGGCTGGAGCGCCTCGTCTGACGTCTCCGCGGGCTCGGCGGGTACCCCTTCCGACGAGATCTCCGGGGTCGGCGCGTCCGCGCGCGGCACGTTGGAGACGCTCACGTCCTTCAAGGCCCGGACCGGGTCCGAGACGATCGCAGGTTCCCTCGGGTCCCTCGGGACGAGGTCGACGGCCGACGAGTCGAGGAAAGCGAGGGTCCCGTCCCCGGCTTTGAACGCGTAGTACGCGTGGTCCACCCCGAAGATCGCGATCGTCGTCCCGCGACGGATCGTGCCGGCTCGCGGCGAGAGGGGAAACGGAGCGAGGCGAATCGGCGTCTCTTCCGCAACCACGCCGAACACCGGAGCGAAGGAGAGCACCTTCGTTCCGCGGCGGCGGCGCGCCTCGCGGTCCGAATCCCGCTCCACCGATTCCGCCGAGACGAACCCGTTCACCGATTTCGGTGCCCGCACTTCCACCCAGAGGCCTTTTTCGGCGACGACCTCGACCCGTGCTCCCCCAGGGAGGACCACGGCGACGGCCGCCCGGCTCGAAGGCTCGCGGCGAAGGTCGGCGGTCGGAGTCGTGATC
>JALZAT010000003.1 GCA_030948185.1 Acidobacteriota bacterium
ACACTCCCGTGCCGGCGCCGACTTCCACGCGGCCCCCACCGCTCCCCACCCGTACGCCCTCGAGCACGCGCACGCCGACGGAAACGCCGACGCCCAGGCCGACCCGGACTCCGCGGCCCCCGACCGCGACGCGCACCGAAACCCCGATACCGACGGACACGCCCACTCCGACGGAGACGCCGACCGTGACATTCACGCCAACCCTTCGGCTGCCGACGGCGACGCGCACCCCGACGAACACTCCCACAAACCCTCCGACACGAACACCTCGCCCCCCGACGCCGACTCGGACCCCGACGCGGGTCCCGACGACGGCTGCCCCGACCCGCACTCCGCTGCCGCCGACACCGCGGCCTCCTGCCACGCCTCGAACGGTTTTGCTCGAAGCCGTCGACCAGCCGCCTCGCCTGCTGCGAATCGTGCAGCCCGTGTATCCGCCGGACGCGCTGCGCCGGCGCGTGCGCGGCCTCGTCGTTCTGCGTGCGCTCATCTCGGAAACGGGAGTTCCGGGGCAGATGGAGGTTCTGCAGGGCGCCCCGGGCGGTCTCACGGAAGCGGCGCTGGCCGCCGTGGCGCAGTGGCGGTTCGAGCCGGCGCTCGCGGGCGGATCGCCGGTGCGGACGTACACGACGATCCGAATCCCCTTCGAGGGCGTTCAGTTCGCGACCCCCACGCCTCGGGAAGAAGCCTCGGCTTCGGCGGAGTCCCCGGCCCGGGAGGCGCTGCCGCCAGCGACCCCGACGCCCGCGCACTCCCCGGCGCCGAGCGCCCCGGCGCGCTCGGTGTTCGATGCGCCACCTTCGCCCGTGCCGCCGGAACCTCCCTCGGGCGAGAGGGGTCCCGACGGGCCGGTCATCCGGACGCGGCGGGCGGTCCGGATCGCTCTGACGCCCGCTCAGGCGCGCATCTGGATCGACGGTCGTTTCGTGGGAATCGCAAGCGACTTTGACCGGCGCCGCGGCGGCGCGGAATTCATCCTGGACCCGCCGGGGCCGCACGCGTTCCACGCCGAGTTGCCGGGCTATCGCGCCTTCGAGGCGGAGATCGACGTCGCGGAGACCGCGGACGCCGAATCGGCCGCCGTCACCGCCTCGCTCTCCCGGTTCGCTCTTACCCCGTTCGCGCGCCTTTCGCGTCCGGCGGCCGCGACCCGCGGTCTCATCGTCCTCGCCGTAGACCGTCCAGACGCGCAGCTCTCCGTCGACGGCGTGGCCGCGGGTCTCGCTGCCGATTTCGGCGACCGGGAGCCTCTGAGGCTTTCCGGACCCGCCGTCCACGAGCTCCGGATCACCTCGCCCGGGGGGGCCATCCGCACCCTGCGGGTAGTCGTTTCGCCGGCCGCGCCGGCGGAGGTTCCCACCCTTCGCGTGCGGATCGCGCCGTAGCCTTCTGACGTGAATCGCTTGCCGGAGGGGGACGAGAGTGAGAGAGTGCGGGACCACTCTTCTCCAGGATCGGCGGACAGATGCGCGATTTCCGAAAGACAGCTCTCCTGCTCGCGGCGGCCTTCGCCGCCGTCCTACTCGCGTCTCGCTCCGCGGCCCAGGATTTCTCCGACGTGCGGATGCGAGAGGGCGAAGCGGCATATCGAGCGCGCCGTTTCGCGGACGCGGCGAGCTTCTTCCGGGTTGCCGCATTCGGGTATCTCGATCGTCCGCCGATGCTCTGCCAGGCGCTCGTCCGCCTCGCGCTCGCCTCCGACGCGGCAGGCCGTCCGGCCGACGTCAAGGCGGCCATCGACCGGCTCGCCGACGCACAACGGCGGGCACCCGCCTGCGCGGAGGCGGAGATCGACTCCCTGACGCGCTCGGATTTCGAGACGCGATTTCACCGCAGGTGGCAGGGCGGAGAGATCGTTCCCGCGGCCGCGGAAGCGTCACCCACCCCGGCGTCGCCCTCTCCTGCCGCCGACGCTTCGGCCCCCCACCCCCGGCCCACGCGGCCCGCGCGCCGTGCGACCCCGGAGCCGCCCGTGCAGACGGCTTCGAGCGAGACGACAGTGCAAGAGGGCGGAGCGCGCTTGAAGACGGTCGTGCATCCCGTCTATCCGCGCGCGGCGCTCCAGGCGCACGTCGGCGGTGTCGTCATTCTCCGCGTGCTCGTTTCCGAGGAGGGAATACCCGTTCAGGTCGAGATCGTCCAGGGAATTCGGCCGGACTTGAATGCCGCCGCCGTCACCGCGATCAAACGGTGCGTCTTCGAGCCCCCCCGCGTCGCCGGAAGCCCGGTGCGCTCGTCAACGACGGTCTCGGTGCCCTTCCAGCCTTGACGCTCGAGCGCTCTCGCCGGCGGCGCGCTCGGCCCGGTCCTTGCTATCGACCGTGCTCTGGAGCCCATGCGTTCGCAGAATGATCCGCGTCGCCGACGAGGAACCCGGGGTGGGCTGTCCCGGACCCCGCCGCGCCTTCTCGGAGCGTTCACTCTCTCTCTCGTGATCGCCGGCGCGGCGTTCGCGTGTTTCAAGGATCCCCCGACGGCGCCGTCGGGCGGCTCCTCCACCGGATCGCCGACGCCGACTCTGACTTCGGAGCCGGGGACTCCGACTCCGGTTCCCGCTTCCCCGACCCCCGGCTCGACGGCGACGCCCACGTTGTCGCCTCCACCGGGCGCCACGCTCACGCCAACCGGAACTCCGGTCCCGGCCACGGCCACGGCCACGGCAACCGTCCCGGCGACAGCCACTCCGACGGCGCCGGTTCCGACCGACACGCCGACGGAGATCCCCTCCCCGACGCGGACCCCGACGATCACCCTCACGCCGAGCGCGACCCCGACGGGAACGTTAGTCCCTCCGACGGCGACGCGGACCTCGACCGTGACATCGACCGCCACGGCCACGGCGACACCGACGCGGACCGCCACCCCGACGGCGACCGCGACGCCGCCCCGGCCGACCGCGACGCCCGTTCCGCCGACGGCCACCTCGACTTCGGTCCCGCCAACGGCCACTTCGACTTCGGTCCCGCCGACTGCCACGCGAACGCAGACGCCCTTGCCTCCGACCTTGACTGCGACGCTCCCCCTGCCCACGGTGACGCTCACTTTGCCCCTTCCCACGGCGACCCCGACTCGGACCCCGACGCGGACCCCTACCCGCTAGCCTTCCGGGGCGAAAGTCGGGCGTGGCGGGGCCTCCGGCACGGGTCGAGCCGGGCGGCGATTCCGCGTTCGTCGTATGCTCATTGGATCCCATGAGACCCTCCCGATGAGGGGCCCTGTCGATCCGCCGGCGGACGAGCGGCGAGGCTTCGCCTTGCATCGTCTCTTTTTTGTCACGGTTGTCTCCATAGGAGCCGTCTTTTCGGCGGCGTGTTTTTCGGACCCGCCGACCGCGCCCTCGAGCTCGACGCCGACGGCCGTCCCCTCGCTGACGGCGGCGCCGTCGGCGACGCCGACTCCGGGGGCCGGGACCCCGACCGTGACGGTCACACCGACGCTCACGCTCACGGCAACCCCGACCGCGACGCCGGGAGCTCCCGGAACCGCGACGGCGACGCCCGTTTCGACCGCTCCGGCCACGGCCACGCTGACCGCCACGGTCACGGCCGTTCCCACGGGAACCCTCACCGCGACCCCGACCGCGACGTTCACGACGACGTTCACGCCGACGCAGACGTTCACTCCGACGACGACCTTCACTCCGACCACGACGTCCACGCCGACGATCACACTCACGCCGTCCGCCACTCCGACGGGCACCTTCCTGTCGCCGACTCCGACACCGACGTTCACTTCGACGCCGACCTTCACCCCGACGCCGACGTTCACCTCCACGCGCACCTTCACGGCCACGCCGACGTTCACGAACACGGCGACGCAGACGTTCACCGCGACGCCGACGGCGACGGCCACGCCGGTCCCGCCGACCGCGACGTTCACCCGGACCCAGACGCCGGTGCCGACGTCCACCCCGACGGCGACTCAGACGTCCGTGCCGCCGACGTTCACGCTGACTCCAACTCCGACGGCGACTCCGACGCGCACCGCGACGCCGACGCAGACGCCGCCCTCGACGTTCACGCCGACGCAGACGCCTTCGACGACGTTCACGGCGACTTCGACACCGACGCTCACCGCGACGCCGACTCAGACCTCGATCATTCCCACGATTACTGTGACGCTGCCGCTGCCCACGAGCACGCCGACCGACACGCCGCTCGCGCCCACCTTCACTCCGACGCAGACGCCGACGCAGACGCCGACTCAGAGCCCGGTCGCCACGGACACCCCCACGCCCACGCCCACGCCGACGCCGACGTCAACCGCGACGCTAACCGACACACCCACACGAACACCCACGCCGAGCCCGACACCCTCACTCACGCCGACCCCGTGAGCGGTCTTGGAAGATGCTGGTCGTCGAAATCAGGTGGATAGCAGAGTCCCATTGCGGAGGCGTCCTATCGGAAGTGAGCCACAGGAAACTTGCGAGAACGGGCCCGCTCGCAAATGATCAGCATCGAGGCGATGACCCCGGGTCGGGGCGTGTTCCCTTACAGTGGCGGCGTAAGGGCGCGAGTGAGCTCCAACTACTCCCTCCGTACGTTTACTCCACCGTACGGCGAAAAATGTGGCGTCAGCTGATTCGGCGCCGAGCAGCTGCCCAGGCCGCGCCCACGACACAGGCGAGCATCGCAGGGATCGCGGTCAGCGGGTAAGCAGTATCGAACAGCCCGTGGATCGAGAGACACAGCAAAGCCCCGAATCCGCCCAGAATGAGCGCGCTTTCCTCTCGATGCTTCTGATCCCGAAATGCTGCTACGAGCAAGAGAAATAGCGAGAGATAAAGGATTGCCGCGAGAACTCCGCCGACGATGCCTCCCGTTACGAGCGCTTGGAGCGGGTCGGACCGGGCGTGGTCGAGCCGGCCCCCGAGATCGGAAGGCTGGACGCGACGCGCTGCTTCCGGAAACGTGCCGAGGCCGGATCCGAGGATTGGAAACTCCCGCCACGCGCGGTATGCGGTCTTCCAGATCGCAACGCGTGCGCTCATATTGAGCCCCCCCGGATCCGACTCCAGAAAGCGGACGAGCGGTCGGGCCTTGGCGATGGTTGCGGAGAAGAGCACGACTGCAAGGAGCGCCAGCAACATTCCGACAACACGTCGCCGTCGGAACCGGACCCGGCGGTGGAAGAGCGCGATTGCAAGAACCGCGACGGTCGTGAGGATGGCGGCGAGGAGGGCGACGCGCGACCCGGTCTGAAATATCCCGAAGACAAAGAGCGCCCAGAGGAGAAAGCGCCCGACGAGCGGCATCGACCGAATCTCGAATCGTTCGGCTCCATCCGTGGCGCCGCCTGGGGCTCGATCCCGATTCGTGAGGACCTCCGCCCAAAGCGCTCCGAACGCGAGCGCCAACACGATTTCGAGGTACGGTGCCAGCCTTCCGAGGCCGAAACTCAGGAAAGCCGGCCCTTCTCCGAGTGCGGCGCTGGCCGTGGACATCGCGATCTGGATTCCTGCCGTCGCGAAAAGGGTGAGCGCGAACAGACGGCGCCGCTCCCGGCTGCGAAGGAGGTTGGCGGCGGAGAAAAACAGGGAAAAAAACGCAAGAAGCAGGAGGAAGCTCGAAATCGTAGAGGAGGGCGCTATGGAAACCCGCGGATGCGGAGGGTTTCTCCCGAAAAGCGCAAACATCCGGGCGGTTTCGTCATAGATCCGCAGGTTGATTGGCGCGATGGACCGGAGGACGGAAGGAGGGATCGGAAGGATCTGGAAGGTGCCCAGAGCCACGATCCCCATGATGGCCGCGATCGGCACCGCGAGGCGGCCCGGCGATCGAAGGGCTCCGCGGCCCAGAAGCGTCACCGCACCGATCGCGAAAGCGGCCACCTCGAGAAGGAGATCCGCCCGAGGACCCCCGACCCTTCCGAAGAGCGAGTCCAGGAGGCCACTTCCGCCCCCATAAATGAAGGGCGTGAGGACCACCAGCCCGAGAAGGAGGCTGAATCCCACGACATCGAGCGCCCCGGCATCGGCGGACGCAAAGGACTCCCGGGCCAGCGCTTTCAGCTTATCGATGGTCTTCAGAGGATCCTCGACGAGGTGGGGTGCGAGGGGGCTCCGGACCCCCGGGTGGAAGAGTAGACCGGAACCGAGGGTGGCGTGGAATACCCTGGTTCCCGGCCCCGAGCGAATCTGTCGCAGAATCCATCATCAAACGACGCATCTTAGCTTCTCTCGCGCCCCGCTTTGGGCCTCAGCCGACCAGGAATGCCGTTTTCATGGTAGATTTTCAAGTTCAGAGTGAGACCCCGGTCCTCCCACGAGGAGACAACGAGATCGGTCGGCCGCTAACCGGAGCGGCATCAGAGCGGCCGGGGAACAGCGAGGTTGCGGCCCCTATGAACTCCAGTCTCGACAGCGCGATCGGGACACCACCGGCCGACAGCAGCGGAGCCGCACGGGTTTTCGCCCAGAAATCAGGCAATTCCTTGATCCAATCCGTGAGACTGGCAGAGGAATCGCAAAGCCGCTCGCGTGTTGATCCCGTGGTTTCTCATCCGCGTGGTTCCCCCTCGTTCAGATGGTCCGGCGTTTTCCCTAAGCCACACAGAACATAGTGATGGGTAATCGCCGCGGGTTTTTTCGGGTCGAGGCTCGGCGCAAGCTCTTGATTCTTTGTGGTTTTCTCGTGCCGGTCGTCGCCGCCGCTCAGCTTTTGACCGACGAAGTTCCTCGGACGAGGACTGTTCCTCAGAGAGAAGACGTTAAGCAGGAAGTGGAAAACCGGCGATTCCGTCTGGGGCCGTTTCGTTTGACGCCGATCGTTCAGTTCTCCGACGTTGGATACGACAGCAATGTCTTTGGAAGTCCCAAGGGCCGAGAGGTCTCCGATTGGACGGTCGGCGTGACCGCCGGTGTCCGATGGGTTGTTCCGGTGGGCGCGAAACTCTACGTGGTCGGCGAGGCCCTTCCCCAGTACACCTGGTACCAGAAGCTGGCGGCTCGGAGAACCTTTGCCGGCCAATATCGGACGGCCCTTCTCGGGTTTTTCAACCGCGCGTCGCTCGAAGTCGGTGGGTTCAACTCCAAGACCCTGAGCTTCCCGTCCGCGGAGACGGAGACCAGGGTCGTCCAGACGATTCTCAACGGAGCGGCGAAGGCGGAAATCGACGTGGCCTCGAACCTGTCGCTCTACGGCGGGATCGAAGTCGCGCGGCTGCGTTACGGCCTTGCCGGCGGCGATCCGAATTTCATCGACGTGAGCTCCCTTCAGAGGCAAGAAGCCGCGGCGCGCGCTGGGGTCCGTTACCGCATCTCGCCCGCGTGGGACGTTTCGGCGGGCTACGAGAAGACCCAGACCGAATTTGTCAACGCCGCCCTGCAGCGCGACAACCAGAGCGACGCCTATCTGCTCGGTATTCACTACAACCGGCCGAGGTTTTTCTTGAGTCTTTCCGGCGGGTACCGTCAGGGCAAGCCCTACAACGGTTCCACTTTCGCCAAATATTCGAACCCGACGGGATCGTATTTCGCGTCCTACTTCCTCAACCGGAAGGTGGAAATAAAGACATACGGACGCCGGCGGGTCTCGTACGGCCTGACGGCCGCTCAATACCTCGACAGCGGGATCGGAGGCGGGTTCAACGTCCAGGTACATCCCCGCGTCCTCCTCCAGCTGAACGCGGAGACGGGAATCTACCATTACGGGGCTTCCACGGGCGGCGGCATCGCCTCTGCTGCCCGAACGGACCGCAGCGTGGCTTATACGGGCGGTTTTTCGGCGCTCGTCTATCGGAAGATGGTCGTCAGCGGTTTCGCCACTCAGTCGGAGTACCGGTCCCCGAACGCCCCACTGAACCGGAAGGTTTTTCGATTTACCACCTCGATCGGATTTCAGGGGTTGTTCACCCGATGAGCGCTTCAATGCGAGTCGCCGTGTTCGCCCTCGTTCTGGGGTTCACGCTCAATCCAGGGGCCGCCTTCGGGCAGCAGACGAGCGGTTCTCCCGCTTCGCCGGCCCCGACCCCCGCGGGACCCGGCCAGGCGAGTCCGGCGCCGCAGGATCTTTCGGAGTATCCCATAGGGCCGAAGGACCTGATCGAAGTGAGAGTGCTCGAAATCCCGGATCTCAACGTGGACCGGCGCGTCTCCGATGCGGGAAACATCGCGTTGCCCTTGCTCGGTGATTTTGCGGTCGGCGGCCTGACGCCCGGCCAGGCCCGCTTGAAGCTCGAAACGCTTCTCAAGCAGAAGTACGTCAACCGCGCCAATGTCTCCATCATCGTCAAGGAATCGGCGAGCAAACCCGTCTCCGTCGTCGGAGCCGTGCGAGCGCCGGGCTCGTTGAACATATCGGGCCGTTGGACGCTCCTTCAGGCCATCTCCGCCGTGGGCGGAATCACCGAGAACGCGGGGAAGAAGATCTACGTTCTCCGCAGGGCCGACAACGGCCTTTCGGACATGCTCGAGGTCGATACGGAAGAGCTATTTCGGAACTCGAACCCGATGTGGAACATTCCGATCGTGCCGGGGGACGTGGTGAACGTAGCGCCACGGCGGACGATTCGGATCTTCTGCCTCGGGGAGTTCAAGAGTCCCGGGTCCCTCGAGTTCTCGAGCGATGATCGTGTTTCTCTTCTCTCGGTCGTCGCCAAGGCGGGCGGTCTGACGGACCGCGCTTCCTTCAAGATCCGGATCAAGCGGAAGGCCGCCGACGGGAAGGACACCGAGATCATCGTGAACTACGGCAGGGTCTTGTCCGGCAAAGACCGCGACCCTATACTCGAAGCGAACGACGTGATCGTCGTGAAGGAGTCTTTCCTGTGACGCCGCAGTTTCCCGTCTCCGAAGCTGAATCGGCCGAATTCGCTCCCGAACCCGCTCCGGCCGATCTTCATCTGTCGGAGTACTGGGCGATTATCAAGAAGAGACGGCGCCTGGTCGCGCTCTGCGTGGGCGTCGCCCTGGTCATCGGCGTCCTTATGTCCGTTACGACGAAACCGAAATACCGGGGCACCGTCGTGCTGGACATCGAGAAGGACAAACCGAGCCTCCTGGACGCCGGCACGGGCGATCGATTCGTTATGGACAGCGGATATCTCGCTACCCAGATCCAACTCATGAAAAGCCGGGAGATGGGGGAACGGGTGGTCAGAAAGTTGAAGCTCCTCGAGAATCGGGAGCTGAACCCGACACGGAGCGGCTTGATCGCGGGTACGCGGGACAAGCCGGCGTCCTCGGCGCAGGTAGCGACCACCGCGCTTGCCCAAATGATCAGCAACGGGGTCGTGGTCACTCCGGTTCGTGACACGAACATCCTGAAGCTCTCGTACACCGCTTTTTCGGCTTCTCTCGCTGCGGAGATCGCGAACGGGGTCGCCGAGGCTTACATCGATTGGAGCGTCGAAGCCAAATTCAACGTCGTGGGCCTCGCGTCCGAGTTTCTCAAGAGCCAGATCGACGCCTTGAAGAAAGATCTGGACGCCAAGCAGCAGCAGCTCCTCGCGTACGGCAGGCAAAAGGACATCGTCTCGGGCGAAGCCGCCGCGAACGCGCCGCTGCAGAATCTCGAAGCCTTCAACCGGGAGTACGCGGTCGCGGTGTCCGATAGAGTTGCCAAAGAAGCGCGCTATCACGAGGTTCGCACGGCAAAGCCGGAGTCCATTGCCGACACTCTGTCGAACGGCCTCGTCACAGGTCTCCGCGCGGAGCTCAGCCGCCTCGAGCGCGACTACGCCGAGAAACTGAACCTGTACAAACCCGAATGGCCCGCGATGAAGCAGTTGCAGGTTCAGATCGAAAAAAGCCGAGAACACCTCGAGTCGGTCACGCAGGAGACGGTCTCCAAGGCGCGCGACCTGGCGCGGAACGACTACGAAACGGCGTTGCGCCGCGAGGGAAGCCTCAAGGCCGTTCTAGTTCCCCAGAAACAAGAGGTGATGAACGCCAACAGCAACGCCGTCGAGTACAACAACCTCCGACTCCAGGTGGAGGCGAAGAGACAGCAGCTCGACACCCTGCTCAAACAGGAAGCCCAGACCGAGATGACATCCCGGCTCCGAGGAGAACGGGTTTCGAGCGCCCGGATCGTCGATCGTGCGCTGCCGGACTGGGCTCCGTTCACTCCGAACTACCGGAGGGCGATCCTGCTGTCGCTGATTGCAGGCGGGGCACTGGGCGTCGGTCTCGCGCTCTTCCTTTCGTACATGGACCGAAGCCTGCGAAGCGTCGAAGACGTTGTCAAACATCTTCACCTTCCCGCGCTCGGTGTCATACCCTCTCTCAAGAGCGTCGCGGCCAGGGCGTATGGCTACTCGAAAAAAGGTCGGGGAAGGGAGGCCGCGGGCCCGGAAGAGAGTGTCGCGATCGAGCTTCTTCCTCACCTGCAGCCTCGGTCGGTTGTCGCGGAGAGTTACCGCGCCGTGCGTGCCGCTCTTCTGCTGTCGCGCGCGGGAGGCGTCAAGTCGATCGTTGTCACATCCGGCTTCCCAGCAGAGGGAAAGACTTCGACGGCCGTAAACCTGGCGGTTGTTCTTGGGCAACTGGGAAAACGTGTCGTTCTCGTTGACGCGGACCTCCATCGCCCTCGACTCCACGAGGTCTTTCACGTCTCGAACCGCGTGGGTCTCGTGTCGGTTCTCGCGGAGGGGCTCGAGCCGACTCGCGCGATTCTGACGACCGACATCCCCGAGGTGTTTCTCGTGCCGGCCGGCCCTTCGACCCCGAATCCGTCCGGGCTTCTGGCGTCTGAAGCCATGTCGAAATTTCTCGAGCTCGCGAAACTGAATTTCGACTACGTAATCGTGGATGCGCCGCCCGTGGCTCCGGTCGCCGACGCACTCGTGATCGGGAATCAAACGGACGGAGCCGTTATCTGCGTATTGGGTGGGAAGACACCGAGGGAGCAGGTGGCACGCATCCGCGACAAACTCCTCTGGGCCAACGTCAGAATCCTCGGCGTGGTTCTCAGCAACCTTCCCGAAGGCAGCGCGGACGAGTACGAAGCCGCCTACCTTTACGAGGACACGTACCACGACGTCTCCGCGCAGGGGAGCGGGCAGAAGAGATTGGCTACTGCGGCGCGCCGAATCTGAGATCGGCCGAGTTTCGCCCCGCTCGACTCGGCCTACACGAGGCGTTCGCCATCGCGGCAATTGAGGTCCATGATTGAAGTTCATTTCCACTGTCTGCCTAACATGGACGACGGCCCCGCGGACTGGGAGGACTCCGTGGCACTCTGCCGTGCTGCCGCTGCCGACGGAACGACGGCGATCGTCGCGACGCCGCACGTGCTTCGCGATCCGTGGGTAAACGGCGACCCGGCGGCGCGCGATAAGGCCGTGATGAAATTGAACGGCCTTCTCCAGGGTGAACCCGCCATCCTCCCGGGATGTGAGTATTTTTTTTCCTCCGACGTTGTCCAGTTGGTCGAGCAAGGCGCCCGCGGGCCGCTGATCGGGTTGAATCGAACGCGCTACCTCCTCCTCGAGTTCGCGTCCGCCGGGATCCCCGCCGTGACGGACGCGGTCTTCCATGAAATATCCTTGCTCGGCGTGACGCCCGCTATCGCGCATCCGGAGAGGAACCGATATTTCGCCGCGGAGCCCGAGCGGCTGCAAGATCTTGTGCTCCGAGGCGCGGTGGTCCAGATCACCGCCGGCAGCCTGCTGGGGGATTTCGGCGTCGGCCCCCTGGCCGCGTGCCAGGAGTTCTTCCGGCGAGGGCTCGTCCATCTGGTCGCCTCGGACGCGCACTCCCTCGACCGGCGTCCACCACGCCTCGGCGCCGCCCGCCGATGGGTCAAACGGACCTGGGGCGTTCCGGCCGAGCTCGGTCTCTTCGAAGCAAATCCTGAGGCGCTTCTCCGTTCCGACCCGCTGCCGTGGAAAGGGTCTCAATTTTCGGCCGCATCGGCAGGCGACTGAAGATGGCGTCCCCTTCATCGGACGCGGTCGCCCCTCCCGCCGCGCCGCGCCTGATGCGAGTCCTCTTTGCGCTCGCCTGCGGAGTGCTCGCCGCTGCTTCAGTCGCGAGCTTTCGCCGCGAATCGATCGAGAGGACGGGGGCAGAAAAGTTCGTCCGCCGGTTTGCTCTCGACATGCGCAGGCCGGTTGAAATCGGTGCGATGCGGTACGAGCCGTCGGCCGACCTTGCGACCGGCATCGCCGTAAATGCGTCGCTCTCCGACGCGACAAGGGTTGGCGGCGGCGAACGGGAGAGAGGGATCGATCGCGCGCAGGAGGCGACGATCGCGCGCGACCTCATGCTCGATGCCGCTGCGAAACGGCCGGGCTGGGCCTATCACCGTTATCTTCTGGGTCAGCTGATGTACGGCCTCGCCAAGGGCGAACACGATCCCGCGTCTCCCGCGTGGCAAACCTGGAATGTTCCGTTGCGATTGGCCGCTGAGGGGGCCCCGGGTCTCGACGCGCCGTCGATAGCGCTCGCCCAAACGTATCTCCAGAGCTGGTCGAAGCTGTCGTCGTCCCAGCGCGCGGAAGCAATTCCTGTGCTGCGAAGAGCGCTTCAGGTTCCGGGCTTTCTGTCCACTCAGTTTCTGGTCATCTCGGACGCCCTGAGCTCGGAGCAGGCGACCACCCTGCTTCCGGACGATTCGGAGGTTCTCGGGTCGGCCGCCGCTGCGTACGCGGCGCACGGCGACCTCGCAGCCGCAAAAAACCTGATTGACCGCGCCGACGCGGCGGAGAGGGAGGAGCGGCGGGACGGGATCGCGAAAATCGAGGCGAGATTCCGAATGCGCGACCGGGATGGTCTTGCAACCGCGTGCGCTGAGTGGGCGGGGCGTCATCCGGTCGCGGGGCTCGACGATCCGGCCGGGCGCTCTCAGGCTGGGAGAGTCCTCGAGCTCTGGCCCGGCGATCGGGGTGGACCCTGGGACGGGGACCCTCGAGCAGAGCTCGTTCGATTCTTTCTCGACGGAAGAGAGACAGCTGTCCCGGGCGCGACGCTCTCACGAACGATCGGAGCGCTATCCGAAGTTCCGGATTTCGTTGCCGCTCGAGTGAAATTGCTCGCCGGCGATGTCTCAGGTGCCCAGGAGATCGCTGCGCATCCGCAGGACCCGGGGTTTCCGGAGTGGACTGCGTACTATTCGGACCTCGCGCGTATCCTGCTTCGTCAGGGTCGGCCGCGGGAAGCGAGAGGAGTCCTCGACCTCGTTGCGGTGGCCTCTCGGGAGGACTGCGACGGCCTGCTCGTGCGTCGGGATGTGGCGCGCTCCCTCAAGGATTCCGGGGAGCTCGCGATCGTGAGCCAGCGAATTGAGGCTTTGCGGAGCTCATCGCGGGCAACGGAGGTTCTGGCCGGGACCGGGAGCATCTCCCTTTGTCTCGACCCCGAGCAACCGAGTGCACGTTCGATCGCGCTCCGGATGGCATCTCAGGTACCCTCCCTCGTTCAATTCGGGTGGGGAATGGGCCGCGTTGGAACGGTCTTGTTGTCCGGAGAACGCGTCATCAACGTCCCCGCGGATGGGCTCTCGGGTCGGCGGGAGCTCACGGTGAGAACGATCGGCGGTAGTCCAATACGGGCTTCGATTTCGCCAGCCGCGGGCCGCTAGGACTCAGGCGTCCGGGCCAGACGCGTCCGTGCCAAACGCGTTCGTGTCGTACGAATCGGGACCTGACACGCGAACCGCGCGGCTCCGACGGTCTGCCTCCAAGCGTGCAATTTTTCTTCGTTGCGCGTCACGGCGACGATCGACGAACGGAATGAGACCATCCAGACCGGACACGACGGCATACGAGGCGTCGAGTGCACAGATCCCGTGATCCCGTGTCAGCATGAAACCGGACTGGTAAGGATCGCTTTTCTCGACCGAGAACGTGAGCGCTCCCGGGACGTGGTCATAGAAATGGCGTGGGTCGGCGCCAATTCCGAGGCTCACGAGGTATTTGCCCTCAAGAAACGGCAGGCTGGTCACTCGAAATCGGATACGACCTTCCTGGGGAATCGCGTAGGGCGGCAACGACCGCATGTACGTTTCAAATCGGGCAACAAAGATGCCCGTCGAAGTGAGAACGTCGAACGCGACGCCGGCAAGGCGTACGCGCTCGTCGCCCTGGTATTCGACTTCCAAGAACCAGTCTTCGCCCGTGCGGAAGATGTTCTTTTCGCGACCGT
Organism: Acidobacteriota bacterium; assembly: GCA_030948185.1. Taxonomy (GTDB): domain Bacteria; phylum Acidobacteriota; class Thermoanaerobaculia; order UBA5066; family Gp7-AA6; genus JALYUA01. The sequence goes on from JALZAT010000003.1 coordinate 14,090, forward strand.
GCACGTCAGTAAGTTTTGCCGTCGAGAGCGTGGGGACCATTCCCGCCGGGCGATTCGGGTGGACTCGCAGATCGTTCGCGCTCCCTTCACCTACCCGTTGCAAGTACTCCGTGATGGCGGACCCGGTATCGCCGAAAAACTGCACGCCCATGACAACCCCGGTTCGTTTCGGAAAAATAAGGATTGCGCGGAAAAGGTCAGCCGGTCAGACCTGCTGGGCAGACCCCTACCCCTGCCGGCAACGACGCAGACGAGCATACGGGAGGCCGAATGCAGAAATCGCACCACACGGCCTCTCTCGACTAAGAGAATCTGGCCGGATTGGAGCTGCTCTTGCTTTTTTTCGGGAAAGACCCTCTCCGAAGGCGGGGATCAGTTCCTCGGCACGGCTCCTGCTATAATTTCATTTTCCAAATATGTTCGTGATCTCGACAGTCTGGTCGGGAGCAGACGCTTCGGACACGAGGGAACGCCGAAATCCATGCCGCTGCTGAAGATCGAGCCCGAAATCTTCCCGTCCAATATTCTGGAGCTCGGTGTGCGAGAGCACCCCTGGTGGGTCGCGCACGTGCGAAGTCGCCAGGAGAAGGCGCTTGCTCGCTATCTTCGTCCTCTCGAGGTTCCATTTTACGTCCCGCAGATCGAGAACCGGCAACGCCGGTCCGGCCGGAATTTCGTATCCCATCTCCCTCTGCTTCCTGGTTACGTCTTTTTTCGGGGGACGGCCGAGCAGCGCCTCACGGCGCTGAGAAGCGATCTCCTGGTGAGAGTCCTGGAGGTCTCCGACCAGGAGCTCCTGACGGACGAATTGTCTCAGCTGCGCGCGCTGCAGGAAGCGGGTGCTCCGCTCGTCCGGTTGCCGGAGCTCATGGTGGGGGATCCAGTCCGCATTGCGGAGGGACCGTTCGCGGGATACGTCGGCATCGTCCTGCGCCATCAGGGCCGGATGCGGCTCGTCGTCTCGGTTTCGATGTTGAAGCAATCCGTGGCGGTGGAGTTTCCGCGGGAGCTCCTTTCGCCGATCGCACCGCCGTCGTCTTTCGAATCTCGCGGCGCCGCTCGGATCTGATCCCGGTCGTCCGTCCGGCGGCTCTTCAATTGAGGCAACTTCTTTCGGTGACGTACACCGAAGGGGGCGAAGCCTGAGTGGCCGGGTAGAGAAAAGAGAAAGGCCGAACACGCAATGAACAGGACGATGGTCTCGAGTGCAGCCGCCACGGCCGCCCAGGAGCTCAAGAGGAAGATCGAGGACAAGAGCCTGGTGCTCGGAGTGCTCGGGCTCGGTTACGTCGGGCTGCCGCTCGCGCTCGCCTTCTCGGAAAAGAGCTTCGCCGTCGTTGGATTCGATGTCGATCCTTCGAAAGTCGAGGCGCTCCGGGCTGGCCGCAGCTACATCAAGCATCTGGAAGGAAGCCGGTTGAGCTCCGCAACGACGGCTGGCCTCTTCCGGCCGACCTCCGATTTCGATGAGCTCTCGGGGCCCGACGTCCTTCTGATTTGCGTGCCCACCCCGCTGACTCCGCAGCGCGAGCCGGAGATGAGCTTCATCGTCGATACGGCTCGCGAGATTCGGGCCCGGCTGCGCAGAGGGCAGCTCGTCGTGCTCGAATCGACGACGTACCCGGGCACGACCGATGAGCTCGTGCGGGGGATTCTCGAAGAGTCGGGGCTCAAGTGCGGGGAGGATTTTTTCCTGGCCTTCTCGCCCGAACGTGAGGATCCGGGGAATGCCCGCTTCGCCACGGCGACGATCCCCAAGGTGGTGGGCGGCGTCGATCCCCTGTCCGGCGATCTGGCGCAGGCAGTCTATGACCAGGCGATCAGCCGAACCGTTCGCGTGAGCTCGTCTCGCGCCGCGGAAGCCACGAAGCTCGTGGAGAACATCTTCCGAGCCGTGAACATCGCCCTCGTCAACGAGCTCAAGATGGTCTTCGACAAAATGGGAATCGACGTCTGGGAGGTCCTGGACGCCGCCTCCACCAAGCCCTTCGGTTTCATGCGCTTCAACCCGGGACCGGGTCTCGGCGGCCACTGCATCCCGCTCGATCCCTTCTATCTGGCATGGAAGGCGCGGGAGTTCGGAGTGACGGCGAAGTTCATCGAGCTCGCGGGCGAAGTGAACGTCCAGATGCCGCACTACGTCATCGAAAAGCTCCAGAACGCTCTGAACGACCGGGGAAAAGCGGTAAAGGGAAGCAGTGTCCTCGTTCTCGGGCTCGCTTACAAGAAAGACGTGGATGACGCCCGGGAAAGCCCGGCGTTCGAGATCATCGACGCCCTGATCCGCCGCGGCGCCGACGTCACGTATCACGATCCCCACGTACCGGCCCTTCCGCGCACCCGAGCGTGGCCAAACCTGGCGGCTATGAGCTCAAAAACGCTGACGCCGGAGTGCATTGCCCAACAGGACGCGGTCGTGATCGTGACGGATCACTCCGCGGTCGACTACGAGATGATTCTGAAACATGCTCCGATCGTCGTCGACAGCCGCGGGGTCTACCGGCAGCCGGCGCCCAATGTCGTGAAGGCGTAAGGGCGTCAAACGTGGGCATGCCAATCCCTGAACTGCACGGTCGACAGGTGCTCGTCACGGGTGCCGCGGGATTCATCGGCTCCCACCTCGTCGATTCTCTCCTCGAGAACGGCGCCAGGATCCGTGCCCTTGACAACTTTTCCAATGGCCGCAGGGAGAATCTCGCTCACTGCATGGACCGAATCGAGTTCATCGAGGGGGATGTCCGCGATCTTCAGACCTGCGTTCGGGCTTGTCGGGACGTGTCCTTCCTCTTCCACGAGTCGGCTCTCGGGTCGGTTCCTCGCTCGATGGCCGATCCGGCGACGACGTTTGCAGTGAACGTTTCCGGCTCCGCGAACGTCTTCGCGGCGGCGAAGGACGCGGGCGTTCGGCGAGTCATTTATGCGTCCTCGTCCAGCGTTTACGGAGACAGCAGGACTCTCCCAAAGCGGGAGGGCGAGGAGGGGCGTCCGCTTTCTCCTTATGCCCTTTCCAAGCGCATGAACGAAGAGCTGGCGGATGTTTTCAGCCGGTGTTTCGGGATGGAGTTGATCGGCCTTCGCTACTTCAACGTCTATGGTCCGCGCCAGGATCCCGACGGACCGTATGCTGCGGTACTCCCGCGGTTCTTCAAATCAAGCCTCGCTGGTGAGGCCCCGGTGATTCATGGGGACGGGGAGCAAAGCCGGGATTTTACGTTTGTCCTTGACGCGGTGAGGTCCAACCTCCTGGCGGCCGGAGCGCCGGCGGCGGCGTGCGGCCGAGCCTACAACGTGGCGGGCGGCCGCCGGACAACCGTAAACGATCTGGCCGAGGCCGTGCGCAGGGTGGTCGGTGGAGGGCCCGCGCCCGTTCACCAGGCGGACCGTCCCGGGGACGTCAAGCACTCCCTGGCCGATGTCTCGCTGGCTCGGGACGCCCTCGGCTTCTCGGCGGAGGTGGACTTAGAGGGTGGAATCGCGAAGACAGCGCCCTACTATTTGTCGGCGAAATTGTGGGCACAGTCTGGAGCGGCGGCCAGCAATTCTGACGATGTGGGAGGAGGCGCGTGAGGCAAGTCGCGCAGCTTGGAACAGACGCCGTTTCCAGTATCCTGATTCGCCCGACGCGCGGATGGACCTCGCTCCAGCTGGGGGAAGTGTGGCGCCACCGCGAGCTCCTGTACTTCCTCATGTGGCGCGACGTCAAGGTGCGCTACAAACAGACTGCGCTCGGAGTTCTATGGGCGATCCTGCAGCCGTTGATGACGATGGTCGTCTTTACCATCTTCTTCGACCGACTCGCCAACGTCGGCTCGGATGGTTTGCCATACCCTCTGTTTTCCTTCGCCGGCCTGCTGCCGTGGAACTTCTTTGCCCAGGCGGTGGGTCAGTCTTCGGCGAGCCTCGTGGGCTCGGCCAACCTGATCAGCAAGGTGTACTTTCCCCGCCTGATCATCCCTGTATCTTCGGTTCTTGTCGGCTTTCTCGATTTCGGGGTGGGCTGCGTGTTTCTCCTGGGAATGATGGCGTATTACGGCGTATGGCCATCGATCGGAACGATCCTCCTCGTGCCTCTGTTCGTTCTCCTCGCAGCCGGTGCAGCATTGGGAGTCGGGCTGTGGCTATCAGCGCTGCACGTCAAATACCGTGACGTGCGTTATGTGGTGCCGTTCTTTATTCAGTTGTGGCTGTTCGTCACCCCGGTGATCTATCCGGCCAGTCGAGTCACGGGGAAACTCGAGGCCGCGGGGCTCCCGGTTTGGATATACGGACTTAATCCGGTTGCGGGGGCTGTTGAAGGGTTTCGCTGGGCCACAGTTCATTCGGCCGCGCCGCCCGCGTCGATTGTTCTCGCCAGTGTCTGCGTGAGCCTCGTTTTGATAGTGACCGGGGCCTTCTACTTCCGCCGAACGGAGAGGACGTTTGCGGACATCGTCTGACCAGGACAGTCAACGGCCGGCGGAGCGATCTGCCGCCGAATCGGTCGTATCCAGCCATGGCTGACGTGGCGATCCGCGTCGACGGAGTCGGCAAGCGCTACAAGATAGGGGGACCGACAGAGTCATACGGCAGTCTGCGCGACACCATATCCCGAGCTCTCGCAAGACCGTTTCGACGCCCATCCCCCAAAACACATCCGGGCGGCGATCCTCGCTCGTTCTGGGCGTTGAAGAACGTTTCCTTCGAGCTTCCGCAAGGTCGGGCGCTGGGAGTGATCGGGACCAACGGTGCCGGAAAGAGCACTCTTCTCAAAGTGCTTTCCCGCATTACGGAGCCCACGGAGGGGATGGCGGAGATCCACGGAACCGTTAGCTCCCTTCTCGAGGTCGGCTCGGGTTTCCATGGCGAGCTCACGGGCCGGGAAAACGTCTTCCTCAATGGCGCTATCCTGGGTATGCCCAAGAAAGAGATCGTTCGGAAATTCGACGAAATCGTATCGTTCGCGGAGGTCGAGAAGTTCATCGATACGCCCGTGAAGCACTATTCGAGCGGAATGTATGTCCGCCTCGCTTTTGCCGTCGCAGCCCACCTCGAACCGGAGATTCTCATCGTCGACGAAGTCCTCGCCGTCGGCGATGCTGGATTCCAGCGGAAATGTCTCGGGAAGATGAACAGTGCTGCCCGGGAGGGCCGTACGGTGCTTTTCGTGAGCCACAACATGGCCGCGATAGAGAACCTCTGTGACGCGGGATTGGTATTGAAGAACGGCCAGGTCATTTACTCGGGCGACGTCGATGGCGCGGTGCAGAGCTATCTAAAGGCCTCCTTTCAAGGCGAATTCGGTAGTTCCGACCTGACGAACCACCCTGGTAGGGAAAGAGGCATGACTCCGATTGTCCGATCACTCGAATTGCGTGGCGCTGAATCCGGTGATGGTCCTCGCGATACCATCCAGACGGGGACCGATATCGTCTTTGACATCGGCTTCGATACCGGCGCGAGAGTCCTTGACTATGCGTTTCTGGCCATCAACTCGTCGTTTGGCGAACGTGTATGCACAGTCGGAACGCACATTTCGGCGTTCGACGGGACGTTTACCGGGAATGGACTCCTGGAGTGTCGGCTTCCGGGCCTGCCGCTGGCGGCCGGAGAGTATGCGGTAACGGTTGCCGTTGGAACTCATCTCCCGCGTCGAGACGTCGATCGCGTCGAAAATGCCCTGCGTTTCCGGGTCGAGACTGGAAACTATTTTGGCAGCCCCGAAATCTTGTTGCACGGCCAGGGGCACCTCGCGCAGCGATCTCAGTGGCGCGTCTACGACCACGAACCGGTGTCAGCTCTTCTCGACAATCCGTGACATACATGCGAATCGCGTGCATCCACTACGAGCCAGTAGCAGTCTATCGGGAGCAAGGGTGGTCGTCGGCCAGGCTCAGCCGCTATTACAATCCTGGTGGCGTCGCATCTGAGGTCTGCGTATTTGCGCGCGGGGATCGGGACTGGCGGCTGTCCCCGACGGTTCGGGTGGTTGGGTACTCCTCATTCGAGGATCTACTCCAGGGTGCGCGGGCGTTCCGCCCTGACGTGATTCGATGCTACGAAGGCATTCAGCCGAATTGCGACTACGCGCTTCGGATCGCTCTAATTCTGGGGCGGCCGTCATATCTATCGTTTCACGATTCCCAAGTGCCGAGCGCGCCCCGGTTCGCTCTGTTCACGGTTCTAACGGCCTACACGGAGACCCTGGTTGCATTACGTGCTCGGGAATTGGGTCGCCCCGTCGAGACTCAATTGAACGGAATCCCGGGTGATGTGTTCAAATCGGTTCCTCACCCGGCCATTGATCCGCGCGTGGAGAATGCGCGGTATCGAGTATTTACGATCAGCCGCCGGGATCCCGTAAAAAACCTCGGAACGATGCTTCGGGCGACGGAGATGCTGGCGGAACGGCTGCCCTCTCTAGTCCATGTCGTTGCGGGCCCCGGCTCGGAGGACATTGAGTTTGACGGGGTGCACCTGGGGATCGGGCCGGCGACTGAGGAGAAGGTCGCGGATTATCTGACATGGTCGCAATGCTTTCTTCAAGTTCAGCTCGCGACCGACGTCGGAATGGCCGCGGCTGAGGCGCTGATGGTGGGGCGGCCCGTCGTTATCACCGGGGGTGAGGGCGGAAACGCTCGAGACCTCATTTCAGAGGCGCGTGGCTTGCTCGTTTCCTTAGCAGAGGCGCGCGATGGCGCAGTCGTTGCCCGGACCCTGGAGCGGTGTCTCTCTCGCCAATACGACGCCGATGCGATCAGAGCGTTCGCTTTGGACCGTTATGGCGAGGAGAGGCTTCGCGAAAGGGAGGCGCAGCGATACCAGAGACTGGCTGAGACGTGCTTCCCGTATGGTCATCTCCAGAGGGTCGCGTTGAGGGCGGCGCTTCGATGGAGAGTCGCCGAAAAGCTCGTATCATCGCGTTCACGCGTGCCCAGGCTGGCGCGGGCCCAGTACTCAGAATGAAGGTCTTGAGTGTGCTGGGAACCCGGCCCGAGGCCATAAAGATGGCTCCCGTCTTGAGCGCCCTCCGGCGCCGACCGGAGCTGGTCCAGTCGATCGTCTGCTCGGTGGGTCAGCACAGAGAAATGCTCGACCAGGTCTTAAAGACGTTCGAAATCCAACCGGATCACGAGCTCGACGTCATGACGCCAAACCAGAGTCTCTCGGAACTCACCGCTCGTCTGTTCACCGGTCTCGATGCCGTTATCGCGGTCGTGCAGCCCGACTGGGTTCTCGCGCAAGGCGACACCACGACCGTGTTCGTCGCCTCGATGGTCTCTTACTATCGTCGAGTCGCCTTCGGACATGTCGAAGCCGGGCTGCGTACAGGCGACAAATGGCGGCCATTTCCGGAGGAAATCAACCGCCAGATCGCGGACATCGCCGCCGATCTTCATTTCGCGCCCACCGAGCGCGCTCGCCAGGCCCTCCTCAAAGAGGGGCGTTCCTCATGCGACGTGTACGTCACCGGAAACACCGTGATCGATGCGCTCCAGGAGGTTGCGTCGCGGGAGTACGATCTTACGGTCGGGCCCCTCTCCTCTCTTCCGCTCGACCGGCAGCTGGTGTTGATCACGGCCCATCGCCGCGAGAGCTTCGGGGAACCCTTTCGTCAACTCTGCCATGCGATCCGGGACCTCGCCTGCCGATTCGCCGGCGTTCCGTTTCACTTCGTCTATCCCGTTCACCTGAACCCGAACGTCGGGGCGCCGGTTCGAGAGATTCTCTCGAAACTGTCAAATGTGAGCCTGATCCCTCCGATCGACTACCTTGCCCTCATTCATCTAATGAAACGAGCCGTCCTCGTGTTGACCGACTCCGGCGGTATCCAGGAAGAGGCCGTCGGGTTACGGGTCCCCGTTCTCGTCATGCGTGATACGACAGAGAGGCCGGAAGGCGTGGAGGCGGGTGCGGCAAAACTCGTTGGAACCCGCCGCGCCGCAATCGTGGCGGAGGCGGACCGTCTTCTCAGAGACCCCGCCGCCCGGCTGGCCATGACGACGGGAACAAATCCTTACGGAGATGGGCATGCCGGTGAGCGGATCGTGTCGATCCTTCTCGAACGCGCCGGAATCGTCGACCGTGCCGCCAGCACAGGGGCACAACTTAATGAGGGCCAATAGGAAAAATGATCAGGAAAGTTCTCCGATTTGCAAAAACCAAGGCGCGCGAGCCGATCTTTGACTTCGTGTTTCGCACTCTCACGAAAAGATCCTCACGGGAAAAGGGGAGAGCTCCCTTCGGAGCGGAAGAGTTGCGCCTCGTCTACGACGCCCTGCGGTCTCAGGACCTCTTCTATCAGGGCGGAACGATGGTCACGAGTTTCGAGCGGGAGTTTGCCGAAGCGTACGCCGTTCCCTACGCGATCGCCTCGACCTCCGGCACGGCGGCGATTCACGTGGCCCTCGGGGCGATCGACTTGAATCCGGGCGACGAAGTCATCACGGCACCGATCACGGACGCGGGCACGATCATCCCTATCCTCTACCAGAGCGGAATCCCGGTCTTCGCGGACATCGACTCGACGTACAACATGGATCCTGCCGATGTGCGCCGGAAGATCACCCCGCGCACTCGAGCGATCATCGCCGTGCACCTGTTCGGCAATCCCTGCGACATGGATGCCCTGTCCGCCATCGCTCGGGAGGCGGGTATTCCCTTGATCGAAGACTGCTCGCAGGCGCACATGACTCGTTACCGCGGCCAGCTCGTCGGCACCATCGGCGACATCGGCTGCTTCAGCTTTCAGCAGTCCAAACACATGACGACCGGCGACGGCGGGATGACGATCACCTCCAACAAGGCTTATGCGGAGCGGATGCGACTCTTCGCCGACAAGGGCTTCGCGCGCAAGGGCTGGGGAACCCGCGCCTATCTCTTCCTTGCCCCCAACTACCGCATGAACGAGCTGACGGGCGCCGTCGGGCGCGCCCAGCTCGGCAAGGTGGCAGGAGTCGTCGCGAAAAGGGCGGCCCTCGGCGCGGAGATGACGCTCGCGCTTTCGAAAATCCCCGGTGTGATCCCGGCGCCGATCACTCCCGGGGCGGAGCACGCGTTCTGGCTCTATCCGGTCCTCCTCGAAAAGGGTAGTGAGAATCTGGAGTCGGTGGCCAGGGCCGTTGTCGCGGCCGGCTTTAAAGCGTTCCCCGGCTATACGGGCAAACCGATTTACCTCTGCACGGAGGCGCTCCGGTCGCAAAAAACGTTCGGGGACTCGTCGTTCCCTTTTCGCGGCCCCCAGGCCAATCGTTCTTACGAGTACAAGGAAGGGCTCTGCCCCCGTGCCGAGGAGACATTGACACGCCTGCTCTGCCTGCCGTGGGATGAGAGCTGGAGCTCCGAGGATATCCGCAAGGCCGCCGGCACGATCGCTCGATCGCTCGGCGCCGGCGGAGAGGCCGAGCGTCCCGCTTCCGCGGCGCCTGTCTCCCAAGCGCCGAAGCCGGCCGAAGCCTCGGTCGGCGGGGCGCGCCGGCACCGGATTGGCATCGTCGGTTGCGGAGACATGGGCCGATGGCACTTCGATTGCTACCGCCGGAACTCCGGCGTCTCCGTCGTCGCGTTTGCCGATACGAACCTCGAGAGCGCTCAAAGCCTGGCCCGGCTCGCCGGTGGCACGGCGTACTCGTCTCATACGACCATGCTGGAGAAGGAGAAGCTCGACGCAGTCAGCATCTGTACGACTCCCTCGACCCACCGCCAGATTGCGATCGACTTTCTGAACGCGGGCGTCGACGTGCTCTGCGAAAAGCCACTAACGGTCTCAGCCTCCGACGCCAAGGAAATGTACGCGGCGTCCGAGAAAGGACACCGTCAGCTGATCCCGGCATTCAAGTTTCGCTTCGCGGAAGAGGTGGTCGAGGCCCGCCGGCTGATCGGGCGCGGAGTGCTCGGGAAGATCTCCTCGTTCCGGCTGATGTTCGGCGGTTTCGCCGAGATGTCGGGCCGGTGGTTCGCCGACGCCGCCCTGGCCGGCGGGGGAGTCATCATGGATAACGGCCCCCACGCTGTGGACCTCGTGCGCCACCTGCTGGGCGAGATCGAGAGCGTCTCCGTTGAAACCGCGAATGCTCAGGAACTCGCGGTCGAGGACACCGCCAAGATCCAGTGCCGGGTGCAGGACGGCGTGATCGGCACGATCGACCTTTCCTGGTCGCTGCCTGTCCCCTCGAAGACGTACCTCGAAATCTATGGAGACGGAGGCACGTGCGTTCTCGACCTCGACGGCCTCTCGTATCGCCTCGCCACCTGGAGCGACTGGAAACGCCTGCAGAATCACGGCACGGCGAGCGACGCGTTTCAGAGGCAGATCGACCACTTCGTGGGGGTGGTCGCCGGAGCGAAGCCTTCCGTCGTTGACAGGGAGGACGGGCCGCGATCGCAGGCGGTTATCGAAGCCGCCTACGAGAGTCTGCGAAGGGACGGGAGCGTCCGTGTGGAGGGCTCGGCCCGTCTGGAACTGGTGGCTCGATGAAAAAGCTGCGCTTCCCCGAGCGGCGGCCCGCGGCCGCGAAGGAACCTGGGAGGACACCCCTCCAGAAGGCGATCTCATGGGTGCGGGCGAACCGTGCGCCCGGCGGCGGGATCCGAGTCAATCACAAGTCCGACATCGCAAGCCGTGAGGTGACGGGATACCTGATCGAGAGCCTGTATCGCGCCGGCGAGGCGCCGCTCGCTCTGGAGCTCGCCCGGTGGGAGGCGGCAGGTCAGGAGCCCGACGGCTCCGTGGTGGCTCCCGACGGAGTCCCGTATACGTTCGACACAGCCCAGGTCATCCGCGGCTTTGTCACCGTGCTCGACGAGCTGCCGGAGATCGAGCCGCACCTCCGGCGTGCGTGCGACTGGGTCACCGGACAGATCCGCCCCGATGGACGCGTAACGTCGCCGAGTTACGACATGTGGTCGCTGCCCGACGGCAGCCGGTTCTCCGAGTACGCGAACCTCTACGTGCTCCCCCCTCTCGCCGCCGCGGGCGAAAAGCTCGGCGAGCGCCGGTGGAGCGAGGCCGCCCGCCGAGGCATGGACTACTTCCGTGCCAAATCGGATCTCGTCGATTTCAAGCCCGAGCTCGCGACAATTTCGCACATCTTCGGATACATGATGGAGGCCCTCGCGGAACTGGGCGAGATCGAGCTCGCACGGGCCGGACTTGCGCAGGCCGGCTCCATCCAGAAGCCGAACGGCGCCATTCCCGCCTATCCCGGCGTCGACTGGGTCTGCTCCACAGGGATGGCTCAGCTCGCGATCGCTTGGTACCGGGTGGGGGAAAGGGAGCGTGCGGACCGCGCCGTCTCCCACCTCGAAGGCCTCCAGAACGAGAGCGGAGGCTTCTTCGGCAGCTACGGAAAGGGCGCCCTCTACCTTCCGAAGGAGGAGATCAGCTGGGGGGTCAAGTTCTTCATCGACGCCCTCCTGTTGCGGGACGGCGCGCCCACGCATGCTTAACCGCAACGCGCGGGTGAGAACGTCCTGATCGAGGAGACATGATGGGAATGGATCCGTGGAATCTGACGACCGAGCAATGGTCGCAACAGTTGTTGAGCCAGACAACCCTCGAAGCCGCCGCCAGCGGCCTGAAGAAGGGGGAGCTTCTCCCCTGGACTCGCATCCTTTTCGATGTAACTTCGGAGGGTGAGAAGGTGCTTGATCTCGGCGCCGGCAGGGGAGAGAATGCCGCGGCCCTCGCGCTTGAAGGCCGCGCGCCGACCCTCGTCGACTGGTCGTTAGACAATCTCGTTTTCGGCCAACGGCTTTTCGATCAGCTCGGAAAGAAAGCTCGTTTCTGCCAGTCGGACATCACCCGACCGCTTCCCTTTGCGGACGGATCATTCGATGTCGTCTACAGCTGTGGAGTCTTCGAGTACTTCACCGCGCCGCAGATCGAGTCGATACTTAGAGAGGCCTTGCGCGTCTCGCGCAGGACCGTCGTCATCATGGTACCCAACGCGTTATCGGCCGCCTATCGGATCGGAATGTGGTACCTCAAAGCAACAAAAAAGTGGAATTGGGGCGGCGAAGTTCCGTCAGTCACGCTGAAGCCGCGATTTCGAGCCGCTGGATTCCGGCGTTTACGGGAATTCTCCGTCGCGTCGCGTCACTCCCTGGACTTTCTGGTAATGCCAATGGGGTCGCTGGTCCAGCGGGTGCTGCTCAAGCTGTTTGGCCGAACCGACTCTAGTCGCCCGGCGGTTCTCCGCCAGGGCTATCTTCTTGTCACGGTCGGGTCAAAGTCCGAATGAGGGTGTGTACGGTAACCTCTCGGGTTTTCGTGATGATTCGGAACGAATTGTCTGTGACAGTGCCCGATCCGGGAGAGACGCAGACCGGGGAAGCAGTCGCGGTTCACGAGGCGGATCCCTGGAAGGTGGAAACGGACTACGTGCACCTCTTTTCCGGCTACGGATCGATGCGCACCTGGTTCAGCCACCACCTGCTGCGAGCTCTGAGTAAAGTGCGGTGGCTGCCGCCAGGCCTTGCGACCGTGGCTCTGCGGCTGTCCGAGCAAGAGCTTTTGGAGACTCTTCGCGGGTGCGATCCGGATGTCGTCCGTAGCTTCGGGGTCACCTGGAATCGGCAGCTCGTCCGATTGTTGCAACGCCGCCATCCGGAGTGGGTCGCCGCCTCGGAAGTCCTGCGGTTCAAACGAATGGATCAAAACGCCGTTTCGGGAACGAAGGTCAGCATTGTCCTGCCTACGTTGAACGGGACGAGGTATTTGACTCAGGCAATCGAGAGCTGTCTCTCTCAAACGCATCGGAACATCGAGCTCATTGTGGTCGACGACGGCTCCGGTCCCGAAGTCGAGGCGATCGTCGGCCGTTATCGCTCGGACCCCCGACTGCGATACGAACGCCATCACCTGAATCGTGGAGTCGGCGAGTCTTTGAACACGGGGTTCCGCCTCGCCACCGGCTCCCATCTGACCTGGACGTCTGACGACAATTACTACGAGCCTCATGCCATTGAAGAGATGCTCAGCTATCTTGGTCGATATCCTGACGTCGACTTCGTCTACGCGGAAAGCTACGAGGTGACCGACTCAGGCGCCGCTACACGGCTCATCCGCCCCGGCCCACCTAGTTCGCTGAGAATCAACAATTTTGTGGGAGCGTGCTTTCTGTACAAGAGGCACGTCTATGAGAAGGTGGGAGACTACAAGCCCCTTCCGCTCGTCGAGGACTACGATTACTGGATTCGGGTGGCTCGAGCGTTTCGGATGCAGCGCCTGTTCAAGACACTTTATTTTTACCGTGCTCACCCGGCATCGCTAACAGGTCGGCACTCGTGGCGGGAAGTTGACGAGAGAGTTACTCACATCAAGCGGCTGAATCGATTCGGATCGAGACGAAATCGATGATGGCAGGCCGCATACCCGGCCCTCCAACTGTTGCGTCGACTGAGATCCAAACAGCGATTCATTTGGTGTTTGTCACCAGATCCTTCGGTAACGGCGGAGCGGAGAAACACCTCGGTGACCTGATCGAACGGTTGGATCCCGCGCTATTCGAAGTCACCGTGCTGACAATGGGCTTGGATTCTTTCACAACCCGATTCCAGTCTGGGAAAGGACCTCAAGTCCGAGTCGCCTCGGGACCGACGGCAGGAACGTTTCTCGCCACGCGGCGGCATTTTCGGGCGCTTGCGCCAGACATCATAGTGTTCGTAAACGGAGAGTTGGGAATCTTTCATTGGAAAGTGTATCTTGCTGCGCGGTCTTCTGGCGCAGGGCGTGTTGTCGAAATCGAGCATTCGACGCCACTCCCGGCACAGACTCCAGCTTCGCCGACGAGATCGCGTCGGTTTCTGCGGTCTGTCGCGCTATCGATTAGCGGGCGCCTGCGACGGGCCACCACGTCCCGTCTCCCCGGCTTGATCTGCGACATCACGATCTGCGTCTCTGAGGCAAGTCGCGCGCGGCTCATTCGGGATTACGGTTACCCTCCGAAGAGGACGATCACCCGACGCAACGGGGTCGACCTGCGGTACTTCGCTCGGGACGGTGCGGTCTGGCAAAGACCACAGGTACTGACCCGGGAGATGCGACCTGTGATTCTTTGCGTCGCCCAGCTCGTCCCCATCAAGCGAATCGACGTGCTGATCGAGGCGATGCGGGACATAGTGGCTCGCTATCCGTGTTGCGCTTGTCTCATCGTCGGATCGGGCGGATTGGAGGAACAACTGCGCTCGAGGGTTGTGCAACTCGGGCTGGAGGAGAACGTTTGTTTCTCCGGACGGATCGAAGACGTGAGGCCCTTCCTGGCGGCGGCGGACGTATTCGTCCTTCCCTCCGAACGTGAAGGACTCCCATTGTCGGTTCTCGAAGCGATGGCTTTTGGTCTGCCCTGCGTGGTGGCCGAAGCGGGAGGCAACCGGGAGCTGGTGGAAGACGGCATCAACGGATTCGTTCTCCCCGTCGGATCCGCCGAAGCGCTGACCAACGCGCTCGCGCGTCTCCTTTCCGAAGAGCAACTGCGTACCCGAATGGGCCGAGCTTCGAGGCGAATCGCCGAGGAAAAGTTCGACATCGAGAAGGCCATGGCCGCCGTGACATCGAGCATCCTCGGATTGGCCTTGCCAGCGTGAAAGCGCGACTCCCTGGCAAAGGCACTCGGGCATCCCGCCCCTACACTGCAAAGATACTGTATTTTACCGACAACCGGGGATACGGCGGCACCGAGAACATGTTGCTAACGATCATGGCGGGGCTCGATCGGTCTCAATGGGAACCCGTTCTGGTCCATCGGTCCGCATCCGGGTTTGAGGACCTCGACTACGGCGCGCGCAGTCTAGGCGTTCGTGTGTGGGCTGTATCGGAGATGAATGGAAAACGGGATATCAACTGGGTCGTCCCCTTCGTCAAGAAGCTCCGGTCAGAGAAACCCGATGTCTTTCATGCGCATTGGACGACTCCCAATCAATCCGGCTACGCGGTTCTGGCCGCAGTGGTCGCACAGATTCCGGCGGTCATCGTGACACAGCACCATCTGTATCCGGAACAAGTGCCGCTGTTGCGCCGTCTTCATGGTATCTCGTTAACCGCTGGCGTCGACCGCTTTATCGCGGTGTCCAACGATGTGGCCCGCAATCTGCGGTCGCTCTGTCTTCTCCCGAGCCGGATTCGCGTCGTCCATAACGGGATCGACTTGCGACCTTTCGGGCGGCCGGCGGATTCTTCCCTCCGGGAGTTTTTGAATAAGGGTACAGGGCGACCGATCGTCCTTTGCGTCGCACGTTTGGATCGCAAGCAGAAGGGTCTGAGGTTCTTGGTGGAAGCAGCTTCACTTGTTCCCGAGGCGCAGTTCGTTCTAGCAGGCGAGGGACCGGAACGGTCGGCGCTCGAAGCTCAGGCGCGAGATCTGGGCGTCGACGAACGCGTTACTCTCCTCGGCTTCTTCGAGGACCTTCCCAACCTGCTCGCCAGCTGCGATCTGTTCGTGTTGCCATCGCTGTGTGAGGGTTTCGGTCTCACTGCCGCTGAGGCGATGGCCTGCTCAAAACCGGTCGTCGCCTCAAACATTGGTGGATTGAATGAAGTTGTCGTCCATGGCGAGACCGGATTACTGGTTCCCCCTGGCGACTCGTGCGAGCTGGCGGCGGGCATCCGGACAATGCTTTCAAATTCGGTTCTGGCGGCACGGATGGGTATAGCCGGTCAAGAGCGAGTGCATCGGGAGTTTTCTGCCGAACGAATGGTCCAACGGACCACCGACATCTATGAAGAAATCTTAGCTCGCGCGGACGGAGCTGCGGCGGCTTTCCATGATGATTCCGAGCGCCCGAGAGATCCTGCCTAACGGATGAGCCGAAAGGTCGTGTTCTTCAGCGATAACTCCGGATTTGGCGGTGCTGAAGAGATGCTGCTTATCCTGTTGGCGGGACTGGATCGTTCGCGCTGGGAGCCGGTGCTCGTTCATCGACCCAGCCCAGGTATTCGATTGCTCGTGGAAAGAGCCGAACGGTTGGGGGCACGAGCGTGGCCCATCCCACAGGGTAAGAACCAGCGTGACGTTTGGTGGTTGAGGCAGCTCGCGAAACACCTGAAAGAGGAGCGGCCTTCGATTTTTCATGCGCATCGCATTGCCCCCTTGGATTGCACGTACGGCTTGATCGCTGCAGCATTGGCGCGCGTGCCCGTTGTGGTTGCGACACAACATTTGTTCTCGGGAAGTGTGCCGAGATGGCGTGTCTTCCAGCAGAAGCTCGTTTCAGCCACGGTTGATCGCTACATCGCAGTCTCAGAAGAGGTCGCCAGGGGCCTTTGGTCGGCCGGCGGCGCACCGCGGGCCAAGGTCCAAATAATACAAAACGGTATACCGCTTGGGCCGTTCAACCAAGCAAATCAAGCGGCGGATCCGGCTCTCAAAAGCATGCTAAGGGGAAACCGCGATTTGCCTGTCGTTTTGTGTCTTGCCCGATTGCACAGCCAAAAGGGGCTCTCCTTCTTGTTGGAAGCGGCGGTCTCAGTTCCCGACGCGAGATTCGTTATCGCGGGAGATGGCCCCGAGCGTAATTCGCTTGCGGCTCAATCAGAGGCACTCGGTCTAAGGGACCGGGTCATTTTTCTCGGCCATCGAACCGACGTTCCAGACTTGCTGGCAGTCTGTGATCTTTTCGTTTTGCCCTCCCTCTACGAAGGTCTGCCTGTGTCCATACTGGAAGCCATGGCAGCAGGGAAACCGGTGATTGCGACCGCAATCGGAGGAACTGATGAGGCCGTGCTGGATGGTGAGACGGGTTTACTGGTCCCTCCGGGCGATTCCGATGCCCTGGCGAAAGCCATTCAGCGGCTTCTAGCCGATACCAGTCTCGCAAATGACATGGCGAGGGCCGGTCGCGAGCGCGCCTACGGCAAGTTCTCGGCTGAGCAAATGGTACGTAGGACGGTTCAGGTTTACGAGCAACTGCTGGCGTCGCATGGGATTCGCAATGCCCACGCGTGATCACATAAGGGAACCTGTCGCGGGGTACATGTCAGCTATCGCCGGACGCCTTGCTGACTCGTCGGTGTGCCACAGCTAGATTAGTGATGCCGACAGTTAGCGTTGTCATTCCAACGTACAACCGCGCGAATCTTGTTGGTGCGGCCATCGTTAGCGTTCTTGAGCAGTCCTTCCAGGACTTTGAGATTGTCGTTGTCGACGATGCGTCGACCGATCATACCGAGGCGGTGGTCCAGCGATTCCGTGACGTCAGAATCAAATTTGTACGGCAGTCGGCGAATAGAGGCGACGCCGCGGCTCGAAATAGAGGAGTCGCGGGCAGCACGGGCGAGTTTGTCGCATTTCTGGACGATGACGACGAGTGGTTGCCGGAAAAACTTCGGCTCCAGCTGCAGGCATTGGCTGACGGGTCATCGGCTCTGGGCGGTGTACACACGGGCCGGTACATTATTGACAGAGAGTCGGGGAAGGTCACACGCGAATTGGCTCCTAGCGGAGCCGATAAGGAGTGGCGAATCTCGACCTCATCGATTCTATTGAAGAGGCGCTGTCTGAATGAGGCGGGACCATTCGACGAGGACAATCCATTCAGCAGTGATTTCGACATGTGGCTCCGGATCCTGAGCCGATACCAGTTGGTTTACATCGATCAGCCACTGGTGAGGGCGTATGTACACGGGAACCGGCTTTCTACGAACATCGCAAAAATGATCAAGGGGGAAGAAGCAATACTGCGGAAGCACGGCGCGCTGTTCGTTCGGGACAG
This sequence comes from Acidobacteriota bacterium, assembly GCA_030948185.1. Taxonomy (GTDB): domain Bacteria; phylum Acidobacteriota; class Thermoanaerobaculia; order UBA5066; family Gp7-AA6; genus JALYUA01. Next base: position 31,775 of record JALZAT010000003.1, read on the forward strand.
TAAGAGCTACAGCCACCATTTTCTCAATTTGGGTGTCCTCTATTGTTACGCCGGCGACGCGAGAAAGGGTCGGCAAACCCTCGCTCGCGCGATCACAATTTACCCCTTTGAACCCAGGCACTATTTTAACTTGGCCCTGTCCTTTTTGGGAGCTTCAATGTTCTCGAGGGTGAAGCGATGGAAGGAGCGCAAACAGTGATGATTAGGCGCGGCGAGCGTTGATTGAACCGTGACGGCGAGGGACCTTAACGTTATTGAGTGTGAATGTTGTCTCTCCCGCTAACCCCATAGGAGCGCGCTTGCGATGATCGGGCGGTCAACGGCGTCGCTGGGGGAAATCCCCCGGCGATGGGTACAGGGATGGTGGGGCGCGCTGGATATCGATACGCGGATGAAATGGACATTGCTATGGCCCACCCTGCGGGAGCTTCCACGGAATGGAGTACGCCTGTTGGATGCGGGGTGCGGTACGGGACGCTGGGCGCTGGAGCTAGCCGCCCGGCGGCCCGGTTGGTCAGTCGTCGGAGTGGATCGCGATACCAGTTCGATTGAGAAGGCGGAATCGTCTCGCGCACAACTCGGGTTGGGAAACGTCTCTTTCTTGGTCGAGGACTTTTTAAGCTTTGACTCCGGAGCCTTCTTCGACGCGGTCCTTTCGGTTGCATCGGCCCACTACTTGGCCGCGGATGGTAAAGGCGATGAGCTGTTCCGGCGAATGCGAAGTTGGTTACGACCGGGCGGGGTGTTGGTCTTGCTCGCCCCTCGAAAGCTTGAGGAGACTTGCTTTTGTGGTTGGCTGCCCCGGCCGTATTGGCGGGCCATTTTTTCGGTGAGTGACCTGGAACGCTACTGTCAGGTTAGCAATTTTGACGTTGAACAGCTGAACGCGTGCATCGGCCGATTGGGTACGCTGGCCGGGCAGCTTGACGCCTGGGCGGTTGGTTCCCTCCGCCTATTCCTGCCAGTACTTTATCCAATCAAGATTATGCTAGCCGGCCTTGACTCTCATTGGCGGCGTTCGTTACAGGAGCGCAGTTTGATGCTCCTTCTGGTAGCACGAGCGCGACAGGAAGGCGACCCAGTAATTCGACCACGGTTAAAGGAGTAGACGAATGCCGAAGATAACGGCAGCGCGCGTGCGAGCTTATTTTGATAGCGAAGCTGCGAAGGGAGGAGCACGTTTGCCTGACCCCGAGACAACGGGTGGGCTCGGTACATACGTAAAGTACGAGCAGGCCGTCACACTGATGGCTGACCCGGCGGTCACAACCGTGCTTGATGTTGGTTGCAATCGTGGGCAGATCGAACTCCTGTTTCATACGCTGTGCAAGCAGGCCGCCGTGCACACCCATGTCGAAGGGGTCGATATTTCGACGGAGGCGATTCGACAAGCGCGAGAGTTGGATTTGCCAAACTGCAGTTTTCAGTCATACGATGGCGGGCGGCTGCCCTTCCCGGAGATGCAGTTCGACCTGGTTGTGCTGGTTGAGGTAATTGAACACGTCGCGGACCCACTATTGCTACTGACGGAGATCCATCGAGTTCTTCGACCGGGCGGCCGCCTATATCTAACTACCCCGAACCCCGAGTGTGTGCCTTTGAAGGTCGATATTGCAATGTGGGATGTGTTGCGGTGGCTGTGGCGCAGATCGGATCCGCACAAAGACGCGTTCTTGCCACGTCATAAGCTCGTTGCTTTGCTAGCCGACGCCGGCTTTGGAATTGTCGGTGATCGTTCGTTGTATTCGTGGCCTCACCTATACGTATACCTGCTCGGCTGGAGTATCTTTCCTCCGTTACCACCTCGTGCTTTGTTTCATTATCAAAGGCTGTGCGTCCATTTGCTTGAACGGCGCAGGGTGCCCGAATGGATAGGTAAACGCTTTAAGTGGACCCTCGTCGCTCTAGCGGTAAGGCGCAATTGATGGTGCCCGGAGCTACGCATGGCTGGTGACATCGTAGGACGTTGTCTGATATTTTGGGACTACGACACACAATGGGGCATCGACCGGTGGCGTGGGCCGGGTCAGCCCGGGACCGACTTGGGGAGCCTGGAATTCGAACTTACCGACAGACTGCTGCAGCTGCACACGGATTACGCCGTTCCCGCGTGCTTCGCTGTTGTCGGCGCTGCGGCTTTGCCAGGCGACGCTCCGTATCACAATCCGGCGCAAATTCGGCGAATTCATGCTGCAGGCCACGAGGTGGGAAGCCACTCCTTCCGCCACGACTGGTTGCCCGCGTTGGGTCCGGTCGGACTGCGTGACACTCTGCGACGTAGCAAGGATGCCTTAGAACAGTGCATCGGTGCACGCGTGCAGAGTTTCGTTCTCCCGTTTAATCAACCGTTCGACTATCCATCCGGATTGTCGTTCAGTTTGTCGGAGCGACGGGAGGCGGGGCGCGAGCGATCGGATTTGAGGGACGTGTGTCGAGCGCTCAATGAGACAGGATACAGCTTCTGCCGGGTGAGTTACAGGGCGATCTCGGCCAGGCTCGTGGACTGGGTCTTGGGACGTCCCGCGGAGCGGCCCGCTCGGGTGGAGACCATTGAAGGCGTGTCGTGTGTTCGATTGAACACACAGGGCGGGTTCGGCGCCGATGCGCTCTCAATGCTGAATCGATGCGCGACGGACGGCGGGTTGGTTATAGTTTATGGTCATCCCCATTCGCTTCGCTCGGGCAATGCTCAAGACGAGACAATGCTGGTCCCTTTTTTGAAGGAGTTGCGGCGGCACGTGACGGCCGGTTCGATCAGGGTGTGTTTGCCACGGGAGTTGGCAGGTACCGCGTGAGCTTCGCACACGACGACTCTGTCACCACCATGTTGTTATAAGCGGACTTTGTAAAATGAAAGTGTGTGTCATCACTTATAAGGCTTGCTGGCAGGATGAGTCGGGGTGCTGGTTGTCATCCGGGGGGTTTCCTCTGCAGATGCGGGGGATCGCATCGCTGTTTGACGAAATGACCCTCGTAACCGTCGGAGTCGAGGGTGGCACGGGAGGCGTGCCGCTGCCGGGTAACGCGCGGATCATTCCAATGGAGGGGCCGTCCGGCAAGGACCTGTTGCGCAAGATCTCGGTGATCGGCCGATCCGGTTATTATCTTCCCCGTATAATTAGCGCCGTACGGGAAGCAGACGTGGTTCACACGCCCCTTCCCGGCGATCTGCCTCTTTTGGGGATGCTGGTCGCTGTCGTGTACCGAAAGAAACTCTTCGTTCGGTACGAGAGTTCGTGGTCGCCGAATTCGCAGACGACTCTCGGCAACCGTATTACGCGCGCGCTTGTGAGATGTTTCGCCAGCAAGCGTAACGTCATGTTCGTGACCGGGGAGGGAGCTGTTCGGCCCGCCCCGCGACTCGAATGGCTGTTTGCGACGTCGCTCTCCCAGCACGAGCTCGACGCCGTGACACCTCAGCTCGACAAAGGGCTCTCGGATCCACCGAGGATCGTCTATTTTGGGCGTCTTTCAACTGAGAAGGGCGTGCTTGTTCTCTTGAAGGCAATCGGCCTTCTGCGACAGCAGGGGCTCATCCTCGAGGCAGCGATCGTTGGTGATGGGCCGGAGCGCGACTTTCTCGAAAACCAAGCGCGTCAGCTTGGCTGCCAGTCGCTGGTGCGTTTCACGGGCCAGCTTGGACGCGAGCCTCTCGCTCACGAAGCGGGGATGGCCGATTTTTGCGTTCAGCCGTCATTCACCGAGGGCTACAGCAAGGCGTGGCTCGACGCTATGGCGTTTGGTTTGCCGGTCATGTCTTCCGAGGTAGGGGCGGCCCGCGCGGTGATCGGTGAAGAGGAAGAACGCGGCTGGCTCGTTCCCCCGGGAGATTCGGGAGCTCTCGCAGCGCGGCTTCGAGACGTTGTCAACGAGAAGAGGGATTGGGGGGCTTTACGCCGACGCTGTCGAGCGTACGTGGAAACACGGACGCTGGAGGCTTGGACCGAACGGATTGCCACCAGGTGCGGGCAGAGTTGGGGCTTGAAACGGGTCCAAGGAAGATTTAGAACGTGAGCACGGCGGCTCGTGAATGGTCTGCGTTGAGCGGGCGTCCGCTCCGGGCGCCTCGGCGGTTTTCGTCCGCCGCATTGTGGGGTCGCCGCATCGTCGTCGTCGTGTGTCTGGCTTGGGTCGCGGGGCTCGCCGTCGGACTAGAGCGTGCCGTGCTTGTGCTGACCGGGATCGGCTTCGTGGCCGCAGTAGCGGGGGTGCGACGTCCTGCTCTCGGACTACTCGGGGTGGGAATGCTTTGTACTTTGGATGCCGTCATGGGTCCCATGGTCATGACCGGCGGTCTTTTTCGTTGGAACACCCTCAATTACTGGTTGGCCGCAGTCGCCCTCCTCTTCGCGTCCTATCTGCTAAAAAGACCGGAGGTGCACTCCAGGTTACTGTTTGCACTTCTCGCAGTGCTTGTTTGTGGAATTGTGTGGAGCCCAAACCCGGCTGAGGGCGTCGACATCTGTCTGAACGTCTTCTCATTCTTCGGTCTGCTGGTCTATTTCTGGCGCACCAGCGGTGACGACGACGCGCTCCAATGGATGGGTCTTGTGAGCGGCTTCGTGGGTGCTGTAGGAGGGCTGGTGTTCCGCATCGAGGGAAATGCTATTGCGTCGATAAATGCAAACGCATGGGCGGCCTTTCCGCTGACTGCCGTCATCTCGATATTTCTGGTCTCGACCGCGTCGCGCGTCAGCCCGCCCCGCCAGTTTCTGCTGGCCATTCTGGCGATCGTGAATTGCGGATGGATATTCTTGATCGGAAGCCGAGGCTCAATGTTGACTAGCGTGGTTCTCATTGTGCCAGTTCTGACGACAATTCGCGGCGCTCACCTCAAAGTTATTCTCGTTGCAGGGGGGGTTCTGGTTGGGTCAGCGATCATCGTTCGCTTCAGCGAGCAGGTAGCGTTTTCGCAGAAGAGGATTTCCGTTTTGCTCGACCCCGAGACCAGGCCGCGAGATCGAACGAGTGGCCGGAGCGAACTCGTAATTGCAGGCGTGCACATTTTCGGCGAGAGCCCTATTCTCGGCGCGGGTACAGGGGGCTTTTCAGCGCGGTGGGTGAAGATCGAGGCGCTGGAAGGGCTGAGCTCGTGGCACGCCGGCAAGAAAACGGAGGCACACTCGGGTTGGATTCGAACCCTGGCCGAAAACGGTCTGCCGGGGATTCTGCTTCACGTACTCTTTGTAACTTCCTTTGCCGTCGTAGGCTGGCGAAAGCGCAAACAAGGGTTGCTGATTCCGGGACTCGTTGTGACCGGTGCGCTTGCGACGGCGTACATCTCGAGCGATTTCAATGGAAAGGCTATGTGGTTTCTGGCGGCGGGAATGGCGGTGCTTCTAAATCGCCGATCAATACCTAAGTTCCTAGACCGCCGCGTCGGGAATGGACTCGGCACTGCGAGTCGGGGGATTCGCTCCACCAGTCCGGCGTTCGCGACGAGAACTTCGAGGACTCACGGGCGCTCGCCATCGTGAGCAAGTTGCCAATCGATACGATGAGTCACGCCGGCTCCAACCGAACTGATCCCGCAGCTTCGCCATCAGGGGCAGTGGTCGGACGTGTGGAGCCGTCAGCTCTCGTCGGGGAGCGCATCGTTCTGTCTGCTGGGGCGACTGGTCCTCTGCTCCTTTTCGTGATCGGGGAACTTCGGTTGGGTGGGCAAGAGCGACAGCTCTTTTATCTCGTCCGTGGACTCAATCAGAGGGGTTATCGACTCGCCGTCGTGGTGTGGAACTTCGACGAACGCGATCCGTACGTCGCGTCCATTCGATCTCTGGGCGTGCCACTCTATTCGTTGGCCGACAGCTCGTCGCGAGGCGCAAAAGTCATGGGCCTTCGCCACCTTGTCAGTGCTCTTCAGCCGGAGGTCGTTCATTCGTATGGCTTTTATACGAATTTCGCCGCTTGGCTTAGCGTCGTCGGAACCCATCGTGTCGGAGTGGGATCGATCCGCAGTAGCTTTCGGGAAGCTGTGCGCGACACCGGCGGTCTACTGGGCATCATGAGCGCCCACTGGCCGCGGCATCAACTCTGCAACAGTCGATCGGGCGCCCGCGAGATCGACAAACAGCGGAGGTGGGCATCGCCCCAAAAGGTCTCTGTGGTTTGGAATGGGGTCGACCTGTCGCGGTTCGCGGTCGACTCGAAACCCGAGCCGGGGCCCGTCTGCGTCGCCGGAGTCGGATCCCTGGTTCGGTTGAAACGGTGGGACTGCCTGATTGACGCCGCGAAAATTCTTCGGGACGAGGGTCTCCAGTTCGTCGTGGAGATAGCCGGCGCCGGGCCGCTCCGGCCGGCCCTCGAAGAGGCGATTCGGCGTAATGATCTCGAAACCCAGGTTGTGTTGTTAGGGGAGGTCGCGGACGTGACGGGGTTACTGGCTCGAGCGAGCCTTCTCGTGCATACCTCTGAGGTGGAGGGATGCCCGAATTCCGTACTTGAAGCGATGGCGTGCGGTAGAGCCGTGATTGCCTGCAGGGCCGGGGACGTTTCGGAGATCGTGGAGCACGGGAAGACCGGTTTCGTCGTGGAGCCAAATGACACCGCGGGACTTGTGAGCTCGATTCGGGAGCTGATCCTCGACCCCGTTAGGCGTCGAGAGATGGGTCTGGCGGGGCGGGCGCGGGTTGAGCGGGACTTTCAAATCGATCGAATGGTCGATGAGACTCTGAAAGCCTACCGCCTGGCGGGTTGGATGGGGGCGTAGCGTGTGTGGGATCGCCGGTTGGATTGGCCAGATGTCGGAAGGCGGCCGGGTCGCCGCCGACATGACCGCGCGCCTAAGGCATCGGGGTCCAGACGCGTCGGCTACGCGGTTTTGCGCCGGCGGAGCGCTCGTATTCGCGCGCCTCCAAATTCTGGATCTGTCTCCATCGGGCGAGCAGCCCATGTGCAATGAAGCGCAAACGGTCTGGACGATCTTCAACGGTGAAATCTACAACCATCATGAATTGCGAGATGGTCTGGAGAAGAAGGGTCATAAGTTCCGTGGCACATCCGATGGAGAAATCTTTCCGCACCTCTACGAGGAGCTTGGTGTTGACCTGGTGCGGAACCTTCGCGGGATGTTTGCGCTAGCGATCTATGACTCGACCGCGGGAACCCTTCTTCTGGCGCGAGACCGGTTCGGGATAAAACCGCTCTTCTTCGCGGCCCGGCCCGCCACCCTCGCCTTCGCCAGTGAGATAAACGCGTTGCGGGCAACGCCGGATATTGATCTCTCCCCCGATCCTCAGGCTCTGCGCGATCTTGCGGCTTTGTTTTACATCCCCGCGCCCGAGACTGTTTTTCGGGGAATCCGGTCACTGATGCCTGGCGAGATCCTGGAGGCGAAGCTATCGGGTGGGTTTGTGCAATGCAGGTCGATCCGATATCACACCTGGTCGATCCAACCAGACCTGGACCTGACCGCAACAACTGCGGCCGACCGAGCTGAAGCTCTTATAGTCACTGCTGTGGGGCGCGAGTTGGAAAGCGATGTGGCGTTGGGAACGCTCCTGAGCGGTGGGATTGATTCATCTCTCGTCAGCGCAGCGGCTCAGCGTGCGACGGCAACCCAAATTCGTTCGTTCAACGTGCGGTTTTCCGAGGCGGAATTCGATGAAACCTCCGCGGCCGTGGCGGTGGCGCAGAAAATAGGAACCGCGCATACGTCCTTGGACGTCCCATCGGGCGGCGGAAGTTGGGACGCTGTCAGGCGTTTACTTCAGCATGCCGGTCAACCGTTTGCAGATACATCGCTCTTCGCGGTGCAGGCGATCTCCCGTCGGATGCGCCAACACGTGACTGTCGCGCTGTCGGGGGATGGTGGGGACGAAGCATTTGGTGGTTACAACCAATACTGGCAGCTCGCTGCGGTCGCCCGCCTACAAAGGCTGCCACCCGAATTGTGGCGAATCGGTGCCACCCTTCTCGAACCGATCGCCGGCGCGGGTCTGATTCGCCCCTCGCTGCCTCGGCGGGCGCGTACCTTGATCGGAGCGGATGATGCGTCGATTATCGAATCGCTGTGCACGTGGCTTTCGCCCGACGAAGTCGATGAGCTTTGCGTGATCGATGGCGTATCGCCGACACGTCGGTTGTTTGAAAGACAGTGGGCATGGCGAACACGGGCCCGGGGGGACAGGGTGGAAGGACTGTCGGCCCTCGCTACCGAAGTCGGAATTCGACTCACGCTGCCGAACGATTACCTCTTCAAGGTCGACATCGCGAGCATGAGCGAGAGCCTGGAAGTTCGCGTTCCGATGCTGGATGAGGAACTAGTCGAATTCGGGTTGACGCTTCCACACGCGTTAAAGGTAAACGGGCGAGTAGGAAAGCGTGTGCTGCGAGAGGTGGCCCGGAGATGGCTTCCCCCGGCCGTCGTGAGTCGTCCCAAGATGGGATTTGTCCTTCCCCTCGACACGTGGATCGACGCCGATGTTCGCCATGCATTGCGGGAGGTTGTCCTCTCGCCCTCGAGTAGGCTTCGTGACTTTTATCATCGTGAAGTCTATGAGCCCTGGATTGACGCATTTTGTAACGGCAAGAACTTTCCTGGGCTATCGCGCGAAAGTTTATTTCAGAGGGCAATTATGCTTCTCGCTGTTTCTCTGACGTTCGAGAACTAGTCGGTATGGGCGCGCTTCGGGTTCTCGCGGTAACCAACATGTATCCCACGGAGAGCCGCCCTGATGTCGGTACATTTGTCCATCAGCAGATTGAAGGCCTGAAGCGTCTTGGCCTCGAGGTTGAGGTGCTGCATATGACTCGATCTCATGCAGCGTCAAACGCTAAGGCGGGGCCTTTTCTCATTGCCGCGCGCCGATCGTACTGGGGTGCCAGGCTCAAAGTTCAACGACGAATTGACGCCGTGTCACCCGATATCGTTCACTCGATGTACGGTGGGGTGATGGCAGAGATTGTCACGCGCGCGTCCGGCCGTCTTCCAGTGGTGGTCTCGTTTTGCGGCTCGGACCTGCTGGGCGAACCCGCATCGACGATCGTGAGACGTGTTGCGATTCGACTGGGAGTCTGGGCGTCGCACGTCGCGGCTTCTCGGGCCGACGCGATCATTGTGAAATCGCAGAATCTGCGCGATGCGCTTGGAAGGCATATCGACAGCCGAAGAGTCTGGACTATCGCAAACGGCGTGGATATGGAGAGATTTCGACCGATGAGTCAGAGTTCCTGTCGGGAGAAGCTCGGGTGGCGCCCCGATGTCGCTCACGTGCTCTTTCCGTCGTTCGCCGGGCACCCGCGAAAAAGATTTCCGCTGGCGAGGGCGGCGGTCGATTTGCTGCGCGCGTCAGGCATCGATATCGAGCTGCACGAACTGCAGATGGTTCAGCACGAGGATATTCCGACGTGGCTGAACGCCAGCGATTGCGTGATTCTCACGTCCGTCAACGAGGGTTCGCCGAATATCGTCAAGGAAGCTTTAGCGTGCGATCGCCCCGTGGTCTCAGTGGACGTTGGGGACGTCCGTGAGCGTCTCGAGGGAATACCCGGCTGTTTTGTGACCGACGCAACGCCAGAAGACCTCTCGGAGAAGCTTCGCCGTGTATTGGAATCTTCGGCGCGTCGCGTCGACGGCCGCGTCCGGGTCCATGACCTTGCACTGGAGCGTGTGGCGGAGAGACTTCTTGACGTCTACCGAACGGTTTTAGAGGATTTCCAGCCCTCCGAACACCAGCGTTTCCTCGCCCCGGCGGGCCCGAAGAGCCGAAGGAGTTTCTCGTAGGGCCTCCAGCGGGCCACTGCTCATTTGACCGGGCGCGTTGCACCTCAGAGGCTCGGTATACCGTCCCTGTCATTCTCAGCGTTGCTTCGTTCTCCCAGGGACTGAACGCTTGAGCGCGGATCGGGCCCTGAGGACTATCCAAACCCACGAAAGCGAAAGGAACCGGTGAGAGACAGAAACGTCCCTTCGATCGCGTGCATCGGTGCCGGCTATTGGGGTAGGAACCTCGTCCGCAATTTTCAGCGCCTTGGATCTCTCAGCTGGGTGTGCGAGACGGATTCAGCGCGGCGCCTCGAGCTGGCAGAGTCAGCTCCCGGCGTCAAGGTTACCGATTCTCCCCAAGAAGTTCTCTCGGATGCCACTCTCGACGGCGTTGCCATAGCCACTCCAGCTGAGACGCACGGAGAGCTGGTGCAGCAGGCTCTTCTGGCGGGCAAGGACGTGTTTGTTGAGAAGCCGCTCTGCCTCTCGGTCTCCGAGGGCGAGGAACTTGTGCGGCTGGCGGCCAGTCGAGGAAGGGTCCTGATGGTCGGGCATCTTCTCTGGTACCACCCGGCTATTAGGCGCTTGAAGGAGTTGGTCGACGATGGCGAGCTGGGTAGGATCCATTACATTTATTCGAACCGCTTGAATCTCGGGAAGATCCGAACCGAGGAAAACATTCTCTGGTCATTTGCGCCACACGACGTCTCTGTTCTCCTCGGTCTGGTGGGGGAAATGCCGGATGCGATCCATGCGCAGGGGGGCAACTACCTTCGCGACCGGATCGCGGACGTCACGGTTAGCCTGCTGTCGTTTCCGAGCGGGGTGAAGGCGCACATCTTCGTCTCCTGGCTCCACCCTTTCAAGGAGCAGAAGCTCGTCGTGGTGGGTGACCGCAAGATGGCGGTGTTCAACGACGTCGCGTCGGACCACAAACTGCTGCTCTACCCCCATTCGATCCACTGGAAGAATCAGGTGCCGGTCGCCAGCAAGGCGGAGGCGGAGCCGGTGGACTTTGAGCCCCAGGAGCCGCTCGCAGCCGAGTGTCTCCATTTCTTGGAGTGCATTCGAACTCGCGCGACACCCCGTACGGACGGCGAGGAAGGCCTACGGGTTCTTCGTGTGCTCCAGCAATGCGAGGAGTCCCTGGCGAAGGGAACGGCGGCGCACGCTGCGGTTCGCGGCAAAGGCCTGCTCCAGGAATCCGGCAACCCAAAGGCTCCCTGGTACGCCCATCCCTCGGCGTTTATCGACGACGGGGCCGAGATCGGTGACGGGACATCCATATGGCACGGCTCACATGTGTTTGGGAACTCGAGGATCGGCAGAAATTGCCGGATTGGGCAAAACGTCGTGATCGGGCCCAACGCGGTCGTGGGTAACGGGGTGAAGATCCAGAACAACGTTTCTGTTTACGAAGGGGTTGTTCTCGAAGACCACGTCTTCTGTGGGCCCTCGATGGTCTTTACGAACGTCATGAACCCCCGCAGCGAGATCCGGCGCATGCACGAGCTGCGGCCAACCCTTGTGCGTCGCGGAGCCAGCCTTGGGGCAAATTCGACAATTGTTTGCGGGGTAACGATTGGAACTTACGCATTCGTAGGCGCAGGGTCAGTCGTCCTGCGCGACGTTCCCGACTACGCGCTGATCGTCGGGAACCCGGGTCGTCTGATCGGGTGGATCTGCGCTTGTGGAAAACGGATCGATTTCGCCGGAAAGGAGTCGGCGGAGTGTTCGGATTGCCTGAGAACCTACACCAAGATCGAAAAGGCGGTGTCGCTCGATGGATAAAGTTCCCCTGCTGGACCTCAAGGCGCAGTACGCGTCGATTCGGAAGCCAATCCAGGAGGCGATTGCCCGGGTCTGTGAATCACAGCACTTCATTTTGGGGCCGGAGGTAACCGCCCTCGAAGAAGAAGTGGGGCGGTTCTGCGGAATCGACAACGCCGTCGGTGTCTCGTCGGGCACGGACGCGCTTCTTGCCGCCTTGATGGCTCTAAACTTGAAGCCCGGAGACGAGGTGATTACGACTCCGTACTCTTTCTTCGCCACGGCCGGAGTTGTCGCGCGGCTTGGCGCGCGGACCGTGTTCGTCGATGTGGAGCCGAATTCATTTAACATCAATTCGGCCGCCGTTGCCGAACGAGTCACCTCGCGGACCAAGGCGATCATGCCCGTACACCTCTTCGGCCGGTGCGCCGAAATGGACCCGCTCCTCGAAATGAGCGAGGCGCGCGGGATCCCCATAATCGAGGACGCGGCGCAAGCCATCGGTGCAACGGACGCCGGCGGACGACAGGCGGGTACATTGGGGGTGGTCGGCTGTTTTTCCTTTTTCCCCAGCAAGAATCTTGGCGCCTTCGGTGACGGCGGCATGATTGTTACGAGCGACGCGGATCTCGCCGAGAAGCTCCGAGTTCTCCGCGTTCACGGCAGCAAGCCGAAATACCACCACCATCTGGTGGGTGGCAACTTCCGGCTCGATGCCATCCAGGCGGCTGTACTGCGCGTGAAGTTGCGGTATCTCGACGAGTGGACAGGGGCGCGACGGCGGAATGCCGAGCGATATCGGGCTCTTTTCGTTGAAGCTGATCTCTCGGACTCCGTGAGGCTGCCTGAGGATACGCCCGGGCATATCTACAACCAATTCGTCATCAGGGTGACGCCGCGTGACGGACTGAGAACGAGCCTGAATAAGCAGGGCATCGACACCGAGATTTACTACCCGGTTCCACTGCACCTTCAAGATTGCTTCCGCGACCTGGGTTACAAAGCGGGGGATTACCCGAATTCGGAAGCTGCGGCGCGCGAATCGCTCGCCTTGCCAATCTACCCGGAGCTCACGGAGGCGCAGCAGCGGGCTGTCGTCGAGGCCATCCGGCGATTTTTCTCGGCAGGCGCGCGATGAGCGCCTGCCCGCTGATCCCGAGATTATCGACGAAAGGAACGGTTACCGCACGCGCCTCTCAACAAGCACGGCGGGCGGCCCCCCTGGCGTGACCGAACCCACCCTGCCGTTCGTCTCGGTTCTGATGCCCGTTCGCAACGAGGTCGCTTTTATCGAGCGAAGCCTCGGCGCCGTGCTCCGGCAGACCTATCCGGCGGACCGAATGGAGATCCTCGTCGCGGACGGCCTTTCTGACGACGGAACGGCTGAGTCGGTCGCATCGCTCACGAAGGCGGACGCGAGAATCCGGTTGCTGCGAAACCCTGGCAAGATCGTCTCGACCGGTTTGAATACTGCGCTGACCAAGGCTCGCGGGGACATCGTGATACGGATCGACGGCCATTGCGAGGTCGCCCCCGACTACGTGATTCGATGCGTTGAGCACCTCCTGAGGGGCGAGGCAGACGCCGTAGGTGGACCTCTCGAAACGGTCGGCGAGGACGAATTGAGCCGCACGATCGCAATCGCAATGAGCTCAGTGTTCGGGGTGGGCGGGGTGGCCTTCCGGACGACAACAGGATGGTCAGGGCTGGTCGACACCGTGGCGTTTCCGGCGTTCACCCGATTCGTGATCGATCGCACGGGACCGTTCGACGAGGAGCTCGTTCGTAACCAGGACGATGAGTACAACTACCGGCTCCGTGAGCTCGGCGGCCGAATTCTGCTGTCAGCCAGCGTCCGGTGCCGCTATTTCAGCCGGTCATCGCTGCGCTCATTGTGGCGCCAGTACTTTCAATACGGTTACTGGAAAGTCCGCGTCATGCAGAAGCACCCTGCGCAGATGAGGTGGCGACAGTTCGTCCCTCCACTTTTTACCGGCTTCCTGCTCGTGTCGGCGCTGTTTTCTCCGATTCACGCGCTGGCGCGTTGGCTTTTTGCCGGGGTGCTTGCCGCATATCTCGTCGCGAACTTGCTTGCGACGTTCTCGTCCGTTTCGCGTGGCTCATGGCCGGCCGTCGCCCTCCTTCCCGTCGCCTTTGCCGCCATGCATTTCGCCTATGGGCTCGGCTTTTTGAGAGGTCTTATTGCGTTCAGGGACCGTTGGGAGGACCGAGGCACCCAACCCCCTGTTAGGTGCGAGGAGATTACCGAGCTGAAGCTCTCATGAGTGAAACCACCGATCCCACGTGTGAGCGCGATCGGATCCTTGAAGTCTATTCTCAGCGGGATGCGGAGATGCGTGACACTTACGCGCCCTGGCGGGCAGACGAACTCTTCATGCGCACCGGAAGGCGGCGAATCGCGGTCCGGCTCCTCACGGAGGCGGGCTTGTTTCCGAAAGCCGGAGACCCCTGCCTTGAGGTCGGGTTCGGTTCGCTCGGCTGGCTCGCGGAACTGATCTCATGGGGCGTGAGAGAGACGGATCTCCATGGCATTGACCTCGATCCGCGGCGTGTACGACGAGGTACGGATGCACTTCCCGCAGCTGACCTGAGGCTCGGCGACGCCGGGAACATGCCCTGGCCGGATGAGGCGTTTCGTCTCGCGATAGCCTCCACCGTTTTTACCTCGATCCTGGATGAGTCGATGCGGTCCCGCGTCGCGCGGGAGATCGTACGGGTACTAGCGCCTGGAGGCGCACTCCTCTGGTATGACTTCGCCGTCAACAATCCGCGGAATCCAAACGTCCGCCGCGTGACGCGGCGCGACCTCAACGTTCTCTTTCCCCACCTCGCGGGGACGATTTCTCGTGTCACGTTGGCTCCGCCTTTGGCGCGTTGGCTCGCTCCGCGGAGCTGGATTGCGGCGACAGTTCTCGAAGCGCTGCCACCGCTACGGACACACCTTCTTGGCGTGCTCGTGAAAAAAAGCTCTGCGAAATGAATGGCGCGTTTTTCAAACCGAAATCTTTCGGTAAGGCAGTCAGGAGATAAGCTTTCGACACATGTGCGGGATCGTAGCGATTCTGAAGCAACTCAGTCTCGAGGTTCCCCTCGAAGTGGTTCGCCGCTCCGCGGAGGAAGTGACCCACCGGGGGCCGGATGGCTCCGGACTCGTGGGACTCGGGTCTGGTGTCCCCGTTCGAGACGTTTCGAGCGCCAACTGGACGGTAGGCCTGGGGCACACGAGGCTTGCGATCATCGACCTCTCCGAGGCCGGCTCACAGCCGATGTGCTACGCGGAGCGGTACTGGCTCGTCTATAACGGCGAGATTTACAACTACCTCGAACTCCGGGCCGAGCTGGCCGATCTCGGGCACACGTTTCGGTCGACGTCTGACTCCGAAGTGATCCTGGCCGCTTATGCGGAGTGGGGCCCCGGCTGCTTCGCGCGCTTTCGGGGGATGTGGGGCCTCGTTCTCGTCGACACGGTTCGCAATGTGGTGACGCTGAGCCGGGATCGGCTTGGAATCAAACCGCTTTACGTTTGGAACCACGCGGGGATGATCGCGGTGACCTCGGAGATCAAACAGTTGTTCCGGCTGCCCGGCTTCCGGCCCCGGGCCGATTACGCGGTCATGTCGGAGTACCTGTCACGTGGCTTCGAGGATCCGACGAAGTCGTTCTTCGACGGGGTGGTTCCTCTGCCCCCCGGAACGTTCATGCAGATTTCCCTGGACCGCATCAACACCGGTATACCACGGAGTTTTTGGTCCCCCGAAGATGTGAGAGTGAGCGTAACCGACCCGCGAGAGGCCGCGGTGCGGTGGGCCGCGAAGTTCGAGGAGTGCGTCCGGATCCAACGGCGCAGTGACGTCACCGTCGGCTGCGCGCTGAGCGGCGGCCTCGACTCCAGCGCGATCGCCAGCGTGTTTTCCTCCCAGCGCACTGGCGACGATGAGCCCATGCACACTTTCACGGCGACCTTCCGGGGGGATCCGCTCGATGAAAGAAAGTATGCCGAGGAGGTAGTTCGCAAGGTGCACGGATCGGCACATTTCATCACGCCGACCCCGGAGGGTTTTCTAGAAGATCTCGACCGGTTCGTCTGGCATCACGATGAGCCGGTCGGATCTCTTTCGATTTATGCCGGGTATTGTCTCGCCCGCTTCACGAGGGAGGCGGGTGTTCCGGTAACTTTGAACGGACAGGGCGGCGATGAGATTTTCTCCGGCTACTGGCAATCGTACTTTCTCTACCTTCGCGAATTGGGACTTTCCGGAAGGTTCGCCTCGCTGGCCTCGCACGTCGTCGGCTCTCTGGCGCCCGATGGCAACTCAACACTGGTTCAACAGATCCCCGTGATGTTGCGGCGTTATCGGGCTCGAAAGACGGGTGACTCGCGAGTCGGTCTTCGGCAGGCTCCCGACGGGCGGATGGGCATCCTGACGAACGCGCTCGCGGCTCGAGGCCAGAATCGCCGGGTAGGTGAGATTCGAAATCTGTTTCTTCCGCGATTGCTCAAGTGGGACGATCGAAACTCGATGTCCTTCTCGGTGGAGGGCCGCTATCCCTTCCTCGATCATGAACTCATCGACCTTTGCCTTTCGTTTTCCTCCGAGACCCTGTATCGCCGGGGCTGGACGAAGTGGCCGCTTCGCGTTGGCCTCCGAGAGGTCCTTCCCAAAAACGTCGCCAATCGCAAGAGCAAGAACGGGTTCGAGGTACCCCAAGATCTCTGGCTTTGCGGGCCGCTACGCCCGACTCTCGAGAAGTGGCTTGCGGCGGACAGACCCGTATGGAATATCGTCGAGCGAGCCGGCGTTCGCCGGCTGGCGGAAGAAATGTGGCGGCTCGCTGGAGCCAGAGACGAACCGGGGCAGGCCCTCTTTCGCTGCTTCGTGCTCGACCGGTGGCTGCAGGTGTTTGGGGTGCAGGCCGACCTCCCGGAGCTCCGCCCGCGAAAGCCTGAACGGGCGGCGGAGACGACTAAGACCCCGCATTCCAAAAATGATCCGTTACCGGATGAGGAGACCGCCGCCGTAGGCGGAGCTTCGTGAAAGTTCCATTTTTTCGGCCAAACATCGCACAAGCCGAGATCGACGAGGTGGTGTCGGCTCTGAAGTCTGGCTGGCTCACAACGGGCCCCCGTGTTAAGCGGTTCGAGAAGGAATTCGCCGCCGCGGTCGGCGGGACTCATGCCATCGCGGTGAATTCGTGCACCGCGGCCCTTCACCTCGCGGTAGAGGCGCTCGAACTCCAGCCCGGCCAGGGGGTGTTAGTCCCCACGATGACCTTTGCGGCGACCGGCGAGATCGTGCGCTACATGGGTGGCGTGCCCATCCTCGTGGATTGTGAGCCGGGGACGCTCAACATGGACCTGGCGGACGCGGAGAAAAAGCTCGCTCGCCTCCGGGAGGGGAGCCTCCCCGTGGCGCTTCGGTCCGACACGAAAGTCGTGGGAATCATCCCCGTCCATGTCGGAGGGCTCCTCATGAACACGGACACCGTCAAGGCGTGGGCGGCCCGCCACGGGCTCTGGGTAGTGGAGGACGCCGCGCACGCGTTTCCCGCGGCCTGGCGCTCCGACGCAAGGGCCGCGTGGCGGCGCTGCGGAGAGGCGACGTCGGCTGTCTCGTGCTTCTCCTTCTACGCGAACAAGACCATCACGACGGGCGAAGGCGGCATGGCCGTGACGGACGATCCGAAACTCGCCGACCGGATGCGCCTGATGTCGCTCCACGGACTCTCCCAGGACGCGTGGGAGCGTTACACCGGCGGAAAGAGCTGGGACTACCGCATCGTCGCGCCGGGCTTCAAGTACAACCTGACCGACGTCGCCGCCGCGATCGGGGTGCACCAGCTCGCCCGCGCGGAGGCGATGCGGTGCGAGCGCGAGAGCGTGGCGCGGCGATACACCGAAGCTTTTGCCCGGATCGAAGAGATCGGAGTCCCCGCCCTCGATCCAGACCGGATCCATTCCTGGCACCTCTACCCGATTCACCTCCGTCTTGATCGACTCATGATCGATCGAAATGCCTTTGTGGACGGTTTGAAGGAGGCAGGTATCGGGTGCAGCGTCCACTGGAGACCGCTTCATCTCCACCCCTATTACGAATTGACGTACGGCTGGCCGGAGGAGGAGTTCCCGGTCTCTACGGAGCTCTGGAAGGGGCTCGTCAGCCTGCCGATCTTCCCTGGGATGAGGGACGACGAGGTGGCGGCCGTCGTTCGGTCGGTCACCGATCTCGTGTCCCGGTCCGCCCGCCCGGCGCCTCTTTCATCCGCTTCTGAGCGCCGGTAATCCTGGTTGCCGCGCGGGAGCTCTGTCCGCAGACCCGAGTTGGGAGGCGTAAGGCTCTGAGTCGGCGTTACTTGAGGGCCGAGAATTGGTACCGGGATTGCTTGGTGTATCCTCCATGATCCAGAGTCGCCGAACAGCGAGGGAGTCATGATTCTCGCGCTCCTAATGTGCAATGTCGGTGGCTCCGGGCGGCTCGTGTCCGCTCGCGCGCCTCGACGTCTGGAGAAAGCGAGACGATGAGCAGCGTCGACGTCGGCGGGTATCGGGTTCGGGTCTGGGAGGGCGCGGGTCTTCCGCGGTGGCTTGAAGCGTTAATCGCCGCTGTCGGCCTCGTGATCGTCACCCCGATCCTGCTGCTCTGCGTCATCGCGATCAGGCTGACCTCCCGCGGTCCGGTCTTCTTTCGCCAGGGAAGGGTAGGCCGCCGAGGGGAGTTCTTCGAGCTCTACAAGCTCCGCACGATGCACGTGCAGCCTCCATCCTGGGTCTTGAACGTCACAGCCAACGACGACGACCGAATCACGCCCGTCGGTAGGATCCTGCGAACGATGAAGGTCGACGAGCTTCCGGAGCTCTGGAACGTTCTCGTGGGCGATCTATCGCTCGTTGGACCGCGCCCGGAAGTCCCCCGCTTCGTCGACCTGGGGAATCCGCTCTGGAGGGAGGCCCTCAAGGTGCGGCCGGGGTTGACGGACCCCGTCACATTGAAGCTGCGCAACGAAGAGACGCTCCTCGCGACCGTCGGCGGCAACCGCGAGGCTTTCTACCGCGAAGTACTCCAGCCCTACAAGCTTCGCGGTTATGCGGAGTATCTCCAGCGCCGCACCCCGTGGTCAGACCTAAAGGTGATCGGGATGACCCTGCTCGCGATAGTGCGCCCTTCGACGACTCCTCCGCCGACCCTCGCCGAACTCCTGAAGGCGTCCGACGGCAGCGACGTGCGGACCGAGGACATCAACCTCACTGCCGCCCCCTCGCAAAGTGGCGGGTTGAGCCTTCGGCACGTTCAATATCTGCTCGATCTATTCGTCCTCGCCGCGGCGTTCGGCCTCTCGTATCTACTCCGCTTCGACTTCCAGCTGAATCAACAGATCCGTTCTGAATTCGTCGCGCAGCTACCTTGGGTCCTACTGCTCCAGTCGGGAGCGCTCCTGCTTGCCGGCGTGCATCGCTTCATTTGGCGTTACGTGGCTATCCGAGAGGCTCGTCACTTCGTCGACGCCGCGCTCTGGTCGGGCCTCGCCCTGGTGCTCTTTCGCCTCTTCGACCCGTTTTCGATCCAGGCGATGCACATCCCGATCTCCGTGATCATCATGGATACGGTTTTCGGATTCTGCGGCGTTCTCGCGTTGCGGGTCGGACGCCGCATCTCCTACGAGCAAGAGCGCCGCGAGGAGGTTTCGGAGTCGGCGACCACGGCGCGCCGGCGTGTTCTCCTGCTCGGAGCGGGCCAGGCGGGGGTTCTCGCCGCGCGCGAGATCCAGGGCCGCGGCGATCTTGACATTGAGATCCACGGATTCGTCGACGATGACCCGCGCAAGCAGGGAGCTTTGATCCACGGCGTCCCCGTTCTCGGCACGACGCGAGATCTGCCGAAGCTCGTCACCGAGAACCGGATTCAGGACATCGTCATCACCATAGCGCAGATCTCCCGCCGCGAGATCCTGCGGATGATGGAGGTCTGCCGGAAGATCGGCGTCAACGTGCGGATCATCCCCGGCCTGTACGAGATCCTGCAGGGGAACGTGCGCGTCACGCGGATCCGCGACGTCGAGATCGAAGACCTTCTCGGGAGGGAGCGCGTGTATCTCGAGGAGGACGAGATCGGGCGGTTCGTCGCCGGCAAGCGCGTCGTCGTGACGGGCGCGGGCGGCTCCATCGGATCGGAGCTCGCTCGTCAGGTTGCTCGCTTCGGGCCCTCGTCGCTCATCCTGCTCGAGCGGGCCGAGTTCGTCCTGTTCGACATCGACAAGGAGCTGCGGCGGCTCCACCCCGAGCTGCGCATCGTTCCCGTCGTTGCCGACGTGGGCGACGAGCCGTGGATCCGGACGGTGTTTGCGACTCACAACCCTCAGGTCGTCTTCCACGCGGCCGCGCACAAGCATGTTCCGATGATGGAATCGAATCCGTCGGAGGCGATCAAGAACAACATCATAGGGACCCGGGTGATCGCGGAAGTCGCCGCGAATGCAGGCGTCGAGGCGTTCGTGATGATCTCCACGGACAAAGCCGTGCGGCCGACGTCCGTGATGGGCGCCTCCAAACGCGTCGCCGAGCTCGTCGTCCAGGACCTTGCGCGAAAGAGCTCGACGCGCTTCGTGGCCGTCCGTTTCGGCAACGTCATGGGCTCGGCGGGCTCGGTCATCCCGATCTTCCGTGAGCAGATCCAGCGCGGTGGTCCCGTAACCGTCACGGATCCCGAGATGAAGCGCTATTTCATGACCATCCCGGAGGCCGCCCAGCTCGTCATGCAGGCGGGCGCCATGGGGCGCGGCGGAGAGATCTTTATCCTCGACATGGGCCACCCCGTCCGCATTCTCGACTTGGCCGTGGCGATGATCAACCTGTCGGGGTTGCGCCCCTTCGAGGATATCGAAATCGTCTTCACGGGGCTCCGCCCGGGAGAAAAGCTTTTCGAGGAGCTCGAGCTGGACGGAGAGGGGATTTCAAAGACGCGACACCCGAAGATCTTTATCGGTTCCATCGCGCCCTACCCGGAGGGCGTGGTCGAACAGGCGCTCGAGGAGCTGAAGAATCTCGCCCGATCGGGCGATGCGGTCAGGATCCGGGAGTTCCTCGCCGATCTGCTGCCCGAAGCGACGCTCGCGCGAGCGCGAAAGGTTGAGGCTGCGCCGCCGCCCGGTCGCTCTGCAACCGATTCGCACCGCGAACGGAAGTCCAACCCGCCCGAATCATCCGATCTGGTCGTCGCACCGAACCGGTAGAACTTTACCCATCTCTGGATGGACCACAGAGTCCTTGAGGATTGCCTTTCCGCCGTCCTCGCGGTATCGGGCCTCGTCGAGGAACAAACGGCGCGCCATCCCGACGAGACTGCAGTGGTCTTCCGGGGGCGCGACCTCTCCTATCGTGAGCGAAATGCGCGCGCGAACCGGTTGGCTCGCGAGCTCGTCAGTCTCGGAGTAGTCCGCGAGCTCCCGGTCGGCATTTCGAAGAGCGTTCAGCGGAGATGGTCATCGAACTGCTCGCGATTCTGAAGGCCGGCGGAGCTCGCGTTCGAGTCGCTTGTCGCGCTACCTCGGAGACGACCAGCCCGTCTATGAAGAGCGTCGAACTCCCGCTCACATGGAACTTGTCAATTCGGTGAATAGCATCCCCGACCGGCTATACGCTCCCCGTCGTTACGGCGGTGACGCCGTTCTATTTCGGGCGGGTGGAAATGGAGTGTCAGGAACCTTCGGTCCGACCCTCGGTGGGGGCGAGCTCGTTGCTGGAGGAGTCGAAGTCATTCACGTTCCGGGCGACCATTCAACCGTAGTCGAGGCGGCTCACGTCCGAACACTGGCGCGTCGACTCGCCGCCAAGCTATCAACCGTCGGTGGGCTTGGAGACGGGGGGAATCCTCGCCCCTTCATCTGTTCGGGTCGAGGTCCGGAGATACGTTGATTCGAAACCCTCTCTCCAGAGATCAGGTCCGCCTGAAGTTCCTAAATCTCATCGAGAGCTCGGAATATGATGCCCGCGCCGATGAACTCCTCTCCGACGACGAACGACGGCGAGTGGAACGAATGCGAACCCGGTCGGACCGTTCCAGTTTCGTTGCCGTTCGGACGGCGCTCCGCGAGAGCCTCGGTGAGATTCTCGGCGTCAGCCCTCGGGAGGTCGTCTTCCGCTACGGTCCGCAGGGAAAACCGGCGATAGACGGTTGTGACGGTGTTGAGTTCAACGTCTCTCACTCGCGGGAAATCGGTGTCATCGCGGTCGCGATCGGCCATCGCCTCGGAGTGGACGTCGAATTCGTGGTCTCGGGATCAGCCGGGGACGGTCTCGCAGAGACGCTCCTGACACGTAGGGAACTCGAAGCCCTCCGGGGGTTGCCCCGAGAGAGCCAAGACGATGCCTTCATGTCCTGGTGGACGAGGAAGGAAGCCTACGTCAAGGCAATTGGTAATGGGCTCTCTCAGCCCCTAGAGAGTTTTTCCGTTTCGTTTCTGCCGGGTGCTACCCCGCAACTCTTTGGCGCCGATGGACGTGTTCCAATCGAGGGGTGGTCGCTAGTGAGATTGGAACCACCGCCGCAATATATCGCCGCGCTCGTGGTCGAAGGGAAGGGTTGGCGGTTTGTACCGGGCGAAGCAGATTTGGTTCTGCAGAGTGACGGGCGCCCTGGTTGAGAAACTGCTATTCACAAGCAGACGGAATCGATATAGCGTTTGATAAGCCACCGACGCCCAAATGACCAAACACTTGTTGTCCCACCTTCCGTGCTGGTGTGGTGGAGGCCAATGGGTGCAGCGTTTTCGAACGAAGCGATTCGGCCTTCTTCGGTGCTCGAGTTGTGGATGCTACCGGAAAGATCCTCTGCCGATCGTCAAGGCAGAAGAGCGGCGGCTTTCTATAGCACGAATCATGAAAGCCTGGTCGAGACTTCAGTTGCGGAAAACAGCGGCCGCCAGTCTCGGTTTTGGCTTGTCGCAAAACAGGTTCCTGAGTTGAGGCGTGTCGGCCGGACCGCTTGGACATCGGATGTGGGGACGGAGTTCTTTGTGCGGAGCTGGCCGCTGAGGGCTGGACCGAGGTGCGTGGCACCGACGTCCGGCTAGGCCTCCAACCGACCTGAGGTCGATGCCCAGCGCGCCCCCGGGGGGTAGAAGTGGAGTTCACTCCGATGCGATCCTCGGTTGGGGCGAGCTCGTGGTCGAGCTCATTCAGGTTGACTGTCGTCGAGGAGCCTCCCGTGCGTCGGGTGCCCCGGTACGACGGGGCGCTCGTCGTGCAACCTTGAACCGGACTCTCTACCCCTTGGTGCTGGCGACAGACCTGGAAAGAGATTACACCGATTGTTTGCCAGCCCTGGCATGTTTCACCTCGATGAAAACCGGGCCAGCCTTCGTAGCGCGGCTGTTCCCCCATAATTCGCTGTTCCAAAACAAAGCCCGGGAACTCTTCAGTTCCCGGGCTTTCGCATTCTGGCTCCGGGCCTACCGGCCGATCGTGGAACGTGTTATCGGTCGCGGAGTTCGGATTACCCGGCGCCCGGGCGCCGGGGCCGCGGTTACGCGTGGCGCAGCGGGCGTGGGGGTCGCGGATGGAGGTGGCGTAGGCGCGGACACGGGGGGCGTGAAAACGGGCGTCGGACTCGGTGTCCGGACCGGAGGCGGTGTGGTCGGTACGGGCGTGACGGGCGCAGGTGTCGGAGTCGGGCTGGGCGCAGGGCTGGGAGTCAGGGTAGGTGTCGGGCTGGGCGCAGGGCTGGGAGTCAGGGTCGGCGCCGGCGGCGGCGCCGCTCCCGCAAGCGAAAGCACAACGAAGGCGTTGAATTCCGGGCCGGACGGAAGAGGCGCGAGCAATCCGACCGGAGGAGTCACGCCGAGGCCTACCAGGGGTATCTGAACCGAGTTTCCGTCAAAAACCCCGCTTGCCACCCGAGTCCCGAAATAGTCGACAGCATTCCGAATTTCGTACACCGCGCCTACCGTGAGGACGCTGGAAAGGTTTACGGATACGGAATTCGACAGATCCCAGTTGTATACCGTGATATTTGCCCGGCCGAACTCGTACGCATTCGGTCTGACGAATACCACTTTTCCGGTCGGTCGACTCGGGAGATACGTGTTGGCTGTGAACAGCGTACGCGAGAATCCTGTCGTTGGTCCGTAATATGTATTTCCAGTCATCGAAATGTTCGAGCAATTGACGGAAGTCGATCCATAGACGTAGTTGTCCGAGATTACGGGATTGGTACAGCCTGCCGCGTAGCCGGCGTCGATGATAGACCCATATACATAGTTGCTTATGATCGACGGATTCTGCGCTACTACCTCGCCACCGATAAGGATTTCGCGCTGAGGCGTGGCGGTTAGCAGTACGCCATTGTTGAACGACGTGTTGCCCTCCGCGTAGATGTTGTTCAGGTAACCGCTGGAATCCGAATACCCGTGAATTCCGTGTCCAGAATTATTGAAGATGATATTGTTAATTATTCGCTTACCACCACTCTGGTTTTGAACGTAGATCCCATGGTCGAATGTCGTTCCGCCATTGTAGTAGATCAGGCATCCATAGATTTCGGAATTGGGCGCCTCCGACCAGAAGCCGAAGCCCTGCCCTCCGTCGTGGACGATCATGTTGATGAACTTCGTATTCGGTCCTTTGACGGCGACAGCCGTTGGACGAAGGTATCTGGTAGGAGGCCGGTTCGGATCTGAATTCATTACCTCAAAATCCCGATAGATCGTCCATGCGCCGAAAACCGCGAGGGTGGGATTGGACCCGGGTGAGCCTCGTCCGTCGAGAGTCGCCCGCTCGCCGGGGTATTGCCGAACAGTTATCGATGCCCCAGAGTTGCCTGTCAAATTGCTGGCGAATGCCCCAACGTACGTGCCGCCTCGGATCCAGATGGTGTCTCCGGGCCGAACGGAGGGAGGTTGCGCCAAGGCGGTCGCGAGATCCCACGGATTGCTTCCGCTTCCATTTCCTCGAGCACTTCCCCCGGGCGCCACGTAGAATTCTGTGGCAAACGCCACCGCTGCGGAATTGAGCCCGAACAATGCGGAAAGAAGAACGGTCGCTAAGACCCAACCGCGAACTCCCCAGGCGTGCGCGATTGGGTGACGAAATTTCTCCCACCGGGCGGTGACAGGCGGTCTTCCGCCTTGAAAATCGCCCTGGGAACACAGTTTTCCGCGATCCTGTTGCGCCTGTGACATCAATTCCACCCCCCAAAAAGTGATGTCGCTACTATGGACGCTCCGGGAGAGCTAAACTACTGGCCCCGCGATCGGAAAACGGCCAGAACGATACCTGTACTCGGGTACCTGTCCCTCCAGACAGGTGATTTGGCGTGAGACCGCGGGTGGTACATCGGAGGCCAGGGCATTTCGGGTCCTCCCCCCCGATGTCGGAATAGACTCAGGCGCACTTTTGCTGTGAGGTAACGTGGCACGAGCGATGACCCTTGTCCGCCGCTCCTACCGATTCGCAGTTCTCCCGTTCGGCCGGGCGACGGGCGCGCTTGCTTGCGGACTCACCCTTCTTCTGGTCTCTATCGTCGCTCCTGGTGCCGAGTTCTTCGTCTCCCCGGCAGGCAGCCCGGCCGGGCAAGGCGGACTCAGTAGTCCCTGGGACCTCGCTACTGCACTTGCGCAGCCGTCGGCAGTTCACGCCGGTGACACGATCTGGCTGCGCGGAGGCACTTACGCGGGCTCATTTTTCAGCCATTTGACCGGTACCGCCAACGCACCCGTGGTCGTTCGGCAATATCCGGGTGAACGGGCAACGCTCGACGGAGCCGGTTCTCCCAGTTCGGATCCCACGCTCGCGGTTTTTGGGAGTTGGACGGTGTATCGCGATTTCGAGGTAACCAATTCCGACAGGAACCGCCCGATCGCTCGCTACCTTCGACCC
The DNA here is from genome assembly GCA_030948185.1 of Acidobacteriota bacterium. Taxonomy (GTDB): domain Bacteria; phylum Acidobacteriota; class Thermoanaerobaculia; order UBA5066; family Gp7-AA6; genus JALYUA01. The sequence continues at coordinate 57,139 of JALZAT010000003.1, forward strand.
ACATCTGTGGTCGTAAAAGGGCCGAACACGAAGTTCGTCAACATGGTTGTCCACGACGGAGGACAAGGGTTTGGATTCTGGTCTGAAGCTCCGGACTCTGAGATCTATGGCTGCCTCGTGTACTACAACGGCGAGACGACGTTCGACCACGGCATTTACGTCCAAAACCAGATCGGTGTGAAGCGGATCGTCGACAACATCATTTTCAACAATTCTGGCCACGGAATTCACGGTTACTCTGAGGCTGGCGGATATCTGAACAATCTCCAAGTCGAGGGGAATACATCGTTCCAGAATGGAGACTTGTTCTCTATCAGTCCTCAGCGCAATTTGCTCATCGGCGGTGAGGTCACCGCGCAAAATCCTTGGGTTATAGGTAACTACCTGTATCACCAGTCAGCGGGTGAATCTCTAAACATAGGCTACGCCGCTGGCTGCACGGACGCTGTGATCACGGGTAACTACGTTGTTGGGTCGTCCACCGTAAATTGCTCGAGCGGCACCGCGGTTGGAAGCACTTACTACGGGTCAGTCGCGAGCCAGTTATCGTTTTCGGACAACGCATACTTAACGGAACGGCCGACCGGATCTAGGGTCTTCATCCGACCAAACGCCTACGAATCGGGACGCGCGAACATTACGGTTTATAACTGGGACCTTCAGGACTCCGTTGCTGTGAATCTCAGTAGTATTATTCCTGTCGGCGCGCCGTACCAGGTCCGGAACGCCCAAAATTACTTCGGCGAACCGATTGTTGCCGGAGTGTACGATGGCGAGCCAGTACAAATCCCCATGCGCACTCTGCGCACGGCAACCCCGGTCGGCCTTCCTGTACGATCCCCGAGCAGCGCGGAATTCGGGGTATTCGTCATTTCGGCGCAATTCGATGCGTCGCTTGCCCCCACGCCGAGCTCCCCGACACCCTCGGCGACGTGGGTGCCTCAGCCACGAACGCAACCTCAACCGCCTGCCAGCTCAGGAACACCGGGCGGACGAGTGCTTATTCGCGCCGCACTTATCCTATCGTTAGCGCTTGCGGCCTTCCTGATGGTTCTGCGGCGTCATGACTTCTTGAGGTGAGTCGGGACAGGCTTTCCGGGGTTCTTCTCGGGAGCGTCCGGCCAGTACGCCTGGAACGCTGACTGTCGATTCCTCTCGCGTCGGACGAAAGGTCGGCACTCGCAAGCCGGCTCGACTCTAGAAACTGGAGGACCCCGCTTGGGCGGGGCCCTCCGAGATGTCTAACTGCGGCGCGTCAGGAACAGAGCGGAACCTGCGAGAGCCACCGCGAAAAGGGCGAGCATCCATCCCGACAGGGTCGGAACCGGCGAGCTCGGCCCATTGCCCGGCCCTCCTCCCGCCGTCGTCGTGGTTGGTGTCGGCGTCGTCGTAGCCACGACACTCGTTGCTGTAAATGTGGGCGTCGAAGTCGGAGTGTTTGTCGGGGTCGGCGTCGACGTGATGGTCGAGGTTGGAGTAGGAGTGCTCGTGATGATCGGGGTGTTCGTCGGAGTCGCGGTGTTTGTCGGAGTCGCGGTGTTTGTCGGAGTGCTGGTCGATGTCGGTGTGTTGGTCGGGGTCCGTGTGCTGGTCGGGGTCGGAGTCGGCACGGCCCCGAAAGTCCCAGTCACCGAAAGGGTGTAAGCGCCCGCCCCTCGAGCATCCAAGCTTGGATTGAAAACCGAATCGACGTATAGAAAGTATGTCCCAGGAGCGAAACTCGTCGGGCCGATCACTTCGGGAAGGCCGGACGCGCCGGTTGCTTCTGCGCCCGCCACGCAGGACGTGTTGTCGGTGCAGTTACTCAGGATGTACATCCCCGGGTCGTACGGAAGCGTGGGGGTCAGAGTGAACGTCAGAGTGTTCCCGGCCGCGACCGTGAACGTATAAATCAGATCCGGGCCCGGCCAGTTCATGTACCCGTTCGCGCACACGCTCAGGAGAGCGTTGTTGTCGTTGGCTGCGCCCGTCGTGTTCCCGGAGTCGTTGAAGGGGAGGGTCGAGATTGGCGCGGCGGTTGCGCAGGTGTCCCCGCCAGCTCGGGGAGCGAAGGGCCGCCGAGACGTTGACAGAGTGCTCTGCGGCGGCGTCGCCGGTCCCAGGGCCTTTTTCTTTCCCGCCTCCTGGCTCACTCCCGTAGCAGCCAGGCAGAAAAGCAACGCAAGGACGGGGAAAGCTCTTACCCAGGTTTTCATCGGTTGGTATCTCCCCTACGCACGCCTGTTTTTATTCGGTTTTAGTGGTTCATGTTTATTATGCGGCACAGCCATTCGAAGTCAACTTCTTTCCATCGTGAACGTTAACGAAGGATTCTCTGGAGTGCCGGGTCCGCCTCCGCGCGAGCTCGAAGGCGAGGCTGTGCCGCGAGGGAAAGCGATAAAGCCTTGCGTGCCGCAACGAGGTCGCCTCCGGCGACCTCCAATCGGGCGCGCTCGAGTTGGGCCTCTCCGAATTCCGGCTCTCGAGGGTCCGACCGGCGAAGCCATTGGAGCGCTTCGTCTGGGGATCCCGATTTGGCAAGCAGCAGGCCAAGGCTGGCCGGGTAGGGAAACCGATCGGGGGTCGAGAGCGAAGCAGCCTTCAAGAGGTGACTGAGCGCCTCGCGATCTCTGCCGGAAGCCCGTTCCGCGAAGGCCAGATTGGCGACGAGCAGAGGGTTTGACGGATCCAGGAGGACGGCTTGCGAGAAGGCTTCGACCGCCTCTCGCAGCTTTCCCTGCCTTCCGAGCGTCGTTCCGAGGTTTGACCACGCGGCGACGCGGCGTGGCTGTAGACGCGCTGCTTCCATCCACTGGGGGGCCGCCCGGGCGAGCTCGCCGGACCTCGTCAGCGCGTCCGCGAGCGCGAACCGGCTCTCCGCCTGCTCCGGATCGCGGCGCACCGCCTCCTCGAGCGGCTCGATCGCCGCCCGCGCATCCCCCTTCCGAACGAGCGCTATCCCCATCCGAAGGAGCGCGTACCGGTTCCCCGGATCGCGAGCCCGCACGGCCGCGAACGCGGCGATCGCGCCGTCGAATGCGCCCCGCCGGAAAAGGACCTCACCGTCGAGAAGCTTGTTGCGGAGCTCGACGCGGTCCTTCGGGTCGGCGAGGTCGCGGCCCGGCGCTCGGGCGGTCGAGCCCGCGCCGAGATATCCGAGCGAGCGAAGACGCCCGATTGCCTCGACGTTCGCCGATGATCGCGCGTTGGCGGCGGGCGCTCCCTCGACGGCGCGTAGCTCTCGGACGAGCGCCACTGTTTTTTCGCGGTTGCGTGCGAGGACGTTTTCGCGCTCGCCCGGATCGGTGGCGAGGTCGTACAGCTCGGGGCGCGGCGCCTGGACGAGCTTCCAGCGCGCCTCGCGCATCGCGGACAGCGGGGACCAGCCGTACGCGATCCACGGCTCCCGGGTCTCGAGGTAGGCGCGGCCGGCTTCTTTCGTTTTGCCCGAAAAGAGCGGGACGAGGGTCTGTCCGCTCGCTCCCGCGATTGGAGGGAGGCCGAGCATATCGAGCAGCGTCGGCGTGACGTCGATGAGTCTGGCCGGCGCCGCCTCCTCGCGGGGCGCGAGGCGGCCGGGCGCGTGGAAGACCATCGGCACGAGCACCGTCGTGTCGTAGAGAAAGAACCCGTGCCCGATCTCGCCGTGCTCGCCCAGGCTCTCTCCATGGTCGCCGGCGAGCACCGTGATGCGGCCCCGCGCCGCGACGGCCGGAATTCCGTGAAGGAGCTGCGCGATCGCGGAGTCGACGTATGCCACCTCGCCGTCGTACGCGCCTCGCGGACCCGGGCGCAGGAACTGGCGTGGAGGAGCGTAGGGCTCGTGCGGGTCGTAGTAGTGCACCCAGACGAACCACGGCGACTTCGCGCGCGCGATCCATGCCAGAGCCGCCGCCGTCGTCTCGGTGGCCGGACGCTCCAGCCCGCCCTCGGCCCCCGCCGTCAGGCGGTCGTCGTACGTGTCGAAGCCGGCGTCGAGCCCGAACGTGCGGCGAAGCGGGAATCCGCTGACGAACGCGGCCGTCGCGTAGCCGTGCGTCGCGAGAATCCTCGCGAGCGTCGCCTGGTTCTTCGCGACGACCTGCCCGTTGTCCCGGACGCCGTGGCGCCGCGGCAGCATGCCGGTCAGCAGCGAGACGTGAGACGGGAGCGTGAGCGGCACCGGGGCGACGGCGGATCGGAAACGGATTCCGGCAAGCGCGAGTGCGTCGATCGCGGGAGTCGCGTTTTTTCCCGATACCCAGCCGAGCGCGTCCGGCCGAAGGGTGTCCACGGTGATGAGAAGAACGTCGGGGCGGTCCGGCGTGGGTGGCGGCGCAAATGCGACGGCGGGAAAGGAGACGAAGCAGATCAAAGCCGCGGCAAGGATCGCCGCGCCCGCGGCGGCGATCGGGATCCGCCGCGATGCGCGCCATTCGCGCCTTGGTGGCGACCCTTTGCGAGCTGCTTCCCGGCGAGCCGACGTCATCCGCGACCAAGCATACGGGCCGGACAGGAACCGTGGAACTCGGGACAAGGGAGGACCCGGTACGGGACAGCTCCACACGGCCAGTCCGGAAAACCTGTCCGCCCGGGCAGGTTTCTCTTGCCCCCACTGCGGGAATTGTCTAACCTCAGTCCGTTGTCCACTCTCACTTTAGAGGCTCCGGTCTGCGTCTATTCGTTTCACCCCCTGGTCCTGTCCGAGCTCCAGCGGGTCATCGAAGAAAACGGCGGGTCGTCCGAAACCCAGCGCTTGGACCCGACGCAGATCCCGGATCTCGTGCACCTGCCGGTGCCGAGGGCCGCCGCCTACGTCATCGAAGCGAACGCGAGGCACCGCGCGACGGAGGCCATCGTCGAGGAGATCCTCTCCCGCTATCCCGATGCGCGGCTGCTCGTCGTCGCCGAGAAGTTCGACGAGACCAACGCTTTTCCCCTGCTGCGGGTTGGCGTCAAGGGTCTCCTCTGCTACCCCGAGCTCTCGAGAAGCCTGGTCCGTGCGATCGACGAAGTGGCGTCCGGGGGTTTCTGGGTTCCCCGCGCCCTCCTCTCCCGGTTCGTCGACTGGACGCTCGCCGGCGTTCGCCGGCCCCGCCGCGCAAACGGCCTCGGGCAGCTCTCGCGAAGGGAGCGGGAGGTCCATGACCTCGTCATGGAGAACCTCTCGAACAAGGAAATCGCACAGCGCCTGCACATGTCCGAGCGGACCGTGAAATTCCACGTCTCGAATATCCTCGGCAAGCATGGGGTGAAGCGCCGCGCGGACCTGATCCTGATGGCGTTTTCGGAGATGAGGCCCACATAAAGGTGATAGGTGGTAGGACGTAGGTGGTAGGGCCCACCGCCCCCTGGCCCCGCGCCACCTACCACCTACCACCTACCTCCTCCGGGCCGGCCGCGAGGCCGGCTCGGTTGACACGCTTGACCCGCTTGCGTATTCTTACGCGCCCTCAACGCGGGAATGCGTCTGTCTTCGCGGCTTCGCGCCGCGGCTTTTTGATACCGATCTGAGGTCTTAGAGATGAGCTCCGGCACTCCCATGGTTTCGGAAAAAGACGTCCGGCACGTCTGGTTCGTGGTCGACGCAACCGATCAGGTTCTCGGGCGCCTTGCGACGCGGGTCGCGAAGGTGCTTTCCGGCAAGCATCGCGCGAGCTGGGTTCCCTATCTCGACACGGGCGATTTCGTGGTCGTGACGAACGCCGAGAAGGTCCGGTTGACGGGAAACAAGCTCGAAGCGAAGGTGTACCACCGCCACACCGGATATCCGGGCGGCCTGAAGTCGATCGTCGCCAGGGACCTTCAGGCGAAATATCCGGAGCGCCTCATCGAAGAGGCGGTCCGCGGCATGCTCCCGAAGACGAAGCTCGGGCGCAAACAGTTCAAGAAACTCAAGGTCTACAAGGGCGGCAGTCACCCGCACGAGGCGCAGCAGCCCAAGGCGCTGCCGACTTCCGCGCGGCGGGCGAGCTGACAGTCAGGAGCACGCAAGGTATGGCGGTCGAAATCCAGCACAGGGCGACGGGGCGGCGCAAGAGCGCGATGGCCCGCGTCCGCCTCGTTCCCGGCTCGGGCCAGGTCACGGTCAACAAGCGGTCCCTGGACGACTACTTTCCCAACAACGTCCTGAAGATGGTGATCAAGCAGCCCCTGCTGTCGACGGAGACGGCGGAGCGCTTCGACATCCACGTGACGGTGGCGGGGGGAGGGCCCTCGGGGCAGGCCGGGGCGATCCGCCACGGGATCTCCCGTGCGCTCACGGACTACAACGCCGAGCTCCGAAAGAAGCTGAAGAAGGAGGGGTTCCTGACGAGGGATCCCCGCATGAAGGAACGCAAGAAGTACGGCCAGCGCGGAGCGCGGGCCCGTTTCCAGTTCTCGAAGAGATAATCTGTTTCACGCTTTGGCACTTTAGGAGGTGTGATCTGGCATCTATTTCCATGAAGGAACTGCTCGAGGCTGGCGTCCACTTCGGTCACCAGACCAAGCGGTGGAACCCCAAGATGAAGAAATTCATTTTCGGGAAGCGCAACGGGATCTACATCATCGACTTGCAGAAGACGCTCAAGCAGTTCAAAGAAGCCTCGAAGTTCGTCACGGAGCTCGCCGCCTCCGGGAAGAACCTCCTGTTCGTCGGGACCAAGCGGCAGGCTCAGGACGCGATCTACGAGGAAGCCAACCGCTGCGGGATGTTCTACGTGAACACGCGCTGGCTGGGCGGCACGCTGACCAACTTCTCCACGATCCGCAAGTCGATCCACCGTCTGAAGGAGATCGAGGGCGTCCTCGCGCAGGAGGAGAACGAGAACCTCACGAAGAAGGAGCGCCTCCGGCTGGAACGGGAGAAGGAGAAGCTCGAGAAGAACCTGACCGGGATCAAGGAGATGGACGAGCTGCCCGACGCCTTGTTCGTGATCGACCCCAAGCAGGAGTACATCGCCGTCAAGGAGGCGAACATCCTGGGGATCCCCGTGGTGGCGGTCGTCGATACGAACTGCGATCCGGACGTCATCGAGTACGTGATTCCCGGCAACGACGACGCGATCCGGGCGATCCGGCTCTTCGCGTCCAAGGTAGCGGACGCGATCCTCGAGGGGCTGCACGCGCACGAGGAGAGAGCGGGCGAGCTCGAAGCGGCGTCCGCCGAAGCGCGGCCGCGCACCCCGGAGCTTTCGACGACGGCGGTCGTCTCGGACGTCGCCTCGTAAGAGAAGCGTTCAGCCCTCAGCTCTCGGCTTTCAGCCCGTCGCGATCCCGGTTCCAAACGGCTGACAGCCGGTAGCTGACGGCTGACGGCTCACAGCCGCGTGGCGACGCCCTCATTCACTGGCACATTTCAGGAACGAGATAAGAAGATGGAAATCACAAGCAAGATGGTCGCGGACCTCCGCGCGGAGACGGGCGTCGGGATGATGGAGTGCAAGAAGGCGCTCGTCGAAGCCGGCGGCGACTTCGAGGAAGCAAAGAAGGTACTCCGCAAAAAGGGTCTGGCGGCGGCCGCGAGCAAGGCCGGCCGGGCGACCTCGGAAGGCCTCGTCGTCGCGCACGTCACGCCGATCGCGGCGGTGCTCGTCGAGGTGAACTGCGAGACGGACTTCGTGGCCCGAAACGACTCCTTCCGCGCTTTCGCGGAGAAGCTCGCGGACCGTGTGGCGGCGCACGAAGCCTTCGAAGACACTCTCGCCGGCGAGGGCGCGGCGCTCGCGGACCTTTCGTGGCCGACGGAGCCGACGGTTGCGGTCGCGGTCGCGCAGCTCATCGCGGTCCTGAAGGAGAACATCCAGGTGAGACGGTTCGCGCGGCTCGTTCCCCGGCCCGGGGAGAAGTTCGCGAGCTACGTCCATGGAAACGGGCGTATCGGCGTTCTCGTCGGCGTTCCCGGAGCGGACGAGTCGCTGGCAAAGGACGTGGCGATGCACGTTGCGGCGTCCGACCCCCGGTTCGCCACGCGCGCCGACGTGACGCCCGCGATGATCGAGACGGAAAAAGAAATCGCCCGCGCGCAGGCGGCAGCCGCCGGGAAACCGGCGAACGTCGTGGATCGGATTGCCGAAGGGAAGGTCGAAAAGTTCTACCAGGAGAGCGTCCTGACGGAACAGGCGTTCGTGAAGGACCCGGAGAAAACAGTCGGGCAGGTCGTCGTCGAACGCGGCGGGAAGGAAGCCCTCGGGCTTCGGTTCGTCCGCTTCAAGCTCGGAGAGAGCCTGGGACGCGCCTCCGTCGAGGCTCCCGCGGCTCAGGCGAGCGCCTAGACGCCTTCACGGCTCAAAGCACGAATGCCGATTCCCGCCTATCGCCGCATTCTCCTGAAGCTCTCGGGAGAGGCGTTGATGGGCGGGCGGCAATTCGGGATCGACCCCGAGCAGGTCGCGAGGATCGCCGACGAAATCCGCGAGGTCCATGGCCTCGGAGTCCAGATCGCCGTGGTCCTGGGCGGCGGCAACATCATCCGCGGAATCGCCGCGGCGGCTCAGGGAATCGACCGCGTCGCGGGCGATCACATGGGGCTGCTCGCGACCGCGGTCAACGGGCTCGCGCTGCAGGACTCTCTCGAGAAGAGGGGGCTGACAACCCGGCTGATGTCGGCGGTCGAGATGCGGCAGATCGCGGAGCCCTTCCTGAGGCGTCGCGCGATCCGGCATCTCGACAAGGGCAGGCTCGTGATCCTCGTGGGCGGGACGGGCAATCCGTTCTTCACGACGGACACCGCCGCCGCCCTCCGCGCCAACGAGATGAAGGCCGAGGTCCTGCTGAAGGCGACCAAGGTCGACGGCGTCTACGACATGGACCCCGTCCTCTATCCCGAGGCGCGGTTCTTGAAGCACCTTTCCTATCGCGACGCTCTGGCCGCCGGCCTCCAGGTGATGGACGCCGCGGCGATCGCGCTGTGCATGGAGAACGGGGTCCCGATCAAGGTCTTCAATCTCTTCGTGCCCGGGAATATCCTCCGGGTCGTGACGGGCGAGGACATCGGCTCCCTCGTCACCGCCGAAGGAGGAAGGTCTTGAGACAGGAGCTGAAGGACATCGAAAAGCGGATGACGGACGCCGTCGCCGCGTTGAAGGAAAGATTCAAGACTTTGCGGACCGGCCGGGCCAACCTCGGGATGCTCGACGGCATTCTCGTGTCGGCGTACGGGGCCGACGTTCCCATCAATCAGGTCGCGAACCTGTCGGTCCCCGAACCGACCTTGATCGTCGCCACGCCGTGGGATCCGAAGATCGCCGTCGAGATCGAGCGCGCGGTGCGCAAGTCGGAGCTGGGGTTGAATCCGCAGAACGACGGAAAGGTCGTCCGCATCCCCATCCCCTCCCTGACCGAGGAGCGCCGCAAGGACCTCGCCAAGAAGGCGCACCACATGGCCGAGGAGGCCCGGGTCGAGGTCCGCCGGTTCCGCCACGAGGGGAACGACCGCCTGAAAAAAATGCTGAAGGACAAGGCGATCTCGGAAGACGACGAGCGCCGCGCCCTCGAAGAGTCCCAGAAGATCACCGACCGAAAGATCGCGGAGGTCGACGATCTCCTGAAGACGAAAGAAAAAGAGATCCTCGCCGTCTGACGGCGGACGATGGCCTGGGTTGCGATCGTCCCCGCCGCGGGCTCGGGCACCCGGCTCCGGCGCGGCGAGCCGAAGGCGCTGGTCTCGCTCGGAGGGCGGCCGCTCCTCGCGGCGTCTCTCGAGTTGCTCCGTTCCTCCGGCGTCGGAAGGATGGTCGTCGCGGGCCCGCCGGAGCGCCTGGCCGAGGTGCGCGCCCTTCTGCTCCGGGGCGAAGAGGCGGTTCCCGGAGGCGCCACGCGGGCCGAGTCTGTCCGGCGCGCGTTCGCTTCGCTCGCTCCCGCGCAGGGCGACGTGGTGTGCATCCATGACGCGGCGCGCCCCCTCGTGACGGCGTCGGAGGCGGCCGAAGTGATGCGCGCGGCAGAAGCCACGGGAGCCGCCATCGCGGCGACGCCGATCGTCGACACCGTCAAAAGGATCGAGAAAGGTCGAATCGTGGCGACGATTGACCGCGCGGGCCTCTGGGCCGCTGCCACGCCGCAGGCCTTCCGCGAGGAGATCCTGCGGCGGGCGCTCGCTCTCGAGGAGGAAGCGACCGACGAAGCCGCCCTCTGCGAGCGGCTCGGAATCCCCGTCGCGATCGCGCCGATCTCGAGGCTCGCTTTCAAGATCACGACCCCCGAAGACCTCGAGCTGGCGGAAGCGGTCTTCGCGAGGCGAAGCGCGTGAGCGCCCGCGTCGGGATCGGATTCGACGCGCACCCCTTTTCCGGGGGACGCCCGCTGCGCCTCGGAGGCATCGAGGTGCCTGGCTCCGCCGGGTTGAAGGGCCACTCGGACGGCGATGCGCTCCTCCACGCGATCGCGGACGCCATCCTCGGGGCTGCGGGGCTCGCGTCGATCGGGGAACATTTTCCGGACAGCGATCCTTCACTCGAGGGCGCGGACAGCGGTGCCCTGCTCGCCCGGATCTGCGATGTCGCGAGGCGCAGCGGGTTCACGATCGGGAACGTCGACGCCGTGGTCATCGCCGAGGCGCCGAAGATCGCCTCCTACCGCGACGCGATGCGCGCGCGGATCGCGGAGCTTCTCGACGTGCCTCTGGAGCGGGTCAACGTGCGGGGAACGAGCTCGAACGGGCTGGGATTTCCGGGCCGGGGCGAGGGGATCGCGGCCACGGCCGTCGTCCTCCTTCTGCCGGCCGGCTCAGACCCTCCCGCCTTGCCGTTGCCGTGAAGCCGAACTCCGCGGGCGGCGAGATGCTCCTCTCGCGGCTCCACCCGATCACCGAGGCCATCCGGGCGCGTCCCCGGGAAGTCGAATGGGTCCTGTTCGACGCCGAGCGGCGGGACCGCCGGATCAACGATTTGAAGGACCTGTGCCGGGAGTCGGGTGTCGCGATCCGATACGGGCGGCGGGAGGCCTTAGAGCGGCTCGCCGGGCCCACCCAGCAGGGAGCCGTGGCGAGGCTGGCGGTCCGGGGCTACCGGCCCCCCGAAGACGCGCTGGCGGGGGAGCCGGGAAAGCGCTTCCTCCTGGTCCTGGACGAAGTGCAGGACCCCCACAACCTGGGGGCGGTCCTTCGCGTGGCAGACGGTGCCGGGGCCTCGGTCGTGGTTCCGGAGCGCGGTTCCGCGCCCCTGTCCGAAGCCGTGGCCCGGACGTCGGCCGGGGCGATCGAGCGGGTCCCGGTCGTCCGGGTGGGCAACCTCCGCCGATTCCTCGATTCCTTGAAGGATCAGGGGTTTCGGGTGATCGGGCTCGACCCGGCCGGGGTCCCGATCTACCGGGTGGATCTGACGGGCGACCTCGCCATCGTGCTCGGGGCAGAGGGGCGGGGAATGCGGAGGCTCGTCCGGGAAGGCTGCGACGAACTCGTCCGTTTGCCCATGGCGGGGGACCTCGCCTCTTTGAACGTTTCGACCGCGGCCGCGGCGGCCGCCTGGGAGGCTGTCCGGCAGCGGGATTTTTCTTCCGAAAACGCTTGATCGACGTGACTTGCGCTGCTACAGTACGCGGTTCGCGCCTGTCGGGATGGGTCCGTTCTTTGAAGGCCGGCCGGGAAGTCGGGGGATGCCGGATCTCTCGACCGTCTCTTTTTCGCCGGCGTAGCTCAATGGTAGAGCATCCGATTTGTAATCGGAAGGTTGCGGGTTCAAGTCCCTTCGCCGGCTCCAGGAATGGACAACGACGGGCGCGCGCAGGGTTCGTGGGGCGGTCAGCGGCTTTGGAATCAAGCTACAGGTGGGACCGGATCGATTCTCTTTTTTGAGCTCGGGCAGGTGGCCGAGTGGTTAATGGCAGCAGACTGTAAATCTGCCCCGCTTCGCGGTACGGAGGTTCGAATCCTTCCCTGCCCACCATTGATACGGACGAAACGGCGCGAGCCGAAATTGCGGGAGTAACTCAGGGGTAGAGTCACAGCCTTCCAAGCTGTTGGTCGCGGGTTCGAATCCCGTCTCCCGCTCCAATCTGGCGGGCGACGGTAAACGGGGGACGGAAGACGAAAGTGGGAGTTTGCAAAGTGGAGTTCTCGGTGACCCGCTGCGCCCGCGTGTCTGCCGTTCGCCGTCTGCCGTTCGGCGCCTGCCGTTCCTCGGCGGAGCACGCCCACGTAGCTCAGTCGGTAGAGCACGTCCTTGGTAAGGACGAGGTCACCAGTTCAATCCTGGTCGTGGGCTCCAACAGGTAGGCCGGCCGGGTCGCAAGAGAGGAAAAGAGATGGGCAAAGAAAAATTTGATCGCAGCAAGCCGCACGTGAACATCGGGACGATTGGTCACGTGGACCATGGGAAGACGACGTTGACGGCGGCGATCACGGTCATCTTGTCGAAGAAGGGTCTGGCGACGGCGAAGGCGTACGACCAGATCGACAACGCGCCGGAGGAGAAGGCGCGTGGGATCACGATCAACACGGCGCACGTGGAGTATTCGACGGAGAAGCGTCACTACGCGCACGTGGACTGTCCGGGGCACGCGGACTACGTGAAGAACATGATCACGGGGGCGGCGCAGATGGACGGGGCGATTCTGGTGGTGTCGGCGGCGGACGGTCCGATGCCGCAGACGCGGGAGCACATTCTCCTGGCCCGGCAAGTCGGAGTGCCGTTCATTGTGGTGTTCTTGAACAAGACGGACATGGTGGACGACCCGGAGCTGCTCGAGTTGGTGGAGCTGGAGGTTCGGGAGCTTCTGACGTCGTACGGTTTTCCCGGGGACGTGATTCCGATCGTGAAGGGATCGGCGTTGAAGGCGGGAGAGTCGGGGGACCCCAACTCGGCCGATGCCAAGTGCATCATGGAGCTGATGGACGCGGTGGACGCGTACATTCCGGTTCCGGAGCGAGCGATCGACAAGGACTTCCTGATGCCCATCGAGGACGTGTTCTCAATCTCGGGGCGCGGGACGGTGGTGACGGGCCGTGTGGAGCGGGGAGTGGTGAAGGTTGGGGAGGAAGTGGAGATCGTGGGGATCCGTCCGACGCAGAAGAAGGTCGTGACGGGAGTGGAGATGTTCCGAAAGCTGCTGGATCAGGGGCAGGCGGGAGACAACCTGGGGTTGCTGCTGCGTGGGACGGAGCGCAAGGACGTGGAGCGCGGGCAGGTGTGCGCCAAGCCTGGGACGATCACGCCGCACATGAAGTTCAACGCGCAGGCGTACATCCTGACGAAGGAGGAGGGCGGGCGGCATACCCCCTTCTTCAACGGGTACCGGCCGCAGTTCTTCTTCCGCACGACGGACGTGACGGGGACCGCGCAGCTGCCCACGGGAGTGGAGATGGTGATGCCGGGCGACAACGTCGCTCTGGAGATCCAGCTGATCACCCCCATCGCCATGGAAAAGGGCCTGCGCTTCGCCATCCGAGAAGGCGGCAGAACCGTGGGCGCGGGGACCATTACGGAGATTTTGGAGTAGTCCCATGCAAGAGAACATCAGCCTCGCGTGCAGCGAGTGTAAGCGCAAGAACTACACGACGACGAAGAACAAGAAGACCAATACCGAGAAGCTGGAGCTTCACAAGTATTGCCGCTTCTGCCGCAAGGCGACGCCGCACAAGGAAGGGAAGGTCTAGACGAGGAGAGAGGAAAGAGGTGAGAGGTCAGAGGGGCGTCCCTCTCTCCTGACACCTCTCACCTTTACTTAGGGGTGTAGCTCTAATTGGTAGAGCGGCGGTCTCCAAAACCGTAGGTTGGGGGTTCGAATCCCTCCACCCCTGCCATTGGAGACCGTGCTGAGAATCGAAACGGGAAACGGAAAGACAAAACGAACAACATGATTCCAGTCAAAGAATGGTGGCCCTCGACCCGGAACTTCTTCCGGGAAGTGTGGGTCGAAATGAAGAAGACGAGCTGGCCCGGCCGGTCCGAGGTCGTCGGAACGACCGTCGTGGTGATCGTCGCCTGCTTCGTCTTCGGCTTCTACCTCTTCATTGTCGACTCGGGGCTGTCGTGGCTCGTCGACAAAATCTTCCGCGCAGCGGGGGTGATCGCATGACGACCGCGAATTCCCGTCCACCCGAGGCGCCCGGCGCGGCCGGAGCGGCCGGAGCGGCCGGAGCGGCAAGAGTGAAGAACTGGTACATCGTCCACACCTACTCCGGGTTCGAGGAGCGCGTGCGCCAGAACCTGAAGCAACGCGTCGAAGCGATGGGCATGGGCGATTCCTTCGGCGATATCCGCATCCCGACGGAGACACTCGTCGAGATGAAGGGCGGCAAACGCCGGGAGATTCAGCGCAAGTTCTTCCCCGGTTACATCATCGTCGAAATGGAGATGTCCGACGACGCGTGGCACCTCGTCAAGAATACGCCGAAGGTCACGGGCTTCGTCGGATCCGGCAAGGAACCGACCCCGCTGACTTCAGACGAGGTCGAGCAGATCCTGCACCGCGTCACCTCGACGAAGGAGAAACCGAAGCCGAAGCACACATTCGAGAAGGGCGAGCACGTCCGCATCACGGACGGCCCTTTCACGAACTTCACCGGCGTCGTCGAGGACATCAATCTCGATCGAAGCACCTTGAAGGTGATGGTCACGATCTTCGGAAGGAGCACTCCCGTCGAGCTCGAGTTCCTGCAGGTCCAGAAGCTGTAAGAGCGCGCGGAGCGCTGAGAGGTAAGAAGAGTCATGGCCAAGAAAATTACCGGTTACGTCAAGCTGCAGATTCCGGCGGGGGAGGCGACTCCCGCGCCCCCGGTCGGGCCGGCGCTCGGGCAGCAGGGCGTCAACATCATGGACTTCTGCAAGAACTTCAACGCGAGGACGGCGGCTCAGAAGGGGCTGATCATCCCCGTCGTGATCACCGTGTTCGCCGACCGGTCCTACACGTTCATCACGAAGACGCCGCCGGCTTCGATCCTGTTGCTGAAGGCGGCGGGAGTCCCGAAGGGATCCGGCACTCCGAACAAGGAGAAGGTCGGCAAGGTCACGAAGCAGCAGGTGGAAGACATCGCGAAAACGAAGCTTCCGGACTTGAACGCCGCGGATCTTCCCGCGGCCGTTCGCATCGTCGAAGGCACGGCCCGTTCGATGGGCATCGACGTCGTCTAAGGTCTTTTTCCACAGTCGGAGATCGAAGCAGATTCGATCGCTTGCACGACGAAGGGGGTTAATGGGAAAAACGGGTAAGAAGTTCCTGGCGGCAAAGTCGAAAGTGGAGCCGCGTCCCTACGCGCTCGGCGAAGCCATGAAGCTCGTGCGAACCGTGAAGTTCGCGAAGTTCGACGAGTCCGTCGACGTCGCGATGCTGCTCGGGGTCGATCCGAAGCACGCCGACCAGATGGTCCGCGGCACGGTCGTCCTTCCGCACGGGACGGGCACGTCGAAGCGGGTCGCCGTGATCGCCGGGGGCGACAAGGGCAAGGAAGCGCAGGAGGCCGGTGCCGACCACGTCGGGGCGGAAGAGCTCGTCGAGAAGATCCAGGGCGGGTTCCTGGATTTCGACGCGCTCGTCGCGACCCCGGACATGATGCGCCTCGTCGGAAAGCTCGGGAAAGTGCTCGGGCCCAAGGGCCTGATGCCGAACCCGAAGGCCGGCACGGTCACCATGGACGTCGGCAAGGCGGTCCGGGAGATCAAGGCCGGCAAAGTCGAGTTTCGCGTGGACAAGACCTCGATCATCCATGCCGCGATCGGCAAGACGTCTTTCGACGAGGGCAAGCTCGAGGAGAACGCGGCGGCTTTCATTCGGGCCGTGCTTCGCGCGAAGCCTCCGGCGGCCAAGGGCAAGTATTTCCGGACCGTGTCGATCTCCTCGACGATGGGACCCGGGATCGACATCGACACAGCGTCGGTGGAAGCGCTTTAGGGAGCAGGGGGCACCATGAATCGCACCGAAAAAGCGGCCATGCTCGAGGACCTCGAGCAGGACATGGCGAAGTCCAGCAACGCGATCCTGTTCGGATTCGCCGGTCTGAAGGTCACGGAGGTCACGGATCTCCGCCGGCAGGTTCGCGGCACCGACTCGAAATACCTCGTGGTCAAGAACACGATCGCGCTCCGAGCCACGAAGGGGACCCCCTTGGAGGCGGTCTCCCAGCATTTCGTGGGAGACACGGCCGTCGCGTACAACAAGTCGAACGTCGTTCCTCTGGCGAAGGTGCTGACGACATTCGCGAAGACGAATCCGAAGCTCGTCTTCAAGGGCGCCCTGATCGAAGGGCGGGCCGTTTCCGCGGCCGAGATCCAGGCGGTTGCGGACCTGCCGAGCCGGGAGCAGCTCGTGTCGAAGCTGCTCTTCCTGATGCAGTCGCCCATGAGGCGCCTCGTGACGGTGTTGAACGGGCCCGTGCGGAACCTGGTCGTCGTGATGGGGCAGATCGCGGAGCAGAAATCGAAAACGGGCGAGGCTCCGGCCGCGCCCGCCGAATAGTTTTTCAACGCACGAAGCACGTAAGGAGACTGAAGAAATGGCGATGACGGCGGAAAACTTCGTCCAGGAGATCGAAGGGATGACGGTCCTCGAGCTAAACGGCCTCGTGAAGGCCCTCGAGGAGAAGTTCGGCGTTTCGGCCGCGGCGATGGCGATGCCGATGGCGGCGGCCGCGGGCGCAGGCGCGGCGGCGGCGCCGGTCGAAGAGGAGAAGACCGAGTTCACGGTCATTCTCGCGGCGGCGGGCGACAAGATCAAGACGATCAAGGCGGTCCGCGAGGTCACGAGCCTCGGCCTCAAGGAGGCCAAGGATCTCGTCGACGGCGCGCCCGGAACCCTCAAGGAGGGCGCCACCAAGGAGGAGGCCGCCAACATCAAGAAGAAGTTCGAGGAAGTCGGGGCCAAGGTCGAGATCAAGTAGTGGGTTTTTCCCCGGGTTTCGAGTCCCGGCCGGCCCTTTCGGGCCGGTTGGGTCCCCGTCTACCCGGGAATATCGTGTTGTTACCGTATCTGCCGGCCCACTTTTCCCCCGCCGGCCCGCTCGACAGCTGCTTTTTCCGAATTTCGTCCCCGACACGCCTGGCCTCCGGGCCGGCGAGGAGTCTGAATGACTGAGGTTGCCGTTTCTCCCGAAAGAAGGAACTTCTCGAAGATCAAGTCCTTCATGGACCTTCCGAACCTGATCGACGTCCAGCGGCGGTCGTACGAGCGTTTTCTGCAGATGAACCTGCTGCCCGAGGAGCGGGACGAGTCCGGCCTCCAGGCGGTCTTTACGAGCGTCTTTCCGTTCTCGGATTTCCGCGGAGCCTGCGAGCTTCAGTTCGTCAAGTACGCGATCGGCAACTGGGAGTGCAAGTGCGGGCGCCTGAAGGGCTTAGAGCACCTCCGGATGGACTGCCGCTCGTGCGGTGCGCGGATCGTGACGGCGCACCCCCACGAGGAGCAGGTGTCCTGCCCCAATTGCGGTACCCAGAACGTCAACCGGGTCACCCTCTGCGACGTCTGCGGCAACCCGGTGGACCTGCAGATGAAGTACTCGGTCGCGGAGTGCCAGGAGCGTGGGATGACCTACTCGGTGCCCTTGAAGGTCACCTTCCGCCTCTTCGTCTACGACAAGGACCCGGAGACGGGCGTCAAGACGATGCGCGACGCGAAGGAGGAAGAGGTCTTCTTCGGGGACATCCCGCTGATGACCGAGCACGGCACGTTCGTGATCAACGGCACCGAGCGCGTGATCGTTTCGCAGCTGCACCGCTCGCCCGGTGTTTTCTTCACCAAGGAGTCCGCGCACGGGTTCCTGGCGAAGATCATCCCGTATCGCGGATCCTGGGTCGAGTTCGAGTACGACCAGAAGGCGATCCTCTACGTTCGCATCGACCGGAAGCGCAAGTTCCCGGCGACCATCTTCCTGCGCGCTCTCGGCCTTGAGACCGACGAGTCGATCCTGCGGCAGTTCTACACGCCGATCGCCGCGCGCTTCGAGCGCGGGCGCGCGTATCTGACCGTCGGCAAGGAGGTCCTGAAGCAGGAGGAGCTCAAGGAGCGCTACGCGCGCGTCAAGCGGGAGACCAAGACGGTCTTCGGCGGCATCAAGCTTTCTACAGACGACCAGAAGGAGATCAACCGGAAGGGCTCGATCGAGCGCTCCGTGGACGCCTCCGCGGTCGAGAAGGCGTGCTTCCTCGCCGACGTCGTCGACCTCGCGACCGGTGAAGTTCTCTTCGAGGCCGGCCAGGAGCTCGGCCCCGACGCCCTCGAGCAGCTGAAGGAACGCGGGATCAAGGAAGTCGAGCTCTTCTTCCCCGACTGGGACCTCACGGGCGACGTCCTCGTGAACACGATCCGCAAGGACACGCACAAGACGAAGAACGAGGCGATCCTCGAGATCTACCGGCGCCTGCGTCCCGGCGACCCGCCGACGTACGAATCGGCAAAGAACCTCTTCGAGGGCATGTTCTTCGATGCGAAAAAGTACGACTTCTCGCGCGTCGGCCGATTCAAGTTCAACATCAAGCTCGAGGCCGACTCGTCGGAGGACACCCGGACGCTGACGGCGCAGGACATCTACCGCGTCGTCGGATACCTCCTGAGGTTGAAGCGCGACGTCGGCCGCACGGACGACATCGACAACCTCGGAAACCGCCGCGTGCGCTCCGTGGGCGAGCTTCTCGAAAACCAGTTCCGCATCGGGCTCGTTCGCATGGAGCGCGCGATCAAGGAAAAGATGTCCGTCCACCAGGACATCGACTCCGCGATGCCGCATGACCTGATCAACAGCAAGCCGGTCATTGCGTCCATCAAGGAGTTCTTCGGCTCCTCGCAGCTCTCGCAGTTCATGGACCAGACGAACCCTCTGTCGGAGGTCACGCACAAGCGGCGGCTCTCCGCCCTCGGGCCGGGCGGCTTGTCCCGTGAAAGAGCCGGGTTCGAGGTCCGCGACGTCCACCCGACCCACTACGGCCGGGTGTGCCCGATCGAGACCCCGGAAGGGCCGAACATCGGCCTGATCTCGTCTCTCTCGTGCTACGCCCGCATCAACGACTTCGGCTTCATCGAAACGCCCTACAAGCGGGTGGAGAAGGGCCGCGTCATGGACCACTTCCAGGTGACGACGGTCGGAGACACCTCTTTCAAGCTCGGCCAGATCGTCGAGAAGAAGGAGTTCGAGGAGGAGAACGAGAAAGTCAAGCGTGGCCACAAGCGGGTCTCGGAATCGATCCCGTACGCCTTCTACCTCTCCGCGTGGGAGGAAGAGAACTTCGTGATCGCGCAGGCGAACGCGGAGACGGACGCGAACGGCCGGATCAGGGAAGACCGGGTCATCGCCCGGTTCAACGGCGAGTTCATCACCGCCGAGCGCGACAAGATCGACTACAAGGACATCTCCCCGAAGCAGCTCGTCTCGGTGGCGACGGCGCTCATTCCGTTCCTGGAGCATGACGACGCCAACCGCGCCCTGATGGGATCGAACATGCAGCGCCAGGCGGTGCCGCTGCTCAAGGTCGAGGCTCCCCTCGTCGGAACCGGCCTCGAGTCGACGGTGGCCCGCGACTCGGGCGCCGTCGTCCTCGCCAAGCGCGGGGGCGTCGTCGACCAGGTGGACTCGGAACGGATCATCGTCCGCGTCGAGGGGACGGAGGCCGGGGGCAAGGAGTTCGGCGCGGACATCTATCCGCTGACGAAGTTCCGCCGGTCGAACCAGAACACCTGTATCAACCAGAAGCCGATCGTTTCCGAGGGGCAGACGATCGAGAGAGGCCAGGTCCTCGCGGACGGCCCGTGCACCCAGCTTGGCGAGCTCGCCCTCGGCAGGAACATCCTGGTCGCGTTCATGCCGTGGCGCGGCTACAACTACGAGGACGCCATCCTGGTCTCCGAGCGCCTCGTCAAGGACGACTTCTTCACGTCGATCCACATCCAGGAGTTCGACATCGAAGCGCGCGACACCAAGCTCGGCCCCGAAGAGATCACGCGCGACATCCCGAACGTCTCCGAGACCGCTCTGCGGGATCTGGACGAGTCGGGGATCATCCGGATCGGCGCCAACGTGAAGCCCGGCGACATCTTGGTCGGAAAGGTGACCCCGAAGGGCGAGACGCAGCTGACTCCGGAAGAGAAGCTCCTTCGAGCCATCTTCGGCGAGAAGGCCGGCGACGTCCGCGACGCTTCCTTGAAGTGCCCCCCGGGCATCGAAGGGACGGTCGTCGACGTGAAGATCTTCTCGCGCAAGGGGACGGAGAAGGACCTCCGCGCGCTGTCGATCGAGCAGGACCAGATCGCAAAGATCGAGAAGAACTCGCGGGACGAGATCCGGATCATCCGTGAGGAAGCCAACAAGAAGATCCGCGACCTGCTCGTCGGGAAGGTCTCGACGGAAGAGATGAACGACCGCGAGGGCAGCGAGATCGTCAAGAAGGGCGCGAAGTTCACCGAGGACTCCGTGGCCCGCCTGACGCCGCAGCAGCTCAAGCGGCTGAAGTTGAAGGACGAGGAGATCGCGGACGCGGTCCAGATCATCCTCCGCCGCCAGGACTCGCAGATCGAGGTCTTGAACCGCGTGAACGCGGAGCGCATCGAGCTCCTCCAGAAGGGCGATGAGCTCCCGCCGGGCGTCATCAAGATGGTCAAGGTCTACGTCGCCATGAAGCGCAAGCTCTCCGTGGGCGACAAGATGGCCGGCCGGCACGGGAACAAGGGAGTCATCTCGCGCATCCTGTCGGAGTCGGACATGCCGTATCTCCCGGACGGCACGCCGATCGATATCGTGCTGAATCCTCTCGGCGTCCCCTCACGAATGAACGTCGGGCAGATCCTTGAGACCCATCTGGGGTGGGCCGCTAAGGCGCTCGGCGTCACCATGGCGACGCCGGTGTTCGACGGCGCCTCCGAGGCCGAGATCAAGAAGGGGCTGAAGGACGCGAACCTGCCCTCCTCCGGCAAGACTGTTCTCTACGACGGGATGACGGGGGAATCGTTCGAGCAGCAGGTGACGGTCGGCTACATCTACATGATGAAGCTCTCGCACCTCGTGGACGACAAGATCCACGCGCGCTCGATCGGGCCGTACTCGCTCATCACGCAGCAGCCTCTCGGGGGCAAGGCGCAGTTCGGCGGCCAGCGGTTCGGAGAGATGGAGGTGTGGGCCCTCGAGGCCTACGGCGCCTCCTACACCCTCCAGGAGCTCCTGACGGTGAAGTCCGACGACGTCGAGGGCCGCTCGGCGGTCTACGAGGCGATCGTCAAGGGAGAGGTTCCGGCCGAGCCGGGGCTGCCCGAGTCGTTCAACGTTCTCGTCCGCGAGCTGCAGTCGCTCTGCCTCGACGTGGAGCTGATCAAGCGGTGAGTATTTCCGCTGAAAGGACCTCTCAATAATGGAAACGCTTGCTTTCGCCAACAAGCCGACGGCCTTGAAGGATTTCAATGCCATCAAGATCTCTCTGGCTTCGCCCGAGAAGATCCGGTCCTGGTCCTTCGGCGAGGTGACAAAGCCCGAAACGATCAATTACCGCACGTTCAAGCCGGAGCGGGACGGACTCTTCTGCGCGAAGATCTTCGGCCCGATCACCGACTGGGAATGCCTGTGCGGCAAGTACAAGCGGATGAAGCACCGCGGCGTCGTGTGCGACAAGTGCGGCGTCGAGGTGACCAAGTCCAAGGTGCGCCGCGAGCGGATGGGACACATCGAGCTCGCGTCGCCCGTCTCGCACGTCTGGTTCTTCAAGGGCCTGCCGTCGCGCATCGGACATCTCCTGGACATCTCGCTCCGCGACCTCGAACGGATCCTCTACTTCGAGTCGTACGTGGTGATCGATCCGGGGGAGACGGAGCTCAAGGAGAAGGAGCTTCTGTCCGAAGAGCGATATCGGGCTCTTCGCGGGGAGCACGGCGACGTGTTCGTCGCCCGCATGGGCGCCGGCGCCATCAAGGAGCTGCTGCAGCGGGTCGACGTCGACATGCTCTCGGAAGAGCTCCGGATGATCATGAAAACGGAGACGTCGCAGATCAAGCGCCAGAAGGCCGCGAAGCGGCTGAAGGTGTGCGACGCGTTCCGCCGCTCCGGCCACCGGCCGGACTGGATGATCTTGGACGTCATTCCCGTGATCCCGCCCGAGCTGCGGCCTCTCGTGCCTCTCGACGGCGGACGGTTCGCGACGTCGGATCTGAACGATCTCTACCGGCGCGTCATCAACCGGAACAACCGCCTGAAGAAGCTCCTGGAGCTGCGCGCGCCCGAAGTCATCGTGCGCAACGAGAAGCGGATGCTCCAGGAGGCCGTCGACGCCCTGTTCGACAACGGCCGCCGCGGCCGCGTCCTCAAGGGCTCGAACAACCGCCCCTTGAAGTCCCTCTCGGACACCCTGAAGGGCAAGCAGGGGCGGTTCCGGCAGAACCTGCTCGGGAAGCGCGTCGACTACTCCGGCCGTTCGGTCGTCGTGGTCGGGCCGGAGCTGAAGCTCCACCAGGCGGGTCTTCCCAAGAAGATGGCCGTCGAGCTGTTCAAGCCGTTCATCTACAACCGCCTCGAGAAGAAGGGCCTCGCCACGACCATCAAGGCGGCCAAGGAGCTGGTCGAGTCGGGCGTGACGGAGGTCTGGGACGCCCTCGAGGACGTCATCCGCGATCACCCGGTGCTCTTGAACCGCGCGCCGACGCTCCACCGCCTGGGAATCCAGGCGTTCCAGCCGGTGCTCGTCGAGGGCAAGGCCATCAAGATCCACCCGCTCGTGTGTCCGGCTTTCAACGCGGACTTCGACGGCGACCAGATGGCCGTGCACGTGCCCCTGTCGCCGAAGGCCCAGGTCGAGGCGGAGCTCCTGATGCTCTCCTCGAACAACATCCTGTCGCCCGCGTCCGGCCGGCCGCTCGCCGTGCCCTCGCAGGACCTCGTGCTCGGGATCTACTACCTGACGAAGTCTCGCTCCAACACGCGCGGAGAGGGGCGCATCTTCGCCGACTTCGACGAAGTGGTCCTCGCGTACGAAGTGGGGGAGGTCACGACACACACCCCGATCCGTGTGCGGTACTCGGGCCAGTACATCGACCTGACCACGCAATACAACGACCAGGACATCTCCCATGCGGAAGTGCAGGACATCGAACGGACGTTGATCGACACCACGGTCGGGCGCGTTCTTTTCAACCAGGCGCTCCAGGACGTAGTCCCGTTCATCAACGGGAATCTCAAGAAGCGGGGCCTCACCGACTTCGTCAGCTACGTGTACTTGACGTTCGGCGAGGAGATGACCGTCCAGATGCTGGACGACTTGAAGGAGCTCGGATTCCTCGCGGCGACGCGCGCGGGAATCTCGATCGGCGTGGACGACATGGTCATCCCCGCGAAGAAGGAAGAGTTCCTGGCGGCCGCTCGCAAAGAAGTCGTCGAGGTCGAGTCCCAGCGCAGCTCAGGCGTCATCACCGCCGGTGAGCGCCACAACAAGATCATCGACATCTGGCATCGCACGACGGAGAACATCTCCGACGAAATGTTCAAGGAGATGAAGAAGTCCGACCAGGCCGGCCAGGACTTCAACCCGATCTACATCATGGCGGACTCGGGAGCCCGCGGATCGAAGGAACAGGTCCGGCAGCTCGCCGGCATGCGCGGCCTGATGTCCAAGCCTTCGGGCGAAGTCATCGAGACCCCCATCACCGCGAACTTCCGCGAAGGCCTCTCGGTGCTGCAGTACTTCATTTCGACGCACGGCGCCCGCAAGGGTCTCGCCGACACGGCGTTGAAGACGGCCGACTCCGGCTACCTGACACGCCGCCTCGTGGACGTGGCGCAGGACGTCATCGTGATCGAGGAGGATTGCGGGACCTCCGACGGCATCACGGTCTCGGCGATCATGGAGGGCGGCGACACGCTCGAGCCGCTCCGGGACCGCATCGTGGGCCGCGTCGCGCAGGAAGACATCTTCGACCCGCTCTCGGAGGAGAAGCTCGCCGCCTATGGCCAGGAGATCAGCGAGGACCTCGCCTCGGGAGTCCAGGAAGCGGGCATCGAGCGCGTCAAGATCCGTTCGGTTCTGACCTGCGAGACCAAGCGCGGCGTGTGCCGCCTCTGCTACGGCCGGATGCTGGCGTCGGGCAAGATGGTCGAGATCGGCGAGGCCGTGGGAGTCATTGCGGCGCAGTCGATCGGCGAGCCGGGCACCCAGCTCACCATGCGGACGTTCCACTACGGCGGAACGGCGTCGCGCGTCACGGAGCAGTCCAAGCACGCGGCCAAGAACCCGGGCACGGTCCGGTTCCTCGGAGTCACCACCGTCCAGCGCAAGGACGGGAACCTCGTCGTCGTCAACCGCAACGGCAAGATCACGATCGTCGACAACAAGGGTCGCGAGAAGGAGCGGTACTCGGTCGTCTACGGCTCGACCATCAAGGTCTCCGACGGGGAGGAAGTCGTTCCCGGCCAGGAGCTCGTCGAGTGGGATCCGTTCACCTCGGCCATCCTGACCGAGGTCGGCGGAAAGGTCTCGTTCCGGGACATCGTCGAGAACGAGAACCTCCGGGAGGAAACGGACCGGGTCACGGGCCTGGCCCAGAAGATCATCGTCGAGACGGTCGGGGCGGAGAAGCGGTCGCCGCAGGTGCTCGTTCAGGGCAAGGGCGTCGAGCGCAAATACCTGCTGCCGATCGGCTCGCATTTGATGGTCAACGACGGGCAGGACGTCCACCCCGGCGACGTCCTGGCGAAGATCCCGCGCGAGACGACGAAGACGAAGGACATCACGGGCGGTCTGCCCCGCATCGTCGAGCTCTTCGAGGCGCGGCGTCCCAAGGACGCGGCCGTCATCACGGAGATCGACGGAACGGTCTCGCACGGCCCGATCACCAAGGGCATGCGGAAGGTCATCATCTCGGGAGACGACGGCGAAACGCGGGAGTACCTCATCCCGCGCTACACGCACGTGAACGTGCAGGAAAGCGAAAGGGTCCGCGCCGGCGATCCCCTGATCGACGGCCCGATCAATCCGCACGACATCCTGGCGATCCTGGGCGAGAAGGAGATGCAGCGGTACCTGGTCGACAAGATCCAGGAGGTCTACCGCTCGCAGAACGTCGCCATCAACGACAAGCACATCGAAGTCATCGTCCGGCAGATGATGCGGAGCGTGAAGATCGAGGAGGTCGGGGACACGGAGTTCCTGATCGACGAGCAGGTCGACCGCTTCCGGTTCGAGGAGGAGAACGACCGCGTGATCACCGCGAACGGGCAGCCGGCTCTCGGCCGGCCGCTGCTCCTCGGCATCACGAAGGCGTCGCTCTCCACCGACTCCTTCATCTCGGCGGCTTCCTTCCAGGAGACGACGAGGGTCCTGACGGAAGCCTCGATCTCCGGAAAGGTCGACAGCCTCCGCGGGCTGAAGGAGAACGTCATCGTGGGCCGCCTGATCCCCGCGGGAACGGGCATGGAGTACTACCGCAACATCGTCCTCGAGCGGGAGGAGATCCCGCAGGTCGAGGAGCCGGCGCTCGAGGACTTCCTGACGGATCCGGCCGAGGAGCTGGCTCTCGCCGAGGCGGACGCGGAAGTCGACGCGAGCGAAGAGGAGTAAGGCTCACCGGATTGGATTCCCCGATCGGGGGCGGGCGGCCGCCCCCGATTTCTTTTTTGGGGGCGAAGGTTCGTTCGGCCCGTGGGAGGGACGGCGCATAATCCCTGGATGCGCCTGCGCCGCTCCGGACTCGGCGCCGCTCTCCTCGCCGCAGCCGTTTACACGGCCTCGGGCGCCCCGGGTGGAGCGGCCTCTGGGATGCCTCCCGCCTCCTCGGGTCAGCCGCTCTCCGCAGGGCAGGCCCGGGAGCTCTTCGACCGGGCGCTCGCGCGTCCCGAGGTCCGACAGAGACTGGGCTCGTCCCGCTTCCGCCTCGTTCGGGCCGGCACAGGGGGCTCCGGTGCGGAAGGCGCGGCGGTTCTCTACGTTCGGGATCTCCAAACGGGCGCCGCCCGCGCGCTGCGATTCGATCTCGTGTCCGGCGCCGTCACCGTGGGAGACGTCCCCGGCCTCCTCCAGCCGGGCGAGGAGGAGCTCGGAGCGGCGCGCGGGATCATCGAGCGCGACCCGGATCTCGCCCGGTGGTCGGCGGGACGGGGCGTCTCGCTGCAGGGGGGGTTCCACGTTCGCCCCCAGGCGGGCCTCCGGGATCCCTGCGCGACCGACGTCTGCCTGGAGTTCGGGTTCATGCGCGCGGACTTCACGAAGGGCCCCGCCCGCAGGGTGATCGTTGATCTGTCTCGAGGGGCCGTCGCTCACCGCGACTACCAAGGCTTGCGGATGACCGCGGGCGAGCCCGACGGCGGAGAGAAACCGCGATGATGCGTGCCCGGGTCTTCCTGGGCCTCGCCGGAGCGCTGGCCGCGGCGCGGCTATCCGCCCAACCCGCCCCGTGCCCGGCGAACGCAACGCGCGTCGCGTGGCCCTCCGGTGACCCGCTGTGGGAGCTCTGTTACCGGAGACCGGCGGCGACGACCTATCTCGTCAACGGCGGCGGGCTCGAGATCTCTGACGTCCGGTACCGGGGAATCCCCGTCCTGAAAGTGGCGAACATTCCCATCGTCAACGTGGCCTATGCCCCGGGCGGGTGCGGGCCCTGCTACCGGGACTGGTTCTTCCAGGAGCGGGCATTCGGCTGTGCCCCGGAGGTCTCTCCGGGCCGTTGCTCCGGCACGAGCGTCCCGCCGGCCACGGTCTGCCAGCATCCGGGCACCGACGCCGGCAGCTTTTCGGGAGTGGCGGTCGAGGACCTGCCCGACCGGTTGAAGCTCACCTCCCAGGCGGAGGCGGGCTGGTACCGCTACATCCCCGTCTGGGAGTTCTTCGCGGACGGAACGCTGCAGGCGCGCTTCGACGCGACCTCCATTCACAACGGCTGCGTTGCCTACACGCACAACCATCACGCGTATTTCCGCCTGGACGTCGACGCGGGCGCGGCCGGAGGCAACGTCCTCGACCAGGTACTCGCGGGAGGATCGACGGCCCGCATCTCGACGGAACGCTCCTTCACGGACGCGGGGTCGGTGAGGTCCCTCTGGAGGATCTCGAGGCCGGGGTCTCCCTCCTATGTCGAGGTGTCCCGCAATGCCGGGGACGGCGCCGCCGGGGACCCGCTGCCCTTTCCGACGGACTTCCCGGTCGCGGATGGCTGGGCCGTCGTGAACCGGCCGAACGAGCAGGACGACAGCGCCGTCGCGACCGGATGCGCGGCCGGCCTGAACGCCTTTCTGACCGGGGAGAGCCTCGACCGGACGGACCTCGTGCTCTGGGTGCGCGCGGGGGCCCTCCACCAGGGCGAGCCGGGCGGAATCACCTCGGACTGTTCCATGGTGGGGCCAACGATCAAGGTGGTCGTGGCGGATCAGGCGGGCCCGTCGAATCTCCACACCATCACTCCCTGCCGGGTCCTCGACACCCGCCAGCCCGACGGCCCCTGGGGGGGCCCGCCGCTCGATGTCTCCGCCGACCGGGCTTTTGTCGTCGCCGGGCGGTGCGGAGTCCCGGCCACGGCCACCGCGGTTTCGGCCAACCTGACCGTCGTCGGGGCGGCGACCCCCGGCCATCTTTCCATCTGGGCCGACGGAGGGCCGGTTCCCTCGACGAGCGTTGTGAATTTCGGGGTCTCGCAGGCGCGCGCCAACAACGCCGTGGTGCCTCTCGGCGCCGAGGGCGCGTTCCGGGTGCGCAGCGCGGGAGCGGTGCACTTCATTCTGGACGTGACGGGCTACTTCCAGTAACGCTCTGGCGGACCGGGGCCATTCGGGCTCGGGGCGGTGTGGAGCTCCCGGCCGGCGGAACGGAAACCGTGATAGGCTCCGCGACTCACGGTCCGGGTTCGCGCAACTCACTGCTTCTGGAATGTTTTCCGGGGAAAATCCCTTGACAGCCTTCCCGTAGCCGCGTACGATTCGCGGGTTTTTCCTCTGGACTCCGGCGGGTTGGTGGGATTTCTTCGCTTCCCGCCCGGATCTGGGAGCCAAGTTACGGTCGATCTCGGGTTCTCCTCGTCTCTCGGGGAGCTCGGGGTGACATTGGAGAGTCGATGCCGACAATTTCTCAGCTCGTCCGGAAGGGCCGCGAACGCGTGCGCGTCAAGACGGCTTCGCCGGCACTCGAGTCCTCCCCGCAGAAGCGAGGCGTCTGCACGCGCGTCTACACGACGACGCCGAAGAAGCCCAACTCCGCGCTGCGCAAGGTTGCGCGCGTGCGCCTGACCAACGGGATCGAGGTCACGACGTACATCCCCGGAGTCGGGCACAACCTGCAGGAGCACTCGATCGTGATGATCCGTGGAGGCCGCGTGAAAGATCTCCCCGGCGTGCGCTACCACATCATCCGCGGGACTCTCGACGCGGTCGGAGTCGCCAATCGCAAGCAGAGCCGGTCCAAGTACGGCGCCAAGCGCCCGAAGGCCTGACTCGGGACATAGGACCAGGGACCGAAGGACGAAGGACGAAGGACGAAGAACTGATATGCCGAGACGCCGAGTCGTTGCCAAACGCGAGATCCTCCCCGACCCGCTGTACAACTCTCAGCTGGTCACGAAGTTCATCAACTCCGTGATGAGCCAGGGCAAGAAGTCCGTGGCCGAGGGAATTCTGTACGGCGCCCTGAACAAGGTCGCCGAAAAGACGCAGGACGATCCGATGAAGGCCTTCAAGAAGGCGATCGAGAACGTCAAGCCCGCGCTCGAGGTCAAGTCCCGCCGCGTTGGCGGCTCGACCTACCAGGTGCCGGTCGAGGTTCGTCCCAACCGCCGGACCTCGCTCGCGATTCGCTGGATCATCGACTACGCAGGCGCCCGCGGCGAGAAGACGATGAAGGAGAAGCTCGCGGCGGAGCTCCTCGACGCGTCCAACCTCCGCGGCGGCGCCGTGAAGAAGAAGGACGACACGCACAAGATGGCCGAGGCGAACAAGGCGTTCGCCCACTACCGCTGGTAAGCGCGAACTCAGAACTCAGAACTCAGAACTCACTCATGCCCCGCACCCACTCTCTCAGCGAAACCCGAAACATCGGGATCATGGCTCACATCGACGCCGGCAAGACGACGACGACGGAGCGGATCCTTTATTACACGGGAGTCAACTACAAGATCGGCGAGGTCCACGAGGGCACCGCGACCATGGACTGGATGGTCCAGGAGCAGGAACGGGGGATCACCATCACGTCTGCCGCGACGACGTGCTTCTGGAAGGTGTCCTACTCGGAGGATGCCCCGACGATCCGCATCAACATCATCGACACCCCGGGCCACGTGGACTTCACGGCGGAAGTCGAGCGGTCTCTTCGCGTCCTCGACGGCGCCGTCGCCGTGTTCGACGCGGTCGCCGGTGTCGAGCCGCAGTCGGAGACCGTGTGGCGCCAGGCGAATCGCTACAACGTCCCCCGCCTTGCGTTCGTGAACAAGATGGACCGCATCGGCGCGAACTTCCCCCGTTGCGTCGAGATGATGCGCACGAAATTGAACGCGAAGCCCGCTCCCATCCAGATCCCGTGGGGCGCCGAGGCGGAGCACCGGGGCGTGATCGACCTCGTCCAGATGCAGGCGGTCGAGTTCAAAGACGAGTCGCTCGGCGCGCAGTTCGATGTGGTGCCGATCCCCGAGGAGCTGCGCGAGGAGGCCGAGCGGTACCGCGAGCAGCTCATCGAGACCGTGGCGGAGACGGACGACACGCTCCTCGAGAAGTACCTCCACGGCGGCAAAGTCGAGATCGACGAGCTGAAGGCGGCCCTCCGGCGCGCGACGATCGCGAGCGCCGTGCAGCCTGTCGTCTGCGGATCCGCCTTCAAGAACAAGGGCGTCCAGCAGCTGCTCGACGCGGTGGTCGATTACCTCCCGTCGCCGCTTGACGTTCCGCCGATCAAGGGACACGACGACGTCGGCGCGGAGCTCGTGCGCGAGCCGAAGGACGACGGCCCGTTCGCTGCGCTCGTCTTCAAGATCATGACGGACCCGTTCGTGGGCCAGCTCGCGTTTTTCCGCGTGTACTCGGGGCACCTCGACGCCGGGTCCGGGGTCTTCAATGCGACGAAGGACACCCGGGAGCGCATCGGACGTCTCTTGAAAATGCACGCCAACAAACGGGAAGAGATCAAGGAAGTCTGGGCGGGCGACATCGCGGCCGCCGTCGGACTCAAGAACGTCTCGACCGGCGACACGATCTGCGACGAGGACAACGCGGTCATCCTCGAGGCGATGAACTTCCCGGAGCCCGTCATCGCAGTGGCCATCGAGCCGAAGACCAAGGCCGACCAGGAGAAGATGGGCCTCGCGCTCTCCAAGCTCATGCAGGAGGACCCGACCTTCAAGGTCCACACGGACAAGGAAACGGGCCAGACGATCATCCGGGGAATGGGCGAGCTCCACCTGGAGATCATCACGGACCGCCTCGTTCGCGAGTTCAACGTGGGCGCGAACATCGGCAAGCCGCAGGTGGCCTACCGCGAAGCGATCACCCGCGAGGCCGAGGGACATGGCCGTTTCGTACGGCAGTCCGGCGGCCGCGGTCAGTACGGAGACTGCAAGATCCGGATCAAGCCCGCCGAAGAGGGACACGAATTCGTTTTCGAGAACGCCACATACGGCGGGTCGATCCCGAAAGAATTCATCAAGCCGATCGAGCAGGGGATCAAAGAGGCACTCGAGACCGGCGTGCTCGCGGGGTACCCGACGACGGGTGTCCACGTCGAGCTTTACGACGGCTCGTACCATGACGTCGACTCCTCGGAGATGGCGTTCAAGATCGCCGGCTCCATGGCCTACCAGGAAGCGGCGAAGAAGGCGCGCCCGATCATCAAGGAACCCATCATGGACGTCGAGGTCACCGTGCCCGACAACTACATGGGCGACGTGATCGGTGACCTGTCCTCGCGGCGCGGCCACATCAAGCACATGGAGCCGCGCGGCGGGATCCAGGTGATCGAAGCGCGCGTGCCTTTGTCCGAGATGTTCGGCTACTCGACGAACCTCCGGTCGATGACGCAGGGCCGCGGCAACTACTCCATGCAGTTTGCCGCTTACGACGAAGTTCCGAAGAGCGTGAGCGAAGAAATCATCGCCAAAGTGGGATCGAAGTAAGAGGAAAAGAGATGGGCAAAGAAAAATTTGATCGCAGCAAGCCGCACGTGAACATCGGGACGATTGGTCACGTGGACCATGGGAAGACGACGTTGACGGCGGCGATCACGGTCATCTTGTCGAAGAAGGGTCTGGCGACGGCGAAGGCGTACGACCAGATCGACAACGCGCCGGAGGAGAAGGCGCGTGGGATCACGATCAACACGGCGCACGTGGAGTATTCGACGGAGAAGCGTCACTACGCGCACGTGGACTGTCCGGGGCACGCGGACTACGTGAAGAACATGATCACGGGGGCGGCGCAGATGGACGGGGCGATTCTGGTGGTGTCGGCGGCGGACGGTCCGATGCCGCAGACGCGGGAGCACATTCTCCTGGCCCGGCAAGTCGGAGTGCCGTTCATTGTGGTGTTCTTGAACAAGACGGACATGGTGGACGACCCGGAGCTGCTCGAGTTGGTGGAGCTGGAGGTTCGGGAGCTTCTGACGTCGTACGGTTTTCCCGGGGACGTGATTCCGATCGTGAAGGGATCGGCGTTGAAGGCGGGAGAGTCGGGGGACCCCAACTCGGCCGATGCCAAGTGCATCATGGAGCTGATGGACGCGGTGGACGCGTACATTCCGGTTCCGGAGCGAGCGATCGACAAGGACTTCCTGATGCCCATCGAGGACGTGTTCTCAATCTCGGGGCGCGGGACGGTGGTGACGGGCCGTGTGGAGCGGGGAGTGGTGAAGGTTGGGGAGGAAGTGGAGATCGTGGGGATCCGTCCGACGCAGAAGAAGGTCGTGACGGGAGTGGAGATGTTCCGAAAGCTGCTGGATCAGGGGCAGGCGGGAGACAACCTGGGGTTGCTGCTGCGTGGGACGGAGCGCAAGGACGTGGAGCGCGGGCAGGTGTGCGCCAAGCCTGGGACGATCACGCCGCACATGAAGTTCAACGCGCAGGCGTACATCCTGACGAAGGAGGAGGGCGGGCGGCATACCCCCTTCTTCAACGGGTACCGGCCGCAGTTCTTCTTCCGCACGACGGACGTGACGGGGACCGCGCAGCTGCCCACGGGAGTGGAGATGGTGATGCCGGGCGACAACGTCGCTCTGGAGATCCAGCTGATCACCCCCATCGCCATGGAAAAGGGCCTGCGCTTCGCCATCCGAGAAGGCGGCAGAACCGTGGGCGCGGGGACCATTACGGAGATTTTGGAATAGTCGTGAAATTGAGTTATGCCATGGGCTGGCCGGGAGCGGCCGTTTGTTCCCGTCCGGTTCCGTCGAGGAACCGATGAAGAATGACAAAATCCGCATCCGCCTCAAGGCCTTCGATTATCGAATCCTCGATCAATCGGCAACGGAGATCGTGGACACGGCGAGGCGAACGGGCGCGAAGATCGCGGGACCGATTCCTCTGCCCACCGCGGTCTCCCGCTACACGGTCAACCGCTCGCCGCACATCGACAAGAAGTCGCGGGAACAGTTCGAGATGCGGACCCACAAGCGTCTCCTGGACATCCTGGAGCCCACGTCTCAGACGGTGGACGCCCTGATGAAGCTCGAGCTGCCAGTGGGCGTCGACGTCGAGATCAAGGCGTTCGGAAAGTAGAAGTATGTCCGTACACGGAATCATCGGCAGAAAAATCGGAATGACCCAGATCTTCGGGCCGGACGGCACGGTCGTTCCGGTCACCGTGGTTCAGGCGGGCCCGTGCCTCGTCGTGCAGAAGAAGACGGTCGACAAGGACGGCTACGAGGCCGTTCAGATCGGCCTCGTCGAGTCGCGGCCCGACCGGCGCGCGAACCGGCCCGCAAAGGGGCGCTTCGAGAAGGCCAACGTCGCGCCGATGCGTCTGCTCGCGGAATTTCGCCTCGACGCGGGCGACGAGCTGAAGCCCGGCGACAAGGTCCTGTGCGACGCGTTCGCGGAGAAAGACCACGTCGACGTCATCGGAATCTCCAAGGGCAAGGGCTTCGCCGGCGTCGTCCGGCGGCACCACTTCCGTGGGGGCGCGGAGAGCCATGGCTCGATGTTCCACCGCCTTCCCGGATCGATCGGGCCCTCGGCCTTCCCGTCCCGCGTGTATCCGGGAACCCGATCCTCCGGACGCCTCGGCGGCCGCCAGGCGACGTCGAAGAACCTGATCGTCGTCCGTGTCGACGTCGAGAAGAACCTTCTGTACTTGAGCGGCGCCCTTCCCGGCGCCCGCAACTCGGTCGTCAAGGTCGTTCGCTCCACTTTCGGCCGCGTGGCCGCGAAGTCGGGCAAGTAAGCGCAAGGAAAGCACGATGGCTACTGTCCCGGTCGTCAACTGGAAGAAAGAGCGCGTCGGCGAGGTCGAACTGCCCGCCGAGGTGTTCGAGTACCCGTACCGCCGCCACCTCGTCTGGGAGGTCGTGAAGGCCTATCGGGCGGCGCAGCGGTCGGGGACGCACAAGACGAAGACCCGTGCCGAAGTCTCCGGAAGCGGCAGGAAGCCGTTCAAGCAGAAGGGGACCGGACGCGCGCGGCAGGGAGGCAGCAGGCCCCCCATCCACCGGCACGGCGGCACGTCCCACGGGCCGACGCCGCGTTCGTACGCGCAGGGAATCTCCGTCGGAGAAAAGAAGAACGCCTTGAAGTCGGTGCTGTCCCGGCGGGCGCGCGAGGAGCGCCTCGTGGTCGTGGACCGGATGGACCTCGACACGCATCGCACGCGGGATCTCGTCGCCGCGCTGGGCGGTCTTGGCGTGAGCGGCAAGGCGCTCTTCGTCGATTCCCGCGAGAACGAGAATTTCGTGCGCGCCTCGCGGAACGTTCGGGACTGGAAGGTCGTTGACGCGCTCGGAATCAACGTCTACGACGTGATGAGCCACGGAACGCTCATCCTGTCGCGCACCGCGCTGTCGCGGGTCGTCCAGACCCTGGGAGGGGAATGATGGACGCGCAACAGGTCATCCGCCGCCCGCTGATCACGGAGAAGTCCACACGCCTGAAGGAAGCGGCGAACACGATCTGCTTCGAGGTCGCGGTGGACGCCAACAAAATCGAGATCGCGAAAGCGGTCACGGCGCTGTTCGGAGTCAAGGTCGCCCAGGTCCGCGTCGCCAACCGGCAGGGGAAGCTGAAGCGGATGGGCCGCTTCGTCGGCCGGCGCAGGGACTGGAAGAAGGCGTACGTCCGGCTCGCCCCCGGCGAGAAGTCGATCGAGTTCTTCGAGGGGGTCTGAAAACACCATGCCTGTAAAGAAGTACAAGCCCACGTCGCCGGGTCGCCGGTTCCAGACGACGCTCGACTTTCAGGAGATCACGGCTTCCAAGCCGGAGAAGTCCCTGACGGTCGGAATGCGCTCGACGGGAGGCCGCAACAACCAGGGCCGGATCACGTCGCGGTTCATGGGCGGCGGCCACAAGCGCCTCTTCCGGATCATCGATTTCCGGCGCGACAAGCTGAACATCCCGGCCAAAGTCGCGACCATCGAGTACGACCCGAACCGCACCGCGCGGATCGCCCTTCTCCACTACGTCGACGGCGAGAAGCGGTACATCCTCGCGCCGAACGGACTGCAGGTCGGAGCTTCCGTCGTGTCGGGTCCGGCCGCGGACATCCTGCCGGGCAACGCGCTGCCGCTTCGCGGGATCCCGCTCGGCACCACCATCCACAACATCGAATTGAAGCGGGGCAACGGCGGACAGATGGTGCGCTCGGCGGGGGCCGCGGCGCAGCTCATGGCCAAGGAAGGCGACTACGCCCAGGTCCGTCTGCCGTCCGGGGAGGTCCGCGAAGTCCACATCGAGTGCTACGCGACCATCGGACAGGTCGGGAACCTCGAGCACGAAAACGTCTCGATCGGCAAGGCCGGCCGCAACCGCTGGCTCGGGTGGAAGCCCCACAACCGGGGCGTGGCGATGAATCCCGTCGATCATCCGATGGGCGGAGGCGAAGGCAAGACGTCCGGCGGACGCCATCCCACGTCGCCGTGGGGCTGGAAGACGAAGGGTATGAAGACGCGGAACAACAAGCGGACCGATGCATTCATCGTGCGCCGCCGCAAGTCGAAGGGCTGAGGACGGAACATGTCGCGTTCGATCAAGAAGGGCGCCTTCGTCGATGACCACCTCATGAAGAAGGTGGCGTTGATGAACGATGCCCGCGAGAAGAAAGTCGTGAAAACGTGGTCGCGTCGCTCGACGGTGGTGCCCGACATGGTGGGCCACACCATCGCGGTGCACAACGGCCGCAAGTTCATCCCCGTGTACATCGCGGAGAACATGGTCGGCCACAAGCTCGGCGAGTTCTCTCCCACGCGGATCTTCAAGGGTCACAGCGGCAAGAAGGCCGAGACGGGGGCCCCGGCGCCCGGCGCGGGCAAGCCGGTCGGCGCTCCGGGAGCCGCTCCCGCTGCACCGGCGGCGAAGGGTTAGACGATGAAAGCGACAGCCCGGCTTCGGTACATGAAGGGTTCCGCGCAGAAGATCCGTCTGGTCGCCGACCTCGTCCGTGGCAAGAAGGTGAACGACGCCGTCGCGATCCTGAGCCACACGCGCAAGGTCGCCGCGCGGGACCTTTTGAAGACGCTGCGTTCCGCCGTCGCGAACGCGGAACAGAAAGAGGCGCGCGTCGACATCGACGAGCTCGTCGTCACGCGCATCTTCGTCGACAAGGGGCCGCAGGAGAAGCGGGTCCGCCCCGCGCCGATGGGCCGCGCGTATCGGGTCCTGCATCGGAAGAGTCACCTGACGATCGAGCTCTCGGACGAAATGTCCGAGGCGAGAGGATAAGCATGGGGCAGAAAGTCCATCCGTACGGCTTCCGGCTCGGGTTCAACCGGACCTGGCATTCGCGCTGGTTCTCGGTCAAGGAGTACCAGACCTACCTCCACGAGGACCTCGCGCTCCGCAAGGAGCTCAAGGGGCGTCTGTCGCACGCGGGCGTCTCCGAGATCGACGTCGAGCGGTTCGCGAACAAGCTGAAGGTCAACATCCAGACGTCGCGGCCCGGAATCATCATCGGGAAGCGCGGCGCGGAAGTCGACAAGCTCCGCGACGAGCTCCAGAAGCGGACGAAGGCCGAAGTCCACATCAACATCATCGAGATCCAGCGGCCCGAGACGGACGCCCAGCTCGTCTCCGAGTCCATCGCGCTCCAGCTCGAACGCCGGGTCGCGTTCCGGCGCGCGATGAAGAAGGGGATCGAATCCGCGTTCCGCTTCGGGGCCCAGGGCATCAAGATCCGCTGCGCCGGCCGCTTGAACGGCGCCGAGATCGCGAGAGCGGAGTGGTATCAAGAGGGGCGCCTTCCCCTCCACACCCTGAAGGCGGACATCGACTATGGGTTCGCCGAGGCGAACACCACGTACGGAAAGATCGGCGTCAAGACGTGGATCTATCGCGGCGAGCAGCACAAGGCGAAGAACCGACGGAAGACGGCCTAAGGGCCGGCGAAGACAGAAGACAGCGAGCTGACCAATGTTGATGCCCTCGAAAGTGAAATACCGCAAACAGCAGCGGGGCCGGATGCGCGGCAAAGCGTACCGGGGCGGAACCCTCGCGTTCGGCGACATGGGACTGCAGATCCTGGAGCCCGGGTGGGTGACCGCCCGCCAGATCGAGGCGGCCCGCATCGCGATGACCCGCGCCGTCAAACGCGGCGGCAAGATCTGGATCCGGATCTTCCCCGACAAGCCGTACACGAAGAAGCCCGCCGAGACGCGCATGGGCAAGGGCAAGGGCGCGCCGGAAGGATGGGTCGCCGTCGTCAAGCCGGGTCGGATCCTCTACGAGATGGAGGGCGTCGACCTCGCCACGGCGAAAGAGGCGCTCGCTCTCGCGGCGGACAAGATCGGCCTCCGCACGCGATTCGTCACCCGCACCACGGAGACGGAGATCCTATGAAGAAGAAGGAGCGGGAGATGCTCGCCAACCAGGGGACCACGGAGCTCGAGGAGAAGGCGAAGCAGCTTCGCGAAGCGTCCTGGAAGCTCCGGCTCCAGAAGGCGACGGGCCAGCTCGAGAACCCGAGCCGGTTGAAAGTGATCCGGCGAGACATCGCGCGGATCCGCACCTACCAGCGGGCGCTCGAGCTCGCGGAGAAGAAGTGATGGAAGAGGCAACATCGGCGGGGCAGGCAGCGCAGGGGCGGGGGCGGCAGACGAAGGTCGGCCGCGTGGTGTCCGACAAGATGACGAAAACGATCATCGTCGAGGTCGAGCGGCGCGTCCAGGAAGCCCGCTACCAGCGGACCATCAAGCGGACCAGCCGCTTTCTCGCGCACGACGAGACCGGCGATGCCAAGGTCGGAGACCGGGTCCGAATCGAAGAGACGCGGCCGCTCTCGAAGAAGAAGAGGTGGCGGCTGAGAGAAGTGCTGACGAGAGCCGAGGCTTAGGAGTCCGCCATGATTCAAATGGGCACGATCCTCGAAGTCGCCGACAATTCCGGCGCGAGGCGCATCGCGTGCATCCGCATGCGGGGCGGGTCCGCGGGCCGCTATGCGAGGCTGGGCGACGTGATCACGGCGTCCGTGAAGGAAGCGGCGCCCGATTCGCCGTTCGTCGAGAAGCACGGCAAGCGCGTCGTCCGGGCGGTGATCGTCCGCACGAGGCGCAACCATCGCCGGCGCGACGGCTCGTACATCCGGTTCGACGACAACGCCGCCGTCCTGATCTCGAACGAGGGAGAGCCGGTCGGGACGCGCGTGTTCGGGCCCGTGGCGCGCGAGCTGCGCGAAAAGAAGTTCATGAAGATCATCTCCCTCGCTCCGGAAGTGCTGTGATGAAGACGACCAGGAAGACGAAGCTTCGCAAGAACGACCTCGTCGTCGTGATTGCGGGGAAGGACCGCGGGCGGCAGGGAAAGATCCTGAAGATCCTGCCCGTAGCCAATCGAGTCATCGTCGAGCGGGTGAACATGATCAAGCGCCACACGCGCCCGAACCCGTCGAAGAACATCGCGGGAGGCATCTCCGAGAAGGAAGCGCCGCTGCACGTTTCGAACGTGATGCTCGTCGATCCGGACCGGAGCACGCGCACGCGAATCGGCCGCCGCCGCGACAGCGACGGGAACCCGGAGCGCTTCGCCAAGAAGAGCGGCTCCGCGCTGGCCTGAACCGACAACTGATAACCGGAACTGAGAACCGATATGGCAGCCAGACTGAAAGACCGATACTCGAAAGAGGTCGCGCCCGCGCTCAAGAAGGAGCTCGGGATCGACAACTCCATGGCCATTCCTCGCGTCGAAAAGGTCATTCTCAATATGGGCCTCGGCGAGGCGGTCGCCAACCCGAAGATGCTCGACGGGGCCGTCGACGAGCTTTCCTCGATCGCGGGGCAGCGCGCCGTGGTCACCAAGGCGAAGAAGTCGATCGCGACGTACAAGCTGCGGGCAGGGATGCCGATCGGCGCCCGCGTCACCCTTCGGGGCGACCGGATGTACGAGTTCCTCGACCGGCTGATCAACATCGCGCTGCCGCGTGTCCGGGACTTCCGGGGAGTCCCGACGAAGGCGTTCGACGGCCGCGGCAATTACACGCTGGGGATCCGGGACCATTTCATTTTCCCGGAGATCGACTACTCGAGGACGGACAAGTCCAAGGGGCTGAACGTGACGATCGTCACGACGGCGGGGCGGGATGACCGGGCGCGCCAGCTCTTGAAAGAGCTGGGAATGCCCTTCGGCAAATGAACATGAAGCAGGGGACCTTGCGGTCCCCCGGAGCCGGCAGGGGACCTTGCGGTCCCCCGAACCCCCGGCCCCCAGGTAACGAGACTTAGAGAGGCTCAAATGGCAAGACGGGCGATGCGGATCAAGGCGGCGCGGAAGCCGAAGTTCATGACAAGGACGGTGCGCCGGTGCCGCGTG
Source organism: Acidobacteriota bacterium (assembly GCA_030948185.1). Lineage (GTDB taxonomy): Bacteria > Acidobacteriota > Thermoanaerobaculia > UBA5066 > Gp7-AA6 > JALYUA01. The sequence goes on from JALZAT010000003.1 coordinate 95,874, forward strand.
TGCGGCCGCGCCCGCAGCGTTCTTCGGAAGTTCCAGCTCTGCCGGATCTGTTTCCGGCAGAACGCCAACCTCGGGTATCTGCCCGGAGTAAAGAAGGCATCATGGTGAAGCGGAAGGCCTCGGCGGGGGCCACGATCGGGGATCCGATCAGCGACCTCTTAAACCGGTTGCGCAACGGAATGCGTGCGGGACACGACCGCGTCGAGATCCCGTCGTCCCGGCTGAAAGAAGCCCTCTTGGTCGTCCTCGCCGACGAGGGGTACATTGCTTCGTACCGGCGAGTCGAAGAGAAGGGCAGGCCGCTTCTCCGGGTCGGGTTGAAGTACGACCCCGAAGGCGAGCCGATCGTGACCGGGCTCGAGCGCGTGTCGAAGCCGGGCCGCCGCGTCTACGCCGCCGCAAAGGAGATCCCCGAGGTCCTCGGAGGGCTCGGGATCTCGATCGTCTCGACGTCGAAGGGCATCGTGACCGGGAAGAGGGCCCGGGAGTCGAAGCTCGGCGGCGAGATTCTCTGCAACATCTGGTAACCGGTTACCGAAGGAGTATTCCGTGTCACGCGTAGGAAGAATGCCAGTGACGATCCCGAAAGGGGTCGACGTGAAAGCGGACGGCGACGCAGTTCGGGTGAAGGGCCCCAAGGGGGAGCTGACGACCCGCGTGCTTCCCGGATTGACGGTGGTCGTCGAGGACGGCGAGGTCCGCATCGGGCGCGCCAACGACGAGCCGTCGCAGCGGGCGTTCCACGGCCTCCTGCGCAGCCTCGTTGCCAACAGCGTCGAGGGCGTGACCAGGGGATTCAGCAAGGACCTCGAGATCGTCGGCGTCGGATACAAGGCCGAGGTCAAGGGGAAGATGGTCGTCTTCTCTCTCGGGTACTCGCATCCCGTCAATTTTCCGATTCCCGACGGGATCAGCATCGCGCTCGACGCGAAGGCGGGCAAGTTGACAGTAACCGGAGCGGACCGGCAGAAGGTGGGGCAGACGGCGGCCGAGATCCGCAAGCTGCGCGTGCCGGATCCTTACAAGGCCAAGGGCATCAAGTACGCCAACGAAGTGATCCGGCGCAAGGTCGGCAAGGCGGGCGGGAAGTAGACATGAAGAAAGCGCAACAGCGGGTGGAATCGCGGCGGCGGGTGCGCGTGCGCATCCGGGAGAAGGTCCGGGGCTCGGGCGGCAGGCCGCGCCTGGCCGTCTTCAAGAGCGGGAAGCACATCTACGCCCAGGTGATCGACGACGCGTCCGGGCGCACGCTCGCGCACGCGTCCTCGCTCGACGAGGGCTTGAAGAAGGCCGGCAAGGCGGGAGCCAACGTGGCGACCGCGGAGCGCGTGGGCGAGCTCGTGGCGTCGCGCGCCAAAGAAAAGGGCGTCGCGAAAGTCGTCTTCGACCGCGGCGGCTACATCTACCACGGCAAGGTTCGCGCACTGGCTGATGCCGCACGCAAGGGCGGTCTGGAGTTCTAGCCATGAAGGAAATCCGATGAGCAGCAACCGGGGGGGCGGGCCGCGCGCGCCGCGCGAACGGGAGAAGGAGCGCGACGCCCAGGGGCGGGAGTTGATCGACCGCGTGGTCCACATCAACCGAGTCACCAAGGTCGTCAAGGGCGGAAAGAATTTCTCGTTCTCCGCGCTCGTGGTCGTCGGCGACGGCCAGGGGCGGGTGGGGTACGGCTCGGGGAAGGCGAAGGAAGTCCCGATGGCCATCAAGAAGGGCATCGAGATGGCCAAGAAGAGCATGCGGCAGATCAGCCTGCGCGGAACGACCATCCCGCACGCCGTCATCGGGCGCTACGGCGCGGGGCGAGTGATGTTGAAGCCCGCCGCCGCCGGAACCGGAGTCATCGCGGGCGGTCCCGTGCGCGCCGTGCTCGAGTCCGTGGGAATCGCGGACATCCTGACCAAGTCTCTGCGGACGACGAACCCGCACAACGTGATCAAGGCAACCTTCGACGGCCTGTCGCAGCTGCGCAACGCCGACGAGATGAAGAAGAGGCGCGGCGGGGCCGGAGAGAAGCCGGAGCCGGAGGCCTCATGACCGCTGCAAAGTCGGAAAAATCGGAAAAGGCGGAAAAGAAGAGCTCGAAAACGATCAGGGTCCGGCAGATTCGAAGCGGGATCTGCACGCCGAAGGATCAGAAGGCGACCCTCCGGAGCCTCGGATTCCGCCGGCACGGCCAGGAAGTCGTGCGTCCGGACGACCCGTCGATCCGGGGAATGATCCTGAAGGTCCGGCACCTCGTGGAAATCGTCAAGGACTAGGAAGACACAAGAAATGGCCGAGAAAAAAGGAACGAAGAAGCCGGCTCCGAAAAAAGCGGCTCCTCCCGCGAAGAAAGCGCCCGCGTCCACGTCCACGTCCAAGAAGGTGGCCGCGGGCAAGCCGGGTTCCCGTGCGGCCGCTCCGGCGGCGGACAAGGGCCGGCGCAAGAGCAAGGCGCCCGCGGTCCGGGAGTCCCGCCCGGAGCGCCAGCGCCCGGCGGCCGATACGCGGCCTCCCGGAATCGGAATCCACGACCTGCGTCCCGCCCCGGGCTCCACGCACTACCAGAAGCGCGTCGGCCGCGGCCCGGGTAGCGGCCACGGCAAGACGGCGGGCCGTGGCAGCAAGGGCCAGAAGTCCCGTTCCGGGTACCGTCACCAGCGCGGTTTCGAGGGCGGCCAGATGCCGCTCCACCGCCGGGTTCCGAAACGCGGATTCACGAACATCTTTCGCGTCGAGTACGACGTCATCAACCTGTCGGACCTCGCCGGCTTCGAAGCGGGCCAGGCCGTCACGTTCGAGACGCTCGTGGAGCGGCGGCTCGCCCGCAAGAGCCGTCCCGTGAAGATCCTGGGAGACGGGGAGATCGGCAAAGCGCTCACCGTCTCGGCCCACAAGTTCTCCGCGAGCGCGCAGGCGAAGATCGAAGCGGCCGGCGGCCACTGCGAGGTGATCGAGCGTTGAGCGCCCTCCAGAGTTTCGCAAACATCTTCAACGTGCCGGACCTGCGCAAGCGGGTCCTGTTCACGTTCCTGCTGCTCGCCGTCTACCGGCTGGGCTCGCACATCCCGACGCCGGGCGTCGACCCGATGGCGATCAACGAGTTCTTCCGCGCCTCCGCCGGCTCGCTCTTCGGTTTCCTCGACATTTTCTCGGGCGGCGCGCTGCGGCGGCTGTCCGTGTTCGCTCTCGGCATCATGCCGTACATCTCGGCGTCGATCATCCTGCAGCTCCTGACGGTCGTGTGGCCCTACCTGGAGAAGCTCTCCAAGGAAGGGGAGATGGGCCGCAAGAAGATCACGCAGTACACACGCTACGGCACGGTCCTGCTCTCCTTCGTGCAGGCGACGGGCATCGCCCTCTGGCTCGAGAAGCAGAACGCCCCGGGCGGCGCGCCGCTCGTTCCGCATCCCGGCTGGGGCTTCCGCCTGATGACGGTTCTGACGCTGACGACCGGAACGATCTTCGTGATGTGGCTCGGCGAGCAGATCACGGAGCGCGGCATCGGTAACGGGATCTCGCTCATCATTTTCGCCGGGATCGTGGTCGGACTCCCGCGTGCGATCTTCGGGCTGTTCGAGCAGATCCGCACCGGGAACCTCTCGATTCTCACGCTTCTTTTCGTCCTGGCGTTCATGTGCGGGATCGTCGCCTTGATCGTCTTCGTCGAGCGAGCGCAACGCCGGATTCCCGTGCAGTACGCCAAGCGCGTCGTCGGGCGCCGCATCTACGGAGGCCAGAACACCTACCTTCCGCTGCGGGTCAACACGGGCGGCGTCATCCCGATCATCTTCGCCATCTCCATCATCCAGATCCCGTACTACTTCTCCAATTTCGTGGGCGCCGACTGGATGAAGAGGGTGGCTTCCTCCCTGTCGCAGGGGCAGCCGCTCTACGTGATCCTGTACGCGGTCGGGATTCTCTTCTTCTGCTACTTCTACACGTCGATCGTCTTCAACCCGACCGACACCGCCGACAACATGCGCAAGTACGGCGGGTTCATCCCGGGCATCCGGCCTGGGCGCAAGACTTCCGATTACATCGACACGGTCCTTTCGCGGTTGACGATCGTGGGGGCGGTTTACCTGACGTTCGTGGCCCTGCTTCCCGAGTTTCTGGCGAGCGGCTTCAAGGTGCAAACGATTCCGTTCATCGGGCCGACCCTCGATACGATCCTGCCGAGGTTCTTCACGCAGGGCTTCGGCTTCAATTTCTACTTCGGCGGCACGTCCCTCCTGATCGTCGTCGGCGTCGCGATGGACACCGTCCAGCAGATCGAGTCGAAGCTCGTCGAGCACCACTACACCGGGTTCTTGAAGAAGAGCCGGATCCGCGGGCGCCGCGGCTGATGCGAATCATCTTTCTGGGCCCTCCCGGCAGCGGGAAGGGCACCCAGGCGAAGCTCTTATCCGAGAGGCTCGGAGTCCCGGCGATCTCGACCGGCGAGATCCTCCGGGAGGCGGTTCGGCTCGAAACGCCGCTCGGCCTCCGGGCCAAGGCCGTCATGGACGCCGGCGAGCTCGTCTCCGACGACCTGATGGTCTCCCTGATCCAGGACCGGCTCTCGCTGCCGAACGCGGCGCGGGGCTTCATCCTCGACGGGTTCCCGAGGACGGTGGCCCAGGCGGCGGCGCTCGAGGCCTTTCTTGCCGGGAATGGCCGGGCGTTGTTCGCGGTTGTGAACCTCTCGGTCCCGGATGCGGTCGTCGTCGACCGTCTGCATGGGCGCGCGAAGGATGAGGGCCGGTCCGACGACCGCCCCGACACCATCCTCGAGCGCCTGCGCGTGTACCAGCAGAAAACTGAGCCGCTGGTGGGTTTCTATCGGGGCCGGCGGCTCCTGATTAACGTGGACGGAATGGGAGACATCGCGGAAATCGCCGAACGGATCGACCAGGCTGTAGGTCTGGCCGGGGCCGGAGAGGCGCGCGGGCGCGCATGATCACGATCCGAAGCGAAAAAGAGCTGGCGCTGCTGGAAGACGCGTCCCGCGTCGTCCTGGAGACCCTCGACATCGTCGAGCTCGCCGTGGTGCCGGGTGTGACCACGGAGGAGCTCGACCGCATCGCCGAGGAGGAGATCCGGCGCCGGGGGGCGAAGCCGGCGTTCGTGGGATACCGCGGATATCCGAAGACGCTCTGCACCTCGGTCAACGACGAGGTCGTGCATGGCATCCCGGGCAGGCGTGTCCTCAAGGAAGGGGACGTCGTCGGAGTCGACTGCGGCGCCGTCGTCGCCGGGTACTACGGGGATGCGTCCCGCACGATGGCGGTCGGCTCGATCAGCCCGGACAGGGCGAAGCTGCTCGAGGTGACGCGTCAGGGACTCGCGGCGGGGATCGCCGCGGCCAACCCGGGCAGCCGGGTGTCGGACATCGGCGCGGCGGTCGAGGCCGTCGCGATCCCGCACGGATATGGCGTCGTCCGCGATTTCGTCGGCCACGGCGTCGGCACGGCTCTGCACGAGGAGCCGCAGATCCCCAACTACGGTCCCGGCGGCCGGGGCAGCCTGCTTCGGGCAGGAATGGTGATCGCGATCGAGCCGATGTTCAACCTCGGTCGGGCCGAAGTCTCGACCGACAAGGACGGCTGGACGGTCCGGACCCGGGACGGGAGCGTTTCGGCGCACTTCGAGAACACCGTGGCGATCGGCGCGAAGGGCGCCGTCGTCCTCGGGCTCGGCCTGATGGGGCGGCGCTCCGCACGGAGCCCTGAACGGTCGGCGGTGGCGTCCTGATGTCCAAAGAAGAGGCGATCGAAGTGATGGCGACCGTCGTCGAGCCCCTCCCGAACGCGATGTTCAAAGTGGAGCTCGAGAACAAGCACCAGGTCCTCGCGCACATCTCGGGGAAGATGCGCAAGAACTTCATCCGGATCCTCCCCGGGGACAAGGTCTTGGTCGAGCTCTCGCCCTACGACCTGACCCGCGGCCGAATCATTTACCGGTACAAGTAGGGAGTTCGTCGTGAAAGTCCGAGCGTCCGTCAAGAAGATTTGCGTCAAGTGCAAGATCGTGCACCGCAAGGGGGTCGTCCGAGTGATCTGCTCGATCCCCAAGCACAAGCAGAGACAGGGCTGAGGAAGGACAGAGGAGAGAGGAGATAGGTCAGAGGCGGGCCTTGGCTCTCACCTCTCACCTCTGACCTTTCGCCTCGTATGAGGAACTAGAAATGGCACGTATTGCTGGAGTCGATCTGCCTCTGAACAAGCGCGTTGAAATCGGGCTGACCTACATCTTCGGGATCGGCAGGCCGAAGGCGAACTTCATCCTCGAGAAGTCCGACGTGCGTCCCGACACGCGCGTCAAGGATCTCTCCGAGGAAGAGGTCGTCCGGATCCGCAAGGTGATCACGGACGAGGTGAAGGTCGAGGGCGACCTGCGGCGGGACACCTCGATGGACATCAAACGTCTGATGGACATCGGGTGTTATCGCGGGATGCGGCACCGGCGCAATCTGCCCGTCCGCGGCCAGCGCACCCACACAAACGCCCGGACGCGGAAGGGCCCGCGCAAGCAGACCATCGCGGGCAAGAAGAAGGCGACGAAGAAGTAACGGAGAGCTGGAGACACACAAATGGCAGAACCGACACCCGCATCCGCGACACCCGAGAAGCCGGCCAAAGGCAAGGGCGGCAAGCGCGCCCGCGCGGGCGGCAAGAAGGAGAAGAAGTCGATCCCGCACGCGATTGCGACGGTGCAGGCGTCGTTCAACAACACGATCATCGCGATCGCGGACCAGGAGGGCGGCATCCTCTCGTGGTCGTCGGCCGGCCGAATCGGGTTCAAAGGCTCGCGCAAGGGCACGCCCTTCGCGGCCCAGCTCGCCGCGGCCAACTGCGTCGAAGGCGCGAAGGAACACGGGGTGCGCTCGGTCGACGTCCGCGTGACGGGGCCGGGAGCCGGCCGCGAGTCCGCGATCCGCGCCCTCCAGGCGAACGGACTCGACATCAAGTCCATCAAAGACACGACTCCGATTCCCCACAACGGGTGCAGGCCGCGCAAGAGGAGAAGAGTTTAGGAGTACCAAGGAGAGAGGAAAGAGGAGAGAGGTGAGAGGGGGAAACAGCCTCTCACCTCTGACCCCTCTCCTCTCACCTCGTCTGTAAACCGGCGTTGGATCCCTGGCCGGGAGGAAGGACGTAAACAACATTTAGGGGTCTGGGAGGTTTCTTTGGCTCGTCACACCGAGGCCGTCTGCCGGCTCTGCCGGCGCGAAGGGATGAAGCTGTTCCTGAAAGGGGACCGCTGTTTCAAGGACAAGTGCTCGATCGAGCGGCGGAACTATCCGCCGGGGCAGCACGGACGCCGGCGTTCGAAGCTCTTGGGCTACGGGATCCAGCTCCGCGAGAAGCAGAAGGTCAAGCGCATCTACGGGCTCCTCGAGAGCCAGTTCCGCCTGACGTTCGCGAGGGCGGAGCGCCGGAAGGGCATCACGGGAGCGAATCTGCTCTCGGAGCTCGAAAGGCGCCTCGACAACGTGGTGTATTCCCTGGGCTTCGCCGCCTCGAGGGCGCAGGCGAGGCAGCTCGTGCGCCACGGCCACGTCACGGTCAACGCGAAGAAGGTCACCATCCCCGCGTACACCGTGGGCAAGGGCGACGTGGTCACCATCAAGGACAAGAGTCGTGTCAACGAGCAGATCAAGGCGTCCGTCGAGACGGCCCGCGCGCGCGGCGTCCCGGGCTGGCTCGATCTCTCGCCCGAGCTCTTCTCGGGTCGCGTCGTCGAACTGCCGAAGCGTGAAGACATCAAGCTCCCGATCGCCGAGCAGCTGATCGTCGAGCTCTATTCCAAGTAAGCCGCGGACGGAGGAAAAAACATGACGCTGTGGAAGGGATTTCAGAAGCCGAAGCGGCTCGAGGTCGACACCGAGACGCTGACGGGGACGTACGGAAAGTTTTATGCGCAGCCGTTCGAGCGCGGCTTCGGGACGACCGTGGGCAACGCTCTGCGGCGGGTCCTGCTCTCCTCGATCGAAGGGGCCGCGATCACGGCCGTCAAGATCGAAGGCGTGCTGCACGAGTTCTCGTCTCTGCCGGGTGTGGTCGAGGACGTGACGGACATCATACTCAACCTGAAGCAGATCCCCATCAAGATGCACACGAACGAGGAACGGATCCTGACGCTCGAGACCGACAAGAAGGGGAAGATCACCGCCTCGGATCTGCAGGGCGATCCCTCGATCGAGATCCTGGACCCGAACGCTCCGATCGCGACTCTCTCGGAGAACGGCAAGCTCCAGATGGAGCTGCGCGTTTCCATGGGCCGCGGCTACGTCTCGGCGGACAAGAACTTCGACGAGGACATGGGCATCGGTTACATCCCCATCGACTCCGTTCACTCGCCGGTGCGGCGCGTGAACTACCACGTGGAGGCGGCCCGAATCGGGCAGGCGACCGACTACGACCGGCTCGTTCTCGAGGTCTGGACCAATGGAACGGTGACCCCGGCGGACGCCGTCGGCCTCGCCGCGACGCTGCTTCGGGACCACCTGACCATTTTCATCAACGTCGAGCATGAAACGGCTCTCGAGGGCGCCGGCGACGGCGAGCTCCCGGAGAACCTCGCCGAGTACCTCAACCGGTCCGTCGACGAGCTCGAGCTCTCGGTTCGGAGCGCGAACTGCCTGAAAAATGCGGGAATCCGGACGATCCGCGACCTCGTTCAGAAGAGCGAGAAGGACATGCTCGAGACCAAAAACTTCGGCCGCAAGTCTCTGAACGAGATCCGGGACATTCTCCGTCCGATGGGGCTCTCCCTCGGAATGGAGCTCGAGCCGATCGAAGCGAAGAGCGAATAAGCCATGATGCACAACCGAGCCGGGCGAAAGCTTCGGCGCACGACGTCCCACCGGCTGGCGATGTTCGCCAACCAGCTGGCGTCGCTGATGACGCACGAGCGCATCCAGACGACGCTCACCAAGGCGAAGGAGCTGCGGCCGCTGGCCGAGAAGCTCATCACCGCCGCCAAGAACGACGGCGTCGCCTCGCGGCGGAAGGTTTCACAGTGGATCCCGGACCGCACGACCGTCAAGAAAGTGTTCGAGACGATCGCGCCCCGGTTCGTGGACCGGCCGGGCGGGTACACCCGGATCCTCCGGCTCGGCTCCCGCCAGGGCGACGGCGCCGAGGCCGCCATTCTGGAGTTCGTGGATTTCCGGTTCGAAGCGAAGGAGAAGGGGCCCCGCAAGGAATCTCTCTCGGATCGCGCGCGCCGGGCCGCGGGCGGTCGCGTCGAGACGGTTCGCAAGGAGAAGCCGGAGCCCGAAGAGGGCGAGGGCGGCGCCGAGCAGGAGGAGTCCCGCGCGGGGGAGCGCAAGGCGGGTCCGAAGGCGCCGCGTCCGACTCGGGGCGGCAAGGGCGCGAAGGCTACGAAAGCGGGCCCGAAAAAGGGCCCGAGCCGTACCGGCCCGTCCAAGCGCGGCGCGTAAAGGTTCCCGTCCATGAGGGAGCCGGCACCCGTCCCGGTCCCGAAACGCCTCCGGCGAGCGCGCATCGCGGCGCTCGTCTGGGGCGTTTTTCTTTTGTCGCTGACCTCCTACCCGTCGCCTCCGGCGATCCCGGTCATCGGATGGATCCCGAGTGTCGACAAGTACATCCACTTCATCCTCTACGGGATCGAGGCGTTCCTTCTGTACTTGGCACTCCGCTGGCCCGGACGGGACCGCTTTTCGCTCGCGCGGGTGCTCGCCCTGGTCGGGCTGATGGCCGTGTGGGCAGTCGCCGACGAGACCCACCAGTACTGGATTCCGGGCCGGTCGATGGAGGGCGGAGACGTCATCGGGGATGTCAGCGGGTCGGTGGTGGGCGCGCTGGTGGCGTCGGCGGTCTCGGGGAGGAAAACGAAAGGGCCAACCGGCATGTAGGGGCGGCCCTTGTGGCCGCCCGCACCACCGGACCAACCGGGCGGGCGGGGACAAGCCCCGCCCCTACGGGATGATTTCGCGCTACCCGCGCGAAATCATTTCTTGAAGAATCCCCCTCCCTGTTGCGCGACTTTCGCGGCAGGCTCGTTGCCCATCACGCGCTGGTTCAGTTCCTTGATGCGCTCGTTCAACTGGCTGATCTTGCCCTGGAACTCGCGGCCGATCCGGTCGTTTTCCCCCTTGAGGCGGACGATCTCCTCTTCGAGGTCCGTGATCGCCTGCGTGCGTCCCTCGACCGTCCGCCGCTGCGTCTGGATCTCGTTGACGTAGCGCGAGATCTCCTCGTCCTTCTCGGTCAATCGGAGCCGCCACTTCTCTTCCTGTTCCTCGTAGAGCCGCTTGACGTCCATCAGCTGGGTGATGGCGGAGAAGTCGTTGTCGGAAGCCATGGCACCTCCTCGTTCGTCTTCCTCGATCTGGGGGAAGAGTTTGCGGAGCTTCAAGGACAGGTCTTCGGGATCGGTCGAGAGCTCCATCGCGCGTTTGTAGGTGATCTTGCCGTTGACGAGCAGCGCGATGAGCGACTGGTTCATCGACTGCATGCGGTAGTAGCCGACGGAAGACTCGATCTCCTCGGAGATCTCCTTCGTCTCGCCCTGCTCGATCTGCTTGGCGATCTTCGGCGAGTTGATCAGGATCTCGCAGACCGGGATCATCCCCGAGTGGTCCGACTTCTCGATCAGTCGCATCGAGACGATCGCCCGGAGCACGAGCCCGAGCTGGGCGCGGAGCTGGTTCTGCTGGCCGGGAGGGCACGTGTCGATGATCCGGTCGATCGACTGGGCGGCGCTGTTCGTGTGCAGGGTCGAGAAGACGAGGTGGCCCGTCTCGGCGGCCGTGATGACGGTCTGGATCGTCTGCCAGTCGCGCATTTCGCCGACCATGATCACGTCGGGGTCCTGACGCATCATGTTCTTGAGCGCTTCGTTGAAGGCGGGGGTGTCGGTCCCGATCTCGCGCTGCGACACGGCCGCCTTGCCGTCCGCGAACAGGTATTCGATCGGATCCTCGATCGTCACGATGTGGACGGCCCGCTTCTCGATCGTCGAGCGGATGATGGACGCCAGCGTCGTGGACTTGCCCGACCCGGTGGGTCCGGTGATCAAGACGAGCCCCGTCGGAATGTGGACGAACGTCTCCAAGACGTCCGGCAGGCCGAGCTCGGTGATCTCCGGGATCTTGAAGGGGATGCGCCGAAAGACCGCCGCGTAGGACCCCCTCTGGACGAAGATGTTGGCGCGGAAGCGGGCGACACCCGCCAGCCCGTATCCCAAGTCCACTGACTGGTTCTGCTCGAGCTTGATCTTCTGCGCGGGGGACAGAATCGCGAGCAGCATGGACTCGAGGTCTTTGGGTTGTAAAGCTTCCGTATTCAAAGGGATGAGCTTCCCCTTGATCCGCAGCAAGGGCGGCCGCATGGGCTTCAAGTGGAGGTCGGAGGCCTCCTTCTTGGCCATGAACTTCAGGAGCTCTACGAGGGTCAAACTGTTCGAATTATAGCCTGCCGGCGGCCGATTCCATCCCGGCTCCCTTCGAGTCGGGCCGTCACGAGGGGCGCGAGAGACGCTCTGTGATCCATTTCCGCGCGCCGGCGCGGCTCCGGACCGCTCCTCGGATGCCCTCGACCTCGATCGAGGCAAGCGCCTCTCCGATCGGGGGCCCCGGCGGGATCCCGAGCCAGGCCTGGATGTCCCTGCCCGTCACCCTCGGCGGTCGCTTCGCCACGCGGAGCCTCCGGGCGAGGCCCGCGCGGACGGCCGGTCCCGGGTCGTCCAGGAGGCCGGCGAGCCGCAGCGCTAGCGAGGCCCGGCCGGCGGCGTCCCGCACCCACCGCCACATCTCCAGGTCACCGGAGGCGCTTCCCGCGCGGCAGATCAGATCGAGCAGGTCGGCGACTTCCCGTGCCTCCGCCCGCGAAAAACGCCGGGAGGCGAGCCACGCCTCGGTGGCCCCCGGGTCCATGCGGAGCGCGCGGGCGACGAGCGCGAGGCGAAGGCGGAGCCGTTCCGCGGGAGGAAGCGTGGAGAGTCCCGGCGCGTCGAGCGCCTTCGTCGATGCGATTCGGAGTGCGGCAGCCGGGGTGATGACCCGCCCCAGCGCCGGAGAAAGGACGCCGGTCCGGGCGGCCCACAGGAGCGCCGGGCGGACGATTCGAGCGGCGAGGAGTTTCTCGAGCTCCGCACGGATGCGCTCCGGGGCCGCGGAGGGAAGGAGGGGCGCGACGCGCGCGCACATCTGCGTCGTTGCGCGGTCCGGGCGGAGGCCGTGCGTCGCCATCAAACGCGCCCCGCGCAGCACGCGCAGCGGATCTTCGACGAGGTTCTTTTCGGAGATCGCGCGGAGACGCCCCGCGGCGAGATCTTCCACTCCGCCGAACGGGTCCGTCCACTCCCTCGCGCCGAGGCCGATCGCGACGGCATTGACCGTGAAGTCCCGCCGGCCGAGGTCCTCCGAGATCCCGGCCCCTTCGACGGCCGCGAGGTCGATGTCCCGGCGCCCGGCGAGCCGTGCCACGCGGGGCGAGGCATCCGACAGCGGGACGAAGGTGCCGAAGCCCTCGCGGGCGAGCTTCTCCGCGAGCGCGTAAGGGTCTGCGGACACGGCGAGGTCGACGTCGGGATCGGCCCGGCCGAGGAGCAGGTCGCGCGCCGCGCCTCCGACGATCCACGCTCCGGCTTCCGCGTGCGCCGCGGCGCGTGCGATCGCCGCGATGCCGGGACGCCGCAGGATCGCGGGGAGCGCCCGTCGCGCGCGCGTGCGCATCGCGGCTGCGGCTCGCGCGAGCGCCGCATCTCGGGCGCGCGCCGGCGGCTCGCCGGCCTGCCGAGAACGCCGCTTCTTCTTCGGAATCCGCCCCACAGGCTTTACAATTCTTTGGATGTCTTCGGAAGCGCCCCCGGTCGGGTCCGAGGTCGTCCTCAAGGTTGCCGCCCTCGCCCGCTTGCGGGTTCCCGAAGAGGATCTTCCTGCCTGGACGGGCCAGCTCGGCCGCATTCTCTCCTACATCGGCCAGCTCGCCGAGGTCGAAGAACGCCCCGCGGCGCCCGAGCCTGCCCTGGAGTCGACGCCGGCCCGCCTGGACGTGCCGGTCCCGGGCGGGGGCCGCGAAGCCCTTCAAACCAATGCGCCGGCGCTCGTCCACGGCTACGGGAGCGTTCCGAGGGTCGTCGGCGGCCCGGGCTCGTGAGCCTGCCCGAGGCGGAGCCGGTCAAGGGCGGCGTTTGCGATACGGCCGCGGACGTGCAGGGAGGCCGCCGCACGGCGGTGGCGGTCGTCCAGGAAACCCTCGCCCGGATCGGCGCCGGGGACGGCGCGGTGCGGGCGTTCATCGAAGTGACCGGGGAAGCCGCGCTCGAGGAAGCCCGTTCCGTGGACGCCCGGATCTCCGCCGGGGAGCGGCTGCCTCTCGCGGGGGTACCGCTCGCGATCAAGGACAACCTCTGGGTCGCCGGCCGGGAGACCACGTGCGCCTCGAAGATCCTCCGGGGGTTCCGGCCGCCCGGGGATTCGACGGTCGTCGCGCGGCTGCGGCGCGCCGGCGCCGTCTTCGCGGGACGGGCGAACATGGACGAGTTCGCCATGGGCTCCTCGACGGAGAACAGCTCGGTGCAGACGACGCGCAACCCCTGGGACCTGTCCCGCATCCCGGGGGGGTCTTCCGGCGGCAGCGCGGCCGCGGTGTCTTCGGGTATGGTGCCCGGAGGCGTCGGCTCGGACACGGGTGGCTCGATCCGACAGCCTGCCGCCTGCTGCGGAGTCGTCGGATTCAAGCCGACGTACGGCCGGGTCTCGCGTTTCGGCCTCGTCGCGTTCGCGTCCTCGCTCGACCAGGTGGGGCCCCTGACCCGGGACGTCGGCGACGCGGCCCGGATGTACTCGGTGATCGCGGGAGTCGACGCGCGCGACTCGACGACGGCCGACCGGCCCGTCGGAGACCCGGAGGGCGCCGTTTCGCGGGGGGTCGCGGGCAAGACGGTCGCGTTCCTCGAGGAGGCGGACGTCGAGGGCGTCGATCCGGAGATCTCCGAAAACCTCGACCGCGCGCGGGAGGCGTTCCGCGCGGCGGGCGCAACGGTCACGCGCGTGTCCGTGCCGAGGGCGAAGGTCGCGATCGCCATCTACTACGTCGTGGCGAGCGCCGAGGCATCCTCGAATCTGGCCCGGTTTGACGGCGTCCGATACGGGCCCCGTGCGGCCGCCTCGGACCTTCTCGCCATGTACGTCGAGTCGAGGACGCACGGTTTCGGACCGGAGGTCAAACGGCGGATTCTTCTTGGCACATTCGCGCTCTCGTCCGGTTACCACGACCAGTACTACGGGAAGGCGATGGAGGCGCGACGGCTCCTGTCGGAGGATTTCGACCGGGCGTTCTCATCGGCGGACCTCGTCGTGTGCCCCTCGATCCCGAACCCCGCGTTCAAGATCGGGGAAAAGGCAGACGACCCGCTGAGCATGTATCTCTCCGACGTCTTCACGGTCCCCGCTTCTCTTGCGGGGCTGCCGGCGATCACCGTCCCCTCGGGACTGTCGCGCGAACGGCTGCCGCTCGGCATCCAGATCCTGGCGCCCCGGTTCGCGGAGGAGGCGCTCTTCGCGGGCGCCGGCGCCCTCGAGCGGGAGATCGGATTCCCGAAGGAGCTTCCCCCTGGGACCCGGTAAGGCACTTTTTTTTCTTCTCAGCGCGGCTCTCACGCTCACTGCCGCTTCGACCGTGTCCTCCCCGGCCGCCACAAGCGGTGCTCGCTCGATTCAGATTTCCGACGAGCTCAAGGTGTCGATCGAAGAGGGCGACGAAATTTTCCTCTCGGCCCGTCCGCTTCCGATGGAGAGCATCGACGCCTTCGTGAAGCGCCTCGCGGCAAGCCCCGCCACCAAGAACGAGATCCTTTCGCAGAACGTGGGCGTGAAGCTCCTGCGCCGCGACGTCTTCGTGCGTGTCCCGTATCGGCTTCTCACGGACAACTTCAAGAAGATCGCCATCGAGGCGCTCTTCCGGGAGGACCGCGGCGATCCGCGCGGATGGACGCACGTCGTGTCAGGCACCGGCGGACGGACCGAGAGCCTGTGGCGGATCGCCGAGTGGTTCACGGGAGACGGCGCCAACTACCGGGCGATCCGATCGGAAGGGGAGATCGCCTCGCTTCAGACGGAGCCGGGCCAGGTCGTCCGCATTCCCGCGCGTCTGCTGCTCCCGTCCTTCCGAACGGAGGCCGCGGCCGCTCCCCCCGCGTCCTCCGAGGCCGTTCTCGATTATGGAAAGGACGCGTACGGGCGCTTCGCCCTCTACCGGCTGAAAAAGGGGGAGGCGCTCTACTCGGCGGTCGTCGTGCGGTTCACGGGGCGGGTGCACGCGGAAGACGTGAACGCGAAGGCGGTGGAGATCGCGGCCCGCAACGGGATTGCCGACGTCCGTTCGATCCCCGTCGATTTTCCCGTGCGGATTCCGCTCGACGACCTGGCGCCCGAGTTCCGTCCGCCGGACGACCCCGCGAGGATCGAAGCAGAGAAGGCGCGGCTCGAGGCGTCGCAGTTCGTCAACCACGTCCGGGCCTCGGACCTCTCGGGCGTCACGTTCGTGCTGGACGCCGGGCACGGCGGGCGGGACACCGGCGCCATCGTCGCCGGGACCGAGGAGGCGAAGCACGTCTACGACCTGGCCTGCAGGGTGGAGGCGCTCCTGCGCCAGCACACGAGGGCGCGCGTCGTGCTCACCGTGCAGGGGCGGGCGCCCTGCCGGATGAAGGGCGCCGAGGCAGTCGTCGACTGGCGGGACGCGCAGGTGCAGACGCATCCGCCCTATCCGATCGAAGACACCGTCGCGGGAGTGAATCTGCGCTGGTACCTCGCCAACGCGGTACTGCGCCGCGCGGAGATCGACGGGGGATCAGAGGACCGGACCGTCTTCGTGTCGCTCCATGCCGACTCCCTCCACCCCGCCGTCCGCGGTCTCATGGTCTACATCCCGGGGGAAAAGTTCCTGGACGGGCGTTTCTCACGGATGGGGGAGATCTACGCGAGCCGCCGCGAGGTCAAGGAGGCGTCCCTCCGATCCTTCTCCCGCAAGGAGCGCATCAAGGCGGAGGGCGTGTCCCTAGACCTCGCTGAAAAGATCGTCGCCGCGTTCCGGGCCGACAACCTGCCGCTCCACGCGTTCCAGCCGATCCGGCGCAACGTGATCCGTGGCGGCCGCGAATGGGTTCCCGCGATCCTGCGTTACAACCGCATCCCCGCCCGCGTGCTTCTCGAGGTCTGCAACCTGAACAATCCGGAGGACCGCCGCCTGCTCGTCACGCAGCAGTATCGGGACCGCGTCGCCCGCGCGCTGGTCTCCGCGCTCGTCAGGTTCTACGGAGGAAACGGGTCTGCGGGAGCGATGGTGACGGCCCGGAAGACCCCCTGATTCCGCGCGGAGCCCGCCGGATTCAGCGTCTGATTCAGGGCGTTGCGCGCGCCACCGGCCGCTCGTTCAAAAAAGCGACCCAGGAGGGATCCGTCGCGATCGGAAGATAAGCGGGGTCGGCGCGGAGAACGGAACGCTCCACGCGGGTGCCGCGTCCCTCGAGTGCGCGCAGGGCCGCGACGCATCCCGCTCCGTCGCCCGCTCGCGCCCGGACGCGCGCCTCGACCTCGTCGCTCCGCCACGAATCCCCGACGAGCTCCCGTGCCCGCGTGATGCTCGCCACGGCGTCGCCGCTCTTTCCGAGGTTCGTCTGGACGACGGAGAGAAGCGAAAGGCTCTCGGGGTCCGGCCCCGCGGCGGCGATGTATCGGGTGAGCCGCGGTTCTGCGTCGGCGAACCTTCCCGCCTGGACGTCGAGAAACGCGAGCTCGCGCCCCGCGCCGGGCGCGGGCTGGGCCTCCCCGAGCGCCCGCTCGAATTCGGAACGGGCATGCGCGAGGTCTCCGTGCTCTCGCGCGGCGAGACCGATCTCGTACTCGATGGGACCGGCGGGGCCGCCCGCGGCCAGCGCCTTCGCCCAGTAGTCGCGGGCCTGGCTCGCGCGCCCCTCGCGCTCGGCCGCAACCGCGAGCTGCTCGAACCCTCTCCAGGGTTCGGGCGCCGGGCGGCCCTGGATCACGTAGGCTTCCGAGAGCGCCCGGTGCACGGCGAGCGTGCCGTCGATCGCGAGCAGCGCGATCGGAGCGGCGGCGGTCAGGTAGACGAGCGGTCGCTTGCCGCGGGGCACCACGCGAAACGCGATCGTGGCAGCCACGAGCCCGAGTACCGCGATTGCTCCCAGGCGAGGCGCCGCCGTCGCCCAAACCTCCGTTCGGCGCGTCCGCCGCTCGACGGGCCTGGAGCCCAGCGCGGCTTCCGCCGCGCGCGCGAGCGAGACTCCGGGATCGGACAGGACGACGTCGGCGATCCTCCAGCCGCCGCCGACCCTGCGCATCGCCCACCGCGTCTTGAGCGCCCTCGCGTCGAACTTCAATCCGAGGAATACGTCGACGCCGAACGCGGACGCCTGGGCCCCCGTCCACGCCACGCCCGCGGAGCCCGAATGCGGGAGAGCGAGCGAGCGGACGAAGCGCTCCCGGATCCCCGCGCGCAGGGTGTCGCGCTGCCTCGGCGTCAGCGCTTCCCAGGCGTCGGCGCCGAGGCGCCGGAGAAGGATCCCGTCGGCGTCGAGCGCCTCGCCAAAGAGACGCGGTGACGGATTCTGGACAAGATCGACGGCGGCTCGGCGGGCCACCTCCGCCGCCTCGTTCAACTCGGTGGGAGCGGCGGCGGCGGCGCCGGAGGCTTCGACCGCGAGCCCGGCGAGGGCGAGCGGGAAGACGCCGAGCAGGCCGAGTCTGACGAGCCCCGACGCGCGGCCGAGTGCGCGCGGCGCCGGGCCCGTCTTCAAGCGGGTATCGGCTCCAGTCGGGAGACCCGCGGAGACAGGCTTTCAGACCCGCGGTCCGTGACGAGAACGTCATCCTCGATCCGCACTCCGAACCGGCCGAGGAGATAGATCCCCGGCTCCGACGTGAACGTCATGCCGGGCTCCAGGATCGTGCGGTCGTGACCGACCATGTAGGGAGG
Organism: Acidobacteriota bacterium; assembly: GCA_030948185.1. Lineage (GTDB taxonomy): Bacteria > Acidobacteriota > Thermoanaerobaculia > UBA5066 > Gp7-AA6 > JALYUA01. The sequence goes on from JALZAT010000003.1 coordinate 113,807, forward strand.
CTCGTGGACGTCGATGCCGAGGCCGTGGCCCAGCCGGTGGGTGAAAGCCTCTCCATAGCCGGCGCGGTCGATCACGGCGCGCGCCGCCGCGTCCACTTCCGAGCAGGCGACGCCCGGCGCCGCCTTCTCGATCGCCGCCGTCTGCGCGTCGAGAACGACGGACCAGATCTTCCGGTACTCGTCGGTCGGCGTTCCGAAAAACGTGGAGCGGGTGATGTCGTAGAAATAGCCCTCGGGCCGGTCCCATGCGTCGATCAGAACGGCCTCGCCCCGGGCGAGCGCCCGCGGGCCCGAGGCGCCGTGGGGCAGCGCCGAAGAGGGACCGAACTGGACGACGTTGTCGCCGCCGAACCGGCGCGAGACGTCCGCCTCGACCGTTCCGACGGCGAGCGAGGCGAACGCCTCCGCGAATCGCGGAACCGCCGTCGCGATGGCGCGGCGCATCGCGTCGATCTCCTCGGCGGTCTTGACCATCCGCAGCGCGGCGAACGCGGGCGCGGCGGACACGGCCTTCCAGCCGGATCTCGCCTTGAGAAGCCGCTCGACGTCGTCAAACGCGGTCGAGGGCTCGACGGCGACCGAGCCGGAGCCGGCGGGGAAGAGGGAGGCTGCGAGGGCGAACGGATCTTCCGTCTCTTCCCAGGTCCGGATTTCGGAGACGGCCGACATGCCCTTCAGGCGCGCCGCTTCGAAAGAGGGGCAGACCACGACGGGGTCCCGGTCGCGAAAAACAAAGAGCGCGGTGAGCCGCTCGCTCCTGTGGAAGTCGATGCCCGAGAGGTAGAAGAGGTTCGAAGAAGGGGTGGCAAAGGCCCCGTCCGCTCCGAGGGAGGGCAGGCGGGCGGCCAGTGCATCGATTCGGCGCAGGTAGGACTCGCGAGCGACGGGCATGGCGCGGATCCTAGCAGAAGGGTCCGAGGCCTTCGGGACGATTCAGAAAATTGGAGGCGCGCACGGTTTCGTGAATTTTCGATCCGCCAGTTCCGAGTGAGACAAGGCGGTTCGCTTTCGCCAAGACACTGAGCAGTCGTTGCTTGCGCACGAGAGCGCCAATCGGCGAGATGTGTCACGATATGGAATAAGTTTCGCATTGCGCAACACCAACACGACCCATGTCCAAAACTTTCTCCGAAGGGAGGGATGCGGACTCGAGCCGATTTCAAGCGATTTCCTTGATTCGCGTGAAACGTCCCCACGGGGACACAGGAAAGCGAGGAAGAACGATGTCCAACCCCCAGAATCGCTGGAGAGGGGCGGCGGTGATCGCGATCGCCGCTGTTGCCTTTCTTGCCCTGAGCGCTGCGCTTCCCGCGCAGTCGATCCTCTCAGGCAACATCTTCGGCTACGTCTCCGACGAGCAGGGCGGGCGCCTTCCGGGCGTTTCGGTCACGCTGACGGGGGCCGGCGCGCCGCAGACGGTCACGACCGACTCGCGCGGCGAGTATCGATTCGTGAACGTCGCTCCGGGCAACAGCTACACCCTGACCTACGAGATCCAGGGCTTCACGAAGGTCACGAAGACCGGCGTGCAGGTGGCCGTCGCGAAGAACACCGAGACCTCCGAGACGATGAAGCTCTCGAAGGTCGAGGCCGCGGTGACCGTGCGCGGCGAGGCGGCGACGCTCGACACGCGCCGCGTCGCCACGGGCGCCACGGTCGACCAGACCCAGCTGAAGGAGATTCCGTCGGCGCGCGACCCCTGGGTCGTCCTCCAGACGATTCCGGGCGTCCAGATCGACCGCGTCAACGTCGGCGGCAGCGAGAGCGGCCAGCAGTCGAACTACGTCGGCAAAGGATCCCTCGCCGCTCAGAACGCCTGGAACCTCGACGGCGTGACGATCACGGACACGGCGGCGAACGGCTCTTCGGGCACGTACTATGACTTCGACTCGTTCGAGGAGATCAACGCGACGACCGGCGGCAGCGACATCACCGCGATGTCTCCCGGCGTGCAGCTGAACCTCGTGACCAAGCGGGGCACGAACGACATCCACGGCTCCGCGCGCGTCTTCCTGACACCCAAATACTGGGAGGCCCACAACGTGACGGCCGCGGCGGTCGCCGACGGTTACGCCGGAGGCAACCGCATCGACCAGATCCAGGACTACGGCATCGAGGTCGGCGGCCCGATCATCAAGGATCGGCTATGGGCCTGGGGCGCTTACGGGCGCAACCAGATCGATCTGAACATCAACGGGTCTCCCGACAAGACGACCCTCGAGGACAAGAACGCGAAGATCAACGCGCAGATCTTGGACGGGACCGCGCTGACGGCGTCCTACACCGCGGGCGACAAGATCAAGACCGGCCGCAGCGTCGGCACAACGCGGCCCCCCGAGACGGGTTGGAACCAGAGCGGCATCAACGGGAAGCCCTCCGAGCTCGACAAGGTCGAGGCGTCGCAGGTGTTCTCCTCAAACCTCTTTTTGACGGCCAGCTACTCCTATTTCCGCGGCGGCTTCCAGCTCGCGCCGGCGGCGGGTTTGGCGGTCAACAACGTGTACCGCGACGCGAACCAGGTGTGGCACAACAGCTACTACCTCTTCGTCACGCACCGGCCGCAGCACCAGGCGGGCGCCAACGGCTCCCTCTTCTTCAATACCGGCACCCTCGGCCATGAGCTCAAGTACGGGTTCTCTTACCGCAACACCCCCGTCGAATCGGCCACGATCTGGCCGGGCAATGGCAACTACGTTCGCGTCAACCCGAACAACAACAACCGCGACGAGGTCCGCTTCACCCGGCAGGCGGACTCGATCCAGGACGTCAAGTACTACAACGCGTGGTTCGGCGACACGGTGACCACCGGCAACCTGACGTTCAACGCGGGCGTCCGTTATGACATCCAGAAGGGCAACAACATCGGCTCGCAGGCGCCGGGCAACGTCACGGTTCCCGACCTGGTTCCCGGTCTGAACGGGACGGCGGGTCCGATCGAGGTCAACTGGAAGGACTGGTCGCCCCGGTTCGGCGTCACCTACGCCGTCGGGTCGGACAAGAAGCTGCTCCTGAAGGCGAGCTACGCTCACTTCGTCGACCAGCTCGGCTCGGGCATCGTTTCCCAGGATGCCGCAGGCAACCTGACCTACGTCGGCTACTACCTGACCGATCGTTACGTGCCAAACTCGGTCGTCACGCGCAGCCAGGTCGATTTCGCCGGCGGCATCGTATCGTCGTCGAACTACAACGTCGCCAACCCGGGCTCGGCGACCTCGATCAACCAGATCGCACCGGGCGTGCACGCGCCGCGGACGAACGAGTTCGTCGTGGGCGCGGACTATGAGCTCCTGCCGGAGTTCGTGGTCGGCTTGAACTACACCCATCGCAAGTACACCGATTTCCTCGACGTGAACGTCCCTCTCCTGACCGCGGGACGCCCCGCGACGGCGGCGGACTTCATTCCTGCGACGAGCGCCAGCCGGCCCAACGGCGTCGTGTCCGGTTTCCTGAGAGACGGCACGCCGTTCTCGACGACGCTCTATCGGCTCAACCCGGCCTTGACCTACAGCGGCGGCAAACTGCTCCGGAACAACGGCGGCTACAGCCAGAAATATGACGGTATCGACGTCAACTTCCAGAAGCGTCTGTCCAACCACTGGATGGTGCGCGGATCTATCGGATACCAGAACTGGAAACAGAAGGTGGACGCGGGCGGCTGCATGGCCGTCGATCCGAGCAACCAGCGCCTCGCCAACTTCACCTCCTCCTGTGTGGACGGTGAAAACGTGGCTCCGCGCTCGACGGGCAGCGGCAACAAGGGCAACATCTTCCTGAACTCGAAGTGGCAGGCCAACATCGGCGGCCTCTACCAGCTGCCGATGGGCTTCAACGTCGGCGCCAACGTCTACGGCCGGCAGGGCTATCCGCAGGTCAACACGATCAGCGTGAACCCGGGCGACGGGCTGGGGTCGCGGCTCCTCGTCGTGAACAACATCGACAGCATCCGGCTGAAGAACGTCTTCGAAGGCGACGTGCGTATCGAGAAGGTCCTTAACGTGAGCTCGCTCGCGATCGCGATCTCGCTCGATGTGTTCAACGTCACCAACTCCGGAACGGTTCTCCAGAGGCAGCAGGCGATCACTCTCGACGCGACGGGTCATGCCACGGCCAGCAACCAGTCGATCCAGGAGCTCCAGGCGCCCCGCACGGTTCGCGCGGGCGCTCGACTTTCGTTCTAGCTTCGCAATACATTTACGGCCCGGCGGGCTCCTGCCCGCCGGGCTTTTTCTTTTTGGAGGGACAGCATGAGAATCCGCCGACCGATGGCTCTTGCGGGCGTGGCCGCCGCTTTCCTGCTCGCCCTTGTCGCGGAGCTTCCCGCACAGGACTGGCGCGGGAAGGCGCGGGTGGACGGCTGGGTCAAAGACAAGAACGGAAAACCCGTCGCCGGGGCGACGATCGCCCTTGCGCGCGGGAAAGGGGGCGGGACGAGCATCCAGGCGAACGACAAGGGGTACTGGGCCATTCTGGGGCTCGCCAACGGGGCCTGGAACATCGACGTCTCCGCGAGGGGGTTCGAAGCTCGCAGAGTCGCGGTCCAGCTCTCGGAGGGGACGCGCATCCCGCCGATGGAAATCGTGCTCGAGCCCGCCGCGGCGCCCGCCGCCGGTGCGGCCGCCCCCAACCAGGCCGGAGCGGAGATCAAGGCCGCGGTTGAGGAGGGCAATCGGCTCTTGACCGAGAAAAAGTACGCGGAGGCGCGGGCCCAGTACGAGAAGGCGCTCGCCGTCATCCCCGACAACGCGGCGCTCCTGAAGGGAGTCGCGCAGACGTACCACGGCGAGAACAACCGCCCGAAAGCCATCGAGACCCTGCGCAAGGTGCAGCAGCTCGATCCGGCAGATAACGACAACCGGCTGCTCCTCGCGAGCATGCTCCTCGAAGACGGCCAGCTCGACGAGGGGCAGAAGCTGCTCGAAGGGCTCCCGCCCGGCGCAGTGAAAGACGGCGCCGTGTACATCAACGTCGGAATCCTGTTCATGAACAAGAACAACCCGGCGCAGGCGCAGGCCTACTTCACGAAGGCGATCGACCTCGACGCGACGCAGGCGGACGCCTATTACTACCGGGGCCTGTCCCTCCTCGGGGCGAAGAAGACCGCCGAGGCGAAGGCGGACTTCAAAAAGTACCTCGAGCTCAAGCCTCAGGGGGAAGAGGCGAAAGAGGTCCGGGAGATCCTCCAGACCCTCAAGTGACGCCGTGGCGGCGCGGCGCCGCGGCGAGTGTGGGCGCGTTCGCGCGGGCATTGAGCGTTGCCGCGCTCGCGCTTGCAGGTGCTTGCGATCCGAGAGCCGCGGGGCGCGGGACCGGCGTCCCGGTCATCGTCATCTCGGTGGACACGCTCCGCGCGGACCACCTGCCCGCGTACGGCTATCGCGGTGTCGCGACGCCAAACCTCGACGCCCTGCGGCGGGATTCCGTGCTGTTTCAGAACGCCTACAGCCACGTCCCCCTGACGCTCGCCTCGCATGCCACGATCCTGACGGGACGCCTGCCGCCCGACAACGGAATCCGCGACAACTACGGATACTCGCTCCCGCCGAAGATCCTGACTCTCGCCTCCTTTCTGAAAGCGCACGGTTATGCGACCGGGGCCGCCGTCTCGGCCGCCGTGCTCGCGCGCGGCTCGGGACTGGAGCAGGGGTTCGACGTCTACGACGACGACGTGCACCAAGGCGGCCGGGAGGAACGCGAAGGCTCGCGAACGGAGGCGGCGCTCGAGGCATGGGTCGCGGGCGCGCGCGGCCAGCCGCTTTTCGCCTTCCTCCACCTCTTCGAGCCGCACACGCCGTACGAGCCGCCGGAGCCCTATCGAACGCGGTATGCGGCGTCTCCTTACGACGGTGAGATCGCGCGGGCCGACGAGATCGTCGGGACATGGGTCGCGAAGCTGAAGTCGTCGGGCCTCTACGACAGGGCGCTCGTCGTCTTCCTCTCCGACCACGGGGAGGGGCTGGGAGACCATGGCGAGAGAGAGCACGGCGTCCTCCTGTACCGCGAGGCGATCCACGTTCCGCTGTTCGTCAAGTTCCCCGGCAACCGGGGAGCGGGCGGCTCGTCCGCCTCTCCCGTCGGCCTCGTGGACCTCTTTCCCACCGTCGCGCGAGAGGCCGGCTTCGAAGTCCCTGCAGGTCTCCCGGGAGTGACGCTCGCGGTCCCCCAGGCGACGGGCGCCCCCGAGGCGGCGGGGGGACGGGATCGGGCGATCTACAGCGAGACGCTCTATCCCCGGCTTCGGCTCGGTTGGAGCGACCTCGCCTCGCTCGTCGACGCGCGGCACCACTACATCGAGGCGCCGCGGCCGGAGCTCTATGACGTCGTCGCCGACCCGGCGGAAAAGAAGGATCTCGCGCCGGGTCTCCCGCCCGCCTTCCGGTCGCTGCGCGTGGCGCTCTCCCGGATCGCGAGGCCGTACACCGCCCCCTCGGCAAACGACGATCCGGAGCGCGCCCGTCAGCTGGCGTCTCTCGGATATCTGACCGCGACCTCTCCCGAGGCGGGCGCCGCCCGGCTCCCGGACCCGAAAGACGTCATTGGCCTGCTCGACGCGCGGCACGACTTCGCCGCTCTCCTCGCCCGGAAGAACGACGCGGACCTCATCGCCGCCTGCCGCGAGTTCGTCGCGCGCGTGCCCGGAGCGCTCGACGTCTGGCGCATGCTCGCCGAGGCACTGGAGCGTAACGGGGACCACGCGGGAGCCGTCCAGGCGCTCGAGAGCGGCCTGCGCGGGGCCGCCGCCACGGGAAACCCGGCGATCCGCGACCTCGCGCTCGAGAGGCTCGCGACCCTTCTCGTTCGGGCCGGAAGGCGCGACGAAGCCCTGCGGGTCGCGAAAACGGTGACCCTGAAGGACGCCGAGTCCCTGAACGCCATCGGGGTGGCGCAGGCGGAGGCGGGGGACCTCGCGGCGGCCAGGCAGAGCTTCGAGAAGGCCGCCGGCGCGGACGCCTCGGACGCCTCCGCCCGGTTCAACCTCGGGACCCTGCTCCTGCGATCCGGAGACACGGCCGGCGCCCGCGCGGCGCTCGAGGAGGCCGTGCGGCTCGAGCCCGCCGCCGCGGGCGCGTGGGAAGCGCTCGGGCAGGCGCGCGCGGAGTCCGGGGATGCCGCCGGCGCGCGCATCGCCTGGTCGAAGGCCGTCGATCTCGACCCCCGCCGGTACCGGGCACTGTTCAACCTGGGCATCGCCGCCGGACGGAGCGGCGACATGCCGGCGGCCGCGAGCGCCCTGAAGCGGTTCGTCGCCGAGGCCCCGCCGCACGCCTTCGGGGCCGAGCTGGCCCAGTCACGCCGCCTTCTCGCGGCGATGAAGTCCCGCCAACCCGCCTCATAGAGGTTGCCCCCGGGAGGCTCCGGCGAGAAGATAGCCGCAGCGAATACCGGTGCCGCGTGGGACGCCGGCGGGCGCCCGTCGCGCCAGAGTCCGCAGGAGGAAAGCCATGTCGTCACGCACCAGGTCGGTCCCGGTTTTCTTCCTCGCCGGTACTCTCATCGCCCCGTCTCTCGGCGGAGCCGACAAGAAGAAACCCGACGCGCCCACCGTCCGCGAGGAGGCCCGCGTCACGGTCGTCGAGGTGCCGGTCAACGTCGTCGACAAGGCGGGAAACCCCGTCGAGAACCTGACCGCCGACGACTTCGAGGTTTTCGACGACGGAAAGAAGCAGTCCGTCACGGGGTTCGAGATCCTCGATCAGAGAAAGCCTCTCGCGGCGCGTCCCTCCGACGATCCCGTCAACCCGGCCGCGCGGCGCCACTTTCTTTTCGTCTTCGACCTTTCGTTCGGGACGCCGAAGGCGGTCGTCAACGCCCGGCGCGCCGCGCGCGATTTCGTGGTCAATCGGATGAAGGACCTCGACATGGCGGGCGTGGCGACGTTCTCCGTCGAACAGGGCATGCGGCTGCTCGTCACGTTCACCCGGGACAGGACACAGCTCTCGGCGGCGATCGACACACTCGGGATCCCGACCCTCGCCGACCGCACACCCGACCCGCTCGGGTTCACGATCGTTCCCCCGAGTCAGAGCAACGCGCAGGGGTTCCAGTCGGTGACGGGCCAGAACGCGGTGCAGACGAGCGGAGCCGACGCGGCCTTCGCCGACATCCTGGAAGCGCTCGAGGTCAACCGTGCGAGGTCCTTCCGCGCCATCTACCGCGACCGCGTCTCCCGCCTTCTCAGATCGTTCGAGCAGACGGCGATCGCTCTGAACGAGGTGCCGGGCCGCAAGCACATCCTCTACATGTCGGAGGGCTTCGACAGCCGGGAGCTCTCCGGGTCCACGGCGGACGGAGGCGGTGCGAAGGAGGCGAACTGGGCGATCACGGGCCAGTCCTGGAAGATCGACTCCGACTCGCGCTGGGGCAACAGCAACCTCCAGAACCAGATGGAAAAGGCGCTCGCCTTCTTCAACCGCTCGGACTGCGTCATCCATTCGATCGACATCGGCGGCCTTCGGGCCGGGTCCGACATCTCGGCGGTCGACGCGCCCGTCAACGGCCAGGACTCGCTCTTCTACATGGCGAGGGAAACGGGCGGCGAGTTCTTGAAGAACGCGAACGACCTCGGGCCGTCGTTCGACAAGCTCCTCGACCGCACGGGTCTGATCTACCTCCTCGCCTTCCAGCCCGTGCGGATCCCGGAGAACGGGAAATTCCACGAGCTGAAGGTGAAGGTGAAGAACAGCTCGTACCGCGTTTCGGCGCGGACCGGATATTACGAGCCCAAGAAGCGGGACCAGATCACGCCGCTCGAGCGCAAGCTCGCCGCGTCGTCCGCCATCGCGGCGGCCGTCCCTCAGACGGAGATCCCGGCGTGGGTCTTCGCCGCGGCCTTCCCGACGGCTTCGGGTCTCGCGCGCGTTCCCGTCATCGTCGAAATCCCGGCGGACCGCCTCCTCGCGAAGCATAAGGACCCGGTGATGAACCTCGACGTCTACGTGTACGCCGTCGATGCGGCCGGCGCGACCCGCGATTACATCTACCAGCCGATCGGGCTCGAGCTCGCGAAGATCGGAGAGAAGCTCCGTCAGGGCGGGGTGAAGTTCTACGGGCAGCTGAACCTTCCACCGGGCGATTACTCGCTGCGCACGCTCGTGCGCGACAACGAGACCGACCGGACCGGCCTGACGGTGACGCCCGTGCGCGTCCCGGACGCGAACGGCGCGCCGTTCGCGACGCCGCCGATCTTTCTCGCGGAGGGCCGCACCTGGGTGATGGTAAAAGCGAAGCCCCGGCAGAACGAGGATCCGAAGGCCGAATACCCGTTCGCGATCGGCGGCGAGTCCTTCGTGCCCGCGGCGCTCACCTCCCTCCATAGCGGCGACGCGGCGCAGGTCTGCCTGATCGCCTACAACTTTCCCTCCGAAGCCGCCGCGATCACGTACGCGGGCCGGGCCCTCGGCATCGACGGGAAAGCGCACGGGAAGGTCGACTTGAAGCTGATCCGCTCCTCCGATCAGGAGCACGTGGGAGAGCGCAAGCTCCTGCTCCAGTTCCGGCCCTCCGGGCTCGAGCCCGGCCGATACGCGCTCGCCGTCCGGCTCCTCGACCCCAAGACGGGAAAGAGCTCGGAGAGCTCCTTTCCGTTCGACGTGTTCTGACTCTTTGAGATCGAAGCGCGCCATGCGGCGCGGCCCGGCGAGGGTCGCCGTGCTCCTCGTCCTGTCGGCTCTCGCCGGCGCGGGCGCTGCCTCCTGCCGCCGCCGGACGTCCTACCCGGGCGCGCCGGTGTTCCTGATCTCGATCGACACGCTGCGGGCCGACCACCTCGCCGCCTGGGGAGGCCGGGGCGCGGCGACGCCGGCGATCGACGCGCTCGCGAAGGACGGGATCCTCTTCGAGAACGCGCTCTCCCACGTCCCGCTGACGCTTCCGTCGCACGCGACGATCTTCACGGGTCTCCTCCCGTTCCAGAACGGCGTCCGGGACAACCTCGGCTACCGGCTGCCGGACCGCACGCCGACGCTCGCCCGGCTGCTCAAGTCCCGCGGCTATGCGACCGGGGGCGCCGTCTCTTCCGCGGTGCTCGACCGCTCGACGGGAATCGGGGCGGGGTTCGACTTCTGGGACGACCGCCTCGAGGCATCCCGGGCAGGCGAAGCGCTGGGCGACGTGCAAAGGCCGGGGAGCGAGACCGAGAAGCGGCTCGAGGCATGGATCGCGGGCATCGGCCCGGACAAGCCCGTGCTCGCGTTCCTGCACCTCTACGAGCCGCACGCTCCGTACTCGCCCCCCGAGCCGTTCGCCTCGCGCTACCGCTCCGCGCCCTACGACGGAGAGATCGCCGCGGCGGATGACACGGTCGGCCGGTTCATCGCGTTCCTCCACTCGAAGGATCTCTACGACCGTTCGATCGTCGTCCTGTTGTCGGACCATGGCGAAGGCTTGAACGATCACGGAGAGGCGGAGCACGGGATCTTCCTCTACCGGGAGGCGATACGCGTCCCCCTGGTCGTCAAACTGCCGGGATCCACGGACCGCGGACGGCGGGTGGCTTCGCCCGTAGGACTGGTCGACGTCTTCCCGACGGTCACGCAGGCACTGGCGGGGACACTGCCTCCCGGCCTGGCGGGTCTTCCTCTTTGGCCCTCGACGGAGGCCCCAGCCTCCATCCCGCGGCGGATCTATTCCGAGACGTTCTTCCCGCGGTTTCATTTCGGCTGGAGCGACCTCGCCTCGCTGACATCGGGCGACAGCCACTACATCGCCGGGCCGCGCCCGCAGCTCTACGACTGGCGCGCCGATCCACAGGAGCGCCGGGATCTGGCGGGCACGCGACCCCCTGCCTTCCGCTCGCTGGCGGCGGCGCTCGCTTCCATGAGCCGGCCGATGAGCCCGCCAGGCGCGAGCGATCCCGAGACGGTGCGCAAGCTCGCGTCCCTCGGATACGTCGGCGGTTCAGGCGCGCGGGCCGAGAGCGGATCTCTCGGAGACCCCCGAGAAGGCATCCGGACGATCGAGGCGCTTCGCGAGGCGGGCCGTACGCTCGCCGCCGGAAACGCCGCCGGCGGGATCGACCGTCTCTCGGAAATCGTCCGGCAGAATCCGGAAATGCGCGATGCCCGCGAGGCGCTCGGGTCGGCTCTTCGAGGCGCCGGACGGCGGGACGAGGCGTTCGAGGCGTTCCTCGAAGTGGACCGGAGGTGGCCGGGCTCGTCCCACGTGATGCTGACTCTCGCAGAACTCGCGCTCGAGCGCGGTCAGCCGGATCGCGCCTCCACGTTCGCCGCGGCTGCGGACGCGCTCGGCGCCCCGGAAGCACCGGCGGTGCTGGCCGCGATCGCGCTCGCACGCATGGACACGGCCACGGCCCGCGGACACGCTCGGCGCGCGCTCGAGCGGAACCCGGAGTCGCGCGCCTCGTGGCTGCTCCTCGCGCGGATCGAGCTCGCGTCCGGCAACGCGCCTGCGGGATTGGCGGCGCTCGAGAAGTCGGAGGCCGCGCGGGGAGGACCCCTCGAGGACGCGGCGTTCCTGAGGGGGGACGCGCTCGCCCGGCTCGGCCGTCTGGCGGACGCGCGTGAGGCCTTCCTCGCCGAGATGCGGACTTTTCCGTTGAACCCGCATGGATACACCGGTATGGCGATCCTGGAGGCGAGCGAGGGTCGGCCCGCGGAAGCCGACCGGGTCCTTCGCGAGATGCTCGGGCGGTCCCGATCCCCGGCGACGCTCGCGGCAGCCGCGGCGGCCTGGGAGCTTCTGGGAAAGCCCGCGGAGGCGCGACGGGCACGGGAGGCCTCGCGAGAAAGACCGCGAGACGGACGCGAGCCTACTCCGAGGGGACGATGAGGCTTCGTCCCGTCATCTCCGGCGGCTGCTCGATCCCCTGAAGCTCGAGAAGCGTGGGACCGACGTCGCCGAGCGTGCCTCGGTCCCGGAGGCGGAAAGCCGACGAGCCCCCGAGGAGGAGGAAGGGCACGGGGTTGACGGTATGCGCCGTGTGGGGCTGGCCCGTCAGGGGATCGACCATCTGCTCGGCGTTGCCGTGATCGGACGTCATTGCGAGGATCGCGCCTGCCCGCGAGGCCGCGGCTTCGAGACGCGCGAAGCAGGCGTCGAGGGTCTCGATCGCGTCGACCGTCTCGGGGAGCTTGCCGGTGTGGCCCACCATGTCGGCATTGGCGAGGTTGACGACGATCATCGGAAAGCGGCCGCCGGCGAGCCCGCGCTCCACTTCGGCGGTGATCTCGGTAGCGCTCATCTGGGGGTGCAGGTCGTACGTCGCGCCGCCTCTCCAGGAGGGAACGAGCAGGCGCTCCTCGCCGGGATAGGGCGCCTCGATCCCTCCGTTGAAGAAGTACGTGACGTGCGCGTACTTCTCCGTCTCGGCCACGCGGAGATTCGGAATTCCCCTCTCCCCCCAGAGCTCCGCGAGGATCCTCCTGAGGGCCACCGGGGGAAAAGCCGCAGGCACGGGCAGGTCGGCCTTGTACTGCGTGAAGGTCACGAGGTCGGCGTCCGGCGCGGGTCCGCGATCGAAGGCGTCGAAGTCTTCCTCCGCCATGGCGCGAGTGAGCTGCCTGGCGCGATCCGCCCGGAAATTGAAGAAGATGACCGAGTCCCCGTCCCGGATCAGCGCGGGCCCGCCACCGGCAGGAGCGATCACCGTCGGCGCGACGAACTCGTCGGTCTCGCGCCCCAGGTCCGCGGCGGCGAGCGCTTCCGCCGCGGTCGAGACGCGCCGCCCTTCACCCCGGCGAAGAGCCGCCCATACCCGCGCCGTGCGTTCCCAACGGCTGTCCCGGTCCATGGCGTAGAAGCGCCCGGTGAGGGAAGCGATGGCGCCCCCCTTCCGGGCGACCTCGGCTTCGAGCGCGGCGACATATCGCGCCGCGGAGCGGGGAGGGGTGTCGCGGCCGTCGAGAAAGGCGTGGACATAGACCCGCGGCACCTCGCGGCGGCGCGCGAGCTCCAGGAGACCGAAGAGATGGCGGATGTGCGAGTGAACGCCGCCGTCGGAGAGGAGCCCCATGAGGTGCAGCGAAGCGCCGGGCCGCCGCGCGTGGTCGGCGGCGCGCGTCAAGGCTTGGTTCTCGAAGAACGACCCGTCTCGCAGCGTCAGGTCGATCCGCAGGAGGTCCTGCGGCACCATCCGGCCCGCCCCGAGGTTGAGGTGCCCGACCTCGGAGTTGCCCATGAGGCCCGCCGGGAGGCCGACGGCCTCACCCGACGCCTCCAGGAGCGTCCCCGCGCCGCGGCTCGTCCAGCGGTCGAACACGGGCGTGTGCGCAAGGGTGATCGCGTTGCCCGGCGACGGCGCCGCGACCCCCCATCCGTCGCAGATCAGGAGCACGATCGGCGTCGCAGGAAGAGTCGCGTTCATGGCCTCTCTCCGACGGGCGGCGAGTCCGAAGCGGGAGACGGGCGGGCGGAAGAGAGCCGTACCTCGAGGTCGGAAACGACGTGCATGAAGGCCATGTACGCGTCGTAGGGGGAGTCGTAGGGGGAGAAGTAGGCGTGCACTTCCCCGTCGGACGATGTCTTCGTTCCCATGTAGTAATACAGGTCGGAAGTCGTCAGCCGCCGGAAATCGTCGGCGAGGTCGGCGGACCCGGCGGCGGCGACCCCGCTTTCGAGAAGGAAGAGGCGGTGGAGCGCGTCGCGCTGGAGCTCGTTGCCCTGCCAGGCGGAGACATCGCGCTCCTCGTCGGCCCACGACAGGAGCCGCGGCGCCGAAAGGGGCTCCCGCGGCGGGAGCGTGGCGGCGGCCTGCGATGGGGTCACGAAACGCGCCCCGGCGTGGGACAGGTGAAGAGCGACCCATCTCTCGAAGAACTCGAAGATGCCGGTCTCCTTCCACTGATGCTCCCCGAACGTCTCGAAGTCCATGAAGAGAGAAACGACGTCCCCGGAGAGCGCGCCGATCCACGCGTCGTATTTCTCCGCCGTCAGCGGGTACTCGCTCCATCCGCGGTTGGAAAAGCGGAACGCGATGTCGTCGGAGAGGCGCGAATCGCGGAGGAGAAGCGGCAGGCCGCCGGGACTGGCGGCCCGGTACACGTAGTGCGGGGACCTTCCGCCGAGCAGAGGCGTCACGCCATCCGCGAGGATCCCCGCGTATCCGCGCGCCTCGACGAACCGGGCGAGGTCGTCGGAATAAATCAGCTCGGTGTTGCGGAAGACGCGGGGCTCGACGCCGAGCTCACCGAGGATCAGCTCGCGGTGCAGTGCCACCTGCCGCGCGAACTCGTCCTGGGACACGAGCCATGCGAGCGAGTGGTGGGACGTCTCCGCGAGGAACTCGGCCCGTCCGGTTGCGGCCAGGCTCCGAAAGCCTTCGAGCGCCCGAGGGGAGGTCGTGCGCAGTTGTTCGAGAAGACAGCCGGAGATCGAGAAGGAGACCGCGAAATCGGGATGGCGCTCGAGCAGCCGCAGCATCATGCTAGTCGCCGGGAGGTAGCATTTCTCCGCCACCCGAAGGAGGAGCGCGGCGTTGCCGTCCGCGTCGAAATAGCGGTGCTCCCTGCCGACGTCGAAGTAGTTGTAAGAGCGGAGACGATAGGGCTGGTGGGCCTGGAAGTAGAGGCAGACGGCGATCATGCTGGCGCCGCCTCGAGCATTTCGTGGTAGACCGAAATGCACTTTTTCGCGGTCGAAGCCCACGACAGGCGCCCGACTTCGGCGCGCCCGCCTCGTCCGAGCTCCCGGGAGAGCGGCGCGAAGAGAAGCACCGACAGGATCCGGGAGGCGAGGTCCGCCGTGTCCCCCACGTCCGCGCGCAGGACGTTGCGCACGACCTCGGTGACGCCGGCGTCCTTCGCGACGATCACGGGCGTCGCGTGCCGGAGAGCTTCGAGCGCCGTCAACCCGAACGGCTCCGAGACGGAAGGCATGACGTACACGTCCGCTCCCGCGTAGAGCCGCTCGAGCTCGGGGGTGGCGAGAAAGCCCATGAACTCGAAACGGTCCTCGAGACCCCTCCGAAAGACCTCCTCCCTCATGGCCGGAAGACGGTCTCCATCTCCCGCCACGATGAAGCGGGCGTCCGGGATTTCGCGGGCCACGAGCTCCGCCGCCTCGACGAACCGGTCGGGGCCCTTCTGGGCGGTGACGCGGCCCGCGAACAGCACCACCGGCCCGGCCGCATCGGGGGCAGGCTCCTCCAGGACGCGCGCGTCGATGGCGTTGTGGACGACGCGAATCCGCCGGGCGTCGACCCCGTACCGGTCCTCCACCTGCCGCGCCGTGTACCGGGAGACGGCGATCACCAGGTCCGCCGCCGTCGTCCCGAGCCGCTCCACGTCGCGCACGAAGTCGTCTCCGGCGCCGCCGGACCGGTCGAACTCCGTCGCGTGCACGTGGACGGCGAGGGGGCGGCCCGAAACGCGCCTCGCTTCGAGACCGGCGAGAAACGTCAACCAGTCGTGCGCATGGATGACGTCGAACCGCTCGCGCCGGGCGATCGACCGCGCCGCCTCGGCGTACCGGACGACTTCCGCCGCGAGATTCGGACCGTAAAGAGAGAGCGCGCGGCGCCTGTCGCGGCCCGACGGGCCGGGCGCGCCCTGGCGACGCGTCGCCGGGAGATCCTTTCGTCCCGGGTAGGTGTCCGCGGTCATGTAGGGCTTCAAGGGAGTGGAGATGCGGCGGAGCCGCAGCAGCAGACGGCGCCCTTCGCCCTCGGTTCCCGCGCGCGCCGACGAGGAGCCTTCCGCGATCACGATTCGCAACAGACCGGCCGGGACCGACGGAACGTCCCGGGGCAGCACGAGAACGACTTCGGAGCCGGCCTCGATGAGCCCCCGCACGATTCCCTCGCAGGCGACGCCGAGGCCGCCGCTGACGAAGGGCGGGAACTCCCAGCCGAACATGAGAACCCGCACGGCGGCTAACTGGGGGTTTCCTCGGGGGGATCCGGCGTCGCGAGCCCGCCGCCTAAGTGCGTGGCGACGGCACGGATCAACTCCGCGACGCTCGTGGCGCGGGCGATGGCGCCGCGGGGCGAGTGGGGCGGATCGCCGTCGAAGCTTTCGGAGATCGAGCCCAGGCCCGCCTCGCGAATGTGCGCGCGGAACGGTGCGAGCCAGTTTCGGAACGTGCGGAGGGTTTCTTCGCCGCGCGGGTTCACGCGGAAATGCGCGTCGGCGAAGGCACCGAGCAGCCACGGCCACGCGGAGCCCTGGTGCGCCGCGAGCGCCTGCTCGCGATGCGTGCCGCCGGACGTCCCCCGATAGCGGGAATCCCGGGTGTCGAGCGTTCGCAGGCCATAGGGAGTCAGGAGCCGCCGCCGGACCGTCCAGTAGACGGAGCGGGCCCGGTGCGGCGGCAGGAGGTCCTCGGTCAGCGAGACCGCGAAGATCTGGTTCGGCCGGAGGCTCGCGTCGGGAGGACCGTTTCCGACGACGTCGTAGAGATGCTCGCGCTCGGCGCACCAGAAGGCCTCGTTGAACTTCCGCGCGACGTGCCACGCCTTGCCCTCGAGCTCCCGTGCGCGGGCGGACTCGTTTGCGAGCCGCTCCAGGCGGGCGGCGGCCTGGAGGGCGGCGTGCCAGAGGGCGTTGACCTCGACGCAGCGGCCGTCGCGCGGGGTCACCGCGACGCGGTCGACGACGGAGTCCATCCACGTGAGGGGCTTGCCCGGAGGCGAGTCGGCTTCGAGAAGGCCGTCTCCCGCGACGCCGATGCCGAACCGCGTCCCCCGGGAGAGCGACGACAGGATCGACCGCACGGCCCCGAGCAGAGGCGGCGGGAGGGAGGGATTCTTCCTCCACCGGCCGAACCACTCGATGGCGAGGATCATCCAGAGCGGCGCGTCGACAGAGTCGTATTCCGGCTGGCCCTTCTCCGAGCCAAAGCGCGCCGGCACGAGGCCCTCGCGGCGCATCGAGGCGAAGGCGTTGATGACCCGGGCGACAGCCCCGAACTTGCCGGTGGCCATCGCGATTCCCGCCGCTGCGACCATCGCGTCCCGGCCCTGGTCGGCGAGGGAGGGAAAACCTGCGAGGAGCGACCCCTCGCGGTCCTCGACGAGGAAATTCTCGGCCCGCCGCGAGAGCTCGTCGAACGAGGAGTCGCCGAGCGGAGCGAACTGGTCCCGGCGCTCCCGCTCGCCCCGGTAGAGCGGCCACGGATCGCCCGCGATCTCTTCCCGGGAGAAGAGGACCCATGCCTCCGCTTCGGGCGCGAGCGTCCAGCTCCATCGAACGGGACTCCAGAGGTCCTCCGTCGGCGACTCTTCTCCCGGCGCCCGTTCGGCCTCGTAGGCGAACTGGCGGTACCAGAGAGGGTCCGCGCGTGTCTCGGCGCCAACGGCTCTCAAAAAGAGCCGCGGAAGGAATGCGGCGGGCCGGAGCCAGGAGAGCTCGCCGCGGATCTCCACCGCGTCTTCGATTTCGTCCGACTCCGAGCGCAGCTCGCCGGCGCCCCGGAATCGAAGCAGCGGCCGGACGGACAGAGCGAGCTCCCGGTCGCCGCAATTCCGGTAGCGGACGATCGTGACGGATCGGTCCCGGACGAGGCACAGCGAGCGCTCGATCGCGAATGTCTCCGTCTCGTAGCGCCACACGGGGAAGGGTTCGAGGGCGAAGCGGACGAGGTGGGTGTCGCCCTCCGGGAAAGTTGCACCCTTGTAGATCTGTGTCGAGATGCCCGTCTCTTCTCCATCCACGGTCACGAATTCGTCGCACGAGCTGACGAACATCCACCGGCGCCGCGGCGGCGGAATCGCGGGCACGTACCAGCCGTGGTGGCGCCGGGTCCTCGCTCCCGCCACGGTGCCGGAGGCGTATCCCCCGAGCCCATCCGTCTCGAGCCACTCGAGCGAGAGCCGGCGGGAGCGATCGGAGAGCTCCGCCGCCTCCCACACGAGCGGGGACCGTTCGGCGGGGACCCGGCGGTCTTTGGAAGCCATCGACGCTGACACCGCCGCGATTCTCTCCCAGATCGCGGACCGGCGTGCCTCTGCGGCGGGGCTCTTGCAGGGCTTCGAGGTGCTCTTCAATCGTCCGCCTCCCCCAGGGAACCGGGACCAGATGGTCGCGCGTAATAAGATCGGGGCGACTGCGGAGGCGAGGCTTGATGGAGACAGTGCCAGCGATCGAAAAGCTTCGCGGGCGCCCGGTTCGCAGTCTCCCGAAAGCGAGGCAACCTTGACGACGGCTTCGAAATCGATCGACGAGCTCTGCGTCGATACCATCCGAACGCTCGCGATCGACGCGGTGCAGAAGGCGGAGTCGGGACATCCCGGCCTGCCGCTCGGTGCGGCCCCGATGGCCTACGTTCTCTGGCAGAACTATCTGAAACACGACCCGCGAAATCCGAAATGGCCGGACCGCGACCGGTTCGTCCTCTCCGCGGGCCACGGCTGCATGCTGCTGTACTGCCTGCTCTACTTGACGGGATACGACCTCACCTTAGACGACCTGAAGCAATTCCGGCAGTGGGGGAGCAAGACTCCCGGCCACCCGGAATATCTGGACACTCCCGGCGTCGAGGCGACCACGGGCCCGCTCGGCCAGGGCACGTCCAACGCGATCGGAATGGCGATCGCGGAACGGATGCTCGCGTCCCGGTTCAACCGTCCCGACCACGAGATCGTGAACCACCGCACGTTCGCGCTCGTTTCCGACGGAGACCTGATGGAAGGGATCTCCTCGGAGGCGTCCTCCCTGGCCGGCCACCTCGGGCTCGGCAAGCTGCTCTTCCTCTACGACGCGAACGAGGTGACGCTCGACGGACCGGCGTCGGTCACGTTTACGGAGGACGTCGAGAAGAGATACCGCGCCTACGGGTGGCACGTCCTCCGCGTGGAAAACGGCAACACGGACTACGAGGCGATCTCCAAGGCGATCGAAGCGGGACTGACCGAGATCACGCGTCCTACGCTCATCCTCATCAAGACCACGCTCGGCTACGGCTCGCCGAACAAGGCGGGGACGTCCGAGGCGCACGGGAGCCCGCTCGGCGCCGAAGAAGTCGTGCGGACGAAGAAGGCGCTCGGATGGGTGTCCGAGGTGCCCTTTTTCATCCCCGGCGATGCGCTCGAGCGGTTTCGAGAAGCAGTCGGCAAGGGCGAGGCCGTTCGGAAGGACTGGGACAGCCGCTTCGCGCGGTACGAGAGGGCGTTCCCCGAGCTCGCCGCGGAATGGCGGCGCTGGCAGGCGGGGGAGCTTCCCCCGGGTTGGGACGCCGGGCTCCCGCAGTTCAAGGCCGGGGAAAAAGAGGCGACCCGTACCGCCGCCGGAAAGGCGATGCAGGCGGTCGCCGATTCCATTCCGTGGCTCGTCGGAGGGGACGCGGACCTCGGCACCTCGACCAACACGGTCCTGAAGAAGTACGCGAGCTTCGAGGCGGCGACGGGAACAGGCCGCAACCTCCACTTCGGCGTCCGCGAGCACGCGATGGCGGGGATCGCGAACGGGATGGCTTACCACGGCGGCGTTCGTCCCTTCGTCGCGACGTTCTTCTGCTTCTCCGACTACATGCGTCCGTCCGTCCGCCTCGCCGCCTTGAACGAGCTTCCAGTCATCTTCGTCTGGACCCACGACTCGGTCGGCCTCGGCGAGGACGGCCCCACCCACCAGCCCGTCGAGCATCTGGCCTCGCTTCGCGCCATGCCGAAGATGACGGTGATCCGTCCGGCGGACGCCAACGAGGCGGTCGAGGCGTGGCGCGTTCTGATGGGGCGCCTTCATGGGCCGACAGGTCTCGTTCTCTGCCGGCAGAAGCTGCCCGTGTTCGACCGGGAGAAGCTCGCGCCCGCCTCGGGGCTCGCGCGCGGGGCCTACGTCCTCGCCGAGGCCTCGTCGAAGCCGGCGCGGCTCATCCTGATCGGGACCGGCTCGGAGGTCGCGCTCGCTCTCGCCTCACGCGAAAAGCTGGAGGCGGAGGGCATCCCGACGCGCGTCGTGTCGATGCCCTCCTGGGAGCTCTTTGCCGAGCAGGACGCCCCGTACCGCGACGGGGTCCTGCCCCCTTCGATCCCGGCGAGGCTGGCGATCGAGGCCGGCGTCTCCCTCGGCTGGTGCCGGTGGGTCGGCGAGCGGGGGGGCACGGTGACGCTCGACCGGTATGGCGCGTCGGCGCCGGGAGAGGTCGTGCTCGAGAAGCTCGGCTTCTCGGTCGAGAACGTCGTCGAAAAGGCGAAGGCGCTTCTCGAATGAGAGTCGCCATCGGGTTCGACCACGCGGGATTTCCCCTGAAGGCCGACGTGATCCGCGTTCTCGGGGACCTCGGCCACGAAGCGGTCGACTTCGGCACCGACAGCACGGCGCCCGTCGACTATCCCGATTTCGCGAAGGCCGTTGGGCTCGCCGTGTCGCGTCGAGGGTGCGATCGCGGAATCATCGTCTGCGGCAGCGGCGTCGGGGCGTCCGTCGCGGCGACCAAGATCCCGGGGGTCCGCGCGGCGCTCTGCCACGATACGTTTTCGGCGCGACAGGGGGTCGAGGACGACGACTTGAACGTCTTGTGTCTCGGTGCGAGGGTGATCGGCCCGTCGCTCGCGGCCGAAGTGATGCGCGCGTTTCTGGCCGCCCGGTTCTCGAACCTGGAGCGGCACGTGCGGAGGCTGAACAAAGTCAAACAGATCGAAACGGACGCCTTGAGCGGCGCCTGGAACCAGGAGGAAGTCCCATGACCGCGAATCCGCTGCAGAGGTTGAACGCGCTCGGCCAGAGCGTCTGGTACGACTACATCCGGAGAGACCTCCTGTCGGACGGCCGCCTCGCGCGGCTCATCCGCGAGGACGCTCTGACCGGCATGACGTCGAACCCGACCATCTTTCAGAAGGCAATCGCCGAGACCGAACTCTACGACGAAGACATCCGCCGGCTGGCCGGCGACGGGCGCGACACGTTCCGGATCTTCGAAGGCCTGGCCGTGGCGGACGTGTCCGGGGCCGCCGACGCCTTCCGCCCGGTGTTTGACCGCACGAAGGGGGACGACGGTTTCGTCTCGATCGAGGTCGGCCCGCACCTCGCGCTCGACACCGAGGGGACGATCCGGGAGGCGCGCGGCCTTTGGAAGGCGTGCGGCCGGCCCAACGTGATGGTCAAAATCCCGGGGACGAAGGAGGGGATTCCGGCGATCCGGCAATGCCTCCGGGAGGGAATCAACATCAACATCACGCTCCTCTTCTCCGTCGCCCGCTACCGAGAGGTGATGGAGGCCTACATCGCGGCGATGGAGGCGCGGGTTGCGGAAGGCAGTCCCGTCGAATCCGTCCGTTCCGTCGCGAGCTTCTTCGTGAGCCGGGTGGACACCATGGCGAACAAGAAGCTCGATGCGCGCGCGAAGGACGCCCCCTCGGAGCGCGACCGGACCCTCGCGAAGGAGCTCCGCTCCAAGCTCGGGATCGCGAACGCCCGGCTGGCTTTCCACGCTTTCGAGGAGACATTCGGCGGGGCGCGCTTCGCTGCGCTGGCCCGCAAGGGAGTGAAGCGCCAGAAGCCCCTCTGGGCGTCCACTTCCACGAAAGATCCTTCGCTCCCCGATCTCTATTACGTCGAGGCCCTGATCGCACCCGACACCGTCGACACGATGCCGCCCGAAACGCTCGAGGCCTATCGGGACCACGGCGACCCGACGGTCCGCATCGAGGACGACCTGCCAGGTGCGAAGGCGGCATTTCGGGGACTCGAGGAGCTCGGCATCGACGAAGCCGAAATTTTCCGGGACCTGGAGGAAGAGGGAATCCGCAAGTTCTCCGACTCTTACGACTCCCTGATGAAGACGCTCGGCGAGAAGCAGAGAGCCGTGGGGGTCGCCTGAAGCTCGAGCTCGGATCGGGAGCCGCCGCCGCCGCCTTCGAAGACGCTCTCGATCACCTCGGGAAGGAGCGCGCGGTCGAGCGCATCTGGGCGGAGGACGCCTCGTTCTGGAAGAGCGAGGAGTCGCACCGCCGCACCATCGAGAACGCTCTCGGCTGGCTCACCATCGCCGACCGGATGGAGGCGGGAGTTCCCGCGCTCCGCGCGTTTGCCGCGGAAGCCGCGCGCGGCGCCGACCGGGTAGTCGTTCTGGGCATGGGCGGATCGAGCCTCGCGCCGCTCGTCTTTTCCGATTCGTTCCCGCCGGCCCGCGGCGCTCCGCGCCTCGAGGTTCTCGACTCGACGGAGCCCGCGAGCGTCCTGGCCGTTCTTCGCGGAGGGCCGGCGTCGCGCACGATCTACGTCGTGTCCTCGAAGTCGGGAACGACCCTCGAACCGAACATCTTCTTCGATTTCTTCTACGCCGAGGCGCAGAAGGAGCTCGGCGAGTCGGCCGGCGAACGCTTCGTCGTCGTCACCGATCCGGGCTCGGCACTCGAGAAGGAGGCCGGCCGGCGGCGCGTGCGCCGGATCTTCCCCGGCGACCCGCGGATCGGGGGCCGCTACTCGGCATTGTCGAACTTCGGGATCGTTCCCGCGGCGCTCGCCGGCATCGACGTCGAAGGGCTGCTCCGGCGCGCTCGGGAAGCGGCGGCCGCGTGCCGGAAGACCGGGCGCGACAACCCCGGGCTCGTCCTGGGCGCCGCGATCGCGAGCCTCGCGCTCGCGGGCCGGGACAAGCTCACCTTCGACGTCGGCCCTCCGGTCGGCTGCTTCGGGATGTGGACCGAACAGCTCGTCGCGGAGAGTACCGGCAAGGAAGGTAAGGGGATACTCCCCGTCGAGGGCGAGCCGCTCGGCGGTCCGTCGGACTATGGCCGCGACCGCTTCTTTGCCGCGCTGCGGCGCGAGGGCGACGAGGACGGGTGGCAGCACCTCGGCCGGCTCGTGTCCGGCGGCCATCCCGCCGCCCGCGACTCCGTCGAGGCGGGGATCGATCTCGGCGCCCAGATGTTCCTGTGGGAGTTCGCGACGGCGGTCGCCGGCCGCGTGCTCGGCATCAATCCCTTCGACCAGCCGAACGTCCAGGAGGCGAAGGACCGCACAAACGAGATCCTGGAGGGGGGCGGAGCAGCGAAGGCGTCCGGCGGAATCGATACGGGCGCGCTTTCGGATCTGCTCGCTTCGATCCGGCCTGGCGACTATTTCGCGGTGATGGCGTACGTGCCCTCGACGGAGGAGCACGAGCTGCTCCTGACGGAGACGCGGCTGCGTGTCCGCGACGCGAAGCGGGTCGCGACCACAGTCGGTTTCGGGCCGCGGTTTCTCCACTCGACCGGGCAATTTCACAAGGGCGGGCCGCCGAGCGGGGTGTTTCTGCAGGTCACCGCCGAGCCGCGCGAGCGCGTCCCCATCCCCGGCCGGCCCTGGGGTTTCGGCGAGGTCGTTGCCGCGCAGGCCGCGGGAGACCTCGCCGCGCTGCGCTCGCGGGGACGCCGCGCCGCGACCGTTCACCTGGGTCCCGACGTCGCCGAGGGGCTTGCCGAGCTCGACCGCGCCGTCGCCGGGGTCCTGAAATGAGGGGAAGGAGCAGAGCATGAGCGCCGTGATCGCCTTCCCGCCCCGCATCGAGCCGGAGGCCGCCTCGGACCGCGAACCGCACTCCGAAGAGGAGATCCGGCCGCCCTTCACCCTCGTGATCTTCGGCGCGTCCGGCGACCTCACCCGCCGCCTTCTGGCGCCGGCGATCGCGCATCTCCTGCGCGACGGCGCCGTTTCGCCCGATTTCGCGATCATCGGCTGCGCCCGCTCTCCGATGACGGACCAGGATTTCCGCGCCTACCTGGACGGGGGCGCGCGCGAGTTCACGCCGCCAACGCAGGGACGCCCGGGGGACCTGCCTCCGACCGTGCGGTACATCGCGGGCGATTTCGCAGACCCCGCCCTGTATGACCGCCTCGCGGCGGCGCTGGGAGAGATCGAGAACAAGCGCGGCGGGGCCGCCAACCGGATCTTCTACCTGGCGACCCCGCCGGAGACCGACCCGATGATCGTGGGCCACCTCGGGGAGAAATCGCTCGCCCGGCCAACGAACGGCTGGGCGCGCGTCGTCGTCGAAAAGCCGTTCGGGCACGACCTCGAATCGGGCAAGCAGCTGAACGCCGAGCTGCGCTCCGTCTTCAGCGAGCGACAGATCTATCGGATCGATCACTACCTCGGCAAAGAAACCGTTCAGAACATCTTCGTGCTGCGGTTCGCGAACGGCGTGTTCGAGCCCCTCTGGAACAACCGGTACGTCGACCACGTCCAGATCGCCGTCGCGGAGACGGTCGGCGTCGGGCATCGCGCCGGCTACTACGAGTCCGCGGGCGTGGTCCGCGACATGTTCCAGAACCACCTGCTGCAGCTGCTCTGTTTGACGGCGATGGAGCCGCCGGTCGCCTTCGAGGCTGACGCGGTGCGCGCCGAAAAGGTCAAGGTGCTCCAGTCGATCCGCCCGATTCCCGAGGACGCCATCGGCGACTGGGCCGTGCGCGGGCAGTACGGACCCGGCGTGGTCGAGGGCAAGAAGGCTCCCGGCTACCGGGAGGAGGAAAAGGTCGACCCCGCGTCGACGACGCCGACGTACGCGGCGGTGAAGTTTGCGATCGACAACTGGCGCTGGGCCGGAGTTCCCTTCTACGTCCGGTCCGGAAAGCGGCTCGCGGAGCGCATCTCTGAGATCGCCATCGAGTTCAAGCGCGTCCCACACCCCCTTTTCAGCAAGGCGGTCGGCACCCTTCTGCCGAACGTGCTGCGCCTGCGCATCCAGCCGGACGAAGGTGTCTCCCTGAAGTTCGAGGCGAAGATCCCCGGCACGGTGATGCAGGTCCAGTCGGTCTACATGGATTTCCCCTACAGCAAGCTCGGGGCTCCGATCCAGGGCGGATACGAGCGGCTGCTCTTGGACATCACCCACGGGGACCAGACGCTCTTTACCCGCGGAGACGAGGTGGAGCAGGCGTGGCGCGTCGTCACCCCGATTCTGAAGGCGTGGGAATCCAACCCTCCCGCGGACTTCCCGAACTACGCGTCCGGCACCTGGGGTCCCGAATCCGCCGACCGGTTTCTCGAGAGCGAAGGGCGGCACTGGCGAACGCTCTGACTCCCTCGGGCGGTCTCCCTCCCGAAGGACCGTCGAAGTTCGAGGCGCGCGTCCTCCCCGGCGGGGAAGCGCTGGCAGAGGAGGCCGCGCGGCAGTTCGAGGCTGCGGCGAGGGCCGCGATCGAGAGCTCGGGAGCGTTCCGCGTCGCACTTTCGGGCGGCTCGACTCCCCGCACGGTCCACGCGCGGCTGGCGCGCGCGCCTTATCGCAGAGGCATCGATTGGGGACGGGTTCACTTCTTCTTCGGAGACGAGCGGTGCGTCCCGCCGGACTCAGACCGCTCGAATTACCGGATGGCGAAGGAAACCCTGTTCGAGCCGCTCGGAATCCGTGCCGGCCGTGTGTTCCGAATGAAAGGGGAGGCGCCGCCGAAGGAAGCGGCCGCGGAGTACGGGCACGTGCTCGAGGGCGAGCTCGCAGGTGTGCGCGGAAGACCCGCCTTCGACTTCGTGTTCCTCGGCCTCGGAATGGACGGCCACACGGCGTCGCTCTTTCCCGGCACGCGCGCGCTCGAGGAGAAAAACCAGCCCGTGTCCGCCAACTGGGTTGCGACGTTGCGCGAATGGCGCCTGACGGCGACCTATCCGCTCTTAAACGCCGCTCGCCGGGTCGTGTTTCTCGTGGTGGGCGCCGAAAAGCGTGATCCCGCGACGACGATCCTGAAACGTCTGCCAGGCTGGCGCGACCTGCCCGCCGCCCGCGTCCGCCCCCGGCGCGGGACGGCTCTCTGGCTCCTGGACGAAGAGGCGGGAGGTGGCCTCTAGTTAGAAGATTTGGCCCGGCCGTTCTGTCGCCCCGCCCCTTTTCTTGTCATCCTGAGCGCAGCGAAGGATCTGCCCTGTCACTGCAGTGCCTTCGTGGCGCCCGGGTCGATTGACAGGGCAGATCCTTCGTCGCTGCGCTCCTCAGGATGACAAGGTTGGACTAGCCGCTTTCCGCCGCCGCTTTATCGGCCTTGAACTGGTTGATGATCTTCTCCTGCGAGGCGTGCGGGACCTCGGCGTAGTGCGAGAACTCCATGTGAAAGGTGCCGCGCCCCTGGGTGATCGATCTCAAGGTGGCTCCGTAGGTCAGCATCTCGGACATCGGGACCTGCGCCTTGATGACCGTGTCCTCCGACTCGGATTCCATCCCCTGGACGTGGCCGCGCCGGGAGGAGAGGTCGCCCATCAGGTCGCCGACGTAATCGTTGGGCGTCGAGATCTCGACGTTCATGACGGGCTCGAGCAGCGTCGGCCGGGCCTTCTCCATCGCCTCCCGGTACGCCAGGGCCCCCGCGATCTTGAACGCGAGCTCGGACGAGTCCACGTCGTGGTACTGCCCGTCGTAGAGAGTCACGCGGAAGTCGACCATCGGAAAGCCGGCGAGGAAACCCTTGCGCCGCGCCTCCTGGATGCCCTTCTCGACGGCGGGGATGAAGTTGCGGGGGATCGATCCGCCGTAGATGTCGTCGACGAACTCGAATTCGCCCCCGCGCGGCAGGGGCTCAACCCTGATCTTGCAGTCGGCGAACTGCCCGTGGCCGCCCGACTGTTTCTTGTGGCGGCCGTGGGCGTCCGCCTTGCCCTTGATCGTTTCGCGATACGGGACCTTGGGCGGGTGGAGGATGACCTCGACGCCGTACCGTTTCTTCAGCCGCGCCACCGCGATCTCGACGTGGAGCTGGGAGGCGCCCGAGAGGTGGAACTCCTTGGTCTCGTCGTCCCGCTGGAAGTGGAGCGACGGGTCTTCCTCGATCAGCTTGTGGAGCGCCGTCGAGATCTTGTCCTCGTCGCCCTTCGCCTTGGGCTCGATCGCGTAGGCGATGGACGCCTCGGGGACGGCGAGCTTCGGGATCACGACCGGGTGCTCCTTGGTCGTGAGCGTGTCGCCGGTCGTGGATTCCTTCAGCTTCGCGACGGCAACGATGTCTCCGGCCTTGGCCTCCGCAATATTGACGTGCTCCTTGCCCTGCGGCAGAAAGAGGCCGGAGAACCGTTCGGGAATGCCCCGGGTCGCGTTGAAGTACGTGCCATCGGACTGAAAGTGACCGGACCGGATCCGAAGGTACGAGATTCGGCCGGCGAAGGGGTCCGACACCGTCTTGATGATCTGCGCCACCGCCGGGTCCTTCTCGTTCGTGAAGATCTTTGCCGGCTTTCCGTCCTTCCCCGCCGCCTCGACGGTCCCGCCTTCTGGAGACGGCAGGATCGCGACGCAGGCATCCAGAATCCGCAACACCCCGATGCCGAGCGAGGAGGACGCGCACAGGACCGGGTAGATCTTCCGTTCGGCGACCTCGCTCTTGAGGCCCGGGAGCAGGTCGGACGGGTCGAGGGTCCCCTGCGCGAAGAATTTCTCCATGAGCCCGTCCTCGCCTTCAGCGACGAGCTCGACGAGCTTCTCGTGCTCCTCTTTCGCTCTCTCGAGGAGCTCCGCCGGGATGGCCCCGTCCACCCGCTTTCCGCCTTCGTGGAGGTGCGACTCCATGCGCACGAGGTCCACAGTCCCGCGGAACGCCCGCTCCTCTCCGACGGGAATCTGGAGCGAGACGACGCCGCGCCCGAAACGCTTCTGGAGCGCGTCCATGACTCTCTCGAACGAGGCGCGCTCCCGGTCCATCCGATTGATGACGAAGAGGACGGGCCGATTGAACTCGGCGGCGAACTTCCACGCCTTCTCGGTCTGGACCTCTACTCCGGAAACCGCGTCGAGGACGATCAAGGCCCCGTCGGCCGCGGCCGCTGCCGAGCGGGCCTCGGGAGAGAAGATCCCGTAGCCGGGGGCGTCGAGAAAGTTGATCCGCACGTCCCGGTGGATCGCGTGCGCGACGGACAGGTTGATGGAGATCTTGCGCTCGACCTCTTCGCCGTCGAAGTCCGTCGGGCAGGTGCCCTCCTCGATACGGCCCGCTCGCGTCGTCGCCCCCGCGGCGTGCAGGAGACCCGCGACGAGCGTCGTTTTTCCGACCGTGTTGTGGCCAAGAACGGCGATGTTTCGCAGCTCGGGAGCGGAAAAGATTTTCATGTGCCGGGATTATATTCACCGGGCGACCGGGATTCGCCGGGGGCCGCGGGGCGCCTTTGCGGCCCGCTCGGAGGAGGCGGGATGCGGTTCGGGAGCCGATTGCGGGTTCGCGGTCGGTGCGTCCGGCAATGATGACGGCGCTCTCGTGCGTCGCGATCGGGCTCGCTTTCGTCATGGCAGTCGCGCTTCTCGTGCTGGCGGGCGTTGCGATCGGGCTGATGCCCGCCTGGTGGCGCAAGGTCAGGGAAGCGCGAGCCATCTCGCGCAAAGATTGACCCCCCCAGCCTCCGCAGCTAGAATTCGACGATCTGTCGCATCGGTCTAACGCGTCGGCACGATTCCGTCTAGGCGGAAAGGAACACTCACCGTCGAATGGGTGAAAAGGGGATCGCGGCCCGGCTGAGCAAGCTCGGGCGCTATGAGGTGCTGAGCGAGCTCGGTAAGGGCGCGATGGGAATCGTCTACCTCGCAAAGGACCCCGTGATCGGGCGGATGGTCGCCATCAAGACGATTCGCGCGTCGAGCATGGGCGACGACGACTCCGAATCGCGCGAGTTCCGCGAACGGTTCGTTCGCGAGGCGCAGACCGCGGGCATCCTCTCCCATCCTCACATCGTCACGATCCACGACATCGGCGAGGACCCGGACACGCAGACCTCGTTCATCGCGATGGAGTACATCGAGGGAAAGAACCTGAAGTCGCTCTTGAACGAGAGGGCGAACTTCTCCTACGACCAGGTCGCCGAGATGATCGCCCAGGTCGCCGAAGCGATCGACTATGCGCACCGCAAGGGAATCATCCACCGCGACATCAAGCCGGCGAACATCATCATCACGACCGATGAGAAAGTGAAGATCACCGACTTCGGCATCGCCAAGGTCGCGTCGTCAAACCTGACCACGACGGGGCAGTTCCTGGGCACGCCCAACTACATGTCGCCCGAGCAGGTCTCCGGCGCGCCGGTGGACGGCCGTAGCGACATCTTCTCGCTGGGAGTCGTTCTGTACGAGCTCCTCACCCACCGGAAGCCTTTCGTCGGCGAGAACCTGACGGCGATCTCTTACAAGATCGTCCACGAGGACTTCACGCCGCCCGCGGAGCTTTCGAGCGAAGTCCCCACGGAATTCAATCCGATCGTGGCGCGGGCGATGGCGAAAGACCCATGGAACCGCTACCAGCGCGGCAAAGATTTCGCGCTTGCGCTGCATCAGCTCCGAGCACACCTCGAGGAGCAGCGGGCGCTCCAGGACCTCGGCACGATCGTCTCCCAGGCCGAATTCATGCCGACGTTGAGACTGGCCAACATGGACCAGCTCGTGCTCGAGGAGCAGGCGCGCCAGAACGGAGCGGACCCGAACGCGCCCCCTCCCCGAACGACCGAAGTCGTGCCCCCGCTGCGCAACAGCGAAGCCACGCAGGCGTTGAGGACACAACCGGAATCGCCGGCCGCCACCCTCGCGTCGGCGACCGCGTCGGGACGGGCGACGGCTCCGGATCGGCGAGCCACGCCGGACGCGGGCCTGGCGCCCGCGCCTTACGACGCCGCGCAGGCACCGGTTCCCGCGACGCCCATGCCCGAGGGACCGGGGCCCGTCCCTGCCATCGAGGCGGGCGCGGGCGCCGCGACGGTTGCGGCGGCATCGTCCGCTGAGCCGACGCGGCGCAGCTCGGGGCGGGCCGCGAAGAAAGCGGGCCCGGCCGCGCCCGCGGCGACTCCCCCTCCGCCTCCTCCGCAGAAGGTCCGTGTCGTACCCCTCGATTCGAGCAGGGGGAAGAAGCCGCCCGTCTGGAGCACGTGGGGGCCGAAGGTCGCGGAGCTCCAGAGCCGCTTGAAGACGCAAGACTGGAAGAAGCTCTCGAAGTCCGAGGTGAATCCGCTCTGGGTCTGGCGGGTCATCGGAGGCGTCGTCCTCTTCTTCGCGATCATCGTCGGCGGACTTTTTGTTCGCAAGGCGATGGTCTCGCGGCCGACGGCGGCCGTGGATCCGGTGCTGGCCGGCGAGACGAAGGAAAGAAAGCGGACCCTCGAAACCGCCAAGAAGCTCTTCACGGACGGCCGCTACGACGAAAGCCTCGCGCTGTCGCGCAAGGTGCTCGCCCGCAGCCCGAACAACGACGAGGCACGGAAATACGCGCAGATGGCGGAAAACGCGCTGACGGGCAAGGAAGAGGCCAAGAAGAAGGGCGAAGACGCCGACAAGGCGATGGGGGAGGCTCAGGCGGCCTTCGCGGCCGGCAAATACGAAGACGCGCGGAAGAAGGCCGACGACGCGCTCGCCTTGGACGGCGGCCGGGTCGAGGCGCAGCAGCTGCGCGAGCAGGCCGCCGCCAAGATCGCGGAGGCGGATACCGCAGCGG
>JALZAT010000112.1 GCA_030948185.1 Acidobacteriota bacterium
CCCCGGCCGCAGAGGATCCGGGAGATGCGGACGCCGGCGAAGCCGGAGGGGAGCCAGCCGCCGAGGCCGCCGGAGGCGCTGCGGATGAACCGGCAGACGCGGGAGCGGGAGCTTCGCGCGCAGGCTCCGGCTCCTCCTCCGGCACGACCGCCGTGCGTGCGGGCTCGGCGGGAACGGCGGCGCGGGACGGCTTTTCGCGCTTTGCGGCGGGTGTTGCGGACGCCGGGACGGGCTCCGGCTCGAGATCGTCGGCCTTGCCGGGCGGCTTCTCGATGATCTTGATTCGCGAGAGCGCGCTCTTCTGCGGGCGCGGCGCGCGCGCTTCGGTATCGCGCACGATCAGTTGCTTCGGCGCATGAGTTTTGCCCTGAAGGATCGCCAGAACGGTCGATTCGTCGAGCGCCGCCTGAGGGGATTTCACGTCCACGCCGATCGACTGCAGAAGGAAGAGCACTTCCTTGCTGCCGATCCCCATCTGCGCGGCCAGTTCCTCGACTCGGATCTTTCCCATACCTGCTCGACTACTCCCCGACGGTGGTTTCTTCCGCCGTCTCCGAAATGTTTTCGTCCTCGTCCTGCGCTTCCTCTTCCGCCTCGTCGCCTTCCTCGGGCTCCGGTCGCGAGTCGAACGACCGCGCCGCTTCGAGGATCTTCTCCGCCGTCTTGCCGCCGAGCCCCGGGATCTCCGCAAGCTCCTCGGCCGTCTTGTCGAGGACGTCTCCGACCGTCGAGATCCCGGCCTCCGCGAGCTTGCCCGCCGTCTTCTCGCCGATCCCCTCGACGTCCGTCAGCGGAGTCGAACGGCGGCGGGAGGCCTGGAGCATCCGGGAAAGCGCTTCGGCGACCTCTCCCTTGACCTCGCTCTCACCCTTGATCTCGATCTTCATTCCGATGAGAGCGGAGGCGAGCCGGACGTTCTGGCCCTTCTTGCCGATTGCGAGCGACAGCTGGTCGTCCTCGACCACGCAGTCGAGGCTCATCGCGCCATCTTCGTGATGAATCGGTGAAACGCGCGTGATCTTCGCGGGCGCGAGCGCGTTCTGCGCGAACGTGATCAGGTCCTCGGAGTAGAGGATCACGTCGATTTTCTCTCCGTGAAGCTCGCGCATGATCGACTGAACACGGCTGCCCCGCATGCCGACGCAGGCGCCGACGGGATCGACGTCCCTCTCGCGGGAGCGCACCGCCACCTTGGCGCGCTCGCCGGGCTGGCGGACGGCTCCCTTGATCACGACCGTTCCGTCGTAGATCTCCGGGACTTCCATCTCGAACAGCCGGATCAACAGGCGCGGATCCGTGCGCGAGAGCACGAGCTGCGGTCCCTTGGGGTTCTTGTGGACGTCGTACAGAATCGACCGGATACGCTCCCCCTGCCCGTAGCGCTCCGCGCGCGACTGCTGGTCGCGCGGGATGATCGCCTCCGTCTTGCCGAGGTCGACGATCATGTCGCCGCGCTCGAACCGCTTCACCGTTCCGCTCATGAGCTCCCCGAGCTTCGGGAAGAACTCGTTGTAGATGTTGTCGCGCTCCGCCTCCCGGACCTTCTGGTAAAGGACCTGCTTCGCTGTCTGCGCGGCGATGCGGCCGAGGCCGACGGGTTCGCGGTACTGGCGGATCTCGTCGCCGAGAGCGACCTCGGAGACCTCGTTCGGAGGCTCGCCCTCGCCCGCGGGCCGCAGGACGCGGACGTCGCCCTTCGTCCCGAGCTTCTTCACGAGCTCATTGGCCTCGTCTAAGAGGATCTGCGGCGGCGGCTCCTCGGATTCGGTGTCGAGCTCCCCGACGACGGTGCGGCGCGAGTACGCGGTCATCTCACCCGTCTTGCGATCGATCGACGTGACCACGGCCTTGTCGTGGTAGAACTTCCGCGCGGCGGAAGACATCGCCTCTTCGAGGGCGCCGAACATCTTCTCCGGATCGATGTCCTTCTCCCGCGAAACCTGTCGGATGACCGACGGATCAATAATCATCTTGGAACCGCTCTCTCCCTGCCCCTAACGGCGCTCGGGCCACTCATGGTCCAGCCTCGCCGAGCGAATATCGCCGAAACGGACATTATAAATTCTGCGTCCTGCGTCATCAACGACTCTGAGCCGGTCCCCCTCGACCGAGTCAAGCCGACCGGAGAAGTTGCGCGCCGGCGAAAGCGCGCCGCGCGCGTCGCCGAGATACTCCGGGTCGACCGGCTTCTGTGACTTGACGGCGACCCGCCGTCCGACGAACCGCATCGCGTCGTCGAGCGAGTAGAGCCTGCGGTCGAGCCCCGCGGAAGAAACCTCCAGGGTGTACCGGTGGGGGATCTCGTCAGAACGGTCGAGAAGCTCGGAAACTTCCCGTGAGACCGACTCGCAGTCCTCGACCGTGACGGGGTCGCCGTTGGCTCGCTCGAGGATCACCCGAAGGACCGAAAAACGGCCCGCTCCGGCGTCCTCGAGGGCGAGGAGCCGGCAGCCCTTCTCCGAGGCGATCGAGGCGACCTCCTGGACCGTTTTTTCGCTCACTTTCATTCGAATAAAAAAGCGGGCCTTCGCCCGCGTTCACAGCCGGGACATCTTTTATCAGAAGCGGGTTTTATCAGAAGGCGGGGGAACGGGGCAACCGGAGGCCCGGATCAGCCGCCCGTCGAGCGCCACGCGGACGCCCAGGCCCGCCTCGTGGGAGCCGCGGCGATCAGGGCCACGGCGGAAATCGCGAACAGAATCGCCGAATCCGCGGCCGGAGCGCCCTTGAAGCCGGCAACGAGCCCGAAGACCGCAATCGCCTCCGCGGCGGCGAAGCGGATCAAGAAATACCGCCGAACCCGGTCGGCAGCGCCCGGCCGGCCCGCCGCCGCCATGAGAAGACGCCGTCCGAGGAGGGTGGCCCCGGCGTATTCCGCGAGGCCGACCGCGAGGAGGATCGAGGAGAGCTGGGGCCGCCCGGGACCCTCGAGCGCTGCGGGCCGGGCGAGGCAGAGAAGCCCGGCATAGAGCCCGATCGAGGCGAGCATAGCCACGTGGGTGACCGATGCGATTCGTCGCCCCGATTCGGATTGCTCCGTTTTCGCGCTCGACATGGCGCAAACTGTACGACGACGCGGGCGCCGGGGCCTGTCAGGGCGGAAAAGCTCCCGGAGGAGAAATCCCGGCGGTCCGGGACACGTTAGAGGATCAGGGGATCCCTCCCCCAAGGCGGAAAACTGTTGTTTGACCTCGAGCGAAAGCGGGACCGGGCGGAGCCGGGGAGCCACTCGGTGCTCGGCCTCCAGGAGCCCGAGGACGAGCGCGGGGAACCGCCGATCACGCGGTCCTTCCTCGGACTGGCCGGGGCGTCTGCCCCTGCCCCTGCCTCCGCCCAGCCGCCTTCGCCCCCTTCCCGCGTCCGGAACGGGGCGCGTCCCGGACCGGCGCCGCCGGAATTCAAGAGCCGCAGGCGAAGCGAAGAACCGGCTCCCGAGGCTCCCCGCGAGCTTTTCGATCTCGAACGCAAGTCGGACCAGGGATTTCCCGTCGAGCGGGGGATCCTGATCTCCCTCGCGGCGCACATCGTTTTCTTTCTCCTCCTTCTCTACGTGCCGTTCGGTTCCTCCTCCGGAAAGAGCCTCTTTCCGACCTTCACCCCGAACGCGTCGAAGATCGACGAGCCGTTCCCGATCGTGTTCCGCTCCGCTCCCGGGCCGGAGCGCGAGAGCCGAAATGCGCGCGAGTTCTCCGACCGCAACCGCCGCGCGGGCGGCGGAGACCCGGCGCGGCCCCGCTCCGAGACTCCGTTCGTTCCGCTGCGGCCCGGGCGCGAAGGCCTTGCGCCGGGATCGGGAGCGATCGCGTCGTCGCAGCCCCCGCCCGCCTCGTCGCAGCAGCGGGGAGAGTCGCGCCAGGGCCAGGTCGCGCCTCCTCCGGATAAGTCGGCGCAACAGCCACAAGGAGAAAACGTCTTCCGACAGCCGGCGGGCGCGCCCTCCGCTCCCTCCGAATCCGGCAAGCTCGCGAACCTCGATCAGGCGATCCGCGAGGCGGCCAAGGGAGTCGGCGTGCCGGGGCAGGGCGGTGCCGGGTTCCCCAATCCCGAAGGGGGGTTCGTCGACTCGGGGCCGCTCTCCTTCGAGACGAGCTGGTACGACTGGGGCCCCTACGCGGACGAAATGGTTCGGCGAATCAAACTGCACTGGGACGTTCCCAAGCTCGCGGAGCTCGGCTGGAAGGGAAAACTCACGATCCATTTCGCGATCCGTCTGGACGGCAGCGTCGAAGGCGCGACGATCGTCGCCGGCTCCGGAATCCCGCCCTTCGACTTCGCGGCGATGCAGGCGATCGTGAAGTCGAACCCGTTCCGCCCGCTGCCGAAGGACCTGATCCAGCAGGTCCCGGGCAAGACCAAGGAAGGGATTACCGTAACCTTTTTCTACAATATGCGTCCCGGGAAGGATGCAGGCCAGGGAGGAGACCATTGAACGAGGCGTCGCGGATTCGCGAGGCGATCGAATCGGCGAAGACCATCGCCGTCGTCGGATGCTCGCCCAATCCGGCTCGCCCTTCGAACTCGATCTCCCGCTACCTGCAGGAGAGCGGATACCGCGTCGTTCCCGTCAACCCGGGCCACCGGGAGCTCCTCGGGGAGCCCTGCTATCCCTCGATCGAGGCGATCCCTCCCGGGGTCCGCATCGACATCGTCGACGTGTTCCGGCGCTCTTCCGAAGTCGGCCCGATCGCCGACCAGGCGATCCGGCGCGGAGCGGGTTTCTTCTTCATGCAGCAGGGCGTCGTGGACCGCGCGGCGGCGGAGCGGCTCGAAGCGGCGGGAATCCCGGTGGCGATGGACCGGTGCATCCTCGTCGAGCGGGAGCGGCTCGCTCGTGTGCGGTCTTGACGGGACGCGCCCCGGCGGTGCGAAACTGGAATTCGAAATCCGGGCGCGGTGTTGCGCCGTACGACCCCGGCCGGTGCCGGGGATCTGAGGAGAAATGACTGGTATGCAGAAGTCCACCAAGCGAGCTTTGTCCTTCTCCGTTCTGATCGCCGCCGCCGTCGTTTTCGGGATGGTCGTTGCGGGATCGGTCAATGTGACTCCGCGCTCGGAAGCGCAGCGGGAGGCGCCCGCCGGGCGCGTCCGCACCGCGAGCCTGAGCCTTCCCTCCTTTGCCGATATCGCCGACGAGACGATGCCCTCTGTGGTGTCGATCACTTCGACCGACATCGTCAAGGGCGCCGGTCGCCGCAACAACAGCCCCTTCGGAGGGGGCGAGGGCGGCAACGATCCTTTCGAGTTCTTCTTCGGCCCCCGGCGCAGTCAGCCGCGAGGCGGAGACGACGAAGAGCACAAGGAAGTCCAGGGCGGCACCGGTTTCGTGATTTCCGAAGACGGCTACGTGGTGACCAACAACCACGTCGTCGAAAATGCCGACAAGGTCGAGGTCCGGCTTCAGAAGGAGCGGTACACGGCGAAGATCATCGGCCGCGATCCGGCGACGGACCTCGCGCTGCTCAAGATCGACCCCAAGCGCCGCCTGACGCCCATTCCTCTCGGCGATTCCGACAAGCTTCGCGTCGGCGAGTGGGTCATGGCCATCGGCGACCCGCTCACCTTCGACAAGACCGTCACCGTCGGCGTCGTTTCCGCCAAGGAGCGCTCCGGGCTGACCGCCGACGCCGCGACAAGGTCGTTCGAGAATTTCATCCAGACCGACGCGGCGATCAACTTCGGCAACTCCGGCGGTCCGCTCATCAACGTCGCCGGCGAGGTCGTCGGGATCAACACCGCGATGTTCCGTCCGGCGCAGAACATCGGGTTCGCGGTTCCGATCAACACCCTGAAGCAAGTTCTTCCGCAACTGCGCGACAAGGGTAAGGTCACGCGCGGCTATCTCGGGATCAACATCCGCAACATCGACGAGGACCACGCCTCCGCCTTCAAGCTCAGGAACTCGGAGGGAGCTTTCGTCGAGTCGGTGCAGCCGGGAGATCCGGCCGACCGCGCGGGGTTGAAGCCCGGCGACACCGTGATCCGCGTCGACGGCGTGCCGGTCAAGGAGACCCGCGACCTGATCGGCTACGTCTCGGCCAAGTCGCCGGGAACGAAGGTCAAGCTGACCGTCATTCGCGACGGGAAGGAGATGCCGTTCACCGTCAGTCTGGCGGAGCGGGGCGTCGACCAGGCGGCCGATTCGGAGAAGGGCGCCCGGGGTGGCGACGAGTCCCGCGGGAAGATCGGGATCTCGGTGCAGCCTCTGACGCCGGACATCCGGCGGATGGCGGGCCTCGAATCGAGCGCCGACGGCCTGTACGTCCAGCACGTCAAGGAAGTCTCCCCGGCCGCCGATGCGGGGCTTCGCGAGGGCGACGTGATCACGTCGGTCAACGGGCGGCCCGTCGGCTCGAGCGACGACTTCGGGAAGATCGTCAAGAACACGGCCAAGGGGGACTACCTGCGGCTCTACGTTTTGAGGCCGCAGGCCAAGGGGGTCTCCTTTTTTGCCCTGGTGAAGATCGACAGCTGATTTCGCCCCTTTCTCTCCGGTCGCTGCGCCCGCCCCCGGCG
>JALZAT010000063.1 GCA_030948185.1 Acidobacteriota bacterium
GCGGCGCACGGGGCCGAGGCGGAGGACCCCGGCGAAACGGCCGAACCGGCGGGCGGTGGCGATGGCTCGCGGTGAAGCGGCCGCGTAGGTCTCGACGTTCGGGATCCCCGTCGACCGCCACGCCGTCGCGAGATCACCCCAGGGGATCGTCATCGCGAGCCGCGTTCGGTCGCGGAAGGGCACCTCGCGCGTTTTCCATGCCCTGGGAACACGCCGCAGCCGGCCGGACTCGCGCACGAGCGAACCTTGCCCGGCTCCTTCGAGCATCGTCTTCGCCGTTCCGGGCGACGTCCGGAAGCCCCGAAACGCGAGCGCGAGCCGCACAGCGCGGGGAAGCTCCCTCGCCAGCAGCGCCGCGAGGCAATCGGAGGGGACCACGTCGAATCCGACGCCCGGGAGAACGGCGATGCCGGCCGCCTTCGCTTCGGCGTCGCGAGCGAAGAGGGCTTCGAACACCGCGACCTCTCCCGTGATGTCGAGGTAGGCGGTCTTCGAGGCCAGGCACGCGTCGAGCGCCGCCGCGCTCGTGCGCGAGAACGGTCCTGCCGCGAGCAGAAGGACTCTGAATCCTTCGAGCTCGCGCGAAGCGGCCGGCGGATCGGACCAGTCAAAGACGCGATACGAGAGGTCCTTTTCGCGAGCCAGTGCCTCGATCGGCTCTCTCCGCCTTCCCGCGATCGCGGGCTTGAGCCCTGCGTCGAGGGCCGCTTCGAGGATCAGACGGCCCGTATAGCCGTTGGCGCCGTAGAGCAGCAGGCCGGCATCAGGCGCGCCGTTCACCGGGGCGCCGGTGGAACCGAGGGAAGCCCGCGGAGGAACTCGGACACGGCACGCGAGAACTCCTCGGGGGTCTCCTCCTGCGGAAGGTGCCCCGTGCCGGGCAGAACGACAAACCGCGCGTTGGAAATCGCGGACGAGAGCGCGAGGCCCTCGGAGGCGGGAAGGAGCTTGTCTTCCCGACCCCAGAGAACGAGCGTGGGCGCGACGATGCGCTTCGTGATTCCCTCCGTGCCGCGAGGGTTCGTGCGGATCGCCTCGAGGGCCGCGCGCCGCGTTCCCCGCACACGCAGCGGGACCGACCAGTCGTCGACGGTCTCCTCGGTGACACGCGAGGCGCGCGCATACTGGCTGTGCCGCAGCGTCAGGCCGAACACCGGGCGGGAAAGAAGCTCGAGCTCGATTTCGCCGAGCACGGGCGTCCGGAGCATGCGGAAGGGAATCGGGATCCGCATCTGCGGCCAGGCGGAGTCGGTAAGCACGAGCCCGGCCACTCGCTTCGGCTGCGCGGCCGCGATCATCTGGCAGACCGTCCCTCCGAGCGAGCTGCCGGCGAGCACGAAGCGTCCGATTCCGCGCGCGTCCAGGTATCGCAGCAGGTGCTCGGCCTGCCCTCCCACCGTGTAGTCGTACGGCCAGGGGCGATCCGAAAACCCGTGTCCCGGCATGTCCACGGCGATCGCGGGCCGGCCCGCGGACGCCTTCGAGAGGATCCGCTTGAACGTCGAGGACGAGGAGAGCCATCCGTGAACGTAGACGACCGGCTCGCGCGATTCTCCAGGCACCTCGCGCGATCGCCAGCGAACGCCGTCGACGACGGTGTCTCGCATTCCCGATCCGAGCGGCGGGATCGAGACGTCGTCGGGCTCGAGCAACCGCCGGGCCCCGATGGCCACCGCAATGACGACCAGCACGAACCCGATCGTTCGGACGAGACAGCCCAACCGCACCTCCCCGCTCCGCCCGGACGCTTTTCCGGCAGAAGGCGGCGATTCTAGCGTTCTGGTTGATGTTGCCTTGGCACGCCGCGTGCTTTTGGCTTCTCTGAGATGCGCGGCCCCCAGGGCATGCCGTTCGTCGAGTATTCACCCGGGCGCAACGCCCGGATTTGAGAAACTAAGGAGGACGGTCATGGTGAAACGTTTACGGGGCGTCGCGGGTATCGTGGCTCTCGTCATGCTGGCGTCGCTCGTCGCGGGGTGCAAGACGACCACGAGCCCGGGCCGGCAGATCGATGACGCCGCCATCAAGACGGCCGTCAAGGCCAAGCTCGCCGCCGACGTCAAGCTTTCGACGTTGACGAACATCGAAGTCAATTCCACCAACGGCATCGTGACGCTCGCCGGTCAGGTCGACAACCCCGACCAGAAGATGCTTGCGGCGGAAGTCGCGCGCAGCGTCGACGGCGTCGTGCGCGTCAACAACGAGCTGCAAGTCAAGAATCGCTGACGAAAAACAGCTCCTCGCTCGGCCGGGCCTCTTTCGCGAGGGCCCGGCCTTTTTTTTGAATCGCGGCTAGAGTCTTCCGAGATGCCCACGTGGAAGCTGACGGTCGAGTACGAGGGGACCCGGTACCACGGCTGGCAATCCCAGAAGAACGCGGACCGCACCGTCCAGGGGACCCTGATCCGCGCGGCGCGAGAGCTCCTCGGTGAAGACGCGGCGGTGGGAGGGGCCGGCCGGACCGACTCGGGGGTCCATGCCCTCGCGCAGGTCGCTCATCTGCGCGCGAAGAAGACCCTGACGCCGCGGGAGATCGAGTACGGCCTGAACGACCGCCTCCCCTTCGACGTGAACGTGCTCGCCGTCGAGCTCGCACCCTCGGACTTTCACGCGCGGCACGACGCCGTCTCGCGGACGTACCTGTACCGGATCTCCCGGCGCCGGACCGCGTTCGACAAGCGGCTCGTGTGGTGGGTCAAAGACCGGCTGGACGCGAAGACGATGTCCGACGGGGCCGCGCGCCTCGTGGGAGGGCACGACTTCGCCGCCTTCTGCGAGAACCCGGAGGGGCGGGAGTCGGCGGTCGTCGCCGTCGCTCGGAGCGATTTCGAAACCGGCGAGATGGAGTTTCGTTACCGGATCTCAGCGTCCCACTTCCTGTGGAAGATGGTGCGCCGGATCGTCGGCACGCTGGTCGAGGTCGGCCGCGGCAACCTTTCGCCGGAGGATCTTGCGGCTCTCTTGCGCGCCAGGACTCCCGGCGCCACAGCCGAGTGGACGGCGCCGCCGTCCGGACTCTTCCTGGAGAGTGTCGAGTATCCCGCTCCCCGAGGAGCGTCGATTGCCTTGCGAAAGCCCAGGCCCGTGAAGAGCTCTCCGTTCTAAGCGAAGCGGTCTTTTGGCTGCCTGGTCGCGAAGCGACCGCCGCAGCCTAAAACAGGTCCGCCGACTCGATCGCGCGGCGGAAGGCGTGGCGCCAGAGATCCGCCAGCTCGTTCACGTCCTCGTCCAGCACCACGCGGCCCTGCTGCCGCAGCACGAGCCTCGCGCCGGCGACCCGGCCGATCAGGGCGAAGGGGACGGACGCGTTCCCCGACGCCTCGCGGACCGCCTCCTCCTCCGCCGGCGAAAACGAGATCAGGGCGCGGCCCGTGCTCTCTCCGAAGAGAAGGGCCGACGTGCGCAGCGCGTCGTCCATTTCGATCGCGGCGCCGTGCCCCGACTGCATGGCGCATTCGGCGAGGGCGACGGCGAGGCCCCCGTCCGCGAGGTCGTGGGCGGATGCGAGCCGGCCCGCCTCCGCGAGATCCGCGAGAAGGCCCGAGAGCCGCCGCTCCGCGTCGAGGTCGACCTCCGGGCATGGCCCCTCGTCGCGGCGCCGCCAGGACCTCAAAAACTCGCTGCCTCCCAGCTCATCGCGGGTCGCGCCGAGCAGCGCGATCCGATCGGCGGGCGCGCGGAACGGCAGGCGCACCCGTTTCTCCACGTCCTCGAGCAGGCCGACGATCCCGACGGTCGGAGTGGGCGGGATGGCTCGCCCGTCCGTCTCGTTGTAGAAGGAGACGTTTCCCGAGACGACGGGGATCCCGAGCGCACGGCACGCATCCGAGATTCCTCGCACGGCCTCCTCGAACTGCCACATCACCTCGGGCTTTTCCGGGTTGCCGAAATTCAGGCAGTCCGTCACGCCGATCGCCCGGGCCCCCACGCACGCGATCGACCGTGCGGCCTCGGCGACCGCGATCGCGCCGCCGCGATACGGATCGAGCGCGCAGAAGAAAGGGTTGACGTCCGATTTCATCGCAAGGCCCTTGCCCGTCCCCTTCACGCGCACCACGGCGGCGTCTCCGCCGGGACGCTCCACCGTGTTGGTGCCCACCATGTGGTCGTACTGAGTCCAGATCCAGCCCTTCTCCGAAACGTTCGGCGACACGAGGATCGCCCGGAGGCACTCGCCGTAGCTCTCCGGCTCGGGCTCGCCGGTCCAGCGGGACGCGGGCGGGGCCGGCGGCCGGCGGCGGGGGCGGTCGTAGAGAGGGGCGTCGTCCGCGAGAGGGGCGGCCGGCAGGTCGGCCACCTTCTCTCCCTCGAAGAACAGCACGACGCGCCCGGAGCCGGTGACGCGGCCGATCTCGACCGCGTCGAGCTCCCACTTGCGAAAGATCGAGAGCACCTGCGGAAGCCGGTCCCGCCGGCAGACGAGGAGCATGCGCTCCTGCGACTCCGACAGCATGATCTCGTAGGGCGTCATCTCCGTTTCTCGGATCGGAACCCGGGAGAGGTCGATTTCCACCCCGCTTCCGGCCCGGCCGGCCATCTCGAACGTCGAGGAGGTCAGGCCCGCGGCTCCCATGTCCTGGATGCCGACGACGGCGTCCGTCGCGAAGAGCTCCAGGCAGGCCTCGAGCAGGAGCTTCTCGGTGAACGGGTCCCCGACCTGGACGTTCGGCCGCTTCTGCTTCGTCTCGTCTCCCGCGAACTCCTCGGACGCCATCGTCGCGCCGTGGATGCCGTCCCGCCCCGTCTTGGACCCCACGTACACCACGGGGTTTCCGGCGCCGGAGGCGACCCCGCGGAAGATGCGATCGGAGGCGACGATCCCGGCGTTGAAGACGTTGACGAGGATGTTGCCGTTGTAGCCGGCGTGGAAGGTCGTCTCGCCGCCGACCGTGGGGATCCCGATGCAGTTTCCGTATCCGGCGATCCCCCGAACGACGCCGTCGACCAGGTGCTTCATGCGCGGCGCGTCGAGCGCTCCAAAGCGCAGAGAATTGAGGGACGCGATCGGCCTCGCCCCCATCGTGAAGATGTCGCGCAGGATGCCGCCGACGCCCGTCGCGGCGCCCTGGTAGGGCTCGATGTAGGAGGGGTGGTTGTGAGACTCCATCTTGAAGGCGACGGCGAGCCCGTCTCCGATGTCGACGATCCCCGCGTTCTCCCCCGGCCCCTGGAGGACGCGGGGTCCCGCCGTCGGCAACTTCTTCAGATGCAGGCGCGAAGACTTGTACGAGCAGTGCTCGCTCCACATGGCAGAGAAGATGCCGAGCTCGACGTGATTGGGCTCCCGCCCGAGGATGCGGAGGATCCGGTCGTACTCCTCCCGCGTGAGGTTGTGCTCGGCGACGAGCTCCGGGGTGATGGCCATCAATGAAGTGATAGGACGTAGGTGGTAGGACGTAGGGGATACGCCTGCGCGGCCGCGAACATCAGCAGCGCAACCTATCATCTCCCTCTCACCTCTCACCTCTCACCTCTCACCTCTCACCAACCGCCCACCACCCCCCTACCCCCTCCACCTACCGCCTACCACCTACCACCTACCACCTACCGCCATATAATCCCCGCCACCAATGCCCCTCACAGTGCGACAGGATGGCGCGGTCACCATCGTGGCCGTCGAAGGGGACCTCGTCATCGGCGAGCCGGAGGCGGCTTTCAAGAAGACGATCGCCCAGCTCCTCGAACAGGGCCAGGCCCAGCTCTTGATCGACATGCGGGCGGTCAGGTTCCTCGACAGCTCGGGGCTCGGCGCTCTCGTTCGGGCGATGACCACCTCTCAGAACGAGGGCGGGCAGACGAAGCTTCTCGGCGCGGGACCGCAGGTGCGCAAGCTCCTCGAGATGACCAAGCTCGATTCGGTGTTCGAGATGTACGACGATCCCGAAACCGCCGTGGCGAGCTTCTAGGAGAGATTCTGGCGGAAAAGCAGGGGGACGTCGCGGGACGCGGCTCGCTCTCGTCGGAGCTGTCCGCCTGTGAAACCCTCCTCCAACTCTCCGCATGTCTCGCGCGCTGGAGCGCCTCACTCGGCGGGGCGACGGCGGCGCTCTCGTGGACCCCCGATCCGACTCACCCCCTCTTCGTCTGCACGGGCACGGCGGGCGAGAGCGCGCGCAAGTACGCGCGGCGCACCGTCTCCAGGAAAGATCCCCTCGCGCAGGAGATCGCCGGCGACAACCGACCGATCGCAATCGACGCGGCCGACGTTTCTTCGAGGCTGGGGCCGTGGCTCGGCGGAACCCCGCCGGGCGGCTCATGCCTGATCGTGCCGGTCGGCGGAGAGGACGAGGTGGTCGCGGCGCTTTTCCTTTTCTTCGCGGCGCCTCCGAACCCGGACGCGGTTGCCGAGCGTCTCCGCGACGTCCTGGGCCCGTCGGCAGCCGCGATCACGCGGGCGCTCCGCGGCGAACGAAAGACCGCCGGGATGCGTCAGGCGATCGAACGGCTCACCGCGCTCTACGACCTCTCGAAGTCGTTCGGCTCGACGATCGATCTCGCTCTGCTCAACGGGATCATCGCCCGAAAGGCCGTGGACTTCGGGACGGCGGAAGTCGGGTCTCTCTGGCTGTTCGGGGAAGAGGGCCAGGATCTGGTGCTCGCCGAGACGGTCGTCAACGAGAACTACGAGGTCCCCGGGGCGCCCTCCTCCGTGGGCTCGGCGGTCGCGGGGGACGTGCTCGCCGACCGCAGGGCAGTCCGCCGCAACGCCATCTCTCCCGGAGATCCCGTTTCGCGGGAGGAGGAGGGCTTCGTCAATCGCTCCCTCCTCGCGGTACCGCTCGTCGAAGGCGATCAGACGGTCGGGGTGCTCACCCTGGTCAACAAACGCGGGCGAAACCCGGAGTTCACGGCCGAGGACGAAGAGCTCATTCAGGATCTCGCGAGGCAGGCCGTTCGGGCGCTCCACAACGCCCGCCAGTACGAAGCGCAGAAGAAAGTGGAGGAGCTCGACGCGCTCCTGACCGTCAGCCGCGAGATCACGGCCACCCTCGACCTCGACAAGGTGATGAAGAGGATCGTCAACGCGACGGCGGCACTGATCACGTACGACCAGTGCGCGATCGCCATCATGGACCGAGGCAAGCTCCGCCTGGGCGCGATCTCGGGCACGGTCACCGTTGACCGAAAAGACGCACAGGTACACGCGATCCAGGAGCTTCTCGAGTGGGTCTTCTTCAGCGGATCCGACGTCGCCGCGATCCAGGACGCCCAGGGCAAAATCCACACGGACAGCGCGGAGACGAGGGCGGAGACCGAGGAGAAATTCCGCGGCTTCTTTCAGCAGACGGGATTTCGATCCTTCCACGGACTGCTGCTGAACGACGAAGAGGGAAAGCTCGGCCTCCTGGCGTTCTTCCGGAAGCGGCCGCTCGTCCTGGACGAGGACAAACGAGACCTCCTCGCCATCCTCGTCAACCAGGCGACCGTCGCGGTGCGCAACGCTCAGCTCTACAAACAGATCCCGCTGCCGGGCTTTCTGAGGCCGCTCGCCGAGCGTCGGCGGAAGTTCCTGGAGATCCCGCGGAGGCGGCGGCTCGCGTGGACGATCGGGGCGGCCGCTCTTCTCATCCTGCTCTTTGCCGTCCCGTGGCGCCTTCGGATCGCGGGACCCGCGCGTATCCTGCCGGGACGCCGGGCCGCGGTCACGGCGGGCGTGGACGGCACCCTCCTCTCCGTCCTGCACCGCGAGGGCGACAGGGTCGCCGCCGGCGAGATCATCGCCACTCTCGATCCGGAAACATACCGGTCCGCGGTGGCGGACGCGCGGTCCGCCTTCCAGATCGCCGACAGCGACGTCGCGAAGTTTCAGGAGGCGGGCGACTCGGCCGCGATGTTCGAGGCCGCCTCGCGGCGAGATGAAA
Source organism: Acidobacteriota bacterium (assembly GCA_030948185.1). Taxonomy (GTDB): domain Bacteria; phylum Acidobacteriota; class Thermoanaerobaculia; order UBA5066; family Gp7-AA6; genus JALYUA01. The sequence continues at coordinate 7,863 of JALZAT010000063.1, forward strand.
TGAAGGCGAGGCTCGCGCTCGAAGAGGACCGGTTCGAGCGCACGGCGCTCCGGGCCCCCGTCGCGGGAACGATCGTCACTCCCAGGATTGAGGAGAGAGTCGGCCAGTTGCTGACGAAAGGCGCCGAGCTCTGCGTCGTCGCGGATCTCGGCACGGTGCTCGCGGAAGTGGCGATTCCGGAAATGGACGCATCGTTCGTGCGTACCGGTCAGCGGGTTGCACTCAAGCTCAATCCGTATCCGACCAGGGTTTTCAGGGGAACCATCAGCCGTCCGGGCTCGCACGTGCGGATCGAGGGCGAGAACAGCTTCGTCATCGCCGAAACGACAGTCGAAAACCCGGAGGGACTTCAGACCGGGATGCAGGGCACAGCAAAAGTCCTGACGGAAAGAGGGCCGATCGCCGTCGCGATCTTCCGGAAGCCCGCCCGGTGGATCTGGCGAAAAGTCTGGCCGATGCTGCCGTGAGCGCACTCGGACGCTCGAAGCTGCTTGCCGCCGGCAGGCCCGGGGAAAGCGTCAGGGAGCTCGCGGCGCGGCACGGACCACCGGAACCGCGCCCCGCCCTCAGGAAGGACCTGACCGTCCGCCGCCAGGTTCAGCTCGGAGAGGTCATGTGGATCGTCAAGGATCCACGCGAAATGGCCTATTACAAGTTCAAGGGAATCCAGTGGCGGCTCATCCAGCTGTTCGACGGCTCACGCACTCCCACCGAAATCGTCGCCGAGTACAACCGCCGCTTCGGCGGACATGCCGACCTCACGGTGGTCCTCGAATGGGAAGAGATCCTCCGTCGGATGGAGCTGATCGAGCAGACCGCCGCGGAGCGCAGCCTGACGCTTCTCGACAAGTTCAAGAGCCTTCGGGAGAAGACGGCGGAGGAAAAATCCGACGGATTCAATCCCTTTTTCATCAAATTTCACGTCCTCGACCCCGACCGCTTCCTGACGCGCACCGTCAAGTACGTCCGATGGATATGGACTCCGCCCGTCGTCGTCCTGACCTGTATCGCTTCACTCTGGACGGTCGGCGTCTTCATCCGCAACTGGGCACCGATCTGGACCGGGACGACGAATCTGTACCACTTCTTCGGCAAACCGCTCCTGGACGTACTTCACTTCTTCCTGATCCTTTCGATCATCGGGGCGATCCATGAGTTCAGCCACGGCTATGCCTGCAAGATCTATGGAGGCGAGGTCCACGACATCGGGTTCGTCCTCTTCTACTTCACCCCGGCTTTCTACTGCAGCACGTCGGACTCGTTCATGTTCCCGAGCCGATGGCAGCGCTTGTGGGTGACGGTGGCCGGCATCTACATCGAAGCCATCATCTGCAGCGCCGCAACCGCCGTATGGCTCTTCTCCTATCCCGACTCATTCGTGAACGAGTTCGCCTACAAGACCATGCTCCTGACGGGTGTTTCGACGATCTTCTTCAACATCAACCCGCTTATCAAGATCGACGGCTATTACGCCCTCTCGAGCGTGCTTCAGCTCCAGGACCTTCGGGAGGCCTCGTTCAAGCTCCTGGGCGCGGGGTTCCAGAAATACGTGCTGAGGCTTCCCGTCGAGATCCCGGCAATGACCAAGCGCAAGCGCCGGCTATGTCTCGTCTACGGCATCCTGGCGGCCTGCTACACGACCTCGGTCATGTTCCTGATCGGAAAACTCTTCGCCAACTTCTACACGAAGTATTTTCCGGATCTTGCCGAAGCTTTCCTCATCGTCACGCTCTTCTATCTGTTCCGGAAACGGCTGCGCAAAGCGGCTCGTATCGGGAAACTGCTCTATCTGGACAAAAAGGAGCTTCTCATGTCGCCGCGAAGCCGGTTACCGCTCGCGGGAATCGCCGTTGCCCTGCTGCTCCTTCTGGCAGTCCCCTGGACTCGGAGGACCATCTCGGCCGAGTCCGTGCTGAAGCCGAGCAAGCAGTTGACGATCCAGGCGCCGGAGGAAGGGGTCGTGACCGACGTCTTCATCCACGAGGGGGATCAGGTCGAGAAGGGACAGCCAATCGTCCGCATAGCGAACCCGGCGCTGGAGGCGGATGCGGAGCGGTTTCGCTCCCAGGCGGAGCGCTTCGCCAAGAAGTCGAGCGGGGATCTGGCAGCCTCGAACGCCGGCATGGCATTTCAGTCGCGGAGCCGCGCCTCGGCGGCGCAGTCCGCCCTGCAGACTGCGGAGTACCGCCAGGGATTCCTGCTCGTGAGAAGCCCGATCGCCGGACGCGTCCTGTCGTCCCGGATGGAGGACCTTCAGGGCCGCTCGGTCCAGGCGGGCTTCTCTGTCGCGACCATTGGAGACTGCCGCAGGATGGTCGCGGAAGCGGGCGTCTCGGAGCGGCTGCTGGAATACCTGAAGAAGGGCTCAGCCGCGAGCGCCCTGGTTCGGACGCGGCCCCTGAAGTCGTGGAAAGGAGCCGTCGCCTCAATTTCTCCGGCTACCGTGGAACAACCTGCGACCGCCGCTGCCGGGAAGGATCCCCGCCTCCCCTCTCCGAGACCGGACCGGTTCGTCGCCCTCGTGGTTTTCGAGAATCCGGACGGAACGCTTCTTCCCGGGGCGCAGGCGACGCTCAAGATCCGCTGCGCCCGCGCGTCCTATGCGTCGCGGTCCTTCGACGTTCTCTGGCGCTGGGCCCGAACGATCATCTGGTAAAGAAAGAGCCCCGCTCGCGCGGGGCTCTTGAATTCGGGACGGAAGTTTCCGGCTCAGATAACCCGCGCCGTGTCCTGATCGCCGGCGCGAAGCGAATCTTAATCGCCGCCGGCGCGGAGGGACTCCTGCTCGACCCCGGCGCGCAGGGACTCCTGCTCGACCCCGGCGCGCAGGGACTCCTGCTCGACACCAGCGCGGAGGGATTCCTGCTCGACTCCGGCGCGCAAAGACTCCTGCTCGACGCCAGCGCGGAGGGATTCCTGCTCGACTCCGGCGCGCAAAGACTCCTGCTCGACGCCGGCCCGCAGAGAATTCTCGTCGCCGACGCGCATCGACGTCTCGGGATCCATGCGAGTGGTCTGCTGCCCGGGGAGGAGAGCGATGTTGTTGCCGAGAGTCGAGACCCGGATCTCACCCATCGACTTCCCCGTGGCGGCCTTGATCTTGGCCTTCTGTTCCTCCGTCAAAGTGATCCTGACTTCCTTTGCCATGTGTCACCTCCTTCTTGTTCCCGATGCATCGCAAGGGCGGGGCCAAGGCGGATACGCGCCAGCGGCCCGGTAAACCATTGATGCCACGAAGGGACGGAAGCTCCTCGGATAGCGCGTCCGGGGGCCCGCAGGTCATTTTTTCAACCGCCGGATGAGTATTTCGACCTACAGCGAGTATTTCCGGCAGAGGTACTTGATCTGGTTTCCGTCGAGTTTCAGCCGCCGCGCGGCTTCCGCCTTGACGCCCCCCGCGGCAGCGATCGCCTCGGAGAGGAGCTTTCGCTCGAACTCCTCCACCGCTCCCGCGAAAGACGCCGGCGGGGAGTCCGGCGGCGCGGCGTGGCTCGGACGCAGGGCGCGCGGCAGGTCCTCTTCGGCGATGACTTCGCTCTCCGAGAAGAGAACGAGCATTTCGACGACATGCTTCAATTCGCGCACGTTGCCCCGCCAGGGATGCGACGTCAGGCGTTCGATCACCCCGTCCGCGAGCCGTCTCGGAGGCTTGTGATGTCGGGCCGCGTAGAAGCCCAAAAAGTGCTCGACCAAGAGCGGGATGTCGTCCTTGCGCTCGCGAAGCGGCGGGATCCGGAGCGGGATCGTGCTGATCCGGTAGAAGAGATCTTCCCGGAAGGTTCCGGCGGCGACCCGGCCCTCCAGATCCTCGTTGCTGGCGGAGATCAGGCGGAAATCGACGGGAACGGTCCGCCGGCCTCCGAGCCGATCGACCTCGCGAGATTCGAGCACCCGGAGCAGCTTCGACTGCACGGCTGCCGACAGCGTGCCGATCTCGTCTAAGAACAGCGTGCCGCCCTGAGCCATCTCGAAGCGCCCGGGGCGGGAAGCGATGGCGCCCGTGAACGCCCCTTTTTCATGACCGAACAGCTCGGACTCGGCCAGCGTCTCGGGCAGCGCCGAGCCGTTGACCGCCACGAAGGGGCGCCCCTGCCGCGGGCTGCGCTGGTGGATGGAATGAGCGACGAGCTCCTTGCCGGTTCCGCTCTCCCCCTGGAGCATGACGGTTGCGTCCGAGGGAGCCACCTTCTCGATCTCCCGGAAGAGCCGGAGCATCGGCGCGCTCTGTCCGACGAGCTGGTCGAAGGCGCCTTCCCTGCCGCGCTCCTCCTTCAGCTCACGGTTCTCGGCGAGAAGCCGCCGGCGCTCGAGGGCGCGTTTGAGAATCACGATCAGCTCCGCCGGATCCACGGGCTTGCGGAAGAAGTCGAATGCGCCGAGCTCGATCGAGCGGAGCGCCGCCTGACGGTCCTCCTCACCCGACATCATGACGACGGTCGCTTCGGGATTGCGGCGCCTCGCCTCCGAGAGCAGGCCAAAGCCCTCCTCGACGCTCCCTGAGGGGGGCAGCCGCAGGTCGAAGAGAAAGAGATCGGGGTCCGATTCGAGCAGGGCGCGCCCCTCCGTCGCGTCTCGCGCGGCGCGGACTTCGAACCCCCCCTTGAGGGTCCACTTGAGCTGGTCGAGCAGAAACGGGTCGTCTTCGACGACGACGATCGTGCCCGGCCTTGGGGGCGGATCGATCACGGCGCAGCCGCTGCGGGTGCGGCAGGGATGATTCCGGGGAAGTTCAACCGGACGACGGTTCCGACGCCCGGCTCGGACAGCACGCGCATGCTGCCCTGATGGAATCGGACGATCTGGTTCGCGGTCGCGAGCCCCAGTCCCACGCCGTCGGGTTTCGTGGTCTCGAAGGCGCGGAAGAGCCGGCCGCCCACGAATTCGGGCGACATCCCGGCGCCGTTGTCGATGACTTCGACGAGGGCGCGGGGACGCCGGCCCGTCTTCTCCGAAAAGGACCGCACCACGACCTTGCCCACCTCCGGAGTGGCTTCCAGGGCGTTGGCCATCAGGTTCGTCAGGGCGTCCGTCAGATAGAAAGGGTCGCCCCAGATTTCCGGCAGCACGCCGAGCGACAGGGAAAGGACCGGAAGCCGTGTCGAACCGCCCGCGGCGCGCCGCGCGCGCCGGACCGCCTGATCCGCCGCCTCGCGCACGACCTCGTTCAAATCGAGGCCGACCTTGATCAGGACGGAGTCTTCGTGCGCGGAGAAGCGCCCGACGATCCCATCCAGACGATCCACCGTCGAGCGGAGAAGGTCCGCAACCGCCTGCTTGAACTCGGGATCGTCGTAGTGCTCTTCGAGATTCGAGAGAAGGAGCTCCAGGCGGAACCCCATGTTCTTGATGTCGTGGATCAGGACTCGATCGAGCGTCGAACGCAGCGAGGTGCCGCGGGGGCGCCGGACGTCGTTCACCGATTCGGGTCGGTTCGAAGTCTCACCTGTACGGCGAGACCCGGCCGAAGAACCGTTCGCGACGGCTCCCGCCGGACCCGGATCAGGACCTGAAACGTCCCGCTGGCGGCGTCGACCGTCGGGCTGATGAAGTCGATCGTTCCCGTCGTGCGCGCTTCGGGAAAGCTGACCGGGATCACCTCGACGGTCTCGTTCCGGCGGACGTTCATCAGCTCTTTTTCCGGGAGGTAGATCCTCGCGAGGAGCGGCTCGAAGGCCGTGATCCTGAAAAGAGGGATGTTCTGCACGTCGACGACCTTCTGGCCGACGCGGGCGGACTTCTCCGTCACGGTGCCGGTGAACGGCGCGCGGATGACCGCGTAGTCCCGGATCGCTTTCGCCTTCTCCCAGGTTGCCACGGCGACGGCGTGCTTTGCCCGTTTTTCGTCGAGGTCGGACTTGCTGGTGACCCCGCTCGAGCTCAACGCCCGGGCCCGCTCGAGCTCCGCCTTGCGGAGCGCCATGTCTTCCTTCGCCTGCTCAATGTCCTGATCGAACTCGCGCAGTTCGAGGGTCGCGAGAGGCTGCCCGCGCTTGACGGACGCACCCCGCTCCACGTGGATCTTCTCGATCACGCCCGTGATCCGGGAGGTGATTACGACCTCCTGATCGACCATCAGATGGGAGGCGTAGGACGTCGCCGCCGGGGCCCCCTTGGGCGAGCCCGGTCCGAGCGCGAGGAGGATCAGGAGAAGGCTCATGTTCATCACGATCGAGGGCGAATGGCCCGGGATCGTATCAGGAAGACACACCGGCCTCGCTCCGGAAGGGGGCGTTTACCGGGGCGCGAGCGCCTCCACGGCGGACTGGAACATCTTCAGACCCGCGTCGTTTCCCAGGAGCGCCTCGGCGCACCGGTCCGGGTGGGGCATGAGCCCGAGCACGTTGCGCTCCCGGTTGCAGATGCCCGCGATCGCGCGGTCCGCCCCGTTCGGGTTTGCCGCATCGATCACAGAGCCGCCCTCGTCGCAGTAGCGGAGGACGACCCGGTCGCCGTCCTCGAGCTCGTCCAGGACGTCCGAAGGGGCCGTGTAGTTGCCCTCCATGTGCCCGATGGGCATTCGCACGACCTCCCCGGGCCCGTACAGCCCCGTGAACGGGGTATCGGCGCTTTCGACCTTGAGGTGCACGTCGCGGCAGACGTAGCGAAGCCCCCGGTTGACGCGCATCGCGCCCGGGAGCAGGCCCGCCTCGAGAAGCACCTGGAAGCCGTTGCAGATGCCGAGCACGGGGCCGCCGGTCCTCGCAAACGCGGCGACGCTCTCCATCACCGGGGAGAAGCGCGCGAGGGCTCCCGCGCGAAGATAGTCGCCGTAGGCGAACCCGCCCGGGATGATGACGACGTCGGCGCCCTTCAGGTCGGTTTCGGCGTGCCAGACGTATTCGGCCTCGCAACCGAGCAGCTCCCGGGCGACATGCTCGCAGTCCTGGTCGCAGTTGGAGCCGGGAAAGACGACGATCGCGAACTTCATTCGAAATGCCTTCGGTTCAGAGCACCCGGACGTCGAACCCCTCGATCACCGTGTTCGCGAGGAGCTCCTCCGCCATGCGGCGCGCCTCCGCTTCCGCGGCGTTGCGGTCCTCTCCGGCGACTTCGAGGAAGAAGATCTTGCCGGCGCGGACCGTTTCGACCGACGAGTGGCCGAGGCGCGCCAGGGCGGCGGCGATCGCTTTGCCCTGGGGATCGAGGATTCCCTCGCGCGGGTAGACCCGAACTTCGACTTTCACGCGTCGAAGGAATCGTATCCGAGGACCTGGTCCGCCGCGGCGAAGGAAGCGCCGCACTCGGCCCTCTCGAGCGCCTCCGCCAACGCGGCGAGAGCGAGCACGGGGGCGTTGTTCGCCCGAGAGAGGTGCGTCGCGATGACGCGACGGAGCCGGGGGCCTGCCGAGGCGCGAATCGCCCCTGCCGACTGCCGGTTGGAGAGATGCCCCCATCCGCCGGAGATCCGCTTCTTCAGAAACCAGGTGTAGGGGCCGTCCCGAAGCATGTCCTCGTCGTGGTTGAACTCGAGAAGGAGCGTGGTCGCGTCTCTCAGGAACGCGACGAACTCCGGCTCGACGCGGCCGAGGTCCGAAGCGATCACGATCCGCCCGTCGTCCGCTTCGAATGCGTATGCCACCGACTGGTTCGCGTCGTGCGGCGTCGCGAGCGCCCGAAAACCGAGCGCCCCGATCCGGCGGTCCCGGCCGCTTTCGATCGGGACGAAGGGCGAGAAGAGGTCCCCTTCCAGACCGAGCGCGGACGCCGTCCCCGGAGTCGTGAAGACGGGGCATCCCCAGCGCGTCGAGAACGCGAGGGCTCCGGAGGAGTGGTCGTGGTGCTCGTGGGTGATGAAGATGCCGGCGATCGACTCCGGCTCCATCGCCCGCGCGCGGAGCCGCTTCTCGATCTCGCGCCCGGAGAGCCCCGCGTCGACCAAGACCCGCGTCGTCCCACTCTCGACGACACACGCATTCCCGCCGGACCCGGATGCGAGAACGCTGACGCGCACGGATTGAGAATAGCAGGCTCGAAGTTGTCCGTCGTCAGTTTTCAGTTTTCGGTTTCGAGATACGGCCGCAGAGTTCCGATTGCGACGGTGCGCGAGACTCCCGCCGCGCTCACGGCCGCGACGCGGATGACTTCGTCCGGATCGACGCCCGCGATCGGGATCTCGAAGCTCCATCGCCGGCGGCTGCCGTGCTCGCGCGCGGGCGAGCGCTCACGCACCGTGCGCCCGACGAGAAGCTCCACGGACGGAGCAAGGCTGGCCTCCGCCCACCCCGACACCGCGAGAGCGCGGCCGCCTGGAAGCGCGGACGATTCGAGCTCGCCGCGGGGAACTTCGGGGACGACGAGCGGCTTCGCGGGGATCGACGGCGGCCTGGCGAGCACGTAGAGGTCCTGGTGCCCGCAGAGTCCGAACGGCGCGGCCGCGAGGCTTCCCTCCCCTTCACAAGCCCGGGCCGCGGCGCCGGCGACGAACTCGGGAGTCACCCACGAGGTCCCGTAGGCGTCGCCGTCCAGCCGCGAAGTCTCGCTCTTCGAATCGAACACGATCCCCTCCGTCCAGTCCGCCGGCTCGGTCCGGAGAGAGCGACCGTGGGTCGAGAAAACGAGCGCCCCGCCCGGTTCGAGGAGACCGTAGAGCCGGGCGAGCCATTCCTCGAAGGCGCGCGCCGGCAGGTGGCTGAAGAACGAGGCCGCCGTGATGGCGTCGAACCTCGCGGCCGGCGAGAACTCCTCCGCCGTGGGCGCCGAGACAAATCCACGAACCCCGAACGTCCTCTCCTGGAACCGCACGGCCTCCGGGTCGATCTCCGCCACGGCGATCCGACAGCCGGGGAGCCTCCCCACGAGAAACCGCGTGGCCCGACCGAAGCCGCTCGCGAAGTCGAGCAGCGTGCGGGGCCCGCCGGCCCCGAAGCGCCAGCGGAGGGCCGCCTCGAAGGCGTCGGCGATCTGCCGGCCCTTCTCGAAGTAGAGGATCGCTCCCGCCGCTTCGGAGCCGCGCACGCCCGCGACGTTCCAGCGGAACATCTCGTCCCGCGAGTCGATCTCGCGGGAGAGCGCGGCGGGTTCCCCGAGCGACGCGACGAAGTCTTCGACGACTGTCGACGCCGGCGCCATGCGGGCGTCTAGGAGCGTCCCGTCGAGCCGAAGCCGCCCGCCTCCCTCGAGGACGGCGGCAGCTCGCCCGCGACGACGAAGCGGGCCCGGGAGACCGGCGCGATCACGAGCTGGGCGATGCGCTGCCCGCGCTCGATCGTCACCGGTTCGGCCCCCAGATTGGCCACGATGACCTTGACCTCGCCCCGGTAGTCGCTGTCGATCGTCCCCGGCGCGTTCAACGCGGCGAGTCCGAAGTCGCGGGCGAGCCCGCTCCGCATGCGGACCTGCCCCTCGTATCCGTCCGGGATGGCGAGGGCGATTCCCGTTTCGACGAGCGCCCGTTCGCCGGGAGCGAGCGTCCGCGACGCGGGAATGGCGGCGCGAAGGTCGCAGCCTGCGGATCCGGGTGTGGCATAGGCGGGGAGCTCGAGGCCCTCCCCGTGCGGGAGAACGAGGATCGGGACCGGGATCTCGTGCACCGGCGAAGACTACCGCGGAAGGAATCCCCCTTGAGCTAGAGCGCCCCCGCCAGATCCGGCGCCGACACCGGGAGCTTCCCGACGTTGCCCACGACCGAGAGGGACAGCACGCGGCCATCGAACAGCCGCTCCGCCTCTTCCCCGACGTCGTCGCCCGTCACCGCTTCGACGCGGGAGATGAGCTCTTCGGTCGGCGCGACCCGGTCGAAATAGAACTGCTGGCGCGCGTGGGCGGACATGCGGGAAACCGTCGATTCGAGCGACAGGATGAGGCTGCCCTTCAGGTTCTCCTTCGCCCACGCAAGCTCCCGCGGCCGGACCCCGTCGCGCTTCAACTTCTTGAGTTCCCGCAGCGTGACCTCGATCACCCGCCCGAGGTTCTTCGGTGCGCACGCGGAATAGATGGTCTCGTAGCCTCCGAGGCGGTAGGAGTTGAGGGACGAGGCGACGGAGTAGGCCAGGCCGCGCTTCTCCCGGACTTCCTGGAAGAGGCGGGAAGACATGCCGCCGCCGAGCACGATGTCGAGAAGGTTTGCCGCGAACCGCCGTTCGGATGCCTGGCCCGGGCCTTCGACGCCCAGGCAGACGTGGACCTGCTCCATGCCCCTTCGCGACTTCAACTGGAGGTGCTGGTGCCCCCTCGGCCTTCCGCGGGCGCCCGAGCGGCTGCCGCGGGGAGTGGCGGAGCGCGACGCCCGGCGCCGAAACAGCTTTTCGACCGCCCGAAGGCATTCCGACGCTCCCACGTGGCCGGCGACGGAGATGATGAGGTTGTCCGGCGTGTAGCGGGCGCGGTAGTAGCGGTACAGGTCGGCGAGTCCGATGCTCCTGACCGTTTCGACCGTTCCCAAGATCGGCGCGCCGAGCGGGTGGCTCCTCCAGAAGGAGCGCACGAAGATCTCGTGGACGAGGTCGTCCGGGTCGTCGTTTGCCTCGCCGATCTCTTCCAGAATGACCCCCCGCTCGACCTCGATGTCGACCGCGTCGAACGCGGGAGAGAGGACGACGTCCCCCAGGAGGTCGACGGCCTCCGCGAAGCGGCTGTCGAGCGTGTGGGCGTAAAAGCCCGTGTACTCCTTCGTCGTGAACGCGTCCACGTCCCCGCCCAGCCGGTCGATGTCCCGGGCGATCTGGACCGTCGAACGCCGGTCCGTTCGCTTGAAGAGGACGTGTTCTAAGAAGTGGGAGATCCCCCGCTTCGACGGCCGCTCCTCCTGGGACCCCGTCCCGACGAAGATCCCGAGCGCGAGCGAGCGCACGTCCTGCATCTCGTCCAAGAGGACCGTCGCGCCGTTGTCCAAGATGAACTTTTGAACCATGAGAAAAGGCTCCCGGCAGGCAGGGAGATTCTATCCCGTCCCCACCGGGTGCGAGCCTGCCCCGTACGAGGGTTTAAGTCGTTTGTATGCTAACTGTTACTAGCGGCCGGGAGTGAGCGCGGGCGGCTGCCCGGGGGGCCGGCGGAGGCTGTTCGAGTCGAAGGCCCCCGTCGCCTCCCGGTCGGCGTCCCCGACGATGAACCGCCACTGGTCGTAGTAGGTCTGGCCGCGCCACGCCGTCAGCGCTTCCTTGTGAACCCTGGACCGGACTCCGACGATCGGTCCCGCCGCCTGGGGGGCGCCGAACGCACCCGCCGGAGGCGGAGTCGGGGTCGGGCTGGGCCGCGGCCCTCCGGCCGGAGGCGCCGGCGCGCCTGCGCCTCCCAGGACCGGGTTCGCGTCCGGGGAGTTCAAGATCAGGAGGTACCAGTCGCTGCAGTTGCAGATCGGGTCCTTCCAGAGCTTCCGGATTGTTCTCGGGTTGTTTTCGTAGAGCTCCTTCAGGGTGTTCGGGTACCGGCCGTACCGCCGCTGGAAGAGACCGATCGCGCGCGCGTACTGCTTGCCCCGGAACATCAGCTCCTGTTCGCGCTCGCGGCGCCCGATCATGCCCAGGGCGGGCCCGACCGCCGCGATCGTGATCGTCAGGATGAGCATTCCGATGACGAGGGCCACCATCGTGAAGCCAGCGGACCGGCGACCCCGCGCCCCCCGTGTCCGGTCCATCAGGCCGCCCTCCGTTGCCCCGGAGCGAGCCGGCGCCGCCGAAGCGCGTCCGCCGCGAGGATTGCGGCCGCCGCGGCCGAGATGGCGGAGCCCGGCAGGAGCCCGGGAGGCGTGTACTCGACCCGGATGCGGTGGTCGCCGGGAGGCACGCGGAGCGCGAGGAACATGGCGTTGGCAACCTCCGCCGGCACCTCTTTGTTCCGCTCGTCCCGGGCGGACCACCCTCCATCCTGGACGATGCTCGCGACCGCGACGGCGGCGCGATCCGAGCCGTTCCGGGCCCGGAACGTCACGGTGTTCGTGGTGTCGGAGTAGTCGCTGATCTCCGCTGTCGCGGAAGAGACGCGGGGAGCGGCGCCTGCGCTCTCGAAGACCGCGCCATCCGGCCCCTCGTAGACCCGCCTCCAGCGCGCCGTCGCGGGGCGCGACCGGTCGGCGGTAACGAGGTACCGGACGTTCAAGAAATCGAGCACAGGGGCATCGAGGTCTCGAACGCGCTTGAAGTACTCGGCGGGCGGATAGCCGGCCTCCCGGTCGAGCCAGGTCACGTAGTCGCGGCGCTCGACGGCGTCGTGGACGCGGACGTCTTCGGCGCCCGCGAAGACGTTCGTCCCCGGAAAGAGCGCCGCATCCGCGCCGACGATGCGGAAGGGCCGAGGACGCGACGCGAGAAACCGCGTCAGAGGAGTCTGCGGGAAGGCGTCGCGGGGGTCCCCCCACGCGTACAGGCGCTCCCCCTGAACGAAGAGCTCGGCACCCGCGGCGGCGGCGAGGCCGAGCGCCGCGCCCGCCGCGAACCGGGGTCGAAGCATCCAGACGAGGAGGAAGGCGGCGAGAACGGACAGCGGGATCGCGGCCGCGGCGAGAGCGCCGGCGAGGGCCTGGCGCGGATGCCCGGAGGGAAGGGCGGCGCTCGCGCGCAGGAAGGCGGCGACAGCGGCCGCCGCGACCACGATCGGAGCGGCGAAGACGGCACGCCGGCGGCGCGTTTGATCCGCGAAGCTGCGCCGCAGACGGTCGAGCTCGAAGCCCGCGATCGCGCTGCCCATGAGGGCGACCCAGGAGAGCGGGCGCAGCGGGGACACCAGCCCCACGACCGGCGAGGCGACGAAGGCATCGAAGAAGGGCCACGTCCCGCTGCCGACGAGAAGCCCGGCGCCGAGCGTCGCCGCGGCGGCG
>JALZAT010000064.1 GCA_030948185.1 Acidobacteriota bacterium
AATACCGCCGCGGTTTCAACAAGAACCCCGACTCGCTGCCCCTCGCCTACCGGATGGCGGTCACCCTCTCCCGTGAGGACGCCCCCGACGCGGCGGAAGCCTGGAAGCGCGCGCTCGCGCTCGGCCCGCGCTCCGCGCCGGTCCGCGCCGATTACGCGGACTGGCTCCTGCGGCAGGGGCGCCGCGCGGACGCCGCCCGGGAGGCGCGGATCGCGCTGAGGCTCGCGCCGAATTTCCCCGGGGCGCTCCGGGTCCTGGCCTCGCGCTGGGACGGCTCGGGGCTGGCGGCGGCCCTTTCTCTCGAGAAGTCGTGCCGGGTCTCCTGCTCGGAGGAGGAATTCGCCGCGCTGCGGCGGATCGCCGGGGACAACCCGGACTACCGGTCCCGCTTCGAACGGGTGCGCCCGATCCTCGAAAAAGATTTGAAGGGAAAACCGCCGGCCTGACCGTCCCTCACCCCGGATGGCTCTCCGTCTTCCTCCGGTTCGCCGCCCGAATCGCGACCTTCGGATGCCGGCGGTGGTAGATCAGCAGGATCGCGCGCGCGAGGAAGTACGCGGCGAGCCCCAGGAGAATCGAGAGGATCGTCGTCCCCACGCCGAAGGAGAGGAGCCGCGGGCCGAGCGCGTGCCTTCCGAACACCATGTGAAGCGTTTCGACCGGGTGGAAGATCCACGTGAAGTCGCTGTGGAGCAGCGCCTGGAAATTCATCCGCGGAACCGTGTGGCGGTCGTAGCGAAGCACCCACCGGCCGAGCCGGTATCCGAGCGGGAAGACGACGCCCCACGTGGGGACGTTGCCCGCGAGCGTCCCGAGGACCGCGTCGAGCTTGTTGAGCTTGAGGAGGAAAGCGAGCGCGAGCGCGAGCACGAAGTGCAGGCCGACGACGGGCGAGAAACCGATGGCGACGCCGAGCCCGATCGCGGCGGCGACCCGTTCGGGAGACTCTGCCCGTCCGAGAAGGTCGAGGACGAGCACGCGCCAGCGGCGCCGCCACGTCAGCTTGTGGAGCTTGCGCCGCCGAAATGCGCGCGTCGTCGGGAGGATCATGGCCGCGCCTCGAAGTGGTCGTATCCCAGAGCGTCGATCGCGCGCTCGCCGCCCGAATCGCGCAGGACGGCCCCGCGGCCCTCCTCGAGCCGGCCGACTCTCGCCACCGCGATCTCTCCCGCGAGCCGCGAGATATCGCCCTCCGCCTCCTCGCGCGCCGCGAAGAGGAGCTCGTAGTCGTCGCCGCCCCCGAGGGCGCAGTCGAGAGCGTCGGCTCCTTCGCGCCGCGCCCACGCCGCGAGCGCGGGGGCGATCGGGATCCGCGCCCGGTCGAGGACCGCTCGCGCTTGCGACGCGCGCGCGAGCCGGCCCGCGTCCATGCCGAGCCCGTCGGAGACGTCGATCGCGGCGCGGGGGATCCCCGCCGCGGCGAGAGCGAGCGAAAGCGCGACACGCGGCTCCGGATCCAGGTACGCGTCGAGAAGCTCCCGGTCTCCCTCGCCGAGGCGGGAGCGGCCGGCTCCCGAGGAGGCGATCCGCAGGCCCGCGGCCGCGCGCCCCGGATACCCCGTGAGGTAGAGCGCGTCCCCGGGCCGGCCGCCGGAGCGCGTGAAGGGCTTCTGGTGGAGCTCGCCCCAGAGCGCGACCGAGAGGACGATCGAGGGCCCGCGCGAGAGATCCCCGCCCGCGAGCGACGCGCCGAACTCCGCTCCGCGTGCGATGGCGCCCCGGCAGATCGCGAGAGCGGCGTCCTCTCCGCGCTCGGCCGGAAGGACGATCGAGAGGAGGAAGAAGCGGGGGCGGGCGCCCATCGCCGCCGCATCGGACAGGTTCACCGACACCGCCCGGCGGCCCAGAAGCTCGAGATCCGCTCCCGGCAGGAAGTCCACCCCTTCGACGAGGAGATCCGTCGTGGCGATCATCTCCCGCCCGAAGGGGGCGACCACCGCGGCGTCGTCTCCCGGCCCGATCCGGATGGCGTCGTCCGCGGGGACGAGGGCCCTCAGCCGGTCGACGAAACGGTCTTCCGCTCCCATGGGGAGGCGATTATTCATGAACGGGACCAGGGGAGCCGGACGGCCGGCTAGCGGCGCGTTTTCAACCTGGCGGATTCGTGGGCCGGTCTTCCGCCCGGCGCGGCGATTGCGAGACGGGAATCTCCCGCGGTGGCGCTGCCGTGCCCGCCTCGACGACCGGCGTTCCTCCCTCGCGCGGGAAGAGCGCGATATTCAGGACCTCGCGAACGTTGTCGACGTACTGGAAATCGATTCCCGAGAGAACCTTCGGGTTGACCTGGGCCACGTCGCGCCGGTTCAGGCGCGGCAGGATGATCGTTCGGATCTTGGCCTCCCGGGCCGCGAGGACTTTTTCCTTGACTCCTCCGATCGGCAGGACTTCCCCCCGAAGCGTGATCTCGCCCGTCATCGCCACGTCGCGCCGCGCGTAGCGCTGCGTGAACGCGGAGATCATCGCGGTCGCCATCGTGATGCCGGCGGAGGGGCCGTCCTTGGGGATGGAGCCTTCGGGCACGTGGACGTGCACGTCATGCGTCTCGAAGAAATCCTCCGGAATGCCGAGCTCGGAGGCGTGCGCCCGCGCGTAGGACATCGCCGCCTGCGCCGACTCTTTCATCACGTCGCCGAGCTGTCCCGTGAGGCGAAGGCCGCCCTTTCCCCTCACCGCGAGGGCTTCGATGAAAAGGATGTCGCCGCCCACGGACGTCCAGGCGAGGCCCGTGGCGACGCCGATCTCGTCCTTCTTCAAGAGCTCGTCGGCGAAATGCTTGACGGGCCCCAGCATCTTTTCGACGGAGGCGCTCGTGATGCGGTAACGCCGCGACTTCCCCTTCGCGACCGCCACGGCAACCTTGCGGCACACCGCGCCGATCTCGCGCTCGAGGTTCCGCAGCCCCGCCTCGCGCGTGTAGGCCTCGATGATCTTTTCGATACCCCCCTCGGTGAACTCGAGGCTGGCCTCGCTGATCCCGTTCTCCTCGAGCTGCTTGGGAATCAGGTGGCGGCGCGCGATCGCCTTCTTTTCCTCGAGCGTATAACCGGACAGACGAATGACCTCCATCCGATCCAGGAACGCGGGCTGGATCGGATCGAGGATGTTCGCCGTGGCGATGAAGAGCACCTTCGAGAGGTCGTAAGGCACGGAGAGGTAGTGGTCGCGGAACGAGAAGTTCTGCTCGGGGTCGAGCACCTCGAGCAGAGCGGACGACGGATCGCCGCGGTAGTCCGCTCCGATCTTGTCGATCTCGTCCAGCATGAAAACGGGGTTCGACGTGCCCGCCTGGTGGATTCCCTGGATGATCCGGCCGGGCATCGCGCCGACGTACGTGCGCCGGTGCCCCCGGATTTCCGCCTCGTCTCGCACGCCGCCGAGCGAGAGGCGGACGAACTTGCGGTCGAGCGCGCGCGCGATCGAGCGGCCGAGCGAGGTCTTGCCGACGCCGGGAGGGCCCACGAAGCAGAGGATCGGTCCCTTGAGCGACTTCTTCAGGGCGTGAACGGCGAGATACTCGATGATGCGTTCCTTGACCTTCTCGATGTCGTAGTGATCCTCGTCGAGAATTCTGCGGGCTCTCTCGATGTCGGCCGAGTCTTCGGAGAGGTTTCCCCACGGAAGGCCCGTCATCCAGTCGAGGTAAGTCCGGATGATCGCCGTCTCCGCGGAATCGGGATGGCTGCGCTCGAGGCGCTTGATCTGCTTTTCGACTTCCGTCGCAGCTTCGGACGGGATCTTTTTCTCCGTGATCGTCCGGCGGAACTGGGCGACGTCCTCCGACATCTCCTCGCCCTCGCCGAGCTCCTGCTGGATCGCGCGGAGCTGCTGCCGCAGGTAGTACTCGCGCTGCGACTTGTCCATTTCGCCGCGGGCCTGCGAGGAGATCTCCTGCTGCATTGTCAGGACGGTGATCTCCTTGCTCAGGCTGTCGTTGACGAGCCGCAGGCGCTCGATCGGGTCGGTGGACTCGAGCACTTTCTGCGCGTCTTCGAGCTTGAGCTCCAGGTTGGAGGCCGCGAGGTCCGCCAGCCGCGCCGGGTCGTCGAGATTGGCGGCGATCACCATGACCTCGGGGGAAATGTTCTTGCCGAGGGACACCGACTTCTCGAGGTTCTGCTTGACGCTGCGAAGCAGCGCCTCCTGCTCGGGCGGCAGGATCTTGGACGTCGCGGGCTCCTCGAGCTTGGTGATCTTCGCCTTCAGGTACGGCTCCTCCGCCAGGAAGGAGTCGACGCGCGCCCGGGAGAGGCCCTGAACGAGGAGACGGATGCGGCCGTCGGGCAGCTTCAGCATGCGCATGATCGCCGCGACGGTTCCGACCGTGTAGAGCTCGTCCGGCCTCGGGGTCTCGTTCTGGGCGTCGCGCTGCGCGACGAGCATGATGATTCGCTGCTCCGCCAGGGCGGCATCCACTGCGGTGATCGACTTCTCGCGCGACACCGAGAGCGGCAGGATGATGAACGGAAATACGACCACGTCTTTCAAGGGGAGGACGGGGAGGATGTCGGGGATCGGGAGCTCGTTGTCCCGGTCGGTCGTGATCTCTTTTTCTTCGGTTTCAACCATTTCAGATCAATCCATCTAGGGGTTTCGACGCTTGCATTGTTCCCACAATCACGGGGTCTCCGGCCTCATTCCCGGCGCTCCTCGTCCGCGCGCACGGGGATCTCGTATTCGCGCTCCCGCTGGTCGGGGACGTGCGGCAGGACGATCTCGAGAAGCCCGTCTTTGAGAAGGGTCCGGGCCTGGTGGGTGTTGACGGCGCGGGGCAGCGCCACCGATTTGACGAAGCCTCCGAAGTAGCGCTCCATGCAGAAGAATCGGAGCCCGCCGCGGGTCCGCGTGCGGCCCTTCTTGGTCCCGCGGACGGTCAGGACGCGCCCGCGCACCATGACGCGCACGTCCTCCGGGTCGATGCCCGGGACCTCGATCAGCACACGCAGTTTCTGGCCGTCGTCCATGACGTCCACGTTGGGGTCCCACGACGTCGCCGTCGCGCCCGCCTGGTTGGTTTCGACGAACGTCGCAAACAGGCGGTTGAGCTCGCTCTGAAGCCGCGAGAGCTCCACCATCGGGCCGTAGAATTTTCCAGAGCGTCTCATCCCCGGCTCCTGGATTCGCTTCGAAGCGGTCCCGCGATGCCGCGACGCGCCATCAGGCTTTGTCGCTCGTCGTCTTCGTCTCCGCCCGCCCGATCAGGTTCTTCAACTCGTGGAGGAATTCGTCCACATCTTCGAACTTCCGGTAGACGGAAGCAAACCGCACGTAGGCGACTTTGTCGAGATCCCTCAGGTGCTCCATCACGAGCGCCCCGATCGCGGCCGTGGCCATCTCGCGCTCCTCGGAGTCGTGGAGCCGCGTCTCGATCCCGTCGACGATCGCGTCGAGCTTCGCCGCCGCGACCGGGCGCTTCTCGCACGCCTTGACCAGGCCCGCCCGGAGCTTCTTGCGGTCGAATGGCTCGCGGCGCCCGTCGTTCTTGACCACCATGTACGGGATCTCTTCGATCGTCTCGTAGGAAGTGAAGCGGCGGCCGCACGCGACGCATTCGCGGCGGCGGCGGATGACCTCTCCTTCGCGTCCCTCCCGCGAATCGACGACGCGATCGTCACCCCCTCCGCAGAACGGACATTTCATCGGAGACAGAGTATCAAGGGGAATCGGGTGATCGGGTGGTCGGGTGATCGGGTGATCTCCCCGGAGCCTCCACGCCGCGATCGGGTGAATTCGCCGCGGGAGCCGCCAGCAGGAAACCGAGACCGATGATCGTGACCGGCACGAACGAGATCGCGTGCGCGAGGAGCGCGATGGCGGTCGCCGTCGCGATCGGGACGCCGTAGAAGTACGTCAGCGCGAACTGCACGGCGACGTGGTACGAGCCGAGCCCGCCCGGAGTCGGCACCATGAGCCCCAGCACGGCGAACGTCGTCGCAACATAGGCAGCGGACAAGGGCACCGACACGCCGAACGCGTGGATGAGCGCGGCCATCTGAAGGTTGATCACGAACCACATTCCGAGCGACCCCAGGAAGACGAGGAGAAACAGCCCCGGGTTGCGGAGCGTCGCGAAGCCGTCGATGAACGCTGCCGCGAAGGCGCGGACCCGTGGACGAAATCGCTCGGGCAGCCTTCCCCAGAACAGTTCCAGGAAGCGCTCCGTCTGCTCGCGGCGGAAGACCGCGAAGACGACGGCGGCGCAGGCGGCCGCCATGAAGGCGGCCGGGACCGCCAGCCGCCCGAGCCCGCCCGACCGGGGAAGGCCGGCCACCATCGCAAACGCGAAGAAGAACACCACGGCGATTCCATCGAGGACCCGCTCGAGAACGATCGAGGCGAGAAGCGGCGAGAAAGGGAGTTTTCGGGTTCGCGCGAGGAAGGCGGGACGGAGGACTTCGCCGACTTTGCCGGGGAGGTTGTTCGCCGCGAAGCCGACGGCGGTCGCCGCGAAGGCGGGGAGCCAGGGGACCCGCGCGATCGGGCGGAGGAGCCACGTCCAGCGCGTCGCGCGGAGGCCGAAGCTCGAAAGCGCCAGACCTGTCCCGATCGCGAGCCATCCGGGAGAGACGGCGGAGAGAGCCTGGCCGAGCTCCCGGAAGCGCACCTGGCGGAGGAAGAGCGCGAGGAGCAGGCCGGCGAGCGCGACCGAGACTGCCACCTGCACCGCCCGGGACCGGAGCGGAGAACCCATCAGGGCGGGGAGGCCCCGCGGGCTGTCGGCGGGCCGAGTCGGCGGGTGGTCGTCGTTCGGAGGGGCGTCGGATGCATGGTCTCGCCGCCATGTTTTAGCATTTTGGAGGCGCCTTTGCCTAAAAAAATGAGGCGAAGGTCTGAGAACGCTTGACTTTCCGTCGAGATTTCCCCATTCTTTCTTACAAATTCGGGAGGATTGCGCAATGAAAAGGGCGCCCCTGCATCTGGCGCTTCTGGTAGCAGCGGGCTTCCTCGTCCCGCTCGCGGCGATGGCTCAGCCCGTCGGCGCGATCGACGAGCCCACTGCGGGGCAGCGCGTTTCCGGCGTCGTGCGCGTGTCCGGGTTCGTGCTCGACTTCAACCGCGTCTCGAAAGTCGAGCTCTTCATCGACGGCAACTCGCTTCCGACCAACAGCGCCGATCTGAACCTCCCGCGCCCCGACGTCCTGCTCGCGTTCCCGACCTACGTCAACAGCGCGACGCCGAGACCGGGTTACCTGACCTCGTTCTACACGCGGTCTCTCTCGAACGGCCCCCACTCGGTCAACGTGAAGGTCACGGAATCGGGCGGCGCGCAGTTCTCCCTCGGCACCGTGTCGGTGATCGTCGACAACTCCATCAACCAGGCTCCGTTCGGCTACATCGACCAGCCGGCGGGCGGGGTGACGGAGGGCGCCAACGGCTCCTATCCGATCGTCGGGTGGGCGTTGGACGACCAGGGCATCGACCACATCGACTTCCTCGTCGACAGCCAGATCGTGGCGTCGGCGATCGGCCGGCAGGGCGACGCTCGTATCTACGCGCAGACGGCACTGTACGGCTCGACGAGGCCGGACGTGGCGGCCGCGTTTCCGGACGTCCCGTTCGCCCTTTTTTCCGGTTTCGTGGCGAACGTCGACACGACCAAGCTGATCAATGGCGTGCACATCTTTTCCGTCCGCGTGACGGACGGCAGCGGCACCTCGAGCGTGATCGGAACCCGCACCGTGCAGGTGATCAACAACGGAAGCAATCTCGCCCCCTTCGGGCGGATCGACTTCCCGCTCGACAAGGCGGCCTTCAACTGCCAGCCGTTCTTCGCCGCGCCGCCTCCGGGGACGTGCCCGTCTCCGTGCTTCCCGCCCGGCCCGACGGGAGCCCCCGCGGTGCCCGTGTCGTTCTACAGCAACCTCGTGAGGGGCTGGGCGCTCGATACGGGCTCCCGCCTCGACAAGGGGCAGGTCGCTTACGTCGAACTGCTCTTAGACGGCGTTCCCATCATCAACACGCGGCGCGACTGCGTCCAGCTCGGGACGGCGTTGCTGAACTGTTACGGGGTCAACCGCCCCGACGTCGCCCGTCTCTACTCCGGGTACGTCAACGCGGACAACGCCGGATTCAACTTCGCTTTCGCGCTCCAGCAGAACTCCACCGGAACGCTCTCGGTCCTGATCCCATTCGCGGGCGGCGGATTCCAGGAAACCGGGCTCACGAACTCCGGCAAGCACACCCTCGCGCTGCGCGTCGGAGATGACGAGGCGACGGTCATCCAGATCGGCGCCATGTCCGTCGACGTCCTGTGCGACCTCTCCCCGAACCCGGACCGCCCGGCGTTCGGCTACATCGACTCGCCCGTCGAGTACCAATTCTTGAACAACACGTTCATGGTCCAGGGATGGGCCGACGACTTCGACTTCGGGATCAATCACCTCGAGCTCGACGTGGACGGCGTGGTTCTTGCGATCCTCGACGCGCCCTCGGGCACGTACGGAATCGCCCGCCCCGACGTTCCCGCCAACGACATCCGCGTGACGAGCCAGTTCGTCGGCTTCTTCTATCCGCTCGACACGACCAAGATGGGCGACACCGAGCACGACCTCGTCATCTATGCCTTCGACAATGCCACGCCGTCCCATCGCTCGGAGATCGGGCGCCGCAAGTTCGTGGTGGTCAACAACTCCCCCATCAAGCGCTAGACCGCGACTCGTTCCTTCTTCTCACCCCGCTTCGGCGGGGTTTTTTCTTTATTGGCCGACGACCGCTAATCCATCTTGTCGTACTCATCCGAGCCGGCGACCCAGATGTAGGACTGGATGTCGATCATGTCCCTGGGATTCAAGTCGGCGAGCTCCCGGCGCAGGCGGGCGGCGAGACCGAGCAGGCTCGCGTACGTCACCCGGTTCGGCCGGGAGACGTACTCAAAGTCGTACCCGCACCGTTCCGCCGCCTTTTTCGTCGCGGTGGGCTTCAGAAAGGTGTGCTCCTCCGGACGGGCGAGGAACCCGAACACCGTGACCACCGGCCAGGTCAGAACGCGGGTCTGCCGGCGGGGGAGCCCGCCGACGGTCTCGCACCACCGCTCGAAGCGATTAGAGGGATTTCCGCGTCCGTGGAGGAACTCATAGAGACCCTTCGAAAACGCGGCGGCGCCCGCCGGCGTTCGAACGGCGTCCCGCAGCGCCATCTTCTCGAAGGAAAAGAGCAGGTTCGTGCGGGACTCGATCCGCACGGCCTCCAGAGCGATTTCCTCGAACTTCTTCCCCGCGAGGAGCGACCGGTAGCGGACCGGGTTCAGCGCCTCGAGCCACGCTCGATGCGCCTCTTCCTTGTAGTTGCGTTCCCAGTCGAGGTACGTCTCGTCGCGGAAACCGCCCGGAAAGAAGCGGAGGAACCGCCGCCGGCACCTGGCCGAGGGCACCGCGGCGAGTTTTCGCGCGGCCGACATGGCGCCTCCCCCGTGCACGGAACATTCCGCTGGGCGGGAGGGGACAAGCCCCTCCCCTACAGCTCCGGTGGGGCCCTACGGCGTGAGCCGTGTAGGGGCGGCCCTTGTGGCCGCCCGCCCGTGAGGGTCCCCTACTCGGCCGGTGGATTGAGGGTCAACTGGGCTGTTTCGCCGCCCGGGAGGGGCCCGCCTTCTTCGGCAGCGCCGCGATGCGGGCGGCCTCGTCGAACTCCGCGAGGGCCCGCTGGAGCTGCGTGTCGCCCGAGGACTGGACCCGGCGTCCGGCTTCGAGTCCGAACTTCGTGTTCACGATCTCCGTCTGGATGGCGAGGTCCACCACGCTGCGGTTCGGCTCCGCCTGCCAGAGCCGGGCGAGCTCCTCCGCGTTCGAGAACTTGGCTGCCTCGGCGAACCGGAAGAAATCCTCGCGCATTGCGGGGGTGACGGTGATCGTCTGTTTCACGTCCGGATGGTGGGCGACATAGTCCACCGCGAAGTTGAAGAACAGGTTCCGGGCGAGGAATTGGGACAGCAGCTTGGAATCGGCGTAGGCGCTCTTGACCATGATGTCGGGCGTGATTCCGCCGGCGGCGTACACGGTGCGGCCCGCGTCCGTGTAGAAGGTCTGCCCCGTCTGCCGGGGAGCGTCGGCGGGCGCATCGGCAGCGGG
The DNA here is from genome assembly GCA_030948185.1 of Acidobacteriota bacterium. GTDB lineage: Bacteria > Acidobacteriota > Thermoanaerobaculia > UBA5066 > Gp7-AA6 > JALYUA01. Next base: position 10,065 of record JALZAT010000064.1, read on the forward strand.
GGCCGCCCCGGCGCCGGCGTCCGGGTCCTCGGGGTTCACATACGCGAGCAGGTCGCTGTAGTCCCTCTGGATCCAGCGGCCGGACGGCGTGTAGTACCGCGCCGTGGTCAGAGCCAGGCCGGCCCCGTAGGGCAGCGTGTAGACGCTCTGGACGAGCCCTTTGCCCCAGCTTCGCTGGCCGAGGAGGAGGCCGCGGTCGTGGTCCTGGATCGCGCCCGCGACGATCTCCGAGGCCGAAGCCGAGCCCCGGCTGATGAGCACGACGAGCGGCCGGTCGAAATGAGCGCCCTCTCCGGGGGCGAAGAAGTCCTGGGCGGAGGAAGGCGTGCGTCCGCGCGTGTAGACGATCTTGGAGCCTTTCGGAAGGAACACGTCCGCGACGTCGACGGCCTGGTCCAGGACGCCGCCCGGGTTGCCCCGGAGGTCGAAGACGAGCTTCTTCATCCCCTGCTTCTGGAGCTTGTCGAGCGCCGCGATCACCTCGCGGCTGGAGGTGTGCGTGAAATCGCGCAGGAAGATGTACCCGGTGTCGGCGTTCAACATGAAGGCGTAGGGCACGGACAGAGTCGGGATCTCGGCGCGCGTGATCGTCATCCGAAGCGGCTCGTCGAGCCCCGTGCGGCGCAGGGTGATGTGGACCTGGGTGCCCTTGGGCCCGCGCAGCTTCTTGACGACGTCGTCGGTGGACGCGTCTTCCTTGATCTCCTCGTCTTCGATGTGGGTGATGATGTCGCCCGCGCGAACGCCCATCTTGTAGGCCGGCGTTCCCTCCATCGGCGCGATGACGGTGATCTTCCCCATCCGCTTCTGGATCTGGATCCCGAGACCGAAGAAGGAGCCCTGCTGCTTCTCGCGCATGGCCGCGTAGTCGTCCGGCTCGAGAAACGCCGTGTGGGGATCGAGCCGGGAGAGCATCCCGTGGATGGACGCGTAGACGAATTTGTCGGGGGAAATCGGCTCCGGGGACCACTCCCCAAGAGTCGTCAGGATGTCGGCGTATTCATCGAGCGGAGGAACGTCCCGTTCGGGGGCGGCGAAGAGCTTGCCGCCGAGTGCCCCGCCGAGGAGCGTCGTGGCCCCGAGCAGGGTCAGGGCGACGAAGAGTCGAGACCGTGGCTGGCTCACTGGATCCTCCCTCCGTGACGGAGACAACATTGTGACACGCCGATCTTCTAAACCCCAGGAGAGGGCGTTTTGCTCCCGCGGGCGGGGGTAGAATCACCGACTCAGGGGGAAACATGTTCGGTTCCATCGGTATGCCCGAGTTGATCCTGATCTTCATCGTCGCGCTTCTCGTCTTCGGGCCGAAGAAGCTGCCGGAGATCGGAAAGTCGCTCGGAAAGGGCCTTGCGGAGTTCAAAAAGGCTTCGGACGAGCTCAAGAGGACGATCGAGACCGAGATCGAACAGGGGAAGACCGAGATGTCGGCCGTCAAGGAGCATGTCTCGTCCATCCAGAATACCCTGATCTCTCCGCCTTCCGAGGCGACCGTCCCCCAGCAGCCGGCGGACCCCGCCTCCGTCGCGATCGGGGAAACGGCGGAGGCCGTCGTGCCGGCGCCCGACCCCATCCATCCCGCTTGAGGCCGCCGCCGCGCCTCGACGGGAAGGACCCGCACTCCCGCCGGAGGCGGATTCCGGCTTGAGCGAGACCGGCCGCCTGCGGGAACCGGGGGAGGAAGAGCTTCCCCGGATGGGGTTCTTCGACCACCTCGAGGAATTCCGCAAGCGCCTCATCGTCTGCCTGATCGCGGTCTTCGTCGCGTTTCTCGCGTGCTGGAACTGGGCGCCTCAGATCTTCGACTTCATTGCCGCCCCTCTGCGCCGGGTCCTTCCCGCGGGGCAGAACCTCTCCTACACCACCATGACGGAACCGTTCCTCATGTACTTCCGCGTGGCGATGTACGCGGGGATCATCCTCTCCTCGCCCGTGATCCTCTGGCAGGTCTGGCTCTTCATTGCGCCCGCGCTCTATCGCAAGGAACGGCGGTACGTCTGGCCCTTCGTGGTGTTCGGCGTCCTCTTCTTCGTCGGGGGCTGCGCCTTCGCCTACTACGTCGCCTTCCCCGGGGTCGTGGCGTTCCTCGTCGGCAACGTCGGAAGCCACTTCAACGCGGTCATCACGATCAACGAGTACTTGTCGACCGCGTCGAAGCTGATCCTCGGCCTGGGAGCGTGTTTCGAGACCCCCATCCTGATTTTTTTTCTGGCGCGCATGGGAGTGGTCACGCCGCGCTGGCTGATGGCGAAGTTCAAGTACGCAATCCTGGTGATCTTCATCATCGCGGCGATCATCACCCCGACTCCCGACGTCGCCACGCAGTGTGTATTCGCCTTCCCGATGATCGCGCTCTATCTGCTCGGGGTCGGCGTCGCGTGGCTATTCCGAAAGAGGGATATCCCGGAGCCCCCCGGCGTTTAGCCGTCTTCGACTACCGACTACCGACTACCGACTACCGACTACCGACCCCTCGGTTCCTCTCGAGCACGAGCTCGACGAACTCGCGGACGGCGCCGCTTCCGCCCTTGCGCTTGAGGACCACCGTGGCGGCGCGGCGGGCGCTCTCTTCGGCGTCGGCGGGGCAGGCCGAAAAACCCGCCGCATCCATCATGGGCACGTCCGGCTCGTCGTCTCCCATCGCTGCGGTTTGGGAGGGATCGATCTTCCAGCGCCGGCACAGCGCTTCGTACTTCTCGAGCTTGCCGTCGTGGGGGACCCCCTGCAGGCAGACCGCGACGCCCAGTTCCTTCGCGCGGCGTGCCGTCGCGCGCGACGTCCTCCCGGAGATCCAGGCGACTTTCAAACCGGCGCCGATCGCCTTCTTGATTCCGTGGCCGTCCTTGGTGTCGAACACCTTGAAGTCATTCCCGTCGTCCGCGAGGTAGATGCGGCCGTCCGTGAGCACGCCGTCCACATCGAGGAAGAGCGCGCGGATCGGCCGCTTCAAGCCGGCGGCCTCGGGGAGAGCAGGTCGTGGAGGTGGATGGCGCCCGTGAGGAGCCCGTCGCGATCGACGACGAAGAGGGCGGTGATCTTCGAGTCCTCCATGCGCGCGAGCGCCGTGGACGCGAATTCCTCGGGATCGACCGTCCTGGGGCTCGGGTGCAGACAGGCGCCCGCGGTGCGGCCGAGGAGGGTGGTATCCCGCTCGAGGAGCCGGCGAAGGTCGCCGTCCGAGATCACGCCGAGGAGGCGTCCGCCGCCGTCGACGACCGCCGTGATGCCCATCATCTTGCGCGACATCTCGTGTATCGCGTCCGCCATCGGGGTGTCCGTCGAGACCCGGGGGATCCGGCCTCCCGTCCGCATGAGGTCCTTGACCTTCAGGAACCGGCGCCCGAGATCGCCGCCGGGGTGGAGCGCGGCGAAGTCTTCTTCGCCGAAGCCGCGATGTTCGGAGAGGGCCATCGCGAGCGCGTCTCCGAGCGCCAGCATCGCCGTCGTCGACGCGGTCGGGGCGAGGTTCAGGGGGCACGCTTCGCGGGAGATCGTCACGAGGATGGTGACGTCCGCCGCCCGAGAGGCGGACGACCCGGCGGTGCCCGTCATGACGATCGTCTTCAGCCCCCTCCCTTTCGCGAACTCGAGCAGCCGGACCAGGTCGCGCGTTTCCCCCGAGTGGGTCAACGCGAGCACCACGTCGCCCGAAACGAGCATCCCGAGGTCGCCGTGGCTCGCCTCGGCCGCATGGAGGAAGTAAGCGGGCGTTCCGGTGGAGGCGAGCGTGGCGGCGATTTTCTGTCCGACGAGCCCCGACTTCCCCAGGCCGGTCACGCAGAGCCGCCCGGAGGACGACGCGATCTCCTCGACGGCGCGCTCGAACGCCGGGCCGATGTTGCCGATCTGTTCTGAGACGGCATCCGCCTCGATCTGGAGGACCCGCCGCGCCGCTTCGAGGATCACGCGCCCGTATCTTAGCCGGGAGCCGGCCGCGGGACTCCCCGGCGGCGGGCGGAAAGCCCGGGGGCGGCCCTTTCCGTATCAAGGCCGAAAACCGTTTCCCCAAGACGGAAAGGAGCCTCTCTTGACCGCACCGCGCGCCCCTTTCTCGCTTCTGCTCACGGCTGCCCTCGCCCTGGCGCCCGCCGCGCTCGCGCAGCAGCCCGCCTCCGCCGCGAAAAAGGCCGGCGCCCCGAAGAAAGCCACCGCGACGGCCGCCGCCACCCCGAAGATCGAATTCGAGAAGTACACGCTGCCCAACGGGCTCCAGGTCATTCTCCACGTCGACCGGAAGCTCCCGATCGTCAACGTAGAACCAGTGGTTCCACGTCGGATCGAAGAACGAGAAGCCGAGACGAACCGGCTTCGCGCACCTCTTCGAGCACATGATGTTCCAGGGGATCGAAGAACACCGGCGACTATTTCGTCACGGCCGAGCAGGCCGGCGCCAACCTCCAGGAGGGCGGCGTCAACGGGACGGACGAACAACGACCGGACGAACTACTTCGCCACCGTTCCTTCCGGCATTCTCGAGCGGATCCTGTGGCTCGAGTCCGACCGGCTCGCGACGCTCGCGGACGCGCTCACCAAGGAAAAGGTCGACAACCAGCGCGACGTCGTCAAGAACGAGCGGCGGCAGGGGCTCGAGAACACGCCCTACGGACGGTGGTTCAAACTGACCACGGAGAATCTTCATCCGGCGTCGCACCCGTATTCGTAGACGGTCATCGGAAGCCACGAGGACCTGACGGCGGCTTCGGCCGAGGACGTGAAGGACTTCTTCCGGACCTACTACACGCCGAACAACCTGTCGCTCGTCATCGCGGGGGACTTCGACCCGGCGGAGGCGAAGCGCCTCGTCGAGAAATACTTCGGCGGCATTCCGGCAGGACCTCCGCTCGATCGCCGGACGCTCTGGATTCCGACGCTCTCGGGCGAGAAGATCGTCGAAGCGACGGATCGGGTTCCCCAGGAGCGCGTGTACATGACGTGGCCCGCCGCGCAGCTCTTCGGAAACGGAGACGCGGAGCTCGATCTGCTCTCGCTCATCTTGACCGACGGCCTCGCGTCGCGGCTCTCGAAAGTCCTCGTCTACGACAAGCAGCTCTGTTCGAGCGTCAACTCCTTCTCCAACAATGCGGAGATCTCCGGTTTTTTCACGATCATCGCGACCGCCCGGCCGGGAGCGTCCCTGCCGGAGATCGAACGCATCGTGACGGCGGAGATCGCGCGGCTCGCGAAGACGGGACCGACCCCCATGGAGCTCGATCGCGCCAAGGCGAAGCAGGAGTTCGGCTTCGTGAGCGGCCTCGAACGGATCGGTGGATTCGGGGGAAAGGCCGACGTGCTCAATCGGTACAACACGTTCCTCGGCGATCCCGCCAGGTACCAGGAGGATATCGAGCGCCACCGGCGCGCTTCGGTCGAGAGCGTTCGGGCGGCGGCCGCCCACTGGCTCAACACTCCCAATCGCCTCCTCGTCCGCTTCCATCCCGAGAAGTCGGGCCGCGCCTCCGAGGCCGCTCTCGACCGTTCCAAGGCTCCGGACGTCGGCGCCGACCGCCCGTTCCGCGCTCCGGAGGTCCAGTCCGCGAAGCTTTCCAACGGGATGGAAGTCTTCGTCGTCGCGCGACCCGACCTCCCGAAGGTGGCGGTGACCCTGGCCACCCGCGCCGGCAGCTCGGCGGCCCCGGCCGGCAAGGACGGCGTCGCCTGGCTGACCGCCCGGATTGCGCGCCTGGACACGAAGACCCGAAAGGCCCTCGCGATCGAGGACTCGCTCGGAGATCTGGGGACCGAGCTGGACGCGTCCGCGAGCCGCGAGGACGCGCGGCTCGAGCTCGAAGTGCTCAAGAGAAATCTGACCCCGGCCGTGGAAATCCTCGCCGACGTGGCCCGGAACGCGACCTTCCCCGCGGGCGAAGTCGAGCGCGAAAAGAAAACCCACCTGGACGCGCTGTCCCAGCAGGCGAAGAACGCCGGCGCGATCGCGGCGCGAGTTCGCGCGATGCTCGCCTTCGGAAACGATCACCCGTACGGCCGCCCGGTTCAGGGACTGCCCTCGACCGTGGCCGCGCTATCGCGCGACGACCTCGCCGCGTTCCATGCGGCGCGCTGGAAGCCCGGAAGCTCCGTCCTCATCTTCTCCGGCGACATCACCCTCGACGAGGCGCGGGCTCTCGGGGAAAAGACGTTCGGCGGCTGGAGCGGAGGCGCCGCGCCCGCGGTCGAGATCCCCGCGCCCTCGCCCGCGCCGACCGCCGGCCGCGTCTATCTCGTGGACCGGCAGGACGCCGCCCAGACGGTGGTGACCCAGTTTCTTCCGGCTCCCGCGCGGAAGACGGAGGACTTCTCGGCTCTCTCGCTCGCGGACGCGGTGTGGGGCGGGGGAGGGTTCTCGACGCGCCTGAACTTGAACCTCCGCCAGGACAAGGGCTACTCGTACGGCGTGTTCTCGTCCCTCGGCCTGTTCCGGAGCGCCGGGTACTGGTACTCCTCCGGCGGCGTGCAGACGAACAAGACGAAGGAGTCGATCGTCGAGTTCGACAAGGAGTTGAAGGCCCTCGCCGGGGCGAAGCCGATTTCCGAGGCCGAGTTCACGGCGGCCCGCTCGACGAGGACCCGGGGCTACGCGCAGGGATTCGAGGCACTCGGGCGGATCAACGGCCGGATCGCCGACCTCTGGTCCGCCGAGATCCCGCTCGCCGAGCTGCAGCGGGAGTACGAGGGGGCCTCGAAGGCGACGCTCGCCGAGGCGGCGGCCGCGGCTCAGAAATATGCGAAGACGGACAAGGCCGGGCTGCTCCTCGTCGGGGACAAGGCGAAGATCGAATCCGGGGTGAGGGATCTGAAGATGGGAGAGATCGTCGTGCTCGACGCGGAGGGGAAGAAGATCCAGTAAATCGGCCCTGTGGTGGAGTGTCTTCCTACCTCGTCAAGACTTCCTCGAGAAACTGAAGCGCCCTCGGGTCCTTCGACTGCCCCAGCCAGAAGATCGCCTGCTTGCGTACCGCGGGGTTGCGGTTCGTCCGCGCGACGCGGATCAACTGGGTCGCCGACTCGTCCGCGGGCAGCTGGGACAGGGCGAACACCGCCCGTTTCTTGACCTCCGTCTCGGGGTCGTCGCGGATCGCATCCTGGATCGTCTCGGCCGCCTTGCGGCCGGCCTTCTGCGCCAGCCAGAAGAGCGCCTGACCGCGGACCTTGGAGCTTGCGTCGTTCTTCGCCATCCCGATCAGCGTCTCGAGCGCCGCGGGAACGGGACTCTGCGACAGCGCGAACGTCACCTTCTTGCGCACCGAGTCGCTCGTGTCCTCGCGGGCGAGGCGTCGCAGCGCCTCATAGCCGCGATTTCCGCGCGCGTTGCCGAGCCAGAAGGCGGTCTTCGCGCGGACCGACTCCGGCGACGCCGGCGAGACGAATCGCTCGAGGGCCGCGTCGGCGGACGGGTCGTCGTGGAGCGCGATGGCGGTCACGGCGCGGCTCCACGGCTCGCGATCCTGCTCGTCGTCTCGGCTCTCGGTTCCCCGCCGGACGACCAGCGATTCGAGGAAGGCGACGCTTTCAGCTGGCGCGATCCGATCGAGCCAGGCGATCGAAACGCCGGAGGCGTCGACGGCGCAGCTCTCCGAGAAGACGCGCACCCGTTCCACGCCGCCGTCGCGCCCGATCTTCAAGAAGACCCCGAGCGCTCCCGGATCCGTGCGGCAGTCGTCTCCGTCGGAGATCGAGAACCCCCCGCCGGACCCAGAATCGAGCGAACAACTCCCGCCGCCGCAGGGGCCGAAGCCGCTCCAGTTGCCGCAGCACACGTGGTGGGAGCCGACCGCCGGAACCGAGTAGCCGATCCAGGCGGGTCCCTTCCCGGAAGCGGCGGCCCGCACGGCGCCCGCGAGATCGGAGGTGCTCTTCTCGACCTTCGCGCCGCCGAGCGGCGCTCCGGCGGCGGCGGACGCCGTCGCGAGGACGAGCGCCGCCGCCGCGAGCGGCCGCAGCGGAATCACGGCTCCCTCATTGAGTCGATGGACACCGGTCCGTTGACCGTCGTGAGCGTGACGCCGGTCGCTCCTCTGCCGAACTCGACTCGGCGCGAATCGTCATCCCAGCTTCGCCGCGCGTCTCCGCAGGCGTCCGACTTGCACTGGAAGGGGGAGTGCCCCTCGCTCTGCACGACCGTTCCCGTCCGGTAGCCGCGGGGAATCTTGAGCGAGAGCGGCCCGTTCACCGCGTGCGCTTCCAGGCTTCCGTTTTCCCACGAATCGCCGCGGAGCCGGACAGAGATGGGCCCGTTCTGCGTGTCCACGCGGACGTTCCCCGCGTTGCCCGAGACGGAGATCGGCCCGTTGCTCGCCCGCGCGCGCACGTCGCCGGATCCTCCGTCGAGCGAGATCGGTCCGTTCTCTGCCTGGGCCTCGATCGTCCCCGAGCAGTTGCGGAAGGCGAGCGGCCCGTTGGAGATCCGCGCCGCGACGCGGCCCGACATGTCCTCGACGTGGATGGGGCCGTTCTTTCCCTCGAGGTCGAGGTCCGCGTTGCGAGGCGCCTCCACGATGAAGTGCACCGCCCACCCGCCCTCCTCGGGGCCGGACGCCTTCAACTCGCCGCCCTGGAAGGAGACGGAGATCCGGGACAGGGTTTCGGCGGTGTCGGCCGCCTTGCAGGCGAGGACGCCGTAGTCGCGGCGATCCGCGCCCCGGACCCACATTCCGGAGTTTTCGGGCAGCCGCAGGGTGAGCGGCCCGCGTCCGGGAACGGCGGAGAGCCGCTCATCCGACCGCGCCGCCTCGCGGCCGGAGAAGAGCACGCGGATGTCTCCGCAGGTCCGCACGGGGGTGTCGTTCTCCGTGGATATCGAGATGTTGTGGCGGCTCTGACTCCAGGAAGAGCCGGCTCCGGCCGGGAGCGTGACCCCGATCCCGAGAAGTGCGATGCCGAGGGAGAGTCCGCGAGTCATGGAGGCCTCCTTGCGTCAAACGGTCAGCGATTCAGGATTTCGAGCATGTATTCGGTCGCGTCCTTGTCGTGCATGAGCGAGAGCCGGTGGACCGCTTCCGCCTTGAGAGTCGGATCCGGCTCGCTTCGGGCGATCTCGACGAGCGCCCGGGCATTGTTCTGGATGAAGAGCCCGTGGAGAACGGCCTTCTTGAGCTCGATGTTCTTCTCCCCTTTGTAGATGGTGACGAGCGCCGTTCCGGAACGTTCCCGCCCGGAAATCCCGAGGCCGTGGATCGCCTTGGCGCGCACTCCGGCGTCTCCGTCCGTGCGGGCGATCTCGACCAAGTGCTCCGTGTCTCCGGCGATCGACATGGCGTGCAGGAGTGACTCCTTGACGGCCGGAGAGGTTTCGCTCCGGTACATCTGCCAGAGCTCCGCGCGCGCTCCCATCGTCCCGAGCCAGTGCACCGCGGAGGCGCGGAGCTCGGGGCTCTTCTCGCCCCGGGCGGCGCTCAGGATCCGCTCCCTGTTGCCCGACACCATGTAAGCGTGGAGCACCTTCTCCTTGATCTCGGGATTGGGCGTCGAGGCGTAGATCTCTTCGAGGAGCTCGCCGTTGGAGCGGCCGCCGAAGACGCCGAGGTACTGGATGGCCTTCTCCTGGAGGTCGGGGCCGGACTTGCCGCGGGCGACGTCCGCCAGGATCCCTCGCGCGCGGGTCGAGCCGCTCTGCGCCAGCACGAAGAGCGCCCGCTCCTTCAACTTCGGAGACGTCGAGCCGTTCAGCACTTTTTCGAGCAGCGGCATCGCCCTTTCGGGCTCCGTATTCATCAGGCTGTTGATCGCCATCAGCTTCAGGTCCTCGTCGCCTCCCGAGTTCTCCCGCAGGACGGCCCTGCCCGAGGAGGGCCGGATCTCGAGCTCCAGGGCGCGGGCCTCCTTACCCCAGGAGCTCTTCGGGAAGCGCGTCGAGAACTCGCGGAGGATCACGAGCGCCTCGTCCCGGCGCCCCTGCTTGTTGCGCGCGTATGCCAGCCAGTAGAGCGCCCCGTCCGCGCGGGTCCCGCCCGCCTTGACGACCTGCTCGAAAGCGTTGGCGGCCGAGTCCCAGTCGCCCGAGTCGAGCGCGGAAGTCCCGCGTTCGTACAGCCCGGCGTCTTTCGCCGAACTTTCCTGCTCGGACCCGCCGCTCGCGAGGAGAACGAGTTCGTCGAGACTCCGCGCGGAGATCGCCGCGGCCGGAGCGGCGGCGAGCGCAGCGGTCGCGAGGATGAGAGCGGAGCGGAGGCGGGGCATGCGTCGCGTCATACGCGTTTCCTTTCGGGGGTTGCTGGAGCGGAAGAGGCGGCGCGGTCGCGCAGTCGAGATCCGAGGATCCGCACCTTGAACAGAACTCCCTCCGCGTCGATCCGGCGCGCCAGTGCCTCGCGCTCGGCGGCGGAGAGTCGTGACGGCCCGTGGCGGACGTCCAGAAGGATGCGCTCGAGCTCGTCGAGGACGCCCGAGACCCCGTCCTCGCCGCTTCGAGTGGCGGCCTGACGGTAGAGCCGGTTGGCCGGAAGCAGGTCCGAGAGCCGGGCCTGCTCGGAGGACACGTCGAGGCCGCCCTCTCCTTCTCGGGGCCCGTGCACGAGCTCCAGGAGTACGGCCTC
>JALZAT010000065.1 GCA_030948185.1 Acidobacteriota bacterium
CCGCCGCCGGGCTCGACGGCGCGGGAAGACCGGATGCGGAAACCTCGCCCTGCGCGGCATCCGCCGTCTCGCGCGCGGCTCCGCCCTCGACGATCGGTGGGGCTGCGGCGGGTGGGCCCGGCGCGGACGGAGGACGGCCCGTCGCGGCGGACTCCGCCGGAACGACTGCGGCGGACGGCGCGGGGGAGACGGCGGGCCGCCGTGCGCGTTGAACGGGCGGAGGCGGGCGGTCCGCGAGAAGCCGAACGGGCGCCCACAACTCGCCGCCGTCGGTCGTCTTGAAAACACCGCCGTTCGTCCCCGCGTACACCGTCCGCGGAGCCCCGGGACGGACCGCGAGCGCCGTCACGAATTCGTTGACGAGCCCCTTGCTCGCGTTCACCCACGAGCCTCCGCCGTTTTCGCTGCGGAAGAGGCCCGCGGCGGTGCCGGCGTAGATCGTCGAAGACCGCGCGTCCACGGCGATCGAGAGGACGAACGTGCTCGCGAGCCCGCGCGAGAGCGACACCCAGTGAGCGCCCCGGTCGGTCGAGCGGAACAAACCCTCGTAGGTGGCGGCATAGAGCGCGGACGGAGGGCCCGCCGCGACCACGAGGGACCAGATGAATCCGGAGGCGAGGCCGGCGTTGACGGACGTCCAGGTCCCTCCGCCGTCCGTGGTTCGAAACACGCCGCCGGAGTTCGTCCCGGCGTACAGCGCGGCCGGCTCTCCGGGCTCGATCACGAGGCAGGTGACGTGGCGATTTGCGAGGCCGGAGCTCCGGTCGGTCCAGTGCGAGCCGCCGTCGATGCTCTTCCAGACGCCGTCGTTCGTCCCCGCGTACACGGTTCCTTGCGCGGCGGGATCGAACGCGATCGCGGCGACGAAGAATCGGCTGCGTTGCGAGTCGAGCCGCGTCCAGTTCGACGAGCCTGGTGAGCTGGACCGGAGGAGCGCCCCTCCATTGGTCCCCGCCCAGAGGGCGGCGGGCGGCCCCGGGTCGATCGCGAGCGAGCCGACGAAGTGGCCCTCGACCCCCGGCAAAATGGGAGCCCATGTCTCTCCATCGTCCGAAGATCCGAAGAATCCGCGCGCGGTGGCGACGTAAATCCGAGATGGGGAAGCGGGGTCGACCGCGATCGCCGTGACATACCCGCCCTCGTGGAGGCCCGCCCACTTCTTTTCCGGCAGCGCGATTCCCGCGGCGGCGAGGAGGATCGTGGAACCCGCAGCCAGAGCGATCCGCCGGACCACGAGCATCGCGGCAGTCTAGCGGACGCTTCGAACAATCGAACCGCGTCTTCGGAATTTTCGCGGGCGCGCGACCCGACCGCGACAGAGCGTCACGCTTGCGCCCGCAAATCGTCAGGAACGAGTCAGGATTTCTCCGTCCCGTCCTTGCGCACGGGCACGAGCGCGCCGGCGGACACGATCATCTTCATCGCCTGCTCGGGCGTCATGTCGAGGTACACGATCCGGTCGTCCCCGAGGAGCAGGAGGAATCCCGTGGTGGGATTCACGGCGCTCGGAATGAACACGCTGCGAAGCGGCTTGCCGATCCGCTGGCTCGCCTCGCCCGCCTCCATGGAAGTCACGAACCCGACGCCCCAGGATCCGGGCGAAGGGAACTCGACCAGGGCGACGCGCCCGAATGTTCCCGTCCGCGAGGGTCCCAGAAGCAGCTCGGCGATCTGCCGGAGCGTCGCGTAGATCTTGTTGATGAGCGGAACCCGGTGCATCACGCGGTCCCAGAGAAGGAACAGGCGCTTGCCGAGGAAGTTCGTCGCGACGAAACCCAGAAAGAGCAGAAGGACGTTGAGCAGGACGAAGCCGAGCCCGAACACCGAAATGCCCTGCGCCCTCAGCTCGCGCCCGAGGATGTTGTCGAAGAAGGTGAAGAGGCCCCACACGACCCACGCCGTCAGCGCCGTCGGCGCGAGAACGAAGAGCCCTGCGATGTAGTAGCGGCGCACGCGCGCCCAGAAGGGATGAGACATCGGCGAAGTCTAGGACAAGACCCCCGCACCGGAGAGCTGGGTGAGAGGCTGGTTGGTACTCATCCGCCAGTTCCCGTACAATTCGCCGCTCTGCGCCATCACCGGAGAGGTGGGTGAGAGGCTTAAACCAGCGGTTTGCTAAACCGCCGTAGGGTTAATACCCCTACCACGGGTTCGAATCCCGTCCTCTCCGCCACCGCGGTCGCCGGAATCACTTCTGCCCGCGGATTTCGTCGGCTCCGAACCAGGGGCGGAGCGCCTTCGGGATCTCGACCGAGCCGTCCGCCCGCTGGTAGTTCTCGAGAACAGCGACGAGCGTCCGGCCGATCGCGAGACCCGAGCCGTTCAGGGTGTGAACGAACTCCGGTTTTTCGCCCTCCGCCCGCCGGAACCGAATCGACCCGCGCCGCGCCTGGAAGTCCTCGAAGTTCGAGCAGGAGGAGATCTCCTTGTACTCGTTCAGTCCGGGCAGCCACACTTCGAGGTCGTACGTCTTCGCCGCGGAGAAGCCGAGATCTCCCGTCGACAGCGCCATCACGCGATAGGGCAGCTCGAGCCGCCGGAGGACTTCTTCGGCGTGCCCGGTCAGCTCCTCGTGGACCCGATACGATTCCTCCGGACGCGCAAACGCGACGAGCTCGACCTTGTCGAACTGGTGCTGCCGGATCATCCCGCGCGTGTCGCGGCCCCCCGCTCCCGCTTCCGAACGGAAGCAGGAAGTCATCGCCGTATAGCGGAGCGGAAGATCGCGCGACTTCAGGATTTCGTCGCGATGGAGGTTCGTGACCGGAGTCTCGGACGTCGAGATCAGGTACAGGCCTTCGCGCGTCTTGAAGAGGTCGTCCTCGAATTTCGGAAGCTGGCCGGTTGCGAAGAGCGACTCGGCGTTGGCGAGCACCGGCGGAAGCACCTCCTCGTACCCATGCTCCCGCGTGTGCAGGTCGAGCATGAAGCTTCCGAGCGCCCGGGAGAGCCGCGCGCCGGCTCCCTTGAGAACGGTGAACCGCGTGCCCGCCAGCTTCACGCCCCGCTCGAAGTCGAGGATGCCGAGCGTGGCTCCGAGGTCCCAGTGCGGGACCGGCGGGAAGGCAAATTTCCGCGGCTGGCCCCACTCGCGCTCGAGCCGGTTGGCCGTCTCGTCCTTGCCCCGCGGCACCGTGGGGTGGGGGACGTTCGGAATCCCGCGCTCCGCATCCGCCAGCTGCGTCTCGCGCGACTCCACCTCTTCCTCGAGCGCGCGGATCTCCTCCTTGAGGCCTTTCATCTCCTCGAGTGCGGCGAGGTCGGGCTTTCCGCGGACCGACGACAGCTCGTTTCGGCGCCGGCGCTTCTCCTCGAGCTTCGTGACGCTCTCGCGACGGTCTCGGTCGCGCTCGACGAAAGGCTCCATTCCGGTGCCGCGAAAGCGTTCCGGGAACTGCCCCAGGAGCTCCTCGGCGCCCTCCCGCAGACGCTCGCGTGCTAACATGAGTGAGCCCGTTTACATCGCGCGCGTGCCCGAGTCAACCGCTTGAGCCCTCCCTTTCAGCTCCCCGACGTCGACTGCATCGTGGTCAACCGCGACGGAGGCGAAGCCCTCTTCGCGGCGCTCCGGTCGGTCGAGGCGCAGCAGGGAATCGACCTTTCCATCCTGATCGTGGACAACGCGTCGAGGCCGGAGGAGCGGGAGCGCCTCGCTCGGGAGTTCCCGGAAGCGCGGATCGTTTCTTTTTCCGAGAACCTCGGCTTTGCCGGCGCGGCGAACGAGGGCATCGTCCGGACGCGTTCGCCCTTCGTCCTCCTTCTCAACAACGACGCCGTTCTCGCCGCCGATTACGTGGCCCGGCTCGCCGCCCGGCTCGCCCTGGACGAGCGTCTGGCGGCGGTACAGGGGCTGGTTCTGACCGCCGACGGATCGCGGATCGACTCCGCGGGGCTCGCCTGGAACGGGAGAGGAGAATCGGTGCCTCTGCTCTTTTCAGAGCAGCCCGACCGCGCGCCCTCGGACGTCTTCGAGGTCGCGGGCGTATCCGCGACGGCCGTCCTGTACCGGCGGGACGCCCTGCAGCGCGTGGCTCCCCAGGGTGAGGTCTTCGATCGGTCGTTCTTCGCCTATTACGAGGATGTGGATCTCTCGCTCCGTCTCGCGCGAGGCCTTTGGCGCTTCGCGTGTGATCCGGCCGCCCTGGCGCGCCATGAGGGCTCGCGCACCGGCTCACGCACGCCGTGGAAACGGGCGAAGTGGATCGCGAGGAACCGCTGGAAGACGCTTTTTCGGAATTTCGACCGCGGGCTTCTCCGCCGCAACGCCTTCGCGCTCCTTCGCGCCGATATCTCCCATGCGATCTCCCTCGGCTGGCGCGCGCCGCTTCTCCTCCTGTTGACCTGGGCGCCTCTCGTTTTCCCGGGACCCTCGCCCGCGGTGGCCGCCGGCGCGGGACCGCTCGCGGAGTGGCCCGGGCAAACCGCCGCGCCGCCCGATCGCCGCGCCGCCGGGTGAGCCGCCAGGCCGTCGCGGAGATCACGGCGATCCTCGTCTCGTGGCGGGACGTGGACGACATCGAGGAATCGGTCCGCTCGTTCGCCGCAGCCCGCGCCCTGGCCCGACCCGGGCTGCGCGTTTCGCTCGTCGTGGTGGGAAACGGACCGGGATCGGTCCGCGCGGACCGGCTCCGGGAAATCTGGCCAGGGGCGCTCGTTATCGAGAACCCGCACAACCGCGGGTTCGGCCCGGCGGCGAATCAGGCCGCTGCCGCCGCCGCGGGCGACATCCTGCTGTTCTTGAACCCCGACACGCGAGCGGAGAAAGAACCCTTCACCCCGCTCGCGGAGGGATTCGATGAGCGGCTGGACGCGGTGGCGCTCGCGCCCCGGCTCGCGGACGCCTCCGGCGAGCCCGTCTCTCCCGCCGGACGGAGGCCTCTCGCGCCGCCTTCGGACGAGGACCAGTTCACCTTTCAGCTGCGGCGGCTCCCGCGTCTCTCCTCCGACGCCCGCGAGCTCCTCCTCTGGGAGCACTTCCGTCCGGACGCCCCGGCGCGCCGTCGCGCGCGATACGCGGATGAGGACAGGGGCCATTCCTTTCCCGTCGAGCAGGCCGCGGGTGCGGCGCTCGCCGTCCGCACGGCGGCGTTCCGTGCAATCGGCGGCTTCGACGAGTCTTTCGTGCCCGCCTGGTTCGAGGACGTCGATCTCTGCGCGCGTCTCGCGGCGCGCGGTTTGATCCTGTACTGGCCGGCCTCGGTGTTCCGGCACGCGGGCGGCGTTTCGTCGCAGCGGCTCGGATACGACCACTTCCTTCCGATCCTCTACGCGAACGCGCTTCGGTATCGGGCGAAGCACTACGGTCGCGGGTCGCGGGTCGCGTATCGCGCCCTGCTCGCGGCGGGAATGCTGCTCCGCCTCGCCGCGCTGCCGTTCCGGCCGCGGCCTCCGCGGCCCCGCGCCGAGGCCGCGCGCGCCTATTCGGCCGTGCTGCGGCTTACGGCCGGCCTCGGGAAACGTCCTTGACCGACGTCTCGATCGTGGTGGTGTCGTACAACGACGGCGCGGATCTCCCCGTGTCGATCGGGAGCGCCCTCGCCCAGCGTGGCGTTTCGGTCGAGGTCGTTGTCGCGGACAACGCGTCCGCCGACGACTCGGCGGACATCGGAAGGCGGCTCGGCGCCCGGGTCCTGACGCTCCCCGGTAACGTCGGGTTTGCCGCCGCGATGAACGCCGGCATCGACGCGACGGCGGGCCGCTACGTGCTCGCTCTCAACCCCGACTGCCGGCTCGCGCCCGACTTTTCCGCCGTGCTGGCGTCGCGGCTCGACGCGCGGCCCGACGCGGGCTCCGCCAGCGGCCGGCTCCTCCGCGCGCAAGGGCCCGACCTTCACCCCGGCCCGATCCTCGATTCCGCGGGGATCTTCTTCACGGCGTCGGGACGCCACTTCGACCGCGGCGCGGGCGAGCCTGCCGCGGGACGGTTTCTCGAGGAAGAGGAGATCGCCGGCGCCTCGGGCGCCGCGGGCTTCTACCGGCGGTCGGCGCTCGAAGAAGCGAAGATTTCGACCGGCTATTTCGATTCCGATTTCTTTCTCTACCGCGAAGACGCCGATCTCGCGTGGCGGCTCTCGAGCCTCGGCTGGAAGTGCCTCTATGTGCCGTCCGCGGTTGCCGCGCACCGGCGTCGAAATCTCCCGGAGCGGCGCCGGGCGATGCCGGCGGCGATCAACATGCACTCCGTCAAGAACCGTTTTCTCCTTCGCATCAACAACCAGACGCGCGGCGAAGCGCTCCGGACGTTCGTTCCGACCGCGGCGCGGGACCTCGTCGTTCTCGCGGCGTGCCTGACCGTCGAACGGACGTCGCTGCGCGCGTTCGACTGGCTCTGGAGTAACCGGGCACGTCTCTGGTCCAAGCGAAGAGAAATCTTCGCGAAGCGCAGACGGCTGACGGGACGCCAGAGGACTGAGAACTGATGACTGACAACTGATAGCTTCCCCGCATGCGCCTCGCCATCCTCGGGACCCGGGGGATCCCCGCCCGGTATGGAGGATTCGAGACGCTCGCAGAAGAGCTCTCCGCGCGGCTCGCGGCCCGGGGGCACGAGGTCACCGTGTACACGCGAGCCCGATACGCGGTGCCCGGGCTCGAACGGTGGAGGGGCGCCCGCATCCGCGTTCTTCCGACGGTGCCGACGAAATACCTCGACACCGTGGTTCACGGGGCAATCGCAGCGGTCGATTCGGCGCTCGAGCGGTACGACGCCGTGCTCGTCTGCAACGCGATCAACGCGGTGACGTCATGGATTCCCCGGGTCGCGGGAAAGACGCGCGTCGTCTTGAACGTCGACGGGCTCGAGCGCAACCGGCGCAAGTGGAGCCTGGCGGGGAAGGGGGCGTACCGGGTCTCCGAGCGGCTCTCGACGATCCTTCCGGATGCGGTCGTCTCCGATGCCCGCGTGATCCAGGAGTACTACCGGCAACGGTACGGGTTCGAGACCGTTTTCATTCCATACGGGGGCGATCTGCCGGAACCGGCCGGCGCGGCGGCACTGCAGGCGCTCGGACTCGAGCCCGAAAAATACCTCCTTTACGTCTCGCGCCTCGAGCCGGAAAACAACGCCCTGGAGGTCGTCCAGGCGTACCGGACCGTGCCCGGGAACACGCCGCTCGTGGTGGTCGGGGACGCCCCCTACGCGCGGGAGTACATCGCCCGGGTCAAGGCGGCGGCGGACCGCCGCGTGCTCTTTCCCGGCGCGATCTACGGCGAGGGCTATCGCGAGCTCCTCTCCCGCGCGGGCGTCTACATCCAGGCGACCGAGATCGGAGGCACGCACCCGGCGCTCGTGGAGGCGCTGGGGTATGGCCGGGTCGTCTGCTACCACCAGTCCGCTGAGAACGAGGAGGTTGCGGGAGGTGCGGGTCTTGCGTTCGACGTGCGGCGGCCCGAGTCCCTGGCCCGGCTTCTGGGCGAGGTTCTGGACGATCCGGGGCGCCAGTCCGTATGGAAAGAGCGGGCCAGGACGCGTACAAAAGAACGGTATCGTTGGGACGATGTCACCGAGCAATACGAGGCCGTTCTTGAAGGGCGCGGCGGCATCTTCTAAGATCCGCCGGGTCTGCGGAGGCAGCACCGCCGGACAGCATCGATGCTGAAACAAAAAGCGCGCGCAATTGCCCTGGGGGTGCTGGCCGGCGACCTCGCACTGACGGCGCTCTCCCTGCCGGTCGCGTATCTGATCCGGCACTCCGTCCTGACGTCGATCTCGCCCACCTTCTTCCCGAATCCGCTGCACCCGTTCGACCGGTATCTCTTCCTCCTCGCGTTGATCCTCCCGTTCTGGCCGGTCATGCTCTATGCGGCCGGCTTCTACCGCAGCCACCGCACGCTGCCTCTGGCGGAGGAGATCTGGTCGGCAACGAAGGTGGCGTTCGGAGGGACGGCGATCCTCGCTCTCGTCGTGTACGGCCTGAGGCTCGACTTCGTGAGCCGCTGGCTCCTCGTCGTTTTCGCCGTTGTAAATTTCTCGTTGCTCGCCTCGGAGAAGGTCGCTTTGCGTCTTGTTTCGCGATGGGTCCGCGCGCGCGGGTACAACTTCCGCACCGTGCTTCTCGTCGGCACGGGACAGAAGGCCGCGCAGCTCGCGGACTTCCTCGAGGCGCACCCGCACTGGGGCTTCCGGGTGCTCGGATATCTCGACGACGACAACGGAGGAGAGATCCGCCGCGCCAACCGCTGGCGCGCTCTCGGCAAGATCACGGACCTCGAGTCCGTTCTTCAGAGCGAGGTGGTGGACGAGCTCGTCTTCGTGATCGAGAAGGGGAAGCTCGCGGCGTACGAGGAGGCCTTGCTCGTCGCGGAGCGCCACGGTGTCCGGGCGCACGTTTCGCTGGACATCTTCCCGCACGTGCTCGCCCGTCCCGTGCTCGAGGAGCTCGACGGCATTCCGCTCCTCTCATTCACCACGACGCCTTCGAATCCCACGCAGCTCGTCGTCAAGCGCGTCATCGACCTCGGCCTGTCGCTCTTTCTCTTCATTCTGACGCTGCCGATCCAGCTGCTCGCAGCCGTCGCGATTCGCCTGACCTCATCGGGGCCGATCTTCTTCCGCCAGGTTCGATGCGGTCTGAACGGCCGGCACTTCACGCTTCTGAAATTCCGGACGATGGACGCCGGGGCGGAGCAGCGGCTCTCCGAGATCTCGCATCTGAACGAGATGAGCGGTCCCGTGTTCAAGGTCTCGAAGGACCCGAGGCTGACGCTCGTCGGCCGCGTTCTGCGGCGCCTCTCGATCGACGAGCTGCCTCAGCTCTGGAACGTGATCCGCGGCGACATGAGCCTCGTCGGCCCCCGGCCTCCGCTGCCGGAGGAAGTGTCGCAATACCAGCCGTGGCAGCGCCGGCGTCTCTCCATGAGCCCGGGGATCACGTGCCTCTGGCAGGTCTCCGGCCGCAACGAGGTCGACTTCGACCGGTGGATGGCGCTCGATCTCAAGTACATCGACACGTGGTCGCCGATGCTCGACTTGAAGATCCTGCTGAAGACGGTCCCGGCCGTGCTGTCCGGGAGAGGGGCGCGCTGAGCGGAGACGGCTTACCGGTTTCCGCTTCCGCCGCGCGTCACGCCTCCGCCATCCCCTTCCGACTCTTTGTAGAGGTACTTGATCGACGCCTTCGGGATGAGCAGGTTCGGTCCGCGTTCGCGGTTCACCTTGAGGCAGTGCTTGTCGTACCACTCGATCACGCCGTGGATCTGCTCGCCGTCGGTCAATACGACGACCATCGGCGTCTTCGCCGCCATCTGCTTGAGGTAGTAGTAGCTCTCGGCGTTGGTCTGCTCCGCGGGCGTCTGCTTGCGCTGCGCGAAGGTGCGCGTCGGGTAACGCTCGGCGAGCTCCGAAAGGTTCGGCCGGATCAGTTTTCGGTTGCCAGGGGATTCGTCATGAGACGCGCCCCCTGCGGGGTTTCGATTCGCCACGCTTTTCTCTCTTGAGCCCGGTCAAAGGCGGGGCTCTCTCTGGACGACCTAAACGCTAAACCACCGTTTCCGGGGAAATATTCTCCGGTTTCCGACCGAGCGCCGGGCCGTCCAAGGCGGGTCTTCCGCCCTCATCCTCGTACGCCAGGCAGCACATGAGCCGGCCGCACATCCCCGAGATCTTGGAAGGGTTGAGCGAGAGGTTCTGGTTTTTCGCCATCTTGATCGTGACCGGGTGAAATCCCTTGAGAAACGTGGAGCAGCAGAGCGTCAGGCCGCATGGCCCGAGGCCTCCCCGCATCTTGGTCTCGTCGCGCGGCCCCACCTGGCGCATCTCGATGCGGACGGGGTATTTCAGGGCGAGATCGGAGACGAGCCTTCGGTAGTCGATCCGGCTTTCCGAAGTGTAATAGACGGTGTACTTACGGGCGTCGAAGCTTTCCTCGGCGCGGACGAGCTTCATCGGGAGATGCCTCTCGGAGGCAAGCTCCCTCGTGTCGGCGAAGAACCGGGTTTCGCGTTCGACCTTCGCCTCGTAGCTGGCAGCGTCCGTGTCGTTGGCCGGCCGGACGAGTCGGCGGGCCTCTCGAAGCTGGCACTGCTTCAGGATCATGGGATGAAGTGTCGTCACCTGGCCGTATTCGAGGCCCTGATCCCCCTCGACGACGACCCTCTGGCCCTTGGAGAGGGTCGTCCCCCCCGTTTCACAGAAGACGACCCGGCCATCCTCGTTCCCGTTGACCCGGATGCCGACGTAGTGGCCCCCGGGATTGAATGAATTTCCAGTCGAACATCCGCCGCAGCCGGACATGGTTTCCCCCTGAAACTTTTACCTTAGCACGCGTTGCAAGGGCACGCGGGCCGGTCCCGGGCGTCCCCTCAGCTCCCGATTTGCTCGACGATCCGTGCCAGGAGATCGGAGGCAGGACCGGGCGCGAGGGCGCGGACGCCCTCGGGGAGGGGAGAGCCGGGGGGGGCAGCCAGGAAGAGGGGAGGCGGGGCCGGGTGCTCGTCCCGGATCGCGAAGATCGTCTCCCGCGTGGCGGCGCTGTCCTCGAGCAGGAGCACCGCGTCGATCCGCCTGTTGCGCGCGAGCTTCTCGACCGCGTCTTCCGCCCCGCGCGCCCGGAGGACCTCGACGGACGCGAGCCGGCCCTCCAGACCGGCGCCGCCCGACTCGGGGATGCCCACGACGAGGATCGAGTACACGATCAGGCCCGCTTCATTCCACCCACACGGTGGCGGCGGCAGCCGGATAGGGGCGGTCGCCTCCCCCTCCACCCAGGAGATAGAGCGAAAAAGTATAGAGGCCGGGCCGGTCCGGGACGAAGAAGAACGAGAACTCCCGTCCGGGTGTGACCCGCAGCCGGTCTTCCGTCGGCATCCCGACCACCCGCAGAAGAGTCTGTCCTTCGGGAACCAGCGCGAGGTACGGATCGGGATACGAATAGCTCGTCCGCCCCGAGGCCTGCTCACGGGAAAGAGCACGGGGAACAGGCTCCCGGGCGACGGTGACGAAACGGATCCGCTCTCCGGGCACCGCCTTGCCGGACACCGTGAGGCCCGCGCTCGGCCGTCCGGCGGCGGCGAGCGTGATGTGCTCGAACCGGCGCGTCAGGAACTCCTGCGCCATCTGGAAACGCCCGTGGTTGAGGAAATATCCGACCCCTACGTGCGTGGCCCGGGGATCGAGGATCGTCCGCCGGTGGCCGTCGGCCGGCGGTCTCTCCTGCATCATGCTCTCCTGGGCGTCGAGCGCGAGCGAGACGATCGACTCGGAGAAGCGCGAGCCGGTCGTCACCCACGAAGCCGAGTTCTCGGCGTTCATGGCGAAGATTCCGGCGAAGGACATCCGGCCGTAGGGGGGAATGCCGTCCATCAGGAAATGACCGCGGCTTTTCTCCTCGACCTGGCGCGCGCAGAAGCCGTCCGCGGCGCGTGAAGCGGTCTCGTCCCATGCGACGGGCGGGAGCCCGGACCTTCCCCTGTCCTCGTTGATCCGACGAAGCACGGCGGCTTTTACCGGATCGGCGGGGCGGGACGGGTCCGGCATCTTCTCCGAGATCGGGCGCGAGAGGTCGGGCGCGCGCAACCGCAGTCCCTCCTGGCGCGAAGCGAGTCGGACCGCCCCGCTTCGCGCGCCGTCTTCGCCCGAGGCGGACAGGGCGGCTCCCGCCGCCCCCGCGGCGCACACGAAGAGTGCCGCGAGTCGTGCTACGTTCATTTCTCCCCGGGGAACGCGGGCGCGGAGCCCGTCCTTCCCGCGTTTCCGGCAGCTTTCCGAGCAAGCGAGGTGATCGAGATGGGACCGATTCGTTTCGGCACGTCCGGCTGGCGCGCCGTCCTCGCCGAGGAATTCACGTTCGGAAACGCCCGGCGCGTGATCTCCGCCATCGGGCGCGTGCTGGCGGAAGACGGCCGTAAGGGGGAGCTCGTGCTCGTCGGTTTCGACACGAGATTCCTGGCGAACCGGTTCGCCCTCGAGGCGGCGCGGATCCTCGCCGCCGCGGGATTTGCCGCCGAAGTCTCGAACCGCCCGATCCCGACTCCGGTGCTCGCCTTCGAGATCCGCCGCCGGAGAGCCGCGGGCGCGGTCAATTTCACGGCCAGCCACAATCCACCACAGTACCTCGGGATCAAGTTCTCGACGTCCGACGGAGCGCCATCTCTGCCCGAAACGACGGAGCGTATCGAGCGGTGGATCGCCGAGACTCCGGAGGTCGCGCCTCCCGCCCCTGACGCCGTGCCCGGCTTCGATCCGCTGCCTCCCTATCTCGAGGACCTCCGAACGAAGGTCGACGGGGGTGCGGTCGCCCGCGGGAATCCGCACTTCTGCCTCGATTTCCGGTATGGCACCTCCGCCGGCTTTCTCGACGGATACCTCGACGGAGCCGGGGTGGCCGTCGGGCGGCTCCACGACAAGGCCGATCCGCTGTTTGGAGGGCGTTCTCCGCAATGCGGCGAGAAGGAGCTCGTCGAGCTGGGCGAGCGGGTCCGCGCGGAAGGCGCCCGTCTCGGGTTGGCCTGCGACGGAGACGCGGACCGGTTCGGGATTCTCGACGACCGGGGGCGATACGTCCAGCCGAACGAGATCCTCGCGCTCCTGGCGGAGGACCTTCTCGGGCGCAGGAAATGGAAGGGCGGGATCGCGAGGAGCGTGGCGACGACGCACGCGCTCGACGCCATCGCGGCCCGCCACGGCGTTCCGCTCTACGAGACGCCCGTCGGCTTCAAATACATCGGCGAGAAGCTGATCGCCGGCGAAATCGTCTTTGGAGGGGAGGAGAGCGCGGGCCTCACGATCGCCGGCCACGTTCCCGAAAAAGACGGGATCCTGGCGGACCTTCTCGTCGCCGAGATGTGCGGCGCGACGGGCAAGACTCTCGGACAGCTCGCCTCCGAGCTCGAATCGGCCATCGGGCCGTTCGTCTCCCGGCGCATCGACCTCCCGCTGTCTGCCGACGCGCGCAAGGCGCTCGCCCTCCGCCGGGCTTCCCCGCCCGAGCGCCTCGGCGGATCGCGGGTCTCGACCGTCAACCGTATCGACGGTTTGAAGTTGATTTTGGAGGATGGTTCGTGGATTCTGGTTCGAGAATCCGGTACGGAGCCCGTGGCGCGCGTGTACGTCGAGGCGGGTTCCCTCGAGCGGGTGGACGCGCTCGCCGCGGCGGCGCAGGAGCTGATGAAGGCTTGAGTTGTTGAGTTGAAACACCCGACAGATTCGGCGAGCCGCTGCCCATGAGCTTCCTGGTCGAAGGCGTGCTCGGGCGCGAGATCCTGGATTCGCGGGGCAACCCCACCGTGGAAGTCGAGGTCCTGCTCTCGGGTGGGGCGTCCGGCCGCGCGGGAGTTCCCTCGGGGGCGTCGACGGGGAAGCGCGAAGCCCTCGAGCTCAAAGACGGCGATCCGAAGCGTTACGGCGGCAAGGGGGTTCTCAAGGCCGTCGCGCACGTCAACGGCGAGATCGCGCAAGAGCTGCAGGGAACCGATGCGCGCGATCAGGCCCTGATCGACCGCATTCTGGTCGAGCTCGACGGCACGCCGAACAAGAGTCGCCTCGGAGCGAACGCAATCCTGGGTGTCTCGATGGCGGTCGCGAGGGCCGCGTCGGAAGCGGCTGGGCTGCCCCTGTACCGGTACCTGGGAGGCGCAGGGGCCCGGACGCTTCCGGTGCCGATGATGAACGTGATCAACGGCGGCGTGCACGCCGACAACCGGCTCGACCCGCAGGAGTTCATGGTCTGTCCCGTCGGATTCGACCGCTACTCCGAAGCGCTGCGCGCGGGCGTCGAGGTGTTTCACACGTTGAAAGCGAAGCTCAAGAAGAAGGGGCTGTCGACGGCGGTCGGCGACGAAGGCGGTTTCGCTCCGGACATCGGCTCCTCCCGCGAGGCGCTCGACCTGATCGTCGCCGCCATCGAGTCGGCAGGCCACCGTCCGGGCCGGGACATCGTCCTCGCTCTCGATCCCGCCGCGTCCGAGTTCTACGAAAAGGGTAAGTACATCCTCGCGGGAGAAAAGAAGACGCTCTCCTCCGATCAGATGATCGAGTTCTGGTCCGGCCTCGCCGCCGACTATCCGATCGTGTCGATCGAAGACGGCTTCGCCGAAAGCGACCGCCACGGGTGGATCGCGGGGACGAAGAAGCTTTCGGACAAGATCCTGCTCGTGGGCGACGACGTCTTCGTGACGAACCCGGAGATCCTCGCGCGCGGGATCGCGGATGGAATGGGCAACGCCCTCCTCGTGAAGTTGAACCAGGTCGGCACCGTCTCCGAGACGCTCGACGCCGTGCGGCTCGCTCAGCGAAACGGATACCGCACCATCGTGTCCCACCGCTCGGGAGAAACGACCGACGACACGATTGCCGACCTCGCCGTGGCGACCGGAAGCTGGCTCATCAAGACCGGCTCCGCGTGCCGGGGAGAGCGGCTGGCCAAGTACAATCGTCTGCTCGTGATCGAGGAAGAGCTCGGCGCCGCGGCGCTGTTCGCCGGCCGCTCGGCGTTCCCCGCATGAGAGAGGCTCCCGCGCCCCCGAGGACCCCGCGGCCGTTTCTCGCCTTTCTGATCTCGCTGGCGGCGTCTTCCGCCATCCTCGCGATGCTCCTCCTCTGGGACCGCCGCGTGCTCGAATTGAAGCGCGCGCGGCTCGAGGTGCGGCAGCTCGACGCGCAGATCGCCGAGCGCACGCGGGAGAACGACGAGCTGCGCCTGCAGATCGACGCCGCGCGCAAGCACGAATTCCCGGCGGAAAAGGTCGCCCGCGAAGAGCTCCACCTCGTCAATCCGGAAGACCTGGTCCTCCTCTATCCGCCCGGCTCTCTCTCCGGCCCGAACGGCCAGAAGCCGGCCCCGGCCCCCCCGGCACCGGCAAGAAGGCCAACGAAGCGCTGACTCGCGCCCCGCTTGACCTCATCGCCGGGCTCCGATAAGGTTCGCCTCCCTGACGCGGGGTGGAGCAGCCTGGTAGCTCGTTGGGCTCATAACCCAAAGGTCGCAGGTTCAAATCCTGCCCCCGCAACCATCTCTTTTCTAGAACGCCCGGATTCATCTCCGGGCGTTTTCTTTATCTAGACCACAACTTGCGACCTTTGGCTAGAAATCCGCCGCAGGTTCAGCCGTATCGACCGCCACGACAGATGCATCACCGTGCGGGTCCATGATTCCAACGCGCGTGCCCAGCCACGTTGGAGGCAGCGGCGGCTGGGCCGGCGCTTACCCTGCCCCCGCAACCAACTCTTTCTAGAACGCCCGGATCATCTCCGGGCGTTATCTAGACCAGAACCTGCCCCTACACGCTCACTTCTTCGTCTTCCCCTCGCCCTTCGCCTTCTTTTTCTTTCCCGCTGGCTTTTTCGCCCCCGCCTCCGCCGCCTTCTCCGCCAGTTTCGTCAGGTTTGCGGCGATCGTTGCGGAATCGCCGCCGGCGCTCCCGAGCTCGCCCGCCGGAGCCGTTTCGCGCTTGCCGAGGGCCCATTCGAGGACGTAAATCATCGCGGCGCCCTCCCCGATCCAGAAACCGGAGAGCTCCTTGACCCGATCCCGGACGCCGGTGACCTGACTCCGGATTTCCTTCTCCGTTCTCACGCGAGACCTCCGCCGCGAAGCATACCGACGGATTCCGGATTCTCACCGACCCCGCGTTTCCGTCGCGCGTCACGCCGCCTGTAACCAAATGCCCCCCGGGTCCGTCACAGGCAGCCACGCGGCGCACATTTTTGGAGTTCTGTTCGGAAATTTGAATTCTCATGGGCAGAGGAAGGCCCCCGCGAGACGCCCCGTCCCGTCGTAAGTGCGTCCTGTCCTTGAAGAAAACCGCTCCGTCCGCCCTTCCCGCCGATGGCCTCTTGCTTGCTCTACCCGCCGCAAGGTTCGTCCGAAAAATTTTCGAATCGTGAGGAGGAGACCATGAGGAAGACCCGGTTTCTCACCCCGGTTTTTTTGCTTCTCTGTACGGCAACCCTTCTCGGGCAGTCGATCCCGACGGCGACTCTGACGGGAAAAGTGACGAGCGAGGGAGGGCCCGGCCTGCCCGGCGTGACGGTCACCGCCGAATCGCCGAACCTGCAGGGGAAACGCGACACCTCGAGCGGCGCCAACGGCGACTACATCTTCAACCTCCTGCCTGCGGGCGACTACACGGTGAGCTTCACGCTGTCGGGGATGCAGACGGTCGTCCAGAAGATCCAGCTGTCGGCAGCGCGCACCGCCCGGGCGGATGCGGAGTTGAAGCCGTCATCGGTGAAAGAAGCCGTCGTGGTCTCGGGCGACGCCGGAGCGCCGGCGGCGATCCTCGAGGAGACCCAGATCTCGGCGAACTTCAAGAAGGGTCTGCTAGAGAAGCTGCCTGTTGCCCGGACGCTCCAGGCGGCGACCCTTCTTGCCCCGGGGGTGAACAACAACGGCCCGGGGGGGACCGATCGCGAGGTGAACACTTCGATCGCGATTTCCGGCGCGCCCTCCTTCGAGAACCTGTTTCTCGTCGACGGCGTGGTGACGAACGAAAACATCCGCGGGCAATCCCATCAGCTCTTCATCGAGGACGCCATCCAGGAGACGACGGTCCAGACGGGCGCCATCTCGGCCGAGTACGGCCGTTTCGCCGGCGGCGTCGTGAACGCGATCACGAAGTCCGGAAGCAACCTGTTCTCGGGCTCGTTCCGCACGACGTTCACCAACGACAAGTGGACCGAGAATGACCCGTACAACAGCGGGACCGGCTCCGCCGGGAGGGCTCCGACGGTGGCGGACCCACGCGTCGACACTCTGAACAAGACGTTCGAGGAAACGCTCGGCGGGCCCGTTTTCCGCGACCGCCTCTGGTTCTTCCTCGCGGCGCGCCAGGCGAAGCTGACAGACAGCAACACCACTCGCGCCACCGCGGGCATCGGGAGCGTCGACCCGACGCCGATCCCGTACACGCACGGCACGGACGAAAAACGCTACGAGGGCAAGATCACGGGCGCGATCACGCCGCAGCACAACGTGGTCGTTTCGTACATCGACATCAAGAACCACGAGACGAACAACCGCTTCACGACGAACATCCTCGACCTCGCCAGCGCGACCGACCGGGATCTGCCGAACAGGCTGCTGGCCGCCAACTACAACGGCGTCATCTCCGACAAGATGTTCGTCGAGGCCCAGTACTCCAAGAAGAAGTTCACGTTCCAGGGCGGCGGCTGTCCCTTCTCGGACATCGTCGCGGGTACGCTGCTCATCGACAACTCGCGGAACAGCGCGCGATATCACTGCGCGACGTTCTCGAACGACACGCCGGAGCGGCGGGACAACGAATCGTGGGCGGCGAAGACCTCCTACTTCCTCTCCACGTCCAAGTTGGGGAGCCATGACTTCCGGCTCGGGTACGAGCATTTCAAAGACCTGCGTTTCGCGAACAACCATCAGTCGGGCAGTGACTACCGGATCCTGGGAACGAGCTCGATCATCCGCGGCACCCAAGTCTTCCCCGTATTCCAAACGCCGGGCGACTCGACGACGCTGCAGTGGAATCCCATCTTCCAGCAGACGAACGGCACGGACTTCAACACCGACTCCGTCTTTCTGAACGACAAGATCAGCTTCTCGAGGCACTGGAACTTCAACGTCGGAGTCCGCTACGACAAGAACAACGGCAAGGACAGCCGTGGATTCAAGGTCTCCGACGACAGCGCCGTCAGCCCCCGCCTCGCCGCCCAGTACGACATCCGCGGCGACGGCAAGTTCGTGATCAACGCCGGCTACGCCCAGTACGTCACTCAGCTCGCGGACTCGATCGGAGACTCCTCGTCTCCCGCCGGGCAGCCGGCCTCGATCCGCTGGTTCTACCGGGGACCCTGCATCAACTGCGATCCGAACGCCCCGACGTCATCGCTCATGTCGCAGGACGACGCGATTCGCGCGGTGTTCGCATGGTTCAACAGCATCGGGGGGACCAACAGTACCCCGACGCGCGACGCGAACATCCCGGGGTTCAACACCCGGATCATCCAGGGAACCCTGAAGTCGCCGAACGTCAAGGAGTTCACGGTCGGCTTCGGAACCGCGCT
The DNA here is from genome assembly GCA_030948185.1 of Acidobacteriota bacterium. GTDB lineage: Bacteria > Acidobacteriota > Thermoanaerobaculia > UBA5066 > Gp7-AA6 > JALYUA01. The sequence goes on from JALZAT010000065.1 coordinate 17,972, forward strand.
CGGCTCGCGCGGAGTCGCGAAGGTCGACTTCATCCACCGCAACTGGGACGACTTCTACGCACTGAGGACGGACCTGAGCACCGGCCCGGTCGGTCCGAACCAGTTCGGTCAGACCCTGGACCTCGGGCTGGTCGAGAACTCCAACCGTTTCGACCGGAAATACACGGCGGTGCAGTTCCAATACAGCTACCGGTTCGCCTTCCCCGTCTTCACCGGCGGCACGTACACGTGGTCGCGGCTGACCGGCAACTTCGATTCCGAGAACGCCGGCAGCGGCCCCATCACGGCGAACCTGCAGTTCCCCGAATACCTCGCTTTTCAGCAGGCCAGCTTGAACTCGTTCGGATACCTCGCCGGCGACCAGCGTCACCGCGCGAAGGTGTGGGCCGGGTACGACGTGACCACTCCGATCGGAAATCTCACTCTGACGGCCCTCGAGAGCTATGACTCGGGCCGCGCGTACGACGCGAATCAGACTATCGACGTTCGTCCCTTCGTGACAAACCCCGGTTACTCGATCCCGCCCAGCCGCACGACGTACTACTTCAGTTCCCGAGGCGCATTCCGGACCGACGACGTCACCCGCACGGATCTCGCGCTCAACCTTTCCGTGAAGGTCTTCAAGTACGTCGAGTTCTTCGTCCGCCCCGAGCTCCTGAACGTCTTCAACCAGAAAGCCTTCACCGGCGGGCGCCTCGGAACCGACTCGGACATCACGGTGCTCGACCGCGCCAACCCGGGCTCCAACGCCGCATCGGCCTTCCAGGCCTTCAACCCGTTCACCCAGACCCCTGTACTGGGCGCGCCGGGCGGCGCCGGCGTCAACTACGCGCTCTCGCCGACCTTCGGGAAGGCCATCGCGGCGGGCGGATACCAGCTGCCGAGGACCTTCCGGGTTTCCGTCGGCGTTCGCTTCTAGATCTTCTTCGCGACGGGGAAAGGGCGGCTTCGGCCGCCCTTTTTTTTTGCGGCGACGTCGCGTGCGGAGCGTTGTTCCTCGTGAGACGGCGCGCTAAGAGTTATCATCGGAAACGGAGTCGTCAGCAATCCGTCGGGCCTCGCGCGTGCCCGCCGGTCTTTCCGGAAAATCCATGAGCCTCGAGGAACAGGGCGGAGGCGGTCCTACCGACTCGGCGAAGCTTTTCTGGTGGCCATGCCCCATGTGCCGTCTCTGGCACCAGACTCGGGTCGCCTCGGAGTTGCTCGAGGAGGACGTCGTCGAAGTGCGCTGCCCGGTCAACGGCCGGATGGTGGAGAGGCCCGTTCAGCACCGGCCCAGCCACGGCTCGAGCGCGCCGCCGCCTCCTCGGCCGGGCTTTTTCCGGCGGCTCTTCGGGCGCTGATCGTCCAGCCGGCCTCGGGCGAAAGCCCGTCCCGCGCGCGGGCTGCCGGGCTCCCTTTTCGCCTTTGCGAATAGAATTCGCACCCAGGAACCGAGACAACGCGAAGGAGAAAGCGATGAGGTTTACGAACCGGTTTTCCGGAATCATGGCGGTGGCCCTGTTTGCGGCGGCGGCGCTGACTTTGGCGGATGAGCCGAAGACGAAGAAAGCGGCCGCAGCCCCCATGGACGAGAAGGCGGCGATGGACGCGATGATGAAGGCGGGCGCTCCTGGCGATGCCCACAAGAAACTCGAGGCGCTCACCGGAACGTGGGACGCCAAGGTGACGAGCTGGATGGCTCCCGGCAAGCCTCCCCTGGAATCGACTGGGAAGTCGGAAGCGAAGATGGCCCTTGGTGGACGTTTTCTCGAAGAGCGCTTCGAAGGCACGTTCATGGGGCAGCCCTTCTCGGGCATGGGCTACACCGGTTACGACAACGTCCAGAAAAAGTACGTTGGAACCTGGATGGATTCCATGTCGACGGGTGTCATGACGTCCTCGGGGACGATGGGCGCGGACGGCAAGACGTTCGCAATGACGGGAATGATGGCGGACCCGATGAGCGGAAAAATGACTACGGTGAAGGAAAAGGTGATGATCACCGACGCCGACCACCACACCTTCGAGATGTGGGGAGCCGGCCCCGACGGCAAGAACTTCAAGATGATGGAGATCACGTACACGCGAGCGAAATAGAGCGCTCCGCGTCGGCCAGGATCGAGAGCGGGCGATTCGCGCCCGCTCTTTTTTTCGTCCCCGAAAGGGGAAAAGCTCCTGGTTGCGCGAGAATGGGCGCCCGATTTGCAGGGACTTTCGCGCGAGCGGGAAGGGGGAGGTCTGGCCAGAGACTTCGCGAAAGACGGCAACCGGGTTCTGGTGGTGGAAGACGACCCCGGTACCCGCCGTGGCGTGCAGGAAATTCTCGAGGGCGAGGGCTTTGCCGTGGACGGTGCGGAAGATGGTGCGCAGGCCCTCCAGTTCCTGCGTCGGAGCTCGCCGCCGGCCTTCATTCTCTTAGACCTCGCCATGCCCGGCATGACCGGGTGGGAGTTCCGCCGTGAACAGCTCGCCGATCCGGATCTGCGTCGAATACCCGTCGTCGTGATGACGAACTACGAGGAGTACGACGAAGCGCTTACGGCGCTCCACCCGGACGGGCATCTGCAGAAGCCGATCCGGCCCGACGAGTTGCGCGGCGTCGTAGCGCGCTTCCGCTGAGCCGTCGCCGGGA
>JALZAT010000066.1 GCA_030948185.1 Acidobacteriota bacterium
GCCGACGCGCCCGCGGCGCCTCCGAGAAAGAAGTAGACCGGGACTTCCCACGTCCACGTCGGAGGCTTCAAGGGCGGCAGGCCGTAGTAACCGGTTTCGGGCGTCGCGACCGGGAAGGGCGCGCCGGAAGGTCGCACGCCCGGCCCCTCGACTCTCCCGGCCCGCCCCGCTTCGCGCCGGAGCTCTTCGAGTCGCGCCTCCGTCCAGGGGGTTGGAACGCGCTCCTTCACCGGTTCACCGCTTCAACGCCGTCCCGACGAGAGGAACGCGCCGAGCGCCCCGGCGAGCAGGAGGGCGGCGGCCGCCGCCGCGGAGCGCCACGCCGGTCCGAGCTGGACGGTCGGCGACTCCGGGCGGGGCGGGAGGTTGAACGTTCTCGGATCGCCGCGAACGAGGAAGAAAGCGTGGATTCCGCGGACGCTCGTGTCGACCGGATCGTAGAGCGTCGCGTCGCTCACCCCCCGGGCGTGAAGCTCTTCGATCCTTTTTCGCGCGTCTTCCCGGAGGGTCTCGAGCTCGCCGAACCGGATCGACTCCGTCGGGCACGCCTTCGCGCACGCGGGCACGAGGCCCGCTTTCTGCCGGTCGTAACAGAACGTGCACTTGAACGCGCGGTCGTGCGGCACGCGGTCCACGACTCCGAACGGGCAGGAGACGACGCAATAGCCGCACCCGTTGCAGACGTCCGGCTGGATGTAGACACCGCCGAATTCCGTGCGCACGATCGATCCCGTCGGGCATGATTCGAGACACCCGGCGACCTCGCAGTGCTTGCACACGTCGGAGGAGAACTCCCAGGACGGCCGGGCGCCCGTCGGCGTCGGCGTCGGCGTCCATACGGGAAGCCGCTCGACGAACTGGACGTGACGCCACGTCGAATGCCCCAGGGCGAGCGTGTTGTCGTACGAGAGGCCGCTCCACACGAAGCCGTCGTCGGGGACCTCGTTCCACTCCTTGCACGCGACCTCGCACGCTTTACAGCCGATGCAGAGCGTCGAGTCAGTGAAGAAACCGGTCACGCGCGGACGCGAGACGGCTGGCCGGACCCGCTGTCCGGTGCTCACGGGCTCTCCCGCATCAGCCGCTCGAGGTACTCGGCGACGCCCCGGCCGCGCGGACGCCGGCCCGGCTCGATCCGGCACGTCATCGCCTTGGCTTCCATGATCCGGACGTTCGGCTCCTCGGAGAGCGCCACGAGGTCGTTCACCGCGTCGCCGGTGACGAGCCCCTTCGAGCCCCAGTGGTACGGCAGGCCCACCTGGTGCACCGTCCGTCCCTGGATTTCGAGCGAGCGCACCCTCGGAGTGACGAGCACGCGCGCTTCGATTACGGAGCGCGCCGTCGCGATCGTCGCCCAGCCTCCATGCTCGAGGCCGGCCTCCGCTGCCAGCTCCGGCGAGATCTCGCAGAAGAGCTCCGGCTGCAGCTCGGCCAGGTGCGGCAGCGTGCGCGACATGCCGCCCGCGGTGTGGTGCTCGGTCAGCCGCCACGTCGAGAGCACGTGCGGGAAGCGCGCGTCGGGCGATTGCGCAAACGCGTTGCCGGGGCCCTCGAGCCGGCGCGCCGCGGGGTTATCCGGCCGATCCGGGTAGAGCGCGTTTCCGACGGGCGACTCGAGCGGCTCGTAATGCGCCGGCAGCGGGCCGTCCTTCACCCCGGACGGAGCCCAGATCCACCCGACCCCGTCGGGGTGCATGAAGAACGGGGCGTCTCCACGGATCGCGGCGTCGCCTTCCGCGTCTCTCGGCGGGACGTAGCCCGGCGTCTTCTTCTTTGTGAAGTCCGGCTCATCGTCCCCGGTCCATCGCGCCTCCGCCGTGTCCCACCACACGAGCTTTTTGCGCTCGCTCCAGGGAGCTCCGTCCGGGCGCGCCGACGCGCGGTTGTAGAGGATGCGGCGGTCGAGCGGCCACGCGTAGCCCCAGCCGCGGCCGTAGCGGCCCTCCGGCCGCCTCTTGCGCGCGCGATTCTCTTCGGGCGAGGGAAAGACGCCGCTGTAGATCCAGCACCCGCACGCGGTCGTTCCGTCCGACTGCAGCTGCGTGAAGTCTTCGAGATGAGTCCCGTTGTCCGTTCGATACCCGTTGATCTCGCGCAGGATCTCCTCGACGCGCGGCTCGGAGCGCGGGCCCTCGACGGGGTAGTCCCAGAGCAGCGCGTTCAACCCTTCGTTGCGCCGGCGCGGGTCCCGCTTGCCTTTCTCGCGAAGCCGCCGCGCCAGCTGGTCCATGAACCACGTTTCGCTCCTCGCGTCGCCCGGCGGATCCACCGCCTTCTCGTGCCACTGCAGGAGCCGCTGCGTGTTCGTGAACGTGCCGTCCTTCTCGGCGTGGCCGGCGGCCGGCAACAGGAACACCTCGGTGCCGATCGACCCCGGCGACAGCTCGCCGCGGCGCACCTCGGGAGAGTCGTACCAGAAGCTCGCCGTCTCGATCTCTGTCATGTCGCGGACCACGAGCCACTTGAGCTTCGCGAGAGCCCGGCGCTCGAGGCCGGAGTTCGGCGCGCCCACCGCCGGATTCTGGCCCATCACGAAGAGGCCCTCGATGGCGCCCCGCGCCATCTCGAGCCAGTAGCCCTGGTGCGAGTGGTCGCCCGTCAACCGGGGGATCCAGTCGAAGCCGAAGCCGTTCTCCTTCACCGCATTCGCGCCGTACCAGGCCTTGAAGAGACTCACGGCGTAGCGGTCGAAGTTGTGCCACCACCCCTGCCGCGGCTTGTGGCGCTCAATGTACGCGTCGAGGCTCGCCGCTTCCTCCCCGAACGTCGGCATCGGCAGGTAGCCCGGAAGGATGTCGAAGAGTGTCGGGATGTCCGTCGACCCCTGGATGGACGCGTGGCCGCGCAGCGCGAGGATCCCGCCTCCCGGACGGCCGATGTTCCCGAGGAGCAGCTGCAGGATCGCCGCGGAACGGATCATCTGCACCCCGGTCGAGTGCTGCGTCCAGCCGACGGCATAGCAGATGGCGGCCGTTGCCTCGGGCCCGGATGCGGACGCGAACGCCTCCGCGATCTGGAGGAACCGCTCCGCCGGCACCCCGCAAGCGCTCTCCACCATCTCCGGCGTGTAGCGAGAGAAATGGCGCTTCAGGAGCTGGAAGACGCAGCGCGGGTCCGTCAGGGATTCGTCGCGCGATCGCCCGCGGAAATCCTGGACTTCCCCTCCGCGGTCCTGCCCGTGCCCTCCGCCGGCGGGATCGTTCTGCGAGTGTTCCGGTCCGCCGCCGTTCCCCGACTTCGGGCGGTCGCCGCCGGAGCTTCCCGGCTGCCCGCCGACGCCTTCGTACATCCACGTCTCCGGCGAGTACCTGCGCCCCTCGGCGTCCCACCCCGAGAAGAAACCGCCCAGGTCCTCCGTGTCGCGGAAGTCTTCGCGCAGGATCGTCGCGGCGTTGGTGAACGGGATCACGTAGTCGCGGAACTCACGGCCGTTCTCGAGGACCCAGCGGATCATTCCGCCGAGAAAGACGATGTCGGACCCGGCGCGCAGCGGCACCCAGTGGTCGGCCATCGCGGAGGTCCGGTTGAAGCGCGGGTCGACGTGGATCACCGTCGCGCCGCGCTTCTTCGCCTCCATCACCCACTGGAACCCGACGGGATGGTTCTCCGCCATCGAAGAGCCCATGATGAGAATCGCGTCCGCGTTCGCGAGGTCCTGCTGCGCCGTCGTCGCGCCGCCTCTGCCGAACGAGGCGCCCAGACCGGGCACCGTGGAGCTATGTCATATACGTGCCTGGTTGCTGACGGCGACCATCCCGAGGCCGCCCGTGAACAGCTTCTTGATCAGGTAGTTCTCTTCGTCGTCGAGCGTCGCGCCTCCCAGGTGCGCGATTCCCTTGCACTGCATGAGGACCTGTCCGTCCCGCTCCTCTTCGAACGTGCGGTCGCGGGATTCCCAGACGAGGTTCGCGATGCGGTCCATGGCTTGCTCGAGCGGCATCTCCGTCCACTCGCTCGAAAAGGGGGCCCGGTGCTTCACGCGCGTCAGGCGCGCGGCGTGGGTCAAAAGCGAGTGGCTCGCGGAACCCTTCGGGCAGAGCCGCCCACGGGAGATGGGCGACTCCGGATCCCCTTCGATCGAGACGATCTCGCCCCCGCGGTGGAAGACGAGCTGGCCGCACCCGACGGCGCAGTAGGGACAGATCGAACGCGCCACTTGCGCGCCGCAGGTCTTCGGCGCGAGGAGCCGCGTGCGTTCGCTCATCGCCTCGGGCCCCGTGCCGTCGCCCCCTTCGAGGATCTGCCGGATCACCGGCCAGCGAAGCAGTGCGTCTCGCAGCATCGAGCGTTTCCGACGAACGGCGTGCAATGTCCGGGCCGCCGGCCCGTTACTTCTTCTCAGCTTCTTCTCAGCTTCGGGCGTGCAGACGGGAGCGCCCGGGCCGTCGAAGATCACCTTCCAGCTCCCGTCCTTCTGCTTCTGCCAGACGGAGGAGAAGTTGCCGATGTGCTTTCCCGCAGCGTCGAGCACCGGCCCCGTCGAGAGCCCGACGTCGCCCGCGCCGTTGACTAGGACGCGCTCGGGGCGCCACGAGAACGGAGCGACCGTGTCCTTGAAGAACCGCGACCACGTCTCGAGGACCTGGGACTTGCCCGCGAGCGTCCGGTTCGGCGAAAGAAAGTTGGCGTCCTCGGCGACGAAGGCGAAGAACTTCGCCTGATCGCGATCCGCGAAGGCTTTGGCAAAGGCCGTCTCGGCGTCTTTCACCGCGTTCGCGGCGGCAACCGATTCCGCGGCCGGGGCGATGGAAGCGGCAGCAACGAACAATGGGGGCCAGCCGGAGTGCGCGCATCAAAACCTCCCCTGTCGGTATACGGCCGAAGCCTATAAAGTTTCCGGCCACGTTGCCCACTATGAACTTTGCCAAGCGTCTTTCAGAAAGGCCGGCCGCGCTCTTCCTCCTGATCGCGCTGCTCTGCGCCGCCGGCATCTGGACTGCCATGCGACTGCCCTCCGCCATCTTTCCGACGGTTACGTTCCCTCGCGTCAAGGTGATCGCCGAGGGCGCGGAGGAGCCGTCGGCGCAGATGATCCCCGCAGTGACGCGTCCGCTCGAGGAGGCGATCCTGCGGGTTCCGGGGATCGAGCGGATCCTTTCGACCACGACGCGCGGATCCGTCGAGATCGGCGCGGAGTTCGCCTGGGGGACCGACATGGTCGTCGCGCTGCAACGGGTGCAGGCGGAGATCGCGCGGACACGGCCGGACCTGCCGCCCGAGATCCGCATCGACGCCGAGTGGATGAACACGGCCGTCTTCCCGATCCTCGGGTACGCCCTGACCTCCGACACGCGCTCCCAGTCGGAGTTGCGCGAGCTCGCGGATTTCACGATCCGTCCCGCGCTCATCCAGATCCCCGGGATTTCGCAGTTGCAGGTCCAGGGCGGCAGGCTCCGGGAGTTTCAGGTGCGGCTCGACCCGGAGCAGCTGGCCGCGCGCAAGCTCGCGGCCTTCGAGGTCGTGGACGCGATCCGAAAGAACAACGTCCTGAACTCCGCCGGACTCGTCGAGTCGAACCACGAGCTGTACCTCTCGCTGGTGACGGGCAAGCCCTCCGGCATCGACGATCTTTCGCGGATCGTCGTTCCTCTTTCGAAGGGGGGCGTCGCGGTCAGCCTCGGCCAGCTCGGCAGGGTCGAGCCGGCGGACGCGGTTTCCTTCGTCCGGACCACGGCGGACCGGCACCCGGCGGTGCTCGTCAACATCATCCGGCAGCCGGCGGCGAGCACGATCGAGATCGCGAAGCAGGTGGACTCTCTCTTCCAGACCCACCGCGAGCTGCTGCCGAAAGACGTCAAGTGGACCACGTTCTACGACCAGGCGGAGTTCGTCCGCGAATCCGTCAACGGAGTGCGCGACGCCATTCTCATCGGGGTGGCGCTCGCGGCCGTCGTCCTCTTCCTCTATCTGCGCAGCTTCAAGATCACCGCGATCGCCGTGGCCACGATCCCCGTCACCGTCGCCATCGTGCTCCTGGGACTGACGGCCTTCGGGCAGACCATCAATCTCATGACGCTCGGCGGAATCGCCGCAGCGATCGGTCTCGTTGCCGATGACGCGATCGTCGTGGTGGAGAACATCGCGAGGCACGCGGAGGAGCGCGTCTCGGACGATCCGGCGGGAACGGGTCTCGCGGAAGTGGCGCCTGCCCTGACCGGGTCGAGCCTCTCGACCGTCGTCATCTTCGTTCCCTTCGCGCTGCTGTCCGGAGTCGCCGGCGCCTTCTTCCGCCCGCTCGCCCTGACGATGGGGATCGCGCTCGCGGTCTCCTATTTCGTTTCGGCGCTCGCCGTACCCGCCGCCGCGCGCCGCCTGGGCGTGTCGACTCGGGACCGCCGGGACCGAAAACGCCGCGAACCGAAGATCGCGCGCTTCTTCATCGGCAGGCCGTGGGTGGCGCTCGTCATCACCCTCGTGCTTCTCGGGGGCGGCGTGCTGCTCTACGGCGTCATCGGCTCGGACTTCCTGCCGGCCATGGACGAGGGGTCGATCATCCTCGACTACTGGACTCCGCCCGGAACCTCGCTCACCGACACGGACCAGATGCTCGGGGTCGCCGAAAAGATCATCACCGAGACGCCCGACGTTGCGAACTATTCGCGCCGGACGGGAGAACAGCTCGGCTTCTTCATCACGGAGCCCAACCGAGGCGACTACGTGATTCGCCTCAAACCGCAAAAGCAGCGCCGGGACATCGAAGTGGTCATCGAGGAGCTCCGGACGAAGATCGCGGCGGCCGCTCCGGGAATCCGGGCCGATTTCGGGCAGCTGCTCGAAGACAATATCGGCGATCTGACGGGCGGCGTGCCGCAGCCGATCGACGTGAAGATCTACGGCGAGAACCAGGCGCTCCTCCAGGAGAAGGCGGCGGCCGCCGCGAAGATCGTCGGGGGCGTCTCGGGAGTCGAGGACGTCTTCAACGGCATCACGGTCGCCGGGCCGAAGCTCGTCGTGCAGGGCAGCCCTCCGGACCTGGTGCGGTTCGGCATGACGGCGGAGGCGCTCCAGGGCGAGGTCGAGCCCGCGCTCGGTGGCACGCTCGCGGGCAACCTGCGGATCGGCGAGCGGCTCTACAACATCCGCGTCTTCTCGGGTCCGCGGCAGGAAGTCGCGTCCCTTCCGCATCTCGTCATACAGACTCCGAGCGGCGCCAGGGTGCCGCTCTCGGTGCTGGCGAAGATCTCAACCGGTACGCCGGAAGTCGAGATCCAGCGCGAGAACCTCCGCACCTATCTAGGCGTGACGGCGAGGCTCTCCGGACGCAGCCTCGGCAGCGCCGTGGCGGAGATCCGCAGCAAGCTCGCATCCGGCCTGGCGCTGCCTTCCGGCATGGCGCTCGAGTTCGGCGGGCTGTACGAACAGCAGCAGTCGTCCTTCAAGGGGCTGCTCGGGGTCCTCTTCGGCGGGCTGCTCCTCGTTTCCGTCATCCTTCTCTTCGAGTTCGGCGACTGGCGGGCTCCGTTCCTGACGATCGTCATGGCGCTCGCCGTCCTGACGAGCGTGCTCGGCTCGCTGATCCTGACGGGGATGACGCTCAACCTTTCGAGCTTCGTCGGGGCGATCATGATGGTGGGGATCGTCGGGGAGAAGGCGATCTTCCTGATCCAGGACGCCCGCGAAGAGCTCCGGCGCGGCCTTCCCGTGCGGGACGCCTGGATCGAGGCGTCGCGAAAGCGTGTGCGCGCAGTCATGATGACGATCTTCGCCACCGCGTTCGCGCTCGCTCCGCTCGCCGTCGCGCTCGGCCAGGGCTCGCAACTCCAGCAGCCCCTGGCGATCGCCGTCATCGGCGGTTTCATCCTGTCGAGCCCGCTCGTCCTCCTGATCCTGCCGGCGCTCTACTGCTGGATGGACCCGAAGGGGAGGCTGGCCGGGGGTGGGAGAGAGGTGAGCAGGTGAGAGGGAAAACGAACCCTCTCTCCTCTGACCTCTTTCCTCTCAACCCTTTCGCTCCGCGTGACCCCCGAACTGGGCACGCATCGCCGAGAGGAGCTTCGTCGCGAACTCGTCTTCGCCGCGCGACGTGAAGCGCTCGTAGAGCGCCGCCGACAAAACCGGCGCCGGGCAGCTTTCCTCGATGGCGGCCATGAGCGTCCAGCGCCCCTCGCCGGAATCGGAGACGCGGCCGGAGAAGTGCTCGAGCCGGGGATCCGACTGGAGCGCCGCGGCCGTCAGATCGAGGAGCCAGGACGCGACGACACTCCCCCGCCGCCAGACTTCCGCGACTTCCTTCAGGTCGAAGTCGTAACGGTAATGGTCCGGCTCCCGCAGGGGAGCGGTCTCCGCGTCCACGGCGCGTCCTGCGCCGCCGATGTTCGCGTGCCTCAGGATGTTCATGCCCTCGGCGTACGCGGCCATGAGCCCGTACTCGATTCCGTTGTGGACCATCTTCACGAAGTGCCCCGCGCCCGACGGACCGCAGTGGAGGTAACCCTCCTGGGCCGTGCCGCTCTCGGCAGGCCGGCCAGGGGTCGGCGGCGCGTCGCCGCGCCCTGGCGCGAGCGCGCGAAAGATCGGTTCCAGGCGCGCGAAGGCGTCGCCCGGTCCCCCGATCATCAGACAGTAGCCGCGATCGAGGCCGAAGACTCCGCCGCTCGTCCCGACGTCCACGTACTCGATCCCGGACGAAGCGAGCATCTTCGACCGCCGGAGGTCGTCGACGTAGTAGGAGTTTCCGCCGTCGATGACCGTGTCCCCCCTCGCGAGCAGCGGAACGAGCTTCTGGAGCGTCGAGTCGACGGCGCCGGCGGGGATCATCAGCCAGACGCAGCGCGGAGCGCCGATCTTCGAGACGAACTCTTCGAGGGTCCTCCCGCCCGCGGCGCCTTCCCCCTCCAGGACGCCGATGGGAGCCGGATCGCGGTTGAAGACGACGCACTCGTGGCCGGCGCGCAAGAGCCGCCGGACCATGTTCGCGCCCATCCTGCCGAGGCCGACCATTCCGAGCTGCATGGACCTTTCCTTTCGAACCGGGCGAGTTTACTGCCCGCGCCCTAGAATCACTCCGTGAAGTTCGGGAAAGCGCGCTGGCCGGGGTATCTCGGCAGCGCGGGTCTCGTCGGGGCGACGGTTGCCCTGTTGAAGCTGTTGCCGCGACCCGCCGAGTCGACCGCCGCACTGCTGCTGACGCTCGCCGTTTTTCTTTCCGCGTGGGTGTGGGAGAGCGGCGCCGGAGTTTTTGCGGCGCTGCTCGCCACGGTCGCGTTCAACTACTTCTTCCTCCCGCCCCTGTACACGCTGACCGTCGACGATCCCCGAAACGTCGTTTCGCTCGGCGTCTTCCTCGCCTGCGGACTCCTCATCGGCCGGCTCTCCGCGACGAACCGTGAGCGCCTCCGGCAGGTCGAAGCGGAGCGCGGAGACGTTGCGAACCTGACGCGGCTCTCCCAGGCGTTTCTCTCGGACACGACGCGCGAATCGCTGCTCGGCGTCGCGGCGGACCGCCTCCGCACCGCGCTCCAGGCGGAGCACGTTTCGATCCTTCTCGTCGACGCCGAGCGGGCTGGGGCGCTTCTCCCGGCGGCGGCGACCTCCGCGGCGCCGATCCGGCAGGATCTCGCGGAGCTCGCCTACCGGCAGGGAAACTCCGCCGCATTTCCGTCACCGTCCGGAGGGACCGACATCTATCTCCCGATTCCCGTCGGGGTGCAGCGGGCTGGCTCCCTCGCGGCGCTCGGCATCCGGTCGAGCGAGCGCATGGCGGAAGGATGCGCCGTGCTGCTCGGCGTGGCACTCGAACGCGAACGGTTCGTCCGGCTCGCCAGAGAAATTGAGCAGACGCGGACGAGCGAGCAGATGAAATCGACCCTGCTCGCGGCGCTCGCGCACGACCTGACGCGCGCCCCGTCCCCGCGGACCTCGTAACGTCGTCCGGCTCGGGCCTCGACCCGCACCTCTCTCCCGACGCGGCCGAGTGGCAGGCAGCCCGGATCGCGAAGGCCCGGGGCGTCCCGGAGGATCGGGTGCTCTCCGTCCTGCGCGCGCACGTCGAGCCTCGCACGCTCGGGCTCTTCGGCGAGCCGCGCGTCAACGTGCTGATGGCGAACCTCGCGCTCGACCGCGACCTCGGAGACCGGCATGGCCGGCCGTAGGATCGCGCCGATGCCGACGGCCGTCGAGGATAGCCGCAGCAGTCCGGAGACTTTCCTCCGGCTGATCGAGAAGTCGAAGCGCGGCCGGCTCAAGATCTACATCGGACACGCCGCCGGCGTCGGCAAGACGTATCAGATGCTGGAAGACGCCCACGCCCTCCGCGCGAAGGGCGCGGACGTCGCCATCGGCGTGATCGAAACGCACGGGCGGGCCGAGACGGCCGCGAAGGTCGTCGGCGTGCCGGTCATCTCGCGCCGCAAGGTCCGGTACAAGGAACGCGACCTCGAGGAGATGGACCTCGCCATCCTCGAGCGCAGGCCCGAAATCGTCCTCGTCGAAGAGCTCGCCCACACCAACGTGCCCGGGGTCGAGAACGAGAAGCGGTACCAGGACGTCGAGGAGCTCCTCGCCGCGGGGATCTCCGTCATGACGACGGTCAACATCCAGCACTTCGAGTCGGTCCAGGAGATCGTCTCCCGGGTCACGCATGTCGAGGTGCGGGAGCGTGTTCCCGACCGCGTCCTCCGCCAAGCCGACGCGATCGTGAACGTGGACCTCCCTTCCGAAAGCTGCGCGAGCGCTTGAAGGCGGGAAAGATCTATTCCCTCGATCGCGTGCCCGCGGCGCTCGAAAACTTTTTCCGCGAGGACAACCTCGCCTCCCTGCGCGAGCTCGCGATGCGGCAGATCGCCGACCGGCTCGAGGCGGACCGCCGGGGGCCGGCCCGACCGGGAGGCGCCGAGACCGTCGGCGAGAAGGTGATGGTGGCGATGTCCTCGAACCCTCTCTCGACCCGCCTCCTTCTGCGTAGAGCCTCGGCCATCGCCGGACGGCTCAACACGAACTGGTTCGCCGTCTACGTCCGCACGAAACGGGACAGCCCCCAGCGAATGCCGGCCCGCGAGCACCGGCTCCTCTCCGAGAACGTCACGCTCGCGATGGAGCTCGGGGCGAAGGTCGTCTGGCTGACGAGCGAGGACGTCGCGGGCGAGCTCCTCCGCTTCGCGCGGGAGCAGGGCATCACGTTGGTCCTCTTCGGCAAGTCGAAAATGGCGCTCTGGCGCCGCGTCGTTTGGAAGAGCCCGGTCGACGCATTCGCGGGCGGGGGCACCGGGATCGACGTCCTGGAGATCGAGACGAATCCCTGAACGAATCGGAGGGCGCCCTCTCCGAGTGACACTCCGCCCGAATAGGAGTACAACGAGGCGGCTCGCCGGCGCGAAACGTCCCGAAAATCCGAGGGCGCCGCCGGGCAGCGGGCTTGCTCCTTCTCGGATCGATTCAGCGATTCCTCTCCGGGTTCGTATCAAAGGAGGCAACCGGTGCGGCGACCAGTCGGGCTGGGCGTCCTGCTCGCGCTCGCGGCGGCGGCCGCTCCATCCCAGACGCAGACTCCCACACCCACAAGCGTTCCCGGATTCGCGGAGCGCGTCGAGGTCAACGTCCGGACGATCTTCGCGGTCGTCGTCGACCCGAAGGGCCGCGCCTTGGGCAGGCCGCTCGGTCCGGGAGACATCGAAGTGCTGGAGGACGGCATACCGGCGCAGGTCCTGGGCGTGGATCCGATCCGGCCGGTCGGTGCCGGCTCTACCCCGTCCGCGGCCGCGCCGGCGTCCCCGCCCGCGTCGACGTCCACAAAACCGGCCCCCTCCGGCCCCATCCAGACGCTCCCGCAGTTCCTTTACGTTGACACGAGCCTGATGCGCAAGCAGTCCGTGAAGCAGGTCGCCGAGACCGTCGAGAAGAACCTCGAGGCGATCCTCTCGCGCGGGCTTCTCGAGATCGTCGTCGCCGATCCGGACCCGAAGGTCTTCACGACCCGGACGGGCGATGCGGCGGAGATCCGCCGGAAGCTCGAGGAGCTCTCGCGAAAGGTGTCCGGCCGCGAACGGATGCTGGACATCCGACGCGATCTGAACCCGCGAATTGATGCGAATGGGAGCCCGCTCGCGGTCCGATCGGCGGGGATCCAAGGGCAGGCGCGCGCGCGGGCCGGAATACATGAGGAGATCGCGCTCGTCCGTCAGGCGCTCGAACGTCTCGATCGCTGGGCCGCCGCGAACGCATCGGGGCATCCCGCGATCGTTTATCTGGCCGAGGACGGTTTCGACGCAAACCCCGGCGACTTCTGGGCGAACCTGCTCCAGGGCGACGGATCCATGGAGCAGATGGCTCAGGGCAACCTGATTCGCAACGAAGTCGCCGGCGAGATTCCGAAGCTCGTTGCGGAATCTTCCAAGACTCTTGCCGAGTCCGGCTTCACGGCGGTGATGCTCGCACTCGGACGCCTCGACGCGGCCTTCGCCGACGACGCGGCGAGCACGGGCAAGCGCAGCGGCGGTCAGCTGCGCCGGCCATTCGACGCTCCGCCCCCGTTCACCTACGTCAGGCCGCTCGAGCCGCTGCGAATCGTCGCGGACCAGACGGGCGGCGAGGTCGTGACGAGCGCGGAGGCCTTCGCTCCCGCTCTCGAGCGGCTTTCGGGCGCCGTTGCGATCACCTACAGGATGGATCGGCCCGCGGACGGGCGGCCCCACCGCCTCGAAGTCCGGAGCCGGGTCGCGGGCGTCGTCCTGCGAACGGCGCGCTCGGTCGTGGCGGGGACTTCCCGGATGGCCGCGGCGGTCCACGCGGTGGACGCCCTTGCCGCCCCCGCGGCGAAAGGAGACCTTCCGCTCGAAGCGACGATCGACCTCTTCGAGGTGAAGAAGAACGACCGGCGGGTCGGTGAGCTGCGTGTGTCCGCGGACCTCGCCAGCATCGCTTCGGCGCTCGACCGGGTCGGGCCGGGGCGGGTCCGCGTGACGATCGCCGTCGAGCGCGGCGGCTTCAAGCCCTTCGTGTCCGCTGAAGAAGTCGATCTCGCGCGGGAGGGCTCGGGAACGACCTGGCTCTACAACGCGCCGCTCGAGTGGCCGTCGGACGCGCGGCGGGTCTCGGTGCGTGTCGAGGAGCAGAAGACGGGCACGTTCGGCGCCGCGACCGCGGAGCTGCCTTCTCCCGGCAAAGCGGGCGACGCGACGGCCGCGCAGGCTACGCCGGGCGGAGGCCGCATCCCGGCCATCACCCCCAGGGGACCCGAGCTCGAATGCGAGGCGACTCTTTCGAACGTCGAACGCCGCGGTTCGAACCAGGGCGCCGCGATGCTCCGCGTCGTCGTGGCTCTCGAGCCGATCTTCGACCGGCTCGTTCGGGGAGGCGGAAATGCCCGTATGACGCTTCGCGTGTTCGGCGACGGCGCCGCGGGGAGGGTAACGATCGCCACTTTCGAAAAGACAGTGCCGCTCGATATTACGGTCGACCGCTGGGCGTTCGAGCTCCCGATTCGGTGGCCGGTGTCGATCAACCATATCGTCGTGAGCTTCGTCGAGGTCGCGACCGAGGCGCACGCGGAACGGACGCTCTCTCCGCCGCCGCTTTCGCAGTAACGACGTGGAGATCCTCTCCTACCCGGTCGGGCTCCTGATCGGGCTCTTCCCAGTCATCGTCAGCCTCGGGGATCAGCCGGCTCCCGCGAAACTGCTCCTCGACGGCGCTCCGGTCTGCACCGTGACGAGGGCGGCCCCCGCCTGCACGGTAGACCTCGGACCGGATCCCAGGATTCATCTGCTGGAGCTCGTCCGCCGGGACGATGTCGGGCGGATCACTGAAAAGGTGCGGCGGTGGGTGAACAAACCCGGCGTGGAAGCGGAGGTCCGGGCGACGG
This sequence comes from Acidobacteriota bacterium, assembly GCA_030948185.1. GTDB lineage: Bacteria > Acidobacteriota > Thermoanaerobaculia > UBA5066 > Gp7-AA6 > JALYUA01. Next base: position 13,799 of record JALZAT010000066.1, read on the forward strand.
GAGACTGCGACGAGAAGAGCCGTGTCTGCGATTTCGCGCTCTCCTGGGCGCACCCGGCTCGGCTCGACCCGTCGGCGATGTCGGTCACGCTCGACGGAACGCCCGTCTCGAGAAGCGTCGTGACGCGGATCCACGTTCCCTTTCCCAACGCCGCCCGGCCGCAAGTCTTCACCGTGGACGCGACATTCGAGGATGGAAGGCGGGCGAGCTTCACGCAGGCGCTCGAGCTCAACTACCCGGAGCGGGCCGAGGCTTCGCTCCAGGCCGTTCCGATTCAGCTCGCGAAAGGCGCCAACGCCGACGGGCTCTCGGAGATGCTTTCCCGATCCGGCTGGCGCCCGCGCGCCGTCGAGGAGGGAGGCTACGAGGTCCTCTTCGTCGTCGAGCCGGACGCGCTCGACTGGCTGCCGGGTCTGGGGCAGAGCGCCGCGCAGGGCTTCGCTGCGTTCGTTTCGGTGCTCGACGATGCCGAGCAGGTGCAGATCATCGTCGCGGATGATTCCATCACCGCGATGGACGCCTTCGGAACGGCGCCCGCTCGCCCCACGACCAACCGGTTCGGCCAGCGCATAACCGCCCGCTCCTACTGGCTTCGCCGGCTCATCCAGGCGCCGCACAGCGTCGGCCGGGTCAAGCGCATGCGAACCGCGGACGCGGTCGCGCTTGCTGGGTACGCGCTCGGCGGCGCTCCCCGCCGGCGAATCGTCGTCCTGATCGCCGGCGCGGAGAGCGCGGACGAGAGCTCTCTTTCCGCGGCGCAGGCGCAGGCGTACCTCTCCGAGAGCCTGGTTCCGCTTTCCGTGTGGCGCACTAGGAAGGAGGCCGCGCCGGGCTGGCCCGACGGGCCCTTTCTGCGGCGGCCGGGAGACTTCGCGGTTGCGCTCGCCCGCGCGAAGGCCGACCTTGCAAGCCAGCGTCTCGTCTGGCTCGAAGGGGTCAACGACACCCGCGCGTTTCGTCCTCCGCTTCCTCAGGGCATCTCGATCGCCGGACGCCTGGCTTCCGAAGGCGCGGTCACGGGGACCGATCCGGAAGAGCGTGAGCCTTCGGGAAACGGCGCTCTCGAGAATTTCGTCTATGCGAACGTGCTCTCGCCTCTCGATCCCCGAACCCTCTACGCGGGAACACGCGCCGGCCTGCGGATCTCACGGGACGGCGCCGCGACGTGGAGCCGGGTGGCCTTCCGCAAGGAAACGGCGGACGTGTACGCGCTGGCACCGGCGGAGGCCTCGGACATCTTCGTGGGCGCGAGCGGTTCTCTGGCCCGCAGCCTCGCAGGAGGTGAAAGCTGGTCGTTCTTCCCGGCACTCGCGGTCTTCGGGGTCGCGGCGGACCCGTTCGATCCTCGGACCGCGTTCGCGGCGACCCGGCAGGGCGTCGTCAAGACGATGGACGGGGGTCTCCACTGGAAAGACGCGTCGTCCGGGCTGTCGAACACTTTCGCGCTGTCGATCGCGGCCTCTCCGGCGGAACGCGGCGTGCTCTACGCGGCGACGGCGGGGCGGGGAATCTTCAAGACGACCGACGCCGGGGAGCGGTGGAAATCCGCCGCGCGAGAGCTCGACCGGACGCTGATCCGCTGCGTCGCCGTCGATCCGGCGGAGCCGGCGACCGTGTACGGCGGAACCGACGGCGGCGTGCTCGTCAGCCGCGATTCCGGAGCGACGTGGACCTTCCACCACGCCGGGCTTCCCCGCTCCTCCGTCTACGCGCTCGCCCCGCTCGGGCCGGCGGGAGTCCTCGCCGCGGGGACCTCGCGCGGCCTCTTTCTGTCGCGCGACCACGGACTCACCTGGAGGGCCGTGGACGAAGCCTCACGCCTTCCGCCGATCACCTCGATCGCGGTCTCTCGGGAAGGAAAGGAGCTCTTTGCCGGAACCCTCGGCGCGGGCGTCGTGCGCGTCCCGCTTCCGCCGGAGTGACCCGGAGCCCGGAACCTGAGAAGCTAGCCTCCAAACGGAGGACCCGGATGCTTTTTCGGACCAGCGTCGTCGTCGTCGCGCTGCTCGCGGCGCCGTCCCTGATTGCCGCTCCCGCCCGAACCCCGACTCCCGCTCCGGCTGCCCCGAAGAGCTGGACGTTCGTCGTGGGCGGCGACTCGCGAAATTGCGGCGACGTCGTCATGCCGGCGGTGGCCGCCGGAGCCGCCGCGCGGGGCGCGCAGCTTTACTGGCACCTCGGGGACTTCCGCGCGATCTACGACTTCGACGAAGACTTCCTCGCGCAGCCGGAACGGGCGGGCCGCCACGTCGCGATCGCGGACTACGAGCGGCTCGCGTGGGACGACTTCATCCAGAGCCAGATCGTTCCGTTCGGAAAGATCCCCGTGTTCCTCGCGCCCGGCAACCACGAGACGACGAGCCCGAAGGTTCGGATCGAGTACCTGACGAATTTCGCCGACTGGCTGACGGTCCCAGCGATCCGGGATCAGCGGCTTCGCGACGACCCGAAAGACCACCGCCTGCGCGCGTACTACCACTGGATCCAGGGCGGCGTCGATTTCGTCACGCTCGACAACGCGACGCCGGATCAATTCGACTCGGAGCAGCTGCGCTGGTTCGATGGCGTGATCTCCCGCGCCGAAAAAAATCCGGAAGTCCGCGCCATCGCCGTCGGCATGCACGCGGCGCTGCCGGACAGCCTCGCGTCCGACCACAGCATGAACGACTGGGCGCAGGGCGAGCAGAGCGGCCGTCGCGTCTACGGCCGGCTCGTCGCCGCGCGGCGCGTCAAGCCCGTCTACATCTTCGCGAGCCACTCGCACTTCTACATGAGCGGCATTTTCGACACCGCGCAGAAACAGACGGCGGGCGAGGCGATCCCGGGATGGATCGTCGGCACGACGGGCGCGATTCGCTATCGGCTGCCGGAGTCGGCGAGCCGGGCCCGCGAGAAGAAGACGGACGTCTACGGGTTCCTCGTGGGAACGGTCGAGCCGCCGGGCGAGCCGCCCGGAACTTTGCGCCTCGAGTTCCAGGAGATCGCCGAGAAGGACATTCCGCCCGAGACGGTGAAGCGATTCGGTGCGGACTTCGTCCACAAGTGCTTCGAGGGGAATCGGAGCGTGCCGGCGGCAACGCCGACGCCCACGCCGGCGCCCGCGCCGGCGAAGAGCGGGGGGAACTGAGGGGCCTGCGTCGCGGTTGGGCGATACTGTCTTCGGAAATCATGGTCCGTACGAGAACCAGACAGGCACTCTTGCCGCGCGCCTGCCTTCTCTCGGCAATCCTCGTCCTCCTGGCGGCCGCGTCCGGCGGTATGCCGCCGGACCCCGGCACCGGCGCGATCGTCTGGCGGGGATCGAGCCATCCCGTGGCGCTCTCCGGCGGGGACTTGAGAGTCTCCGACGTTGCCGCCGCGCTCGGGTTCGAGAGCTTCACCGACTCGACGAGCGGCGTCCTGACGCTCTCCGCCGGCGGCCACCAGGTCTACCTCGGTGTCGGGACGACCCAGGTCCCCGTCGACCAGCGGATCGTCCAGATCTCCCGTGCCGCGCGATCCGTCAACGGCGCGCTCTTCGCCCCGCCGGACCTGCTCGACCGCGTCCTGCTCCCGCTCGTCGGGGCGAGCGCGACCTACGACGCGGCCAATCGGACCTGGACTGTCGTCGAATCCGTCCCTCCGATCACCGTCGACGTCGCCGTCGTGCACGTCGAGCCCACGACACAGATCGTTCTTCGTCAGTCGGCGGGAGCGCGGTTCGTTCCGGCCTTGACCGACAACGGGTTCTCCGTCCGATGGCCGGAGCGCAAGATCGTTCCCCCGTTCCCCGAGCGCCGCTACGAGGACCCGCTCGTCAGCGCGATCCGCTTTTCCGGCGACACGGCGACGGTCGAGTTCCGGGAGCGTGGATCGACGGCCCGAGCCTACCCGCTGACGAATCCGGACCGCGTCGTGATCGAAGTCGGCCGGCAGGCCGCTGCGCCCGCCATCGCCTCCGCGCCTGCACCATTGCCGGTGCCCGCGCCCGCTTTCACGATCGTGGTCGATGCCGGGCACGGAGGCACGGAGACCGGGGCGATCGGCCCGGGCGGGCTCCAGGAAAAAGACACGACTCTCCAGATCGCGCGGCGCCTTGCCGCGACGCTTCCGCGGCTCCTCTCGTGCCGCGTCATTCTGACGCGCGACTCCGACAGCGTGATCTCGCTCGACGACCGGACGGCCGTCGCCAACCATGAGAAGGCGGACCTCTTTCTCTCCGTCCACGCGAATTCTTCCCGGGCCGCCGGCGCGCACGGCTCCGAGACGTACTACCTCTCCCTGGAAGCGTCCGACAAGATCGCGCAGGAAGTGGCCAGCCGCGAGAACACCCTTTCTCCGGCGGTTCCGGGGCTGGGCGGTGAGGGTTTGAACGCCCGCAGCCCGGTTCTCGACTTCATCCTCTGGGACCTCGCCCAGAGCGCGCACCTGAAGGACTCGAGCGAGCTCGCCGACGCGATCCAGAAGGAGTTGAACGTGCTCTCCGGGACCGACAACCGCGGCATCAAACAGGCGCCGTTCCGCGTCCTCGTCGGCGCCACCATGCCGGCAGTGCTCGTCGAGACCGCATTCATCTCGAATCCCGAAGAGGAGAAGAAGCTCGCCTCCGCCGTCTTCCAGCAGAACGTCGCCGATGGCGTGGGTAAGGCCATCGCGGCGTATTTCGGCCGCCGCCGGTCCGTCGTGGCACCGGCGAAAGCGCCGATGAGCGCCGCGACTCCGCCCGCGCCGGCTCCCTCCGCCCGCATCCCATGACCCGGCGGGCGGCGGCGGTCCTCCTTCTGCTCCTGATGGCGGCCGTGGGGGCACTGGTTCTTCTCAACCGGCCCTCCGGAACTTCCCGCCGGCCGCGATTCCGACTCTTCCTGCGCGTCACCCCGGCGCCCGCGGCGGCCGTCACCGCCGCGCCCGGCGCGACCCCGCCGCCCGGTGAGATCGTCCGCCTGACGCTCTTCTTCCCGAGCGCGGACGACGCCCGCTTGAGGCAGGAGGAGCGAGACATTCCGAAACCCTCCGGCGCGGGCGCATTTCTGCGCGCGATCTTCACGGAGCTCCATCGCGGTCCAACCCGGGCAGGACTCCTCGCGGCGCTTCCCGCAAAGATGCAGCTGCGAAACGCGTTCCTGCTGCCGGAGGGGACGGCCGTTCTCGACCTCGCGATGGATGCGTCGCTTTCGTTCGGGAGCGAGGAAGAGCTCTCGATCGTGGCGGCGCTCGTCGACTCGACGCTCCAGAACGTCGCCGATACGACGCGCGTGCGGATCCTCGTCAACGGGGAGCCCGCGGAAACGCTCGGGGGGCACGTGGATCTGACGCGCCCCCTCGCCTACTTGAGGAGCGAAGTGGCCGCGGAGGCGGCGCCGGCGGCTACGCCAGCGGTTCCGCCTGGTCGGTAGTCCCGCCTCGTCATCCTGAGCGAACCGAAGGATCTGTCCTTTCCCTACTCCGCGACGAGTCACAGGGCAGATCCTTCGTCGCTGCGCTCCTCAGGGTGACAAGGGAAGGACGGCCGGGAGAAGATGCGCTCATGACCCCACGCCCCGACGGACGCCGCCCGGACGAGCTGCGCCCCCTCTTGATCGAGCCCGGCGCCGCAAAGCACGCGGAGGGCTCCGCTCTCATATCCCTGGGTGACACGCGGGTCCTGTGCGCGGCCTCCGTGGAAGACCGCGTCCCGGGTTTTCTGAAGGGGTCGGGCAGCGGCTGGGTGACGGCGGAGTACGGAATGCTTCCGCGGGCGACGCACACCCGCTCCGCGCGTGAGGCTGCCGTCGGAAAGCAGGGCGGCCGCACGGTCGAGATCCAGCGGCTGATCGGACGGTCGCTCCGCAGCGTGATCGAGCTGCGCGGCCTCGGCGAGCGGACGATCACGGTGGATTGCGACGTCCTCCAGGCCGACGGAGGAACCCGGTGCGCGGGAATCACGGGCGCGTGCGTTGCGGTCGCGATCGCGCTCGCGAAGCTCGTGCGCGAGGACGCGATCCGCCGGTGGCCGATGCGCGAGACCGTCGCCGCCGTGTCCGTCGGCGTGTGCGCGGGCCAGCCCGTGCTCGACCTGGGCTACGCGGAAGACTCCGAAGCGGACGTGGACTGCAACATCGTCGGGACGGCATCCGGCGCTTTCGTGGAGCTCCAGGGAACCGCGGAACGCCGCCCGTTCACCGAGGAGAGGTTGGCCGAGCTCATCAGACTGGCACGCGTGGGTCTCGCACAGCTGCGGGCGGAGCAGGAGCGCGTGCTCGAGCCGCTGCTGGTTGGGATCGCTCGAGGCTGACAGGAACGGTCGGCAGTCGGACCTAGCCGATCAGCTTCTCCAGAGCTTCCGCGTTGAAGCCCACGAGGAGAGTCTTCCCCTTCTTGACCAACGGCGCACGGAAGGCGCCCGCGTTTCCGCGCAAGTCGTCGAGCGTCGCCTCCCTCCGCGTCAGGCGCCGGCTCGCCTTCCCTCTGGAGATGACGATTTCCGAGACCGAATCCAGGAGCTTCCGCGCATCCGCCTCGGTCATAGGTGCTTTGCGCGATTGCCGCTCCTCGCGAACGGCAACCTTCTTCCTCTCGAGCACCTCACGGGTGCGCTCGCAGCTCGTTCAACTCGGCCGGTGGTAGTAGAAATCAAGCGTTTTCATCTTTAGATCCTAGCGGCTTGTCCTGCGGAACCAAATGTTTCCAGAGTCTTTTTCAAGCGGAGCGCTCTCTCGGCCGCAGTTCGCGGGGCGAACGTCGCGGCCG
>JALZAT010000026.1 GCA_030948185.1 Acidobacteriota bacterium
GGCGACACCTTTCGTCACAGCCGGGTTGTACGTTTCGGGCGCATCATAGACCAGGCTCGAGCTCTCCGGGGTAGAAACATGCCGCTCGCCGGCCGGGCTGCCACGGAGCGAGCGGCGGCTCCTCGTGCCGGCAGCGCGGCCGGGCGATCGGGCAGCGATTGACGAACGGGCATCCGCCGGCCGGCGCGGCCGCGGTCCCGGCGCCGCTCTCCCCGGCTCGACGCGGCGGGCGCGGCGGGCCCTCGAGAGTCGGGACCGAGGACACGAGGATCGCCGTGTAGGGATGGAGCGGACGTGCGGCCACGCTCTCGAAGGGGCCCTCTTCGACGATCCCGCCCGCGTAGAGCACGGCAACGCGCGGGGCCACGCGCCCGACCACCGCGAGGTCGTGGGAGATGAAGAGGTACGAAAGACCGTGAGTCCGCTGGAGCGAGAGGAGCAGATTGACGATCTGCGCGGCGATCGACACATCGAGCGCAGAGACAGGCTCGTCGCAGATCACGAGCTTCGGCCGTGTCGCGAGGGCGCGCGCGATCGCGACGCGCTGCCGCTGGCCCCCGGAGAGCTCCGCGGGAAAGCGCCGCGCGATCGAGCGGTCCAACCCGACCTCCGCCAGCAGCTCGACCACGCGCGACGAGAGCGCGGCGCCCCGAAACATGCGCTGAACGCGCATCGGCTCCGCGATCTGGTCGCCGGCGCGCATCCGCGGGTTCAACGAGGTCTGCGGGTCCTGAAAGACGATCTGCAGGTCCCGCCGCTTGCGCCGCAGGGACGCGCCCGAGAGGCCCAGCCAGTCGATCCCGTCGAAACGGATCCTTCCCGAGTCGGGATCCTCCAGCCGGGCGACGATCCGGGCAATCGTCGTCTTGCCGCTGCCCGACTCTCCGACGAGACCGAGCGCGCCGCCCGCCGGAATCGAGAACGACACGGATCGCAGCGCCGCGACGCCTTCCGCGCGCTTGCCTTCCCGCGCGTCCGCGGAATAGCGCTTCGAAAGTTCCTCGACGTCGAGAAGGGACACGGCGGGAGAGACAATCTCGACCGCGCTCACGGCGGCGGCAGGAAACAGCGGGCCGCCCGTTCCGACTCGATCGGTCCGAGCTGCGGCGCGGACTCTCCGCACGCGTCGAACCGCTCCGGGCATCGCGGCGCGAAGGCGCAGCCGGCCGTCCAGCGGTCGCCGAGGGCCGGCACCGCGCCGGAGATCGAGGGAAAGGGGGCAGCGCCAGGGCCGCCATCGGAGAGCTGCGGGCGCGACGCGATCAGCGCACGCGTGTACGGATGCCGCGGAGAGCGGAACACCTCGGCCGCCAGGCCCTCTTCGACGACGCGCCCGGCGTAGAGAACGAGCGCCCTGTCCGCCCGCCGGAACGCCGCCGCGATGTCGTGCGTGATGAGAAGGAGCGCGAGGCCCCGGTCGCGCCGGAGGCGGTCGATCAGGTCGAGAACCTCGGCGGCGACGGTCGCGTCGAGAGACGCCGTCGGCTCGTCGGCGACGAGCAGGAGCGGATCTCCCGCGAGAGCGATCGCCAGGAACGCGCGCTGCCTCTGCCCGCCCGAGAGACGGTGCGGGTATTCCGCGAGGCCGCGGTCCTGATCGGAAAACGCGACCTCCGCGAGAAGCTCGCGCGCGCGCCGGCGGCCTCCCGGGCGCCCCGCCGCGGCGATCGCCTCCTCGATCTGTGATCCGATGGTTCGGACGGGATCGAGCGCGGAAGCCGGTTCCTGGAAGACGAGTGCGATTCCCCGGCCGCGAACCGCTCCCCAGACGCTTTCCCCTCCGGCCGGGAGCTCCCGCCCCTCGAAGGCCACCGTTCCCGTGCGCCGGGCGCCTTCCGGAAGCAGATCGAGGAGGGCACGGGCCATGAGCGTCTTGCCGGATCCGCTTTCGCCCACGAGGGCGACGCTCTCCCCCGTCGCGATGTCGAATGAAACGCCGTCGACTGCCGGCCGGAGAGCTCCGTCGGCGGCGATCTCGACGCGCAGGTCTCGCACGGAGAGAAGCGGCGCCTTCAACCGTTCAACTCTTCCGCACCTCTTCGAGATCCCGGACGCGATGCACGATGTCGCGGTAGTTCGTGTTCAAGCCGTAGACCTCGAGAAACGTCCGGTACGCCAGGTCCACGTCGCCGGTGGACTGATACACGCACCCGAGGTCGTACAGTAGACCGACCGTCTCGAGCTCCCGGATGTTGCCGGCTTCGAGCCCCTTGCGGTACCACTTGATTGCGAGCTGCGGCATTCCTTTCTCGAGAAAGCAGAGCCCGAGCATGCTGCAGCATTCGACGGCGCGCGCCGGGTCCTTGCTGGCGAGCTGGAACTCCCCGATCGCTTCGTCGACGAGACCCATTTCCTTGTAGGCGATTCCCAGGTTGAAGTGCGTCTCGTAGTCTTCCGCCGAGAGCTGCTGCTCGACGCCCTTCTTGAATTCGCGGAAGATTTCCTCGAGGGAGGCCTCGCCCTCCGGCCCCGCCATCGCCGGCGCCGCGGCCGCGGGAGCGTCTTCGGCAAGCTCCTTCTCGAGCTCCTCGGCGAGGTTGAAGAACTGCTGTTCGTCGGCAAAGAGGTTGTTGTCGTCGACGGCTTTGGGCGGAGGGTGCGGCACCCCGGGCGGGGCGTCACCCGCCCTCTGCATCTCGTCCTGAAGCAGGGATCCGAGCTCTTCGTAGGACACGAAATCCGAGTCCACGGAGGCGACCGGCTCCGCCGCGGTCTGGCGGTGGGAGCTCGCCACGCCGGGCGGGACTTCGGGGACGGGCGCGGTTTCGGGGCGCGTAAAGCGAATCGTTTCGGCTCCGAAGTCCTCGACGAATTCCGGGGCGGGCGCAGGCGCGGGCTCGAGGTTGAACTCGTCGAACTGGATGTCGGGGCCGGGGGACGGGGCCGCGGCGGCGGTCTCGATCGGCGCAGAGGTCGAAGCGGGAGCGGGAGCCGGCTCCGCGGACGGGCCGGCCCCCTGCTGAAGCCCCAATCGGACGAGGAGCGCATCTGCCTGCTCGCCCTTTCCCGCGGCCCGATACACGTCCGCGAGCTCGGCCGCCTCGGCGGGCAGACCGGAGTTCGCCGTTTCCTTCAGAAGGTCGACGAGGCGCTCCCGCGCAGGCAGCAGATCCGGACGGCGCCGGACGAGAGAGCGGAGCCTTTCGATCGCCTTGTCGGTGAGTCCGTACTTCGCGAAGACTTCCGCTTCGACGACGAGCGTCTCGATCTCCTGCTCTTCGGCGCTCCGCGCGCCGGTTCTTTGCCGGGCGGCCCCGCTTTCCGGCGCGGCCGCGGGACCCGGGCTCTCGTCGATCTCGACCTCGATCTCGGGAAGCGCATCCTCGGGGATCGCCGAACCGGCTGGCCGCTCTTCCGCCTCCGGTCCCGCGGGGGCGAGAACCGCGAGGCGTGCGGCGGCGTCGGGCTGTCCCGGCAGCGTCGCGAGAACTTTGCGGTATGTCGCGATGGCGGCGTCGACGTCTCCGCGGCGCTCCTCTTCGTGCGCGAGCGCGAGCCGAAGCCGTGCGGCCTCGGGAGGGTTTCCCTCGGCGTCGCGCACCTCGGCCATCTTCGCGAGGGCGTCCGGGTGAGCCGCTTCCGAGGAGAGGATCGGCAGAATCGAGCTCACCGCCCGCGGGAAATCGCCCGCGGCCAGGGCAGCGTCCACGAGCGGAACGACCGCCGCGAGCGCCGCGTCGAAAGACCCCTCCGAGATCCGAAGCCGGGACAGCAGCAACCTCGCTCCCTCGTGGCGGGAGTCGAGCGCGATCGCCTGCTCCGCCGTCCGTCCGGCGTCCCCCCGCTCGCCCATCTCGAGCTGCGCCTCCGCGAGGAGCGACAGGCTGTCAGCCGTCCGAGGAGCCGCTTTGAGAATTGCGACCGCGGCGGTCGGGTTCTTCTGCGCGATCAGCGACCGGACGAGGTTCTTCTGGATTCCCGCGTCGCTCGGAGAGAGCTCGAGCGCCTTCTGGAACACGGCCGCGGCTTCGTCGTGCGCGCCGCGGCGAAGCAGCATCGAGCCGATCAACCCGTACTGCATGACGGCCTGATCGACCTGGTTGCTCGACCTGTACAGGTCCGCGAGCTTGACCTGGATGCGGAGGTCGTTCGGATCGACGCCCGCCATCTTCTTGTAGGCCGAGACCGCGTCCTCGGTCTTTCCGGTCTTCAGGTAATGGTCCGCGAGGACCTGGTACTGGCTGCGGGCGTCCTGCGTCAGGCCCTGCTTGTGGTACAGGTCGGCGAGGCGGTCGTACACGTCGAGACGCGCCGGGTCGATCTTGTTGATCTTCTTGTAGATCGCGATCGCCTTCAGAAAGAACCCGTCGCGCGAATAGAACTCGGCGATGCGGGTGAAGAACGGGATCGACTCGGCCTGCCGGTTCATGCGGACGTAGAGGTCGCCCACCCGGTTCAGGGTTGCGATGTCCTTCGGGTTCTCGTCCAGGACGCGCAAATAGTCCTTCAGCGCCTGGTCGAGCTTTCCCTTCCCGACGTGCTTCTCCGCCGACTGGAGAAGCTGGTCCCGGCTTGTGGCCATCTCCGGTGAAGTTTAGCGGATTGTTCGCGTTCCGGCCGTCTTCCGTCGGCCGCAAGCGGGTTCGTGAGCCGTCACTCGGGGAATTCGAGCCCGAGATTCGCGATTCGAGCGGGGCTGCGGCGCCGGAGCCCGCGCGGGGCGCGCCGATCCGGCGACGGCTCATCCGATGTTTCATCGACCCAATCGCGGTCGATGACGACGCCTCGATAAGTCAAGCGGTGCTCCGCGCAGGGACCGTAAAGACGCAGCGCGTGCCAGTGCTCCGGCGTCCCGTATCCCTTGTGATGCTCGAAGCCGTACGCGGGGTACCGCTGGCCGAGATCGCAGAGCAACCGGTCGCGGTACACCTTCGCCACGATCGAGGCCGCGGCGATGGACGCGCAAAGGGCGTCCCCGTGTATCACCGCCAGCTGAGGACGCCGGATTCCTGGCACCGTGACCGCGTCGCAGATCAGGACCTCGGGCTCCGGCCGCAGCGCAAGCACCGCGACCTTCATCGCGGCGAGGCTCGCCCGCAGGATGTCGCGCACGTCGATCTCGCGCGCGGGGACGACTCCCACCGCGTACGCGATCGCGTGGCGGCGAACCTCCACGTCGAGGCGCTCCCGGGAAGGAGCGTCGAGCTTCTTGGAGTCGTCGAGGCCGGGAAGAACGCAACCCTCGGGGAGGATCACGGCGGCGGCGACGACGGGGCCGGCGAGCGAACCCCGCCCCGCCTCGTCGACGCCCGCCACGAAGCGATAGCCGCGGCGGCGGACTTCCCGTTCGAGGCGGTCTAAGAAAGCGAGGCGGCCGAGCTCCGCGAAAAGAGCGGAGAACGGATCGGGGCTCAAGAGAACGCGAGGCGCGCCGTCCCAGTTTACTGGGCCCGCTTCTCGTCCCGCTTTTCGTCGATGCGCGCGGCCTTGCCCTTGCGTTCGCGGAGGTAGTAGAGCTTCGCGCGCCGCACGGCGCCCCGGCGCTCCACTTCGATCCGGTCGATCACCGGGGAGTGGAGCGGGAAGATTCGCTCGACGCCGATGCCGCTCGAGATCTTCCGGACGGTGAAGGTCTCGCGCGAGCCGCCTCCCCGCCGGGCGATGACGACGCCGGCGAAGATCTGGATGCGCTCCTTCTCCCCCTCTCGGACTTTGACGTGCACGCGCACGGAATCGCCCGGGGCGAACACCGGAGTCCCCGAGCGCAGGGCCGGTTTCTCAACTTCCATGAGCAGGTCGGTCATGATCTTCTCCTTGAGACTCACGCGCCCGGACGGATCCCCGGAAGGACCCGAATCGTGAAGCAAAAACGGGCGAAAGGGCAGTATAAGCGACCCGGAAGCGGGAGCGCAAGCGATGGGCGCGGGGCCCTTCCCCCGCGCGTTCGCCCTACTCCTCCCCTTCGCCGCGCTCGGGCGGGCGGCGCGCGAGGAGGTCGGGACGGCGCTCCCTCGTGCGCTCGAGCGCTTTCGCGCGGCGCCAGCGCTCGATGCGGGCGTGGTCTCCGGACAAGAGCACGTCCGGGACCGTCATGCCGCGAAACTCGCGCGGGCGCGTGTAGTGGGGATAGTCGAGGCGGTCTCCGGCGAAGGACTCCCGCTCGACCGATTCGGGCTTGCCGACGACTCCCGGAACGAGCCGCGAGAGGGCCTCGACGAGCGCGAGCGCCGCGACCTCGCCTCCCGGAAGGACGAAGTCGCCGAGCGAGATCTCCTCGTCGAACAGGCCCGCCTGCCGGGCGCGCTCATCGATGCCCTCGTACCTCCCCGCAAAGAGCAGGAGGCTCGGCCGGCGGGCGAGCCGCTCGAGGGCGGCCTGGTCGAGCCGCGCGCCGTCGGGGGTCAGCAGCACGCTCCAGGTTCCCATAGGCAGAGTCGTCGAAGCGCGCCGGGACTCGACCGCGGCCGCGACGACCGGCGCCGTCATCACCATCCCCGGTCCGCCCCCGAAGGGCTCGTCGTCCACCCGGCGGTGCCTGTCCGGCGAGAAGGTTCGGATGTCGGTGACGGCGACCTCGATCAACCCGGCGGCGATCCCGCGCGCGAGCAGGCTCTCCGCGAGCGGCGACTCGAAGTAGGGCGGGAAAAGCGTCAGGATTTCGATGCGCACGATTTCTTCGCGGTCAAATTTCGAGCAGGCCTTCGGGAGGGTCGATCACGATGCGACGCTCTCCGTCGTCGATGAGCACCACGATCGGGTGCACGAAGGGCACGAGCGCCTCTTTCCCGGATGGGGTTTCGATCGACAGGAGCGCTCCCGCCGGAGTCATCTCGAGGAGCCGCACCACTCCCGCCAGGCGGCCGGCGAGGTCTTCGCACCGCCACCCCTCGATCTGATGGCTCATGTACCAGCCCGGGGGGGGCGGGAGGGCGTCTTCATCGGGAATTTCGAGCTCTCCGCCCGAGAGAGCCCGCGCGGCGTCGACTCCGTCGAACCCGTCGAATGCGATCAGGAGGCGGTCGCCGTGCGCGCGCGCCGACCGCACGGTCAGGGTTTTCGCTTCTTCGCCCCGGCGCCACTCGAATCGGTTTCCGGGCGCGAAGCGCTCAGGGAGGTCCGTCAACGGCTCGACCGAAACTTCCCCGCCGAGGCCGTGGGGACGCCGGACGATGCCGACGAGAAGCATTGGAAGGTGAGAGGTCTGAGGAGAGGGGTGAGAGGGTGGGCGCCCCGTTCAGAGTCCCTGACCTTCCACCTCTGACCTCTCCCCTATCACCGGCGCGGCGAAGCCGCGCTAGTCCCTCACCCGGATCGTGACTTTGCGTCCCCGGGCCGCCGCAGCGGCTCCGACGAACGCGCGCAGCGCCCGGATCGTCCGACCCTCGCGGCCGATCAGGCGGCCGCGGTCCGCTTCGGGTACCGAGATCTCGTACACGGTGCCACGGCCCTCGGAGGTCTCCGTGACCCGCGCCTCGGCGGGACCTTCCGAAAGACGGCGAACGATGGTTTCGACGAGGCGGCGGACTGCCGCCCCTTCTGCTCCCGAGCCACCGCGATCGGGCGCCGGCATCAGGAAGCCGCGGCGGCGGGAGGCTCGGGCCGCGCGAGCAGGGAGGCCACCGTCGGAGAAACGTCGGCGCCGCGGCCGATCCAGAAGCGCGCGCGCTCCCGGTTCATGGACACCGCCGCGGGCTCCCGCAGCGGGTGGTAGGAGCCGAGCTCCTCGAGCACCTGGGCTCCCGGCGTCTGGCGGGAGTCGGAAACGACGATCCGGTAGTACGGCTGGTTTCGGGCGCCCATTCGGCGCAGGCGGATCTTGAGCATCTGAGTAGGAATCCTTTCGAAAACGAGCCGCGGATGATAGCAGATGGGGTCGGTATCGGGTATTCGGGCAGATCACTCGCCCTTGGGCGCCGGCAATGGCAGTTTCGAGAGATCCAGCCCCCGCATGCCCTTTCGCGCCGTCTTCATGAGCTTTCGCATCTGCTGGTACTGCTTCAGCAGGCGGTTGATTTCGGACACTGCGGTGCCGGATCCGTTCGCGATCCGCTTCTTCCGGGAGCCGTTCAAGATCTGGGGGTAGTGGCGCTCGTCGGGGGTCATCGAGTCGATGATCGCTCCCACGCGCTTCAGCTGTCCCTCGTCGACCGCTTCCGGAGAGGAGAGCCCCCGGAACATCCCGCCTTTGGGAAGAAGGTCGATCAGGTTGGAGAGCGGGCCCATCTTCTTCATCGAAGCGAGCTGCTCCCGGAGGTCTTCGAGCGTGAATTCGCCCGACCCGGCGCGCTGCGCCATGCGGCGCGCGGCCGACTCGTCGACCTGGGCCTCCACCTTCTCGATCAGGGTCAGCACGTCGCCCATCCCCAGGATCCGGGACGCCATGCGATCGGGGTGGAATGGCTCGAAGTCCTCCGGCTTCTCCCCGACGCCGACGAACTTGATCGGCTTTCCGGTCGTGGAGACGACCGTCAAGGCGGCCCCGCCGCGCGCATCGCCGTCGGTCTTCGTCAGAATGATTCCGGTCAACGGAAGCACGGCGGCGAACCCCGCGGCGGACCGCACGGCGTCCTGTCCGGTCATCGCGTCGGCGACGAAGAGAATCTCCCTGGCCTCCGTCGCGTCGACGACCCGGCGCACCTGCTCCATGAGCTCCTCGTCGATGTGCAGGCGGCCGGCGGTGTCGATCAACACCGTGTCCCGTCCCGTGAGCTTCGCTTCCCGAAGCCCCTCACGCGCAACCTCGACGGGATCCTTGCGGCCGGCCGGATCGAAGACGGGAACTCCCGTCTGCCGGCCGAGCGTCATCAGCTGCGTGACCGCCGCGGGCCGCGCGAGGTCGGCCGGAACGAGAAGCGGGTATCGGCCCCGCCCCTTGAGGTGAAGGGCGAGCTTTCCGGCCGACGTCGTCTTTCCCGATCCCTGCAGCCCGACGAGCGCGATGACGGCCGGCTTGCCTTCGAGATTGAGTCCTGCGAGTTGTCCGCCGAGAAGAGTGACGAGCTCGTCCCGGACGATGCGGGTCACTTCCTGAGCCGGCGAGAGCTGCTGGAGCACCTTGCCGCCGACGGCCCGCTCCTTGACCCGCGCCGTGAAGTCGCGGACGACCGGCAGAGCGACGTCCGCCTCGAGGAGAGACAGGCGAATCTGCCGAAGGGCGGTCTCGAGATGGTAATCGGTGAGATGTCCCTCGCCGCGCAGGTCCTTGAAGACACCCTGGACCCGCTCTCCCAGGCCTTCGAACACGTGGTACCTCCGGTAGGCCGCGCTCCAAGTTGGCGCGGGAATCGCAAGAATACAAGCGGGCCACGGCCACGTCGACCCGGGCCCCGGAGGCCGCCTGTTGACAGAGCTTTCCGTTGGGGTATCATTCCCGCGCGTTTTTTGCGGGGATTCTTTTTGCGTGAAAAAGACGCTGTAGAGAAAAGGAGATGAGGGATATGAAGAAGCTCGTGACCCTGGGTCTTGTTGCCGTGTTCGCGACGGCGCTCGTCACCGGTTGCAAGAAGAAGGAAGAGACCACCACCGAGACAACCACCACCACCGAGCAGCCGACCGTCGTCGAGGAAACGGGCACCACGGCCACGACCACGTCGACGATGTCGACCTCGACCGACACAACGATGGCGCCGGCTGCGACCACGCCGGCGGCGATGGGGTCCATGACCACCACGACCGACACCAAGACGACGACGTCGACCGCCACCAAGAAGAAGTAGGAACCCTCGAAGCTTCAGGCTTCGGCAGGTTCGGAGGGGCCCCGGCGACGGGGCCTTTTCCTTTTGCCTTTACACTGAAGGCCAGTTGCTTCCCGTATCCGTTGAAATCGCGCTGGCCCTCGTGGCCATAGCCGCCGTGGTGGCCGGTCTCGCCCTGCGAGCGCGCGTGAAGGAGCTCGTCGGGCGTCTTGCCGCCCGCGAGCAGCGCGGACACTTTCTCGGCGAGTCGCCGGACCTCCGCCAGATCCTGAAGCACGCCTTCACCGCGACGGCCGAGGTGCTCCCCGTCTCCCGTTTCGACCTCTATCGGGTCGGAGGGGACGGGCGGATCGAAGAGATCTGGTCGGTGTCGCGCCCCGAGGGAGGCGGCCCGCCCGAGCCGGTCCTCGAGGCGTCGAGCCCTCACATGGGCGAGATGATCGATGCCGCCCGGCTCCGCGAGATCACGGCGACCGAGACGGAACGCTCCTTCGCGCCGCGCGACCTCCTCTCCGGCGCGCCTCCCGCCCGGAGGCTCCGGCTCCCCCTCTACTCGGGCGACCGGCTGATCGCCCACCTCGACCTGACGAGCTCCGAGCCCGTGGACGACTCCCGCAAGGAAGAAATCCGTTCCCTCCTGGGCCCGTTCACGGCGTCCCTCCACGCCTTTCGCAACTGGACGATCGCGGTCTCGGACGAGCTCTCCGGCCTCTCGTCCCGGCGATACTTCGAGACGCGCTTGACGGAAGAGTGGTCCCGGCGCGAGAGGTACGGCGGCGCGCTCTCCGTCGCGTCCTTCGACCTCGATCACTTCAAGGCGTTGAACGACACGCTCGGCCACCCGGCGGGCGACGCGGCGATCCGCCGCTTCGGCGAGGTGATCCGCGCGGCGATCCGGACGAGCGACATCGCCTGCCGGTACGGGGGCGAGGAGTTCGCCATTCTTTTTCCGGAGACGACCGCCCCGGCCGCGCGCGCCGTCGCCATGCGGATCCGGGCGTCTATCGAGAGTGAACGCCTCGAGTTCGCAGGCCGCCCCTTCCGGGTCACCGTTTCCGGGGGCGTCGCGGAGGCGGAAAGCGCGATGGATCGCGAGCAGCTCCTCTTCCACGCCGATCAGGCGCTCTACGCGGCGAAGAAGGGCGGCCGGAACCAGGTCCAGCCCTGGACCCGCGAGCTCGAGGCGGCCGCGCTCGCGCCGGAGCTGTAGGCTCGGTGCCGGCGGCCGGGAGAGACGTGGAGTCCCTGCTCGAGGAGATGATCGCGTCTCAAGGGGAGCGCCTCCACGCGCTCGCCGCACGGATCGCCCCGCACCTGACCGGGGACGACCTCCTCCAGCCTCATGACCACCCGGAGATCCGGAACCACCCGGATTTCCAGTTCGAGGACGGAATCCTGGCCGGCTACCTCGCGGTGCGCGCGGCTCTGCGCGCCAGCCGATAAACCCACCGGAGCCAACCGGCACCGGGAGGCCGCCGTGCATCCGCGCGGAAGAGGCTCTCGATCGCCTCCGCGTGGATGTAGATCCACCGTTCGTCCTCCGGCCGGACTCCGAGGTCGGCCATCGTAGCGCCCGTCTCCGCGGCGAGGCGCGACAGCACTTGCGCGTGCGGCTGCGGAGTTTCGGCGGCGGCCCTGCGGTCGGTCACGGGAGCTTCAACCCGGCTGCCGCGAGCAGCTCACCGACGACCGAGTCCCAGGACAGGGCCGCGGCGCGGCGCCGGCCGCGCTCCCCCATCTCCCTCAAGGCGCCCTCATCCTCCCACGCGAGCCGCATCGCGGCACCGATCGCCTCCGGCCGCGGTGCCACGACGAGCCCGCTGACCCCGTTCTCCACGAACTCGAGCGGCCCGCCGGCGTCGTCCGTCGTGAGAACCGGCTTGCCGGAGAGAAACGCTTCGAGCGGCACGTAGCCGAAGTCCTCTCCCGACGGGGGCACGACCACGAGCCGGGCGTTCGCGTAGAGATCGAGGAGCTCCTCGTCGGAGGCTCGCGCGACCCAGCGGACGCGGCCGGAGACGCCCGTTTCCTCCGCCAGGCGGCGCAGGCGGCCCTCTTCGGGGCCGCGGCCGACGACCACGAGCCGGACGGCCGGCGCGTGCGCGAGCGCCCCGATCGCGAGGTCGGCCCGCTTCCACGCGTCGAGCCGGCCGACAACGAGCGCGTGGTCGCCGAACGGACCCGGCCGGTACCGCCCGACGAGCGGCGGCGGGTGATACAGCGGCCGGCTCGCGATGCCGTTGTGCTTCGAGAGGCGCGCGGCAACCGTCGAGGAGTTCGCAAAGACGCGGCGGGCCTCGGTGAGACCGACCTGGTCGATGCGGGCGACGGCCTCGCGCGTGCGCCGGTCCTCGGGCGACGCCGTGAAGTCGCTGTAGGGCGTACCGTACTGGTCGTACACCTGCCGGTACTGATGGATGAGCCACACGACCTTGTTCGGGTGCCGGATCGCATAGCTCGGGAAGCGGGTGGCGATGACGGCGTCGACGGGCCGTCCCCCGGACTCGGTGAGGTCGAGACTCCTCCAGGCGAGCGCGCTGCGGATGAGATCGAAACGCTCGCGCTCGACGAGCGGCATCGTCACGAGATCGGCCTCAACTCCCCCGCGCCGCAGCTCCTCGGTCAACCGGGCAACGTGGCGCTCGGCACCCCCCTCGGAGAAGGGCGTCTGCACACCGAGGACGAGAACCCTCGGCGCGCTCACCGGGCGGGGCCGGGCGCGCGGGCGATCAACGCGTAGTCCTGCGGACCGAAGAGCAATCGGTTCAGTTTCGCGTCGTTCGCCGACGATTCCTCGAGGCGTTCGCTCTCCGGAAGCGGAGCGAGCAGCTCGATCGAGGCGTCGACGAAGCCCGCAACCTCCCCGAGAAACCGGAGCGCCTCGGGCGGAACGGGCCGCACGTGCGACGGGTCGAGGAAGAACGCGCGCCATGCCGAGAGGGAATCCGTGTTGATCGTCTCGGCGATCAGCACTCCGCCGGGCGCGAGAGCCCGGCGCGCCTCCCGCAGAAACGCGAAGATCGATTCGGGCGGCCAGTGCTCGACGACCTGAAAGGCGACGACCGCTCCGAGCGATCCGGACGGCGTCGCGCCGAGGGCAGCAATCCCATCCCCCTCGGCGACCGCGAGGCCCTCCTGCCGGCACTGTCCCGCGGCGATCGGGTTGGACTCGATTCCGGAAGCGGCGATCCCCTCGGCCTTCAAGAGCCGCAGGAACTCGCCGCGCCCGCATCCGACGTCGAGAACGGGGCCCGGGAGGTCCGCGAGAAACGGGAGGTAGAACCGCTGCTTCGCGGCGACGTCTTCGGCCGGACCGCGGAACCGTTCCTCGAAAAGGCTGTAGAGCCCCGGTGGAAGTCCCCCCGGCGCGCCCGTAAGGGACGGAGACGCAGTGCCCGTGATGGGCGCCGCCGGCCGGGCGCCCGATTCGAGAGCCGCGAGGCGTCCGTCCTGGATCGCCGACCGCCGCTCGGCCGCGCGGTGTTCCTGCGCGAGGGCCGTCTCCATCCGCCCGAGGGTGTCGAGCCTCTCCCGCCGCTCACGCGCCAGGGCCTGCCGGAGGCCTTCGAAGGACTCGAGCACGAGCGCGTTGAAGGACGTCTGCTCCCGCCAGAGAAACCGCAGGGCTCGCAAGGCGGCTCGCTTCACGGGGGCGAGCCGCGCCCCCGACGGGATCGACGGCATCAGGTGCCCGGCGGCGCGATCCGCCGCGCCGTGGGCCGCCCGTTCCTCGGGGGTCGCGGCGTCCGGCTCGGTGAGGGCGACTCTGTCCGGAGCGGCCGCGGACACGGCGGCCCGGACCTCGTCCGCGAGACGCCTCGCCCGGTCGCGCTCGATCACCGCGCCGGAGAATAGAAGGGCGCCTTCGGGGATGCAAGGACGAGGCGCCTCCGGGGCGGGAGAAAATGGCGCCCGCGATGATCCCCGCCGCCGCACGCGCCGCCGAACGACTCCTCGGCGGCGCCGTCGCTCCGGCTGCCGGTGCCTTCCGGGCGGTCGCGATCGCGGCGATGCTCGTCTGCCTGGCCGTGGCGGGCTTTCAGATCGCACGCGCGCTCGCGGCGTCGGGGCGCGGCGACCCGACCGGCACGCGGCCGGCGTTCTTCGCCGCGGCGAACGCGTTCGTTGCGGCGGCCGCGCTCGGGGGGGCCGCCCCGTTTCGAATCGCGGACTCGAAGGCGCCTCCTCTGGCCGCCCTCGCCGGGTGCTCGGGTTATCTGTTCTTTGCGGCGTCTCTGCTCTTCGCCGCCGTCGCGCTCGCGCCGTCGGGAAGGAGCGCCGCCGCACGGGTCGTTGCCGGGATGCTCGGCGCCGTCTGCCTTCCTCCCGCGCTCGTGCTGCTCTTCTTCTCCCGCGCGGCCGATCCCCCGCGCCCGCTCGTAATCGGAACGCTCTGGCAGACGCCCACCGCGCTCTACGTGGCGAGCGGAGGCCGGGCGCGCCGGGAGTCGGACAGCGCGGCTCCGGTCGAAGCGGATCTCGTCGAGGCGCGCTCGGCGATCTTCGGTCTGTCGCGGCAGGGGCTGGCGGGATTCCGTTCGGGAGGCCACGCGATCCCGTGGCGGGGCGACGGAGGTCTCGGCTCGCGGATCGCCGCGCGCTGGCCGGCCGCGCTTTCCGGGCCGCTCTTCTCCGTCGGGCGCTCGAGCCGGCCGATCGCGATGCATCCGAACGAGCGGGTGTGGATTCTCCGAGGCCCCGGCGGAATCGTGTTCTCGACGGTGGACGCGGCGCCGGCGGCACCGGATCTGCGCCTCCCGGAGTAGCGCTTCGCCGTCAGCGTTCCACGGGCGGCTCGCCGGAAGCAGCGGCGGGGTAATCCGCGGCGGCGGCGTCGCGCGAGTACGCGAGCAGCGCGAGCGCGAGAGCAATCACGATCGGACCCAGGAACATCCCGACGGGACCGAACGCCGCGATGCCGCCGACGACTCCGAAGAACACCGGGAGCGTCGAAATCTGGGCGCGCCCGGAGATCAGCGCAGGCCGGAGGACGTTGTCGACGGTCCCCACGACGAGGATTCCCCAGAGGGCGAGCGCGATCGCCCAGCCCCAGCGGGACTGCGACGCGAGAGCGATCGCTCCCGGCACCCACACGAAGGCGGTCCCTCCCACGGGAAGCAGCGAAGCGATCGCCGCGAGCACCCCGAACACGGCGGGCGACGGCAGCCCGCAGACGGCGAAGGCGATGCCAACGAGCGCGCCCTGGACGATCGCGGTGACGAGCGACCCGAACACGACCGCCCTGGTGACCTGCGAGATGTATTCGACGAGTCTCGCCTTTCGATCCGCCGGCGCGGGGATCGCGGCGAGGAACTCGCTTGCGATCCGGTCCCCGTCCCGGAAGAAGAAGTAGAGGACGAAGAGCATCAGAAGGAGCGATCCGAAGAGGGCCACGACCCCGAGCAGGAGTCCCTTCATGTGGGCAAGTCCGAATGCGAGCGCCGATCGCGCCGCGTTGACTCCGTACTGCTGAACGTCCGCGGAGGAGAGGGGCGTCTTCTCGTCGAACCAGCGGGCCACCTGATCGAACATCGGGATCCGGAACAGGTCCTGCGGGCGCTGGATCTGGTAGCGGTTCGCGAGCTCCGACACCCGGCCGAGCAGGTCTCCCGCCTGGTTCACGAACAACGACGTCAGAAGAACAGCCGGGACGACGACGGCCACCACGACGAGCAGGGTCATCAACGCCGCTGCGGCGCCCCGGCGGTTCGCAAGCCTCCGCTGGAGCCGCCCGTTCACGGGATAGAGGACGAAGGCGAGCAGCACCGCCCAGACGATCGGCGACAGAAAGGGCCGGAAGATCAGCCACAACAGGTAGAGAAGGAGCGTCGCGAACGCGAGGGAGAAGGCGCGCAGATAAAAGCGGTGTTCGGTCGGCACTTCGCTCGGGAGAATGCTAACAGGACGAGCTCGGGCACCCTCCTCCGGGACCGGCCCTGCTGCTAGCATGCGTGGTTCGATGAATCCGGCCGAGCCACAGCCCTTCCCCGTTCCGGTGCGAGACGAGGTCGGCGGGGCAGACCGCCTCCTCGCAGCGCGCCTTTTCCGCGAGGAAGCGCTCCGTGAAGGTTTCCTCCGCGCGGGCATCGCGCGCGCGGGCCGACCTCCGCGTTTCGATCGCTTCGAGCGTTGGATCGCGGAGGGACACCACGCCGGAATGCAATACCTCGAGGACACGGCCGCCGTGCGCGCCAGCCCGGCGGAGATCCTTCCTGGCGCGAAATCCGTGGTGTGCCTCTCCGCGGCCCACGCGCCGGAGCCCCGCGTCGCATCCGACGGATCACGGATCGCCCGGTATGCCGCGGGCGCCGACTACCACGGCAGCCTGCGCGAGCGCGCCGTCCGCGTGGCGGGCGCCGTCGCGGACCGTCTCGGCGCTCCATTCTCATGGCGCGTCTGTGTCGACTCGACTCCGATCGCGGAAAGGTCCTTTGCCGCGGCAGCGGGGCTCGGTTGGATCGGAAAGAACGGCTGCCTGATCGATCCCGACCGCGGTTCGTTCCTCCTCCTCGCCGAGATCGTCACCGACCTCGACCTGCCGCCGGACGAGCCGCTCGCGGAGCGGTGCGGGTCGTGCGTGCGGTGCCTGGACGCCTGCCCGACGTCGGCGTTCGTCGCTCCCGGCGTCCTCGACGCCCGGAGCTGCCTCGCGTACTGGACGATCGAGCACCGCGGGCCCTTCCCCGCTTCGATCGAGGAGCGGCTCGGCGGGCGCGTCTTCGGATGCGACGACTGTCAGGACGCCTGTCCCTGGAATCACCCCCTGTCGGCTCCGGTCTCCGATGCCGTCCCGACGCGGTCCGAGTGGCTCTCGATGGGCAGGGGCGAATGGCGGAGGAGATACGGGGCTACCGCGTTGAACCGCGCGGGCCGGCGCGGGCTTCAGCGAAACGCCGCGGCCTCGAGTTCGCCCGGCGGGGACCGCTGACGATGGGCTACAAGATTCCCCTTTTCATCGCTCTCTTCCTGCTGTCGCTCGTGATCTCCGCGTTTTTCGCGGCTTCGGAGACGGCCCTCGTCTCCCTCTCGCGGATCGACCTTCAGCGGCTGCGCGAGAAGGGCGACCGGCGGGGCGGGCTCATTCGCGCGTTGAAATCGAGGACGTCGGGTCTGCTCGCCACGATCCTGATCGGCCAGAACCTGGCGTTATCGTCCGCGTCCGCGCTCGCCACCGCCCTCGCGACGATCTGGGTGGGCGAGCGATGGGGGGTCCCCGCGGCGATCGTCGTCTCCACGGTCACCCTCTTCATCTTCGCCGAGATGGCGCCGAAGGCGATCGCCGCCGCCTCGCCTCTTCCGATCGCGCGAGCCGTCGCCGTGCCGATGAGCTGGATCATGAAGGTGTTCTCCCCGCTCGTCACGCTGGTCGTCAAGCTGACGACTCAGTCGCTGCGGATCCTCGGAATCGCCGAGAAGACACCGACGCTCACCGAAGAGGAGATGAAGAGCGTCATCAATCTCGGGGCCGACGAAGGGGTCATCCACGGCGAAGAGAAGAAGCTCCTCCACAAGGTGCTCGAGTTCGGAGACAAGACCGTCCGCGACATCATGGTCCCTCGCACCCGGGTCGTCGCCGTCTCCGACGACGCGACCTTCGCGGAAGTGCGGGCCGTGCTGCGCGAGCACAAGCTCTCGCGCCTCCCCGTGTACCGCGAGACGCTCGACAACGTCGTCGGGATCCTGCACGCGAAGGACCTCTTCGACGTGACCGACGAGGAGGAGGCCGCCTTCCGACTCGACCGCTATCTCGATTCGCCGTTCCTCGTGCCCGAGTTCAAGCCCGCCGAGGATCTCTTTCGCGAGATGCGGCGCCGCCGGACGCACATGGCCGTCGTGGTGGACGAGTTCGGCGGCACCGCCGGGATCGCCACGATCGAAGACGCGATCGAAGAGCTTCTGGGTCCGATCCAGGACGAGTTCGACGAGGAGGAGACGCCCGGGTTCGTCGCGGCGGGACGGCAGAAATTCCTGCTTCAGGGCGATTTCCGGCTGGACGACCTCGAGGAACAGTTCGGGATCGCGCTCCCCCGCGACCAGGCGGAGACGATCGCGGGTCATCTGATGCACCGGTTCGGGCGCATTCCCCGCAAAGGCGAGAGGTGGCGCGGCCGCCGCGCGGACTTCGTGATCGAGGAGGCGAGCCCCACGAGCATCGACAAGGTGCTGATGATCCTTCCAGAGAAGAAAGAGGCCGGGTGAAGATCCCCGTCACCCTGATCCGCGGAGACGGGATCGGGCCTGAAGTCTCGGACGCCGTCGTGGCGATCCTCGAGGCGGCGGACGCGCCCCTGGCGTTCGAGGAGGCGGTCGTCGGCCGCGCAGCCGAGACGCGCGAAGGCGATCCCCTCCCGCCGCGCGTGCTGGAATCCATCCGCCGCAACCGGGTCGCGCTCAAGGGCCCCGTCGGGACTCCGATCGGAACGGGGTTCGCCTCCGTCAACGTCCGCCTCCGCAAGGCCCTGGACCTCTACGCGAACGTCCGTCCCGTCAAGAACGTCCCGACCATCCCGACCCGTTTCCAGGGCGTCGACCTCGTGGTGATCCGCGAAAACACGGAGGACCTCTACAGCGGGCTCGAGCACGAGGTCGTGCCGGGCGTCGTGGAGTCGATCAAGATCATCACGGAGCGCGCGTCCACACGCATCGCCCTTTACGCATTCGAGTACGCGCGGCGGAATGGACGCCGCAGGGTGACCGCCATTCACAAGGCGAACATCATGAAAATGTCGGACGGCCTCTTCCTCGACTGCTTCCGACGGGTCGCGGAGCGCTATCCCGACATCGCCGCGGACGACCGGATCGTCGATGCCGCCTGCATGCGGCTCGTCATGACCCCTGAAAAGTTCGACATGCTTCTGCTCGAGAATCTTTACGGAGACATCGTGTCGGACCTCGCGGCCGGGCTGGTCGGCGGACTGGGCCTGGTGCCGGGGGCGAACATCGGGCCGGACTGCGCGATCTTCGAGGCGGTCCACGGAACGGCGCCCGACATCGCGGGCAAGGACGTCGCGAATCCGACCGCGCTTCTGATGTCCGCGATCCTGATGCTGCGGCACCTCGAGCTCCCCGCCCTGGCGGACTCCGTCGAGGCGGCTCTTCTCGCAACCCTCGCCGAGGGAGTCCGGACGCCCGACATCGGGGGCACCGCCGGAACGCGGGAGTTCGCGGGGGCCGTGGCCGGGAAGATCCGCTGACTTTATCCGCGTGAGTCCGCTCCCGACGCAGGACGGCTGGGATGACGTTTCGCAGCCTCCTTCCTTCGCGCAGTCCGAGGACGAAAGGATCTGGTCGGGCCGCGAAGCGATGCCTCTCGGCCTCTTCTCCCGCCCGGCGCCTCTCGAGGTGGAGATCGGCAGCGGGAAGGCACGGTTCCTGATCGAAGCGGCCCGCGGGAATCCCGCCCACGACTTTCTCGGGCTCGAGCGGTCGCTGTCGTATTACAGGATCTGCCGGGACCGGCTCGTCCGCTCCGGGCTCGAGAACGCGCGCGTCGTCCGGGCGGACGGAAAGCTGTACGCCGAGGCGCTCGCCCCCGCGTCCGTTCGGGCCTTCCACGTCTACTTCCCCGACCCCTGGCCGAAGAAGAAACAGAGGAAGAGGCGACTTCTGGACGGGGTGATGCTCGAAACGCTCGCGGCGCGCATGGAGTCGGGCGGAACCCTCCGCATCGTCACCGACCACCGGGGCTACGGGACGGCGATCGAACCGCTGATCGAGTCGGTCTCCGCACTCGAGCGGCTGGACTGGAACGCGCTCCCCTCGCCGCCTCCGACCCACTACGAGCTCAAGTACCGGGCGCAGGGACGGGAAACCTGGCGATTCCTCCTGCGCAGGCGCCGCTGAACCGGGCGGCTAGGGCGCTTTCTCGGACGAACCCGAGAAGTTGACGATCCGGCGAAGAAACCGGATGAAGTACTCCGCGCCGGAGATCAGGGCAACCGCGACGACGATCCAGAGGGAAATCTTGCCGGCGAGCGAGAAGGCCGGGTAGCGCTCGGAGAGGATCAACAGCGAGATCGCGGTGATCTGAGAGGCCATCTTGAGCTTGCCCCAGCTCGAGGCGGGGATCACGAGCCCCTGGTCGAGCGCGATCGTCCTCAGTCCCGTTACGGCGAACTCCCGACCCACGACGACCACCACCATCCACGCGGGTGCGAGCCCCACTTCGACGAGCGAGATGAACGCCGCGGAGATGAGGAGCTTGTCGGCGATCGGGTCGAGAAGGGTCCCGAGCGTCGTGATCTCCCGCCGCCGCCGCGCGAGCCAGCCGTCGAAAAAGTCGGTTGCGGTCGCCGTGAGGAAGATCGCGAGAGCGACGATCTCGCGCGCCTCGAACTTCGTGAGAAGGACGACGACGAGAAAGGGAACAAGGAAGATCCGAAGAAGCGTGAGGGCGTTCGGGAGATTGATGTTCAAGGCGAGAGCGTCCTCGCCGGTCGGTTGCGCGACACCGCGTCACGGGGCCGTGTCACCGGAAGTCGCACCCGGTGATAATAGCTCCATGAACGTTCCCTGCCCGGTTCATCCGGACCGGCGGGCGCACCGCGGCTGCCGCCACTGCCGCCGCGCGATCTGCCGGCTCTGCGAAGTCAAGATGCGGGGCCACCTCTTCTGCTCGACCCGCTGCGCGCGCGACTCGGGACGCGCCGAGTTCCGGTTGCGGATCCAGGGACAGCTCGGACGCGCGATCCCGGGGCGGCTCGCCGTGGCCGCCGTGCTCGCCGCGGCGTGTGCTCCGACCCTGCTCGCGCTGCGGGCCGTCTCGGAGCTCGACCGCCTCAACCGGCTGGCCATCTCCCCGATCGCTCCGCGGCCGTCTTTCGTTCGTATCGAGCGGATCGTTCCGGGGCCCGATGGCGTGCGCATCGAGGGGCGGGCACCCGCCGGTGGCGCCGTCTTCCTTTTCGCGGGGAGCCGCTTCGTCGCGACCGCCTACGTCGAAGCGGGGCAGTTCCGCTTCGAGGGAGTGAAAGCGGAGGGTCCCTACCGGGTCGGGGCGCTTCCCCTCGCCTCCGAGCCGGTCGCCGCGGCGCCAATTGGTGTCGCGGAGGGAGCGCCCCCGTCTGCCGAACGAGAAGCCCTCTCGGCCCTTCCCCTCCCCCCGGCGATCGCAGCCGCCGCCGCTTCACCCGTGGCCTCCGCCGCCCCGCCCCTGCGCGTGGCAGCGGCGTCCGTATCCGCGCCGGCGCCCGCGCGCGAACGCGGAGAGGCGCGGGTCAGGAGCGAGAGGCTGCTGTCCGTTCCCGATCTCTACCGCGGACCGCGGGACCGGCGCGAAGTGCTCGTCTCGTTCGACGCGGGCTCCTCGGACCGCGGCGCGCGCGAGATCTTGAACGCCCTGCGGGAGCGCCGCATCCGCACGACGATCTTCCTGTCGGGCGAGTTCATCCGGCGCTACCCCGAGATCGTCCGCCGCGTCGCCGACGACGGCCACGAGGTCGGCAACCACACGGACACGCACCCGCACCTGACGACGTACGCGGAGAATGGACGACAGGCCACCCGGGCCGGCGTGGACCGCAGCTTCCTGCAGCGGGAGCTGACCCGGACCGCCCAGGCCTACGATCGGACGACCGGCCGCACGATGGCCCCGATCTGGCGCGCCCCGTTCGGCGAGCAGAACGAGGAGATCCGGCGGTGGGCCGCGCAGTCCGGCTACTGGCACGTCGGCTGGACCGGCGGCCGTGCCGGGCTGGACGGCCTCGACTGGGTCTCGGATCCCCGTTCGAAGTCCTACCGCACCTCCGACCGCCTGATCGCATCGCTCGTCGAGCGGGCGGAGAATGGCGGCATCGTCCTGCTCCACCTCGGAAGCGACCGAGCCGATCCGGTCGCGTCGAGGATTCCGCTTCTCTTCGACGGCCTGGCGGCGCGGGGGTTCCAGTTCGTCCGCGCGTCGGAGTTCCTCGCCCGGGAAGGGTTGACGGACGAGCGGCTGGCGGCGCTCGCCGCGGCCGGAGGCGCCGCTTCGCGTTGAGCTTCCCCCTCGGCACCGACGGATGGCGCGGCGTGATCGCGGAGGGCTGCACCTTTCGCGCGATCGAAGACGTCGCCGCCGCGACGGCCTCGGTCTACGTGACCCTCGCCGCGGGCGACACCACGCGGACCGTCGTCGGCCACGACACGAGATTCTTTTCGCCGGAGTTCGCTCACCGCGCCGCCGATGCGCTGGCGCGGGGAGGCATCGACGTCCTGCTCACGCGCGATCCAATCCCGACGCCCGCTGTTTCGTACCATGTGCGCCGCCTCGACCTCGCGGGCGGCGTCGCCATCACGGCGAGCCACAATCCCGGCGCGTACAACGGATTCAAGATCAAGTCTCACCCGGGAGGAAGCGCGCCGCCGGAGCTTTACGCGGCCGTCGAGCGCGCCATCGGCTCGCCCTCCCCGTCCGGCAGGAGCGCCGGGACCGTCTCGCCGACGGACCTCCTGAGCCCGTACCGGGAAGGCCTCGCGTCGCGGGTGAACCTCGAGGCGATCCGGGCGGCGGGCCTGTCCGTCCTTGCCGACTCGATGCACGGCGCCGCGGGGACTCTCGTGGCGGACATCCTGGGCGGAGGGAAGACCCGGGTGGTCCCGTACCGCTCGGAACGCGATCCGCTGTTCGGCGGGGTCCATCCGGAACCGATCGCCGCCAACCTCGGCGCGGCGGCAGCCCGCGTCCTCGAAGAGGGCTTCGACCTCGCCGTCGCCCAGGACGGGGACGCCGACCGACTCGGGGTTCTCGACCGCCGCGGCAGGTTCGTCTCGCCGCATCGAATCCTCGCGCTTCTCCTGCTTCACGCCTACCGGCGGCGCGGATTGAGCGGAGGCATCGCGAAGACCTTCTCGACTTCTCTTCTGATCGACCGCGTCGCCGCGTCGATTGGAGTCCCCCTCCACGAGACGGCGATCGGCTTCAAATACGTCGCCGACCTCATGAACCGCGGCGAGGCCGGCGCGGGCGGAGAGGAAAGCGGCGGCTATGCGTTCTCGTTCCATCTGCCCGAGCGCGACGGCGTGCTGAACGCGCTTCTGCTCGTCGAAAGCCTGGCGCTTTCGGGGGAGGACCTCGACGGCGCGCTCGCAGGCCTTGCGCGGGAGTTCGGGGAGTTCGCCTACGGACGGCGCGACGTCTACCTGCCCGTCCCGGTGATCGCCTCTTTCCTCCAGGACGTCCGTGAGCACGCGCCGGGCACGATCGCCGGCCAGGCCGTCACGGACGTCCGCGACAAGGACGGCGTCAAGTACGTGCTCGACGGCCGCGGCTGGCTGCTCCACCGGCTCTCCGGCACCGAGCCGATGATCCGGCTGTACTGCGAGCACGAAGACGAGGCGCTGGTCGAGCCGCTGCTCGACGCCGCGGAATCCCGCCTGGTCGACTTTGCGGCTCGAAGAGGCGCGGCGCCCCGGACGGACTGAGACACGGGTGAGCGGACCGCCGAGAGCAGGCAGCTCCTAGGAAGTCCGCCGGTCCGTCTCTCCGCCTCCGCGCGGCACGTCGGAGGCGCGGCGGCGCGGGCGCGGCGGCTCCGTCAGAACCGTCCCCGTGCCCTCGAAACGGATCTTCGGTGCGCTCCCGACGTCCGGCATCATGACCTCTTCCAAGAACCGGTCCTCCAGAACGGACGGCACGAGGTCGCCCGTCCACGCCACGAGATCGCGCGAGGAAACGCTCAGCGGAAAGTCCGGAGAGACTTCGTGGGCGAGGAGCGCGCCGCCGACCGAAAGGACGACACTGCCGGTGCCGTGGATCTTCAAGACGTCCACTCGCCGGTTCATCCGGAAATCGTGGACAGGTTCGAGGCGGAACGACAGGCCGTGGTCGAGCGCGAGAACGCGGCTGCCCTCGACGAAGAGGGACTGGCCGGCGAGATCGCGCTTGAACGCCTGGCGGCCGGGATCGTTGACGAAGAGATGTCCCTTCCCGTCGGCGCGGAGGATCTTCTCGAGACGGGTCCCCCGAAACGACGCCTCGGGCGCGAACCGCATCTTGCCGCTGTACCAGACGACCGAGCCGCGGCGCACGAAAACGACGTCGCGGGAGGTGATCTCGAGGCCTCCGTCCGGCCGGACGAGAAAGAGAGGACTCGCTTCGGTCTCCGGGGGACGCGGAGCCGGCGTCGAATCGAGCCGGGCGTCCGGCCCCGGCAGGTCTGCCTCGGGAAAGGGCGCCTCGATCGCCTCCCAGGCGCCGTCGTCCGCGGTCGGAGCGGCGAGCCCCGCCGCGGCCGGGGGCGACGCGGCGGGCGGCGTGCTCGATTCCGGCTCCCTCCCCTGCGGCTCGCCGAGAAACTCTGTTCCGGGCGTGGCCGGAGACGTCGAAACGAGCGGACCCGGCCCGACCGCCGCGCGCGCAGGATCGACGGGCGCGGGAGCGAACGCAACGGGCTGAGGAGGAGCGTGCCGGACCGGCTCAGAGGCCTGCGGAGCGGGCGCGGGAGGCTGCGGAGGTGCCTCAGGGGCCTGCGGAGCTGCCTCCGGGGTCTGCGGAGCTGCCTCAGTCGCTGGCGGCGCATGGGGCACGGCGGCGGGACGGGTCGCGGCGCGGGCGGCGGGCGGCCGCGTTTGCTTGCGGAGCGCTTCTTCGATCTCGGCGACGACCCGCTTCGCTCCCGCGAACCGGAGGTGCTCCAGCGCGAGCCCGAGCTTGCCCCGCATGCGGTACAGAAGACCGAGGTGGAGGTGGCTCCTCGCGTGATCGGGCTGCAGCTCGATCGCCCGGCGAAGCTCCTGTTCGGCTTCGCCGAGCACTCCCGCCTTGAACTGGATGAGACCGAGGTTCGCGTGCAGGATGGCCGAGCCCGGGTTGTCGCGGAGCAGAGTCCGCGCCGCGCGCCCCGCCTCGTGGTAGTTGCCCCGTTTGAATTCGGCGACGGAAAGAAGGTTCAGCACGTCCTCGTCGTTCGGACGCGCCAGCAACGCGAGCTCGAGCTCCTGGCGCGCGACGTCGTATTTGCCCTGCTGGAGGAGCTTGCGGGCGCGAGCGAGGTGGACGAGAAGGATCCCCTGCTCGGCAGACGACGTGGGCCGGGCGGGTAGCGGCGAAGGAGACGAGTCGAGCCGCGAAGAGACCGACACGCGGCCCGCCTAGCTGCGGAGCGCGGCTCGAGCGGAGAGCTCGGTCGTGATCAGGGGCCGGTTGCGCTTGTCGCGCGTCAGACGCACGGGCCGCGCGGGCGCCTTGGCCCACGTCGCGTTCTGCGGAAGCCCGAACCCGCCGCCGAGCGCCGCCTTCCCGTAGTACGCGACCAGGCCTTTGCTCACGTAGAGGCGCGTCTCGTCATAGGGGGGAACTCCGCCGTACCGGGCGACCGCCGCTTCCCCGGCGTTGTAGGCGGCGAGCGACTTGCCGACGTCGCCGTTATAGAGACCGAGGAGGTAGGCGAGGTGCCGCGCGCCCGCCGAGATGTTCTGGGCTGGATCGAACAGGTCCCGAATGCCGTACTGGCGGGCCGTCTCGGGCATCAGCTGCATGAGACCCCGGGCGCCCTTGCGCGAGATCGCGGCGGGATTGAAAGCGGATTCGATCAGCATGACGGACTTCACGAGGCGGGGGTCCACCGCGGCGGAGCCGGCAGCGGACTCGATGAGCCCGTCGTAGAACGAGGGGATCGCGACACGCGACGCGAGCCAGGGACCACTCTGCCGGAGCGTTTCGTGGGGAAGCGAGCCAACTCCATCGTTGTAAATGAAGTGACGCCCGTCTTTGACCCCGACCCGCACGGTAGCGGTCGCGATCGACGACAGGAGCAGCATCGCCGCAAGCGCGGAGATATGTCGCGATTTCACGTTTAAATGTCGAAAGTGCGCTCTTTTGAGGGAAGAGGAATTATACGCCCAGGCCGCCCCGGTCCCGCAAGTGCTTTGGATGGAAGTCTTAACGGACGGACGCCTCGGCCAGAAGCTCCCGGACCGCCGCCTGCGCTTCCTTCAACGCGGCCGGCAGCAGATCCGGATTGCGGCCTCCGGCCTGGGCGAGGTCGGGCTTGCCTCCGCCGCTTCCGCCGAGTGCGCGGCCGATGCGGGCGGCGATCTTCGAAGCAGGAATCCGCGCGGAGAGGTCCGGCGTCACCGCCGCGACGACCGAGGTCTTGCCGTCGCCGGCCGTGCCCACCACGACGACTCCGCTCTTCAACTTCGAGCGGAGCGCGTCGGAGAGACTTCGAAGGTCGGGCAGCGAGAGCCCTCCGGCGATGCGGGTCACGATCCGGACGCCGTCCACGTCCGTCGTGTCAGACGCGCCCCCTCCGTCCCCGGTCGCGAGTTTGAGCTTCAGGGAAGCGACCTCCCGCTCGAGAGACCGCAGCCGTTCCTCGCGTTCCTGCCACCGCGCGGCGAGAGCCTCGCGCGGCGCCTGAGCGGCCGCGGAGAGATCCGAGAGGGTCTGCTCGTCCTGGCGGAGCAAATCCACGGTTCCGAGCGAGGTCACCGCCTCGAGACGCCGCACGCCCGCCGCGAGCCCCTTGTCGGAGACGATCTTGAACGAGCCGATCTCGCCCGTGCGATTGACGTGGCATCCTCCGCAGAGCTCGACCGATTCGCCGGGGACCGATACGACTCGGACGCGCTCACCGTATTTCTCCCCGAAGAACATGTCGGCGCCGCGCTGGCGGGCATCCTCCATGGCCATCACTTCCTTGGACACGGGCTCGTCCCGGAGGATCGCCTCGTTGACGATCTGCTCGATCTCCGCGATCTGTTCCGGCGTCGGCGCGTTTGCGATCGCGTAATCGAAGCGGAGCCGGTCCGGCGCGACGAGCGAGCCCATCTGTCTGGCCGCGCCGCCGAGCACCTTCCGGAGCGCCGCGTGCAGCAGGTGCGTGCCGGTATGGTTCGCCTGCGTGCGCCGCCGGGTCCACTCGGGGACTTTCATTTCAACAACCGAGTGAACAGCTAGTTCGCCCTTTGACATCCATACCTTGTGCGAGATGAGGCCAGGAATGGGCCGCTGCGTATCTTGGACTTCCGCCTGCCCACCGGGCCAGATCCAGACTCCAGTGTCCGCAACCTGCCCTCCACCCTCTGGGTAGAAGATCGTGTTGTCTGTAACGGCGAAGCCTGTTTCCCCACCTCTGAGTTTCTCCACCTCCGTTCCCTTTTCATCCAACAATGCAAGCACGGTTGCACCTGGGAGCGAGCAGAAATCCTGTTCAGGATATCCGCGAAACTCAGAGTGAGAATCTGGAAGTTGGAGATTGGCAAACCAAACACCTTCGTCATCGAGTGTCATCTTCGACGCCATTCGAGAACGGAGACGTTGGCTCTCTAAGAGTTTGGCAAACGAATCCGTATCAACGGAAATGCCCTCGTCGTTGGCAATCTCCTCAATGACTTCCAGAGGGATTCCGAAGGTGTCGTAGAACTTAAAGACAGCGTCACCGCTTAGACGTGTCTCTCCACGACGACGCATCGTCTCGATCTCCTCACCTACTCGATCGACGCCAATCGACAGTGTCTTCGCGAATAGTTCCTCTTCGGGACGTAGAGAAAGCTGTATCAATTGACTGGTTGCTAGTTCCACTGCGGGGTCGACATAGATTCCGCGAAAGGTTCGGAGTACATCGTCAACGAGATTGACCAATATCGGGCCCTCGATGCCCAACCGTCTTGCGTAGCGGAGAGCACGCCTGATAATTCGGCGAACTACGTAGCCGCGTCCCTCATTTGAAGGGGTTACGTGGTCCGCTAACAGCATCGTCACGGCACGGGCGTGGTCCGCGATCACCCGAAACGGAGCATCGGCCTCTGCCATGTTCCCCAGGTACTCTCGTTGGCTGATCCGTTCAATCCTCCAGATAATCGGACGAAAAAGATCCGTGTCGAAGTTGTTGTTCGCGCCCTGGAGGATCGCCGTGATCCGCTCGAGCCCCGCGCCCGTATCGACGGACGGCCGGGGAAGCGGCGTCATGCGCCCGGAGACGTCCCGGTCGAACTGCATGAAGACGAGGTTCCACACCTCCATCGTCGTATCGCCCTCGCCGTTGACGAGCTCGGCGCGGTTCTTCGACGGGTCGGCCGGGTCGTCCCCCTGGTAGTAGTGGAGCTCGCTGCAGGGGCCGCAGGGCCCCGTCTCCCCCATCGACCAGAAGTTCTCTTTCTCGCCGAAGCGGAGGATCCGTGCCTTCGGAAGATAGGCCTCCCAGAGCTTCGCCGCCTCGTCGTCGTCGGTGAAGACGGTGGCCCAGAGGCGGTCCGGCTGGAGGCCGTAACCTTGCTCCGGATCCGTCATGAGCTCCCACGCGTAAGCGATCGCATCCTTCTTGAAGTAGTCGCCGAAGGAGAAGTTTCCGAGCATCTCGAAAAAGGTCTGGTGCCGGCCCGTGTATCCGACGTTGTCGAGGTCGTTGTGTTTTCCGCCCGCGCGGACGCACTTCTGGGAGCTGGTGGCGCGCGCGTAGTCACGCTTTTCGCGGCCGGTGAAGACGTCCTTGAACTGGTTCATCCCGGCGTTGGTGAAGAGGAGGGTCGGGTCCTCCGCGGGGATCAGAGAGGACGAGGGAACGCGGCGGTGCCCGCGCTCCTCGAAGTACTTCAGGAACGATTCGCGAACGTCAGCCGAGCTCCAAGTCTTCTTCTTCATGCGAGCCTTTCATCATGGCAGAGATGGCCGCGGCGGCGAAACCCCGCCGGACGAGGGAGGCGCGGACCCGGCGGCGGCGGACGAGCGGCGGCAGACCCGCGGATTTCTTCCACGCGGCCTTCAACGCTTTCGCGAGGGCGGTCTCTTCCGCGTCGTTCGATCCGGAGAGCGCCTGAGCCGCCGTCTCTTTCGAAAAGCCGAGCGCGGACAGCTCCTGCGCGATGCGCGCCCGGCCGTACCGCGCCCCCCGCGCCCGCACGAGGGACCGAGCCGCCGCCAGGTCGTCGAGCCAGCCCTCGCGCACGAGCCTCGCGACCGCGGCCTCGGCCGCCGTCTTCTCGAAACCGCGCCGCTCCAGCGTGCGGGAGAGGTCGGCGGAGCCCCGCGCCCGGACGGTGAGAAGCCGCAGAGCGATCGCTCGGGCGGCGTTCTCGGAAGCGGGCTCGGCTGGGGGCCTGGGGCGTCGCGTCGTCACGCGACAAACGATAAGGGATACGGAATACGGGCTTAACGCCTAGCCGCGGCCGTGGCCCGGGTTTCCCTGGCGGCTGAAGTCGAACGGCGACTCCTCTTCCGCGAGGGGGTTGAAGTCCGACGGCGCCTCGAGCTCTGCGTCCATCTCCTCCCGCGCGAGATCGGACGTCGACTGGATGCCCTGGATCTTCAGCTTGAACTCGTTGGGGTTCGTCGCGCGCTTCAGCGCCTCCTCGAGGGTGATGAGCCCCGACTTGTAGAGCTGGTAGAGCGACTGGTCGAAGGTCTGCATCCCGTACTGCGAGGTGCCGGCCTGGATGGCGTCCTTGATGAGCTTCGTTTTTTCCTTGTTCTCGATGCACTCCCGGACGTACGCCGTCCGGACGAGAATCTCCGCGGCCGGCACGCGTCCGAGCCCGTCCGCCCGCGGCATCAGCCGCAGTGAGATGACCGCCTTCAAGACCGCGCCGAGCTGCAGCCGGATCTGCTTCTGCTGGTGGGGCGGGAAGACCGCGATGATGCGGTTGATCGTCTCCGTCGCGTCGAGGGTGTGCAGGGTCGAGAAAACGAGGTGGCCGGTCTCGGCCGCCGTCAGGGCGGTCTCGATCGTTTCGTAGTCGCGCATTTCACCGACGAGGATGACGTCGGGGTCCTGGCGGAGGGCGCTGCGGAGCGCCATGCCGAACCCCTTCGTATCGACCTCGACCTCGCGCTGGTTGACGATCGATTTCTTGTCCCGGTGGAGGAACTCGATCGGATCCTCGATCGTCATCACGTGCTCGTTGCGGTTCGAGTTGATGTGGTCGATCATCGCCGCGAGCGACGTGGACTTGCCGGAACCCGTCGTGCCCGTGCAGAGGATCAGCCCGCGCTGCTCGTTGCAGATCTTCTCGATGACGGGCGGCAGCAGGAGCTCCCGGATGGACAGGATGCGCGCGGGAATGACGCGCAGCACGAGACCGACTGTCCCCCGCTGCTGGAAAATGTTGCAGCGGAACCGTCCCAGATTGGGGACGGAGTAGGCGATATCGATCTCGAAGTCGTTCTTGAACTTTTCCTTCTGGCGCGCGGACATGATCGAGAAGGCCATCGCGATCGTGTCTTCCTGCATCAGCCGCCGGACGTCCGTCATCGGCGTGAGTACCCCGTCGATCCGGAGGACGGGGAAGGCGCTCACCTTCAGGTGGAGGTCGGACGCCTTGCGCTCCACGGCGACCTTCAGGAGATCGTTGATGTGCATGAATTGGCCTCTTTGGCCAGAAATTGTACGCCCTGGAGAGGCTAAAGTCGAACGGGATAAGGAAATACGGACGCTGCGGCCGGTTATCGGCCCCCGGCGACCCCCGTCTCCACCGGCAGGGGCGTCAGCCAGCCGTAGGGATCGTCCCGCTCCCCTGCCACGAGTGCGAAGAACTCCTTCTGGATCCGCTCCGTGACGGGCCCCCGGGAGCCTCTGCCGACGGGAATCCGGTCGACGGAGCGGATCGGGGTCACCTCGGCGGCCGTTCCGGTCAGGAACACCTCGTCGGCGATGTAGAGCATCTCCCGCGCGATGTTCTGCTCGACGACCGTGTATCCGGCGTCGCGGGCGAGCGTCATGATCGAGTCGCGGGTGATGCCCGGAAGAATGGTCCCGGCGAGCGGGGGGGTCAAGATCCGGCCGCCGTAAACGAGGAAGATGTTCTCGCCGCTCCCCTCGGAGACCCGTCCCGCGTTGTCGAGGGCGATCCCCTCGGTATAGCCGTTGGTGATCGCTTCCATCTTGATGAGCGCCGAGTTGAGGTAGTTGCCCGTCGCCTTCGCCATCGCTGGAAACGTGTTCGGGGCCATCCGGTTCCAGGAGGAGACGCACACGTCCACCCCGTTCTCGATCGCCTCGTCTCCCAGGTACTTTCCCCAGCGCCAGACCGCAATGAGCACGTCGACGGGGCTGCGGAACGGGTTGACGCCGAGGGCCCCGAGGCCGCGGTACACGACCGGGCGGATGTAACACTCGTCGAAGGCGTTCGCCCGCACCGTCTCGAAGATGGCGTCCTTGAACTCCGCGCGCGAATAAGGGATTTCCATCCGATACACCTTGCAGGAGTCGTAGATCCGGTCGATGTGCTCGTCGATGCGAAAGGCCGCGGAGCCCTGCCGGGTCTTGTAGACGCGCGCGCCCTCGAAGATGCCCGAGCCGTAGTGAAAGACGTGCGAAAAGGCGTGGATCCTCGCGTCTGCGAAGTCCACGAGGCTCCCGTTCATCCAGACTTTCTTGACGTCTTCGTAGGACATTCGGCCTCCGCTGTCGTTTTCGGGGAGCTCGATCAGTTTAACAGCGAAGCGCTCCGAAGGCGGCCCTCGCGAGCACCACCGCCGCCACGGCCGCCGTGTCGGCGCGAAGCGCTCCCGCGGGAAGGCGGGACAGGATCCAACCGGCGTCGCGCGCCAGGTCGCGCTCGGAGTCGGTCCAGCCTCCTTCGGGGCCCACGAGCAGAGCCACGGAGCGTCCCGGAAATTCGCGGGGAAAGGAGGCACCGGCCGGATCGAGCATCAGCCGCGTGACGACCGAAGGGGACGCGAGCGCCTCTTCGAGCCCCAGCGGGCCCTCGCATCGCGGCCACCGGGCGCTGCCCGATTGTTTGGCGGATTCGCGCACGATTCGTTCGACGCGAGCCAGCGCGCCGCCTCCGGCGCGAAACGTCTGGGTGCGCTCCGTCCGGATGAGAGAAAGGCACGCGACACCGAGCTCGCCCGCCTTCTCCGCGACCCACGACAGCCGCTCCGCCCGGATGCCGGCGACGCCGAGCCAGATCTCGGCGGGAGCGGAGGCAGCAGGCGGGCGGATCTCGAGCACGCGCACCTCGGTCTGTCCGCCGCGCACCGAGAGAATCTCGGCCTCCGCCTCCCGGCCGCTCCCGTCGATCAGCACGACGTGCTCGCCCCGCGCGACGCGGCGCGAACGCGCGTGCGCGGCTTCTTCCGCCGGCAGGCGCACGGAATCCCCCGGGGCCGGCAGCGAGGCGACTACGAAGCGCGCTCGAGACACAGGCTCGTCCATTCGTTTTCCGTACGGCGGGCGGAGAGAGAGAAGCGGCGGGAGCGCATTCGCCCGGCGACCTCCGCTTCTCTCTCGGCCGGAATTCCGGAGAGGATCAGCGTGCCTCCAGGCGCCACCCGCGCGAGGACTTCCGCGCGGATCGAGAAGAGCTCGTCCGGAAGCAGGTTCGCGACGACGACGGAAAACGCGCCGCGGACGGCGGCCGCGGTTGCCGCGGCGAGCGCCACCCGGTCGCCGAACGGGTGGCGCCGGAGGTTCTCGCGCGCGACGAAGATCGCCTCGACATCGGTGTCATATCCGACGACCCGGGGCGACCCGAGCGCGGCCGCGGCGAGAGCGAGGACCCCCGAGCCCGTGCCGACGTCCAGGACCTCGCGGCCTTCGACGCCCTCCTCTTCGAGTGCCACGAGCGCGAGGCGCGTGGATTCGTGCCCGCCCGTTCCGAACGCGCGAGAGGCGGGCACCCGGAGAGCGATGCGGCCCTCCGGCGGAGAGGAGTCGGAAGGCTCTCCGGGGTCCAGCCAGAACCGCCGCCCGACCGCGAACGGCCTGGACGCCGCGCGAAACGCCTCGAGCGGATCGCCCTCGGGAATATCCGTCACGACCTCGGACGGGATGCCGCGCTCGGCGAGGGTCGAAGCGGCCTCCCGCGCGCTCGCGGAGTGCCGGAAGCAGGCGACGAGGTCCCGCCCGTCGATTCCCTCCTCGGTGAGTCCGAGGGGATCGTGCAGCGACAGGAGACCCACGACGAAGTCTTCGCCCGCCTTCCGGGGAATCAGCAGGCGGGAGAACTTCAAGGAACTCCTCTCTGAGCGATGGCTGACAGCCGTCAACCGGCGGCTACTTGAAGATCTTCTTCGCCTTCTCGAAAACGCCCTTGCCGGAAACCGGAGCACCCGTGGCCTCCGCGTATTTGCGGAGGAGGTCTTTCTCCTCGGAAGAGGGCGCCTCGGGGACGAGGAGCCCCGCGCGCACGACGAGGTCGCCGCGTCCGCGGCGGCCGAGCCGGCCGAAGCCCTTGCCGCGAAGGCGGATCTCGGAGCCGATTCGGGTACCCGGCGCGATCGAGACCGCCTCGAGCTCGTCGGAGTCGATCGTCGGAATGCCGATCTCTCCGCCGAGAACGAGTGTCGGGAACGGGACCTCGGCGGTCAGGACCATGTCATCGCCCTCCCGCTCGAAGACCTCGTGGTCCGCGACCGTCAGATGGACGTACAGGTCGCCCGAGGATCCGCCGTTCGGACCGGCGTCACCTTCGCCGCCGAGCCGCAGGCGAGAGCCGCTCTCGACTCCGGCGGGAACGCGGATCTGGAGGCTGCGGCTCTGCCGTTTGCGCCCCTCGCCGCCGCAGTCCTCGCAGGGCTTCTCGATCACGCGCCCCTCGCCGCGGCAGTTCGAGCAGGCGCGCGCGACCGTCAGGAATCCCTGGCTGAATCTTTGCCGACCCGTTCCCCGGCACACCGTGCAGGTCTTCGCGTGCGACCCCGGAGCCGCGCCCGACCCTTCGCACTTCGCGCACGCCTCGAGGCGCGAAAGAAGGAGCGGCGCCTCGACTCCGAACACCGCGTCGCGAAACGAGATCTCCATCTGATACAGCAGGTCGCTTCCGCCGGTTGCCCGCGTCCGCCCGCCTCCGGAGAACCCGAAAATCTCTCCGAAGAGGTCGGAGAGATCGCCGAACGCGGAGGGGTCGAAACCGAATCCTCCCGCTCCTCCCGCCCCGCCGACGCCGGAATGGCCGAACTGGTCGTACCGGGCGCGCTTCTCGGGATCCGAAAGGACGGCATACGCCTCGGAGGCTTCCTTGAATCGCTCCGCGGCTGCCGGGTCGTTGGGGTTGCGGTCCGGGTGGTACTGCAAGGCGAGCTTGCGGTACGCCGATTTCAAGACGCCGTTTTGCGCGTCACGCGTGACGCCGAGGATTTCGTAGTAGTCGCGTTTGCTCATGTTTGAAGTCGAGTCGGCGGGCCGAATTCAGGGCGGAAAGAATCGTACCGACGACTCCTGACCCCCGACCCTGACCGTTCTTATCCCTTCGCCGCCGCCGCCCCGCCCGATCCGGCGCGCTGGAGCATCACGCGGGTCAACACCTTGGAAACTCCCTGCATGTCGAAGATCGCTTCGTTCAAGGCATCGCGCGAGTCGCTCGCGGCGATGTCGCGCGATCTCTTCAGCGTTTCCTCGATCCGTTCCCGTTCGTCGGCCGCCAGCGCGGAGCCGAACTCCGCGAGGACGCGCTCGTTGCTGGCCAGCATGCCGTCGAGGCGGCTGCGAATCTGCGCGACCTCGCGGCGCTGGTGATCCGCTTCCGCGAACGTCGACGCCTCCTTGATGATCTTGTCGATCTCGGTCTGCGAAAGGCCGCCGGCCGGGTTGATCTGGATTCCCTGCGCCTTCCCGGTCGCGAGATCCTTGGCGGAGACGTTCACGATCCCGTTCGAGTCGATCGCGAAGGTCACCTCGATCTGGGGAACCCCGCGGGGCGACGCGGGGATTCCAACGAGCTCGAACCGGCCGAGTGACTTGTTCTCGCGGGCGACCTCGCGCTCGCCCTGGAGCACGTGGATCTCGACCACTCCCTGGTTGTCCGCGACGGTCGTGAAGACTTTCGTGTTCTTTGTCGGAATCGTCGAGTTGCGCTCGATCAGCTTCTCGAAGACACCTCCGTGCATCTCGATTCCGAGCGACAGCGGCGTCACGTCGAGAAGGACGACGTCCTTGATCTCGCCCTTCAGCACGCCGCCCTGGATCGCTGCGCCGATTGCCACGACCTCGTCGGGATTGATCTCCCGGTTCGGCTCGCGGCCGAAGAGTTCCGCGACCATGCGCTGCACTTTGGGGGTTCGCGTCTGGCCGCCGACGAGGATCACCTGGTCGACGTCGGAAGGCTTCAAGTTCGCGGACTGGAGCGCGTCGAGGCAGGGTGCGGCGGTCCGGTCGATCAGATCCGCCACGAGCGACTCGAAGCGCTCCCGCGTGAGCGTGCGGTTGATGTGCTTCGGACCGGACGCGTCCGCGGAGATGAACGGGAGCGTGATCGTCGACTCCGTGGACGTCGAGAGCTCGCACTTGGCCTTCTCGGCGGCTTCCTTGAGCCGCTGGAGAGCCATGCGGTCCTGCCGAAGGTCGATGCCGGTCGACTTC
Source organism: Acidobacteriota bacterium (assembly GCA_030948185.1). Classification (GTDB taxonomy): domain Bacteria; phylum Acidobacteriota; class Thermoanaerobaculia; order UBA5066; family Gp7-AA6; genus JALYUA01. The sequence goes on from JALZAT010000026.1 coordinate 34,856, forward strand.
TTGAAGTCATCCAGCAGCCAGTCCATGATCTTCTTGTCGAAGTCCTCGCCGCCCAGGTACGTGTCGCCCGCCGTCGCCTTGACCTCGTAGATCCCCTCGCCGAGCTCGAGGATGGAGATGTCGAACGTCCCTCCGCCGAGGTCGTAGACGGCGACGATCTCGCTTCCCTTCCGCTCGAGGCCGTAGGCGAGCGAGGCGGCCGTCGGCTCGTTGATGATGCGGAGCACCTCGAGACCGGCGATCCGCCCTGCGTCGCGCGTCGCCTGCCGTTGCGCGTCGTCGAAGTACGCGGGAACGGTGATGATCGCCTCGGTGATCTCCTCCCCGAGAGCCTCTTCCGAAAACTCCTTGAGCTCCTTCAGGATGAACGCCGAGATTTCCTCGGGGCTGTACTCCCGCGCGCGGGCCCGGATCTTCACGTCTCCGTTCACCGCGCGGACGATCTCGTACGGGAGGATCTCCCGGGCGTGCTGCGTCTCTTCGGAGTCGTACTTGCGTCCGACGAGCCGCTTCACGGCGAACACCGTGTTCATCGGGTTCGTGATCGCCTGGCGCTTGGCGATCTGACCGACGAGCTTGTCGTTGTCCTCGGTGAATCCGACGATCGAAGGCGTCGTGCGGCTTCCTTCCCGGTTCGAGAGAACCTGGGGCGTGGCGCCCTCCACGACCGCTACGCAGCAGTTCGTGGTGCCCAGATCGATCCCGAGAATTCTGCCCAAACACGCCTCCGTCGGGCCGATGAGAGGCCCTGAAATCCGCCGGGTCTTCCTCTACCGTCCGCCGCCGTTCCCGCGGACCGAGACCTTCACGAGCGCGGGGCGGATCAACTTGTCGTTCAACAGGTAACCCTTGCGCATGACCTCGAGAATCGTGTCCTTGGGGACCTCGTCCGAGGGTTCCGTCGCGACGGCTTCGTGCACGTTCGGATCGAACGTGCCCCCCGTGTCCACCTCGACGAGACCGTACTTGCGCCACAGATCCGCGAGCTTTCGCTGAATGAGCGAGACCCCCTGGCCGAAGTCGCTCGCCGTCTCCTCCGGCGTCGCATGGGCCAGGGCGCGATCGAAGTCGTCGGAGATCGTCAGAAAGTCGCCCACGAATTTTCCGAGCGCGGTCCGGAGGTACTCGCTCTTCTCGCGCTCGGTGCGCTTTCGCATGTTCTCGAACTCGGCGAGCTTGCGCCGGTGCCGGTCCTTCAGCTCCTCGAGGTCGCTCATCACCGACTTGAGCTTCTCCTCGGCCGCGGCGATCGCGGAACGTTCCTCTTCGGCGAGCGCGGCCTCGAGGGTTTCGCCCGAGTCCTCGACGTTCAAACGGTCCGGATCGTCGGCCGTCACCGCAGAATCGCGCTCCCGGTCCGTCATTCCTGGCCCTCGCGGTCGCGGACGTCGCGGCGCTCCAGCCGGTCGGAAAGAGCCCTTCCGAGGAGCTCGACGACGGGAATGACTCGCGGGTATTCACGACGGGCGGGACCGATGACGCCGAGCATGCCTGTCAGTGTCTCTCCCGGTCCGTAGGAGGTCAAGACCGCGGACAGCCGCGGATCGTTCGTGATCGCGCTCTCCGAGCCCAGAACCACGCTCGTGCCCTTGGAATCGAGGTACCGGGCCATCAGGTCGAGGAGGCGCGCCTTCTCGTCGAACGTCAGAAACACCCTCTTGAGGGACTCGACGTCCGCAAACTCCGGTTTGTCGAGGAGCTTGACCGTGCCCTCGAGATACACACGCTCTTCCGACCCGGAGCCTTCGAGGGCCTGGCCGCCGAGCGTGAGCGCGCGGGCGAGCATGCGGTCGCACGCCGCTTTTTCCTCCGTCAGGGCCCGGAGGAGCTCCGTCCGCACTTCGTGAAGGGTCTTCCCGCAGAATTCGCTCGTGAGGCGGCGGCTCACGGACTCGAGCTCGTCGCTGGAGTACTCGACGGAGGTCTCGATGACCCGCGACACGATGACGTCGGGCTCGTTGACCTGGACCGCGAGGATCTTGCCGGGCGCCACGGCGAGAAGGCGAATCGAGCGCACGACCGTGTGCAGCGCGTCCGGAGCGACGACGAAGCCCACTTCGCCGGAAAGCCGCGAGAGCAGCCGGGATGCGGCCTGGAAGAGGCGCGTCACGTCCGAGCCCGCGGACGCGAGATCCGAATCGACCTGCTCGCGGACGTCCGCAGCGACGCGGCGATTGCGCATGAGCTCATCGATGTAGAGCCGGTACGCCTGGTCCGTCGGGATCCGGCCCGCGGAGGTGTGCGGCTGGACCAGGAAGCCCGCGTCGGTCAGGTCGGCCATGATGTTTCGGATCGACGCGGGCGACAGGTCGAACCGGCTCGACTTGAAGAGCGCCCGGGAAGATACCGGTTTGCCCGTGTCCACGTGCACACGGATGATCTCCTTCAAGATCGTGCGGCTTCGGTTGTCGAGCGCCATGGTTCTCGGCATTGTCATTCTTCTTGTTTGGGAGTGCGAGGGCCGGGCCCTGGCAGTCTCGCCGCCTGAGTGCTAACAGGAGGGTACGCGGCGGTAATCCCCGGGTCAAGAAGCGAGAGTTTGACCTGGGACCGAGGACCAGGGACCGACGACCCAAAGAGCTGACGCCGGGAGAGATGTATCCGGGCACATCGCCGGTTGGGTCATCAGTCCTCGGTCCTCAGTCCTCGGTCGGGGCCCGCGCCGATACACTGCCCGCGAAATGGCACTCCCCTCACTGACTCTCGTGGGACCCGGGCGCGCCGGCCGGGCCTTCCTCCGGAGCTGGCTTTCCGCCGGGGGAAGCGTCGATGCCGTTCTCGAAAGGGGCCGGGTTCCTGCATCCGTCTCCTCCGACGTCCTGGTCCTTGCCGTACCCGACGACGCGATCTCCTCCGTCGGGGCCGCCATTGCGCCGTCGGCACGTTGCCGCTTCGCGTTCCACCTCTCGGGCGCGCTCGCCTCGGAGGCGATCGCGCCCCTGCGCGGCTCGGGAGCGGCGATCGGGTCGTTCCATCCGCTCCGGGCTTTTCGCGGCGAGGAAGGAGAGACGCTCGCCGGGGCGTTCGTCGCAATCGAGGGAGATCCGGCTGCCTGCGACGCCGCCGATCGATTCGCCCGGGCGCTCGGAGCGGCCCCGCACCGGATCGCGAGGGAGGCAAAGCCGCTCTACCACGCCGCGGCGACCATCGCGGCCGGAGGCTCGGTGGCCCTGGTTTCCGCGGCCGCGCGCGCTTGGGCGGCCGCCGGGATCCCCGAGCCGGCCGCCCGTGCCGCCCTCGCCGGGCTCGCCGCGGACGCCGTCGCGGGCGTGGCGGGCCGGCCGTTTTTCGAGGCGTTCACCGGTCCCGTCGCGCGCCGGGACATCGGAACCGTGCGCTCACACCTCTCCGCGCTCGAAAATTCTCCCGAGCTTCGCCGTCTCTATGTGCTGCTCGCCCGAGAAACCCTCGCGCGAACGCCCGGGCCGGAATCCGACGACGAAATACGCGCGCTGCTGACGTGTTAGATTTCTCCCTGATCGAATCGACCCGGAGCGCATAATCGGGAATGGTTTTCTTCAACTACGCCACCATGCAGATGGCGGCCAAGATCGTTTACTACGGTCCGGGCCTCTGCGGGAAAACCACCAATCTCCACCACATTTACGGAAGGACGTCCCCCGGCTCCCGGGGTGAGATGGTGTCTCTCGAGACCGAGACCGACCGGACGCTCTTCTTCGATCTCCTGCCGCTCGACGTCGGGGTCATCGGGGGATTCAAGACCCGGGTGCAGCTCTACACGGTCCCGGGCCAGGTTTTCTACAACACGACCCGCAAGCTCGTCCTGAAGGGAGTCGACGGAATCGTGTTCGTCGCGGACTCCCAGCGCGCGATGAAGGACGCCAACGTCGAGAGCCTCAACAACCTCCGCACGAACCTCGCCGAGATCTCGCTCAAGATGGAGGACCTCCCGCTCGTCTTTCAATACAACAAGCGAGACCTTTCGAACATCCTGACGGTCGAGGAGCTCGCGCAGACTCTGAACTCGAGCGGAAGCTACGAGAGCTACGAAGCGTGCGCGGTGCTCGGCCAGGGCGTGTTCGAGACCTTGAAGGCGATTTCGAGGCTGACGCTCCGGTCGCTCAAGAAGAGAATGCTGGGCGACGACCGGCAGACTTCCTCGGCGCCCTCGATCTTCGCATCCTCGGCCGTGCCGAAGCCGGCGCCTCCCGCTCCGAGCCCGGTCCTGGCGGAGCCGCCGGCGTCGGCTCCGGCGGCCGCCCCTGTTCCCGAGCCGGAAGCGCCCCCGCGGCCTCCCGACACGCCCATCGAGATCGTTTCGCCGGCCGGCATTCCCCTGCCGCCCGCGCTTCTTGCGGCCGAGCAGTTCGACGCGGAAGACGTCGAAACCGTCAACGAGTTCGAGGAGGCGTTGAACTCGCTCGACGCTCCCCTTCCCGAAATCGAGCCGGCGGGAGAGCCGCTCGAGATCGGCGACGTCTCGTTCGCGGAAACTCCCAACGAAGAGCCCGGCGAGCCCGAGAAGGTGGCGGAGGCCGAGGTCAAACACGTCCGCGTCCGCTCGAACATCGACATCCTGGCGGAGCTCGAGAAGCTCCGCAAGAACGCCACGTCCGCGCCTCCTCCCGAGAAGCCGGGCAGGCGGATCGCTCCGGGGATCTCCATCGACGACCTGCTGGCGAACAGCCTGAACCACCGCAAAGAGGTGAACCGCATCTTCGAGCTCCAGGTTCCGCGGCGCGAGCTCGCCGAGGGGCATCAGGTGACGGTCGGCCTTCGGCTCGAGGACAAGGAGCGCAAATTGATCGGTGAGGAGAAAACCTTCTCGATCGAGTTGAACGCGCGGCAGGACATCGAGAAGCTGCTCTTGTCCTTGAAGTTCCATATCTTCGGAAAATAGGCGCTCCCGCCCCGACTGTCCTTCCCCGAAGACGGTTCCGTACAGAGAAAAAACAGTTTGCAATCCCGGGGATGCGGTTTACCCTGAATCGAATGACCCCATTGGTTCTCTGGAAGGCGAAGCTTTCCTTCGCCGCGGCTGCGGTTGCGCTCTCGCTCCTGGCGACCGCCTGTTCCTCGTCTGCTTCCACGGCGGCTCAGCGCGCCGCGGCCCCGCCGCCCGTTCGTCCCGGCGCCCGCGCGATGGAAAGCGCGACGGCGGACTTTGCTCTCGGCCGGGAATCCGCGCTCGCCGGCGACGCGCAATGCGCCGAGTTCTACTTCTCGCGGGCCCTCGACACCGTCCGGCCCCTCGCGGGAGCGGCCCCCCCCGGCGTGGAAGTCGCCGCATTTTCGATGGACCTTTACGAGGGGATCCTTCGATACGAGGCGCTCGCCGCCCCGCCGGACGACTCTCCAACCGCCGAGAGCCACGTCTCTCCCGAGCTCCAGAAGATCGAAACGCAGATCGAGACCACGCCGGAGGCGATCTCCGAGGCCGCGTCCGCGATCGCCTCGGACACCGCGGGGGTCACTTACGACCTCCCGATCGTCGTCAACGAGGGCGTGCTCAAGATTCTGGCGACCTTTCAACACGACCTGCACGACATCATCGGGCGCGGGCTCGCCCGGTCCGGGCGTTATATGCCCATGATCCACAAGGTCTTCGCGGAGGCGGGTATCCCGCGGGATCTGGCGCAGGTCGCGCTGATCGAGTCTTCCTTCATCCCTCACGCACACTCCCACGCGACCGCCCACGGGATCTGGCAGTTCATGCCCAAAACCGGAAGGCAGTACGGCCTGACGTCGAACGCGGTGATCGACGAGCGCAGCGACCCCGAGAAGGCGACCCGGGCGGCGGCCCGTCACCTCGCCTATCTGCACGAGCTCTTCAAGGACTGGTATCTCGCGCTGGCCGCCTACAACGCCGGCGAAGGGAGGGTGCTTCGCGCGATGGAGAAGACGGGCTTGACAGACTTCTGGCAGCTCGCGGCCACCGGCGTGCTGAAGCCCCAGACCCAGAACTACGTGCCCGCCGTGATCGCCGCCACGCTGATCTCCAAGAACCCGGCCCACTACGGTTTTGCGGTCGACTACGAGAAGCCGCTCGAATACGAGACGGTCGTGCTCGAGCGGCCCGTGCGACTGCGCCACCTCTCCGCGGCGGAAAAGGTGACCTTCGAGGACCTGCAGAAATTGAATCCCGAGCTTCGGACGGAGGTCACGCCGCGCCTGCCGGACGGCTACGTCCTGAAGGTGCCGGCGGGGACCGTCGAGGCCGTTCGGACCGCCTACTCCGAGGCACCGACCGCGCGTCCGCCCCAGTACCGGCGGCACGTCGCGCGGCGGGGCGAAACGCTTGCGTCCGTCGCCCGCCGGTACCGGCTGCCCGCGGCGGACGTCGCCTCCGCGAATTCTCTGCCCTCCACGGCGAAGCTGCACAAGGGCCAGGTGCTGGTCATTCCGAAGCCGGAGGCGCCGGTCGCCGTCGCCTCGAGTTCGAAGCACGGGAAAAAGGGTGGCAAGGCTGGCAGACCCGGGAAGAAAGATGTCGCCGGCGAGATCTCGGCGGCTCGCAGCTACCGCGTGCGCGGCGGCGACACCCTCTATCGGATCGCCGTCCGCAACGGGACGACCGTCGAGCGGTTGAGAGACGTGAACCGACTCTCGGCCAAGAGCGCGATCAAGCCGGGCGACAGGCTCCGGCTCCCGAGCTGAGTCTTTTACTCCGCCTCGTGTAAACTCTTCCAGTCCTCACCGGCCCTCCGCCGGCGTCTCCTCGGCCCTCGAGGAGTACCATGCTCGTCCGCATCCACTCCGCGACGACCTTCGGGATCGACGCGCGCATCCTGGACATCGAAGTCGACGTCTCGCCGGGTCTGCCTTCCTTCACGATGGTCGGTCTGCCGGACCCGGGGGTGCGCGAGGCCCGGGATCGCGTCCGGGCGGCCCTGCGCAACGGCGGCTATCCTTCGCCCCGCGGCTCCATCACGGTGAACCTCGCGCCCGCGGCCTTTCGCAAGGCCGGAGCGGCGCTCGATCTTCCGCTCGCCGTCGCCTTCCTCGAGGTCGCCGGCCTCGCGCCTCCGGCACGGGCGAGGTGCGTCTTCGTCGGCGAGCTCGGCTTGAACGGCGAGGTCCGGCCCACGCGCGGCGCCCTCTGCCTCGCCCTCGCCGCGCGCGACGCCGGCTTCGAGGAGCTCTTCCTTCCGGAGTCGAACGCGAGCGAGGCCGCGGCGGTCGAAGGCATCCGCGTGATCCCCGTCGGCAGCCTCGCGGCGACCGTCGGGCATCTGTCGGGGCGCAATCCGATCCCGGCCGCGCGCCCGGCACGCCCGCGCAAGCGTGCCCACGCCGACGGGCAGGGCCCCGGGGACTTCTCCGACGTCCACGGGCAGTCCGTCGCGCGGCGCGCCATGGAGATCGCGGCGGCGGGCGGGCACCACGTGCTCCTGACGGGGTCTCCCGGAAGCGGCAAGACGATGCTCGCGCGCCGGCTCCCCACGGTGCTGCCCCCCCTGACGCGCGCCGAATCGATCGACGTGACGAAGGTGCACTCGATCGCCGGTACCCTGCCGGGAGGATCGGGTCTCATCGCCGAGCCTCCCTTCCGCGCTCCCCACAACGGCATCTCCGCGGCCGGCCTGATCGGCGGCGGGACGCGGCCGGGGCCGGGCGAGATCTCGCTCGCCCACCGCGGCGTGCTCTTCCTGGACGAGCTGGCCGAGTTCCGGCGCGACGTGCTCGAAGGCATCCGCCAGCCGCTCGAGGAGCGGTGCGTCTGTGTGGTGCGCGTGGGCGGAGCCTGCATCTTTCCGAGCGATTTCCTCCTCGTGGCGGCGATGAATCCGTGCCCCTGCGGGTTCGCGGGAGATGCCCGGCGTATGTGCCGGTGCACGGAGGGCGAGCGCCTGCGGTACGGAAGACGGATCTCCGGCCCGCTCCTCGATCGCATCGACTTACACGTCGCCGTGCCGGCGGTTCCCTGGGCGGACCTGGAGCGCCCGGCGGCGAGCGAGCCTTCCGCGCCGATCCGCCTCCGGGTGGAGAACGCGCGCCGCGTCGCCTCGGAGCGCTTTCCGAAGCGGCCGGGCTTTCGCAATGCCGATCTCGCGGCTCGGGATTTCGAGCGGTTCCTCTTGCTCGAGCCCGCGGCCCGCGCCCTGCTCGCCGCCGCGGTCGAGCGCATGCGCCTTTCGGTTCGCGCCGCGCATCGATCGCTGCGCGTCGCGCGTACGGTTGCGGATCTAGCGGGTTCCGAGATCGTCGCGCGCGAGCACCTTGCGGAGGCGATCGGCTACCGGAACCGGTCGTTCGGACAGGATGCGGGACAGGACGCGGGTCAGGTTGACAGGGTCACGCTCGCGCCCATACGATCGCCGTAAATCAATTCAACCAGGGCGGCGGCCACGTGGCCAATGCAGGCAAGCGCGTCGGCTCTCTCCAAGTCCGCGGAACGAGGAGGATGCCCCTGAAATACAACACGATCATCTTCGTGCCGCACGCGAAGGCGAGATTCCGGAAGATCACGGTTTCCTCCCGATTCCTCGCCCTCGCCGCGGGAGCCTCGGCCGCCGTTCTCGTGGCCGCTCTCGCATTCGGTTGGGCCTTCCTCTCCTCGACGCGGCGCGACGGCCAGTATCGCGAGCTCCTCGCGGACAATGCCCGGTTGAAGACTTCGGCGGCCGCACTCTCCGGCCGCCTGCAGGGATTGTCTCGGCAGCTCTCGGATTTCGAGACGCGGACGAGGCGGCTCGCGATCGTCGCCGGCCTGTCGGAATCCGGTCGAACCGGGGCGGGAGGACCGCTCGTCACGGACCTCCCCTCCTCCGACTTCGACCGGCGAAGCGCCTCCTTGAGCTCGCGCCTGAACGCCGTCGAGACTCTGTTCGCGCGCCGCGAAGAAGTCATCTCGTCGACTCCGACGGTCGCGCCCGTGCGCGGCCTGCTCAACTCCGGCTTCGGGGCCCGGCGCGACCCGATCACGGGCGCCGGCGCCTTCCACCCCGGTCTCGACATTTCGACGCGGCGTCGCGAGCCCGTGCTCGCCACGGCGGGCGGCGTCGTCGTCAAGAGCGGCTGGGCCGGCGACTACGGAAACGCCGTCGAGCTCGACCACGGGATGGGCTATCGGACGGTCTACGGGCACCTCGACGCTCTGCTCGTCCGCGAGGGGCAGAAGGTCCGGCGCGGGGACCGGGTCGGGCTCGTCGGATCCACCGGGCGCTCGACCGGACCGCATCTGCACTACGAGGTGCGGCAGGGCGATCGCCTGCTGAACCCGCTGGAGTTCATCCTCGGTTCGAAGTAACGCCGCACCCCGCCTCTCGCGCCCCCGCGGCGCTCGGTCCCCAAAGCGAATAAACTGCCCCCCGGAAGGGTTTAGGCTCGAAATATGATCGACCGCGTCCTCGCAAAGGTCTTCGGCACCCAGCACGAGCGGGACATCAAAAAGCTCCTGCCGCGGGTTGCGCGCATCAACGCGCTGGAGCCGGCCATGAAGGCGCTTTCCGACGACGAGCTCCGTGGCAAGACGGCGGCGTTCCGTGCCCGGATCGCGGCCGCCATGGACAGGGTCGCCGACGCTGAGGAAAAAGAGCAGAAGGAGGCCCGCGCGGCAATCCTGGACGAGATCCTCGAGGAGGCTTTCGCCGTGGTGCGCGAGGCGTCCGTCCGGGCCCTCGGAATGCGGCCGTTCGACGTCCAGCTCATCGGCGGAATGGTCCTCCACCAGGGAAAGATCTCGGAGATGAAGACCGGCGAAGGCAAGACCCTCGTCGCCACGATGCCCGTGTACTTGAACGCGCTGCCGGGTCGCGGGGTGCACGTCGTCACCGTCAACGACTACCTCGCCCGCCGCGACGCGGACTGGATGGGCCGGGTCTACCGGTTTCTGGGTCTGACCGTCGGCTGCATCCAGAACAGCCTGCTGGACGACGAGCGCCAGGCGGCCTACGCCTGCGACGTCACCTACGGCACGAACAACGAATTCGGCTTCGACTACCTGCGCGACAACATGAAGTTCGAGATCGAGGCGATGGTCCAGCGGGGCCACGTTTACGCGATCGTCGACGAAGTCGACTCCATCCTCATCGACGAGGCGCGGACGCCCCTCATCATCTCGGGTCCGTCGGAGGAAAACACCGACGTCTACTACAAGTGCAACCGGGTCATCCCCTCCCTGACCAAGGGCAAAGAGGAGACCGACAAGCACGGGAACAAGACGACGACGGGCGACTACCTCGTGGACGAGAAATCGCGCACCGCCGTCCTCACCGAAGAGGGCGTCGCGAAGGCGGAGAAGCTCATCCGCGTCGACAATCTCTACGACGTCAAGAACATCGACGTCCTCCACGGGATCGAGCAGGCGTTGCGCGCGCACGCGCTGTACAAGCGAGACGTCGACTACATGATCCGGGACGGACAGGTCCTGATCGTCGACGAGTTCACCGGGCGGGTCCTCCCCGGCCGCCGCTGGTCCGACGGGCTCCACCAGGCCGTAGAAGCCAAGGAGAACGTCAAGATCGAGCGGGAGAACCAGACGCTCGCGACGATCACGCTTCAGAACTACTTCCGCCTGTACGAGAAACTGGCGGGCATGACGGGCACGGCCGACACCGAAGCCTCCGAGTTCCACCAGATCTACAAGCTCGACGTCGTCGTCGTTCCGACGAACCAGCCCATGATCCGCGCGGACCACCAGGACGTCGTCTACGCCTCGGAGCGCGAGAAATACGAGGCCGTCGCGGACGAGATCGTGCAGCTGCGGGATCGGGGACAGCCCGTTCTCGTGGGCACCGTCTCGATCGAGAAATCGGAACGGCTCTCGAATCTCCTGAAGGCGCGCAAGGTGCCTCACGTGGTGCTGAACGCCAAGTTCCACGAGAAGGAGGCGGAGATCGTCGCGCAGGCGGGACGCCCGGGTTCCGTGACGATCGCGACGAACATGGCCGGTCGCGGTACGGACATCGTCCTCGGAGGGAACCCGGACGCGATGGCGGATCAGCAGCGCGTGGAAGCCCAGGACGAAGAGCAGTTCCAGAAGAAGCTCGCCGAGCTCCGCGCGCAGGCGGCGAAAGACAAGGAAAAGGTGCTCGCCGAGGGCGGCCTTTTCATCGTCGGAACCGAACGGCACGAGTCCCGCCGTGTCGACAACCAGCTGCGGGGACGAAGCGGACGCCAGGGCGACCCGGGCGCATCGCGGTTCTACCTCTCGCTCGAAGACGACCTGATGCGGATCTTCGGGTCCGAGCGCCTCCAGAACATCATGCGCAAGCTCGGCATGGAGGAGGGGGTCCCCATCGAGCACGGGATGGTGTCGCGCGCGATCGAGCGCGCGCAGAAGCAGGTCGAGGGGCGCAACTTCGAAACGCGCAAACATCTCCTCGAGTACGACGACGTCATGAACCGCCAGCGCGAGGAGATCTACAAGCTGCGGCTGGACATCCTCCAGGGAAACCAGGGAAAGGACGACGTTCTGCGCCTCGCGGAGACGATTCTCGACTCGTCCATGGGCCGGCACCTCGACCCCGAGAAGGGCCCCGACGAATGGGATCTCTCCGGCTTCGCCGTCGACTTGAAGGAGTACTTCGGCCTGGACGCCCCGGACTTCGCCGGCAAGTCGCGCGACGAGGTGCACGACGAGGTCTCCGCCGAACTCGTACGGCGCTACGAGGCCAAGGAGACCCTGCTCGGGCCGGAGACCATGCGGCTCCACGAGAAATTCGTGATGCTCCAGGTGGTCGACCAGCAGTGGAAAGACCACCTCCTCGCGATCGACCACCTGAAAGAGGGAATCGGGCTGCGCGGGTACGGGCAGCGCGACCCGCTCGTCGAGTACAAGAAGGAGTCCTTCGAGCTCTTCACCGTCATGAAGGAGCGCATCGAGGACCAGATCGTTCAATACCTCTACCGGCTCCAGCCGGTCGTTCGCGAGGCGAGCGGCGAGATCGTGGGCGAGGACGGGCAGCGGCGCGAGCCGGCGGCGCTTCCCTCCCGGCGCGCTCCCGCGAACGTCAACTACTCCTACGGAGCGGCGGCGTCGGGCGGGCAGGACGCGAAAGTCGAGACCGTGCAGCGCCAGGGGGCCAAGGTCGGGCGCAACGACCCCTGCCCGTGCGGGTCCGGCAAGAAGTACAAGAAGTGCCATGGGGCGGAGGGCGGCCCGGTGGGCGGCGGCGGCACGCCTGGGAAGAACAAGCGGACGGCCTCGGGACCGGCCCCCGAGGCGGAGGCCTGATGGCGGTCCGAAAGACCGCCCGGCGCGGGGCTGCGCGCCGGGGCCTTTCCGACCGAGAGATCCCGCTCGCGCTCACGTTCGACGACGTTCTCCTTCTTCCCGCCCACTCCCGCGTTCACCCCCGCGAGGTCGACCTCTCGACGAACCTGACCTCCACGATCGGCCTCAACATCCCGATCGTTTCCGCGGCGATGGACACGGTGACGGAGTCCCGCCTCGCGATCGCCATGGCCCAGCAGGGCGGCCTCGGGGTCATCCACAAAAACCTGTCGATCGAATCCCAGGCCGCCGAGGTCGACAAGGTGAAGCGTTCGGAGTCCGGGATGATCGTGGACCCGGTGACGTGCCGTCCGGAGCAGCGGATCTCCGACGCGCTGGGAGTCATGTCCCGCTACAAGATCTCCGGCGTGCCCGTCGTCGATGACAAGGGCAAGCTCGTCGGCATCCTGACGAACCGGGACCTGCGTTTCGAGACGAAGCTCGATCAGCCGATCTCGACCCGCATGACGAAAGATCACCTGATCACGACGCCCGTCGGAACGACCCTCGAACAGGCGAAGGAGCTCCTTCACGAGCACCGCATCGAGAAGCTGCTCGTCGTGGACCGGGCTGGGAATCTCAAGGGCCTCATCACGGTCAAAGACATCCAGAAGGCCATCAAGTACCCGAACGCCGCCAAGGACCGCCTGGGACGCCTGCGCGTCGGCGCTGCGGTCGGCGTGTCCCGCGACCTGATCGATCGCGCCCGCGAGCTCGTTCGCGCGAAGGTGGACGTGCTGGTGCTCGACTCCTCCCACGGGCACAGCCAGGGCGTGCTCGACGCCCTCCAGCTGCTGAAACGGCGCCTGCCATCGACGCCCGTCGTGGCCGGGAACGTGGCGACGGAGGAGGGCGGGCGCGACCTCGTCCGCCGCGGAGCGGACGCGGTGAAGGTCGGAATCGGGCCGGGCTCGATCTGCACCACGCGCGTCGTGACCGGCGCCGGCGTTCCCCAGATCCACGCGATCCGCGAAGTCGCCCGGGCGCTCGCGGGCACGCGCGTCCCGCTCATCGCCGACGGCGGCATCAAGTTCTCCGGGGACATCACGAAGGCGATCGCGGCCGGCGCGCAGCTCGTGATGGTCGGCTCGCTCCTCGCGGGGACCGAGGAATCCCCCGGAGAGACGATCCTCTACCAGGGACGCACGTTCAAGGCCTACCGCGGCATGGGCTCGCTCGGCGCCATGAAGGCTGGATCGTCCGACCGGTACTTCCAGGAGTCGGTCGAGCCGGAGGCGCCGACGGCGCCCACGGGCAACGGCTACGGAGGGTCGCTCTCGAAGCTCGTCCCCGAAGGGATCGAAGGCATGGTGCCCTACAAAGGGAGCGTCGAGGCGCTCATCCACCAGCTGACCGGAGGGATCCGGAGCGGAATGGGCCTCGCCGGGTGCGCGACGATCGAGGAACTGAGGACGAAGTCGAACATGATTCGAATCACGTCCGCGGGCTTGAAGGAATCCCACGCCCACGACGTCATCATCACGAAGGAAGCGCCGAATTACTCGGGTGAGAAAAACTAAGGAGACGACTCTCTTTCCCTGGCCGCCTTGCGCGTGCGCCGCGCTTCCTCGCTCGCGCCCTCTTCCTTCGCCCACTTCGCCTGACGCATTTTCATGATGGCCTCGAGCCGGCGCGCGAGGTCCGCTTCTTCGCCGGACGCGCGCGGGCGGTAGTAGCGCCGCCCCTTCAGGGACTCGGGAAGGCACTCGATCCCGCCGACGCCCTCGGGCTCGGCATGCGCGTAGCGGTATCCACGGCCGTAACCCACCTCTTTCATGAGCCGCGTCACGGCGTTGCGGATCACGGAGGGAACCGGCTCGGCCGGTTTTTCTGCAACGTCGTTCTTCGCCTCCGCCTCCGCTTCGTAGAGGGCGTTCGATTTCGGCGCCATCGCGCAGTACACGGCGGCCTGAGCGAGCGCGAGAGAACCCTCGGGAAGGCCCAGCAGCTCGAAGGCTTCCTTGGCGTCCAGCGCGACCCGGAGGGCCCGCGGGTCGGCGAGGCCAACGTCCTCGCTCGCGAACCGCACGATCCGACGCGCGAGATACATCGGCTCTTCCCCCGATTCGAGCATGCGCACGAGCCAGTAGATCGTGGCGTCCGGATCCGACTCCCGCATCGACTTGTGGAGGGCCGAGATGAGGTTGTAATGCTCCTCGCCCGCCTTGTCGTAGAGGAGCACCTTGCGCTGGAGCAGCTCCCGCAGACGCGACGCTTCGATCCGCTTCGTCTTCCCCGCTTCCGCGTCCAGCGCCGCCGCCTCGAGCAGATTCAGCGCCCTGCGCGCGTCTCCGCCGGCGGTCTGGGCGATGAAGGAGAGGGCCTCGTCGTCGAGCTTGAAGTCCCGCGCGCCCAGGCCGCGGGAGATGTCGCGAAGCGCCCGGCGGGCGATGCGCGCGATGGCCTCCGGCGCGAGCGGCTCGAGGACCACGACCTTGCAACGGGAGAGCAGGGCGCCGTTCAGCTCGAACGACGGGTTCTCCGTGGTCGCGCCGATCAGGACGACCTCTCCCGATTCGATGAAGGGAAGGAACACGTCCTGCTGCGCGCGGTTGAATCGGTGGATCTCGTCTAAGAAAAGGATGGTGCGCTCGCCGGTCGCGGCGCGCCGTTTCCGCGCGCCCTCCAGGACCTCGCGCATCTCCTTCACGCCCGTTGCGACCGCGGAATACGACAGAAACACGGAGGACGTCTGGGCGGCGATCAGCCGCGCGAGCGTCGTCTTCCCGACGCCGGGAGGGCCCCAGAAGATGAGAGACGGGATACGGTCCTCGGCCAGTGCGCGCCGGAGGAAACCGTTCGACCCGACGACCTCCTCCGGGCCCTCGACTTCGTCGAGCGACCGGGGGCGCATGCGGTCGGCGAGCGGGCTGTCCGCGGGCGGCACGTCCGGGGTCTTGATGCGCGAGCGATCGAGGTCGAAGAGATCGCTCACGCGGACTCCAGGGACTGACGGCATTTTTCCGAGCACACGGGAAACCATTCTCCGCCCTTGCGGCCGGCGAGCGCGATGCGCCGGTCGACCCACGTGCCGCACACGGGATCGCGCACCATCTCCCCTTCGACCCGGGGTCGGGACCCGCGGAGACGGGGGGCGAGAAACACGCGGATCAAGCGCAGCACCAGCAGAACGGCGAAAAAGAGAAAGAGGAAGATGGCGACGCGGCCCATAGTCACCCTGCCCGCAAACGCGAGATCTGCTCCTGGATGCGTTCAACGTTCGGGATCTCCGGATACCTCCGCTTCAACTCGTCTAAGTTCCTCTGCGCGGCCGCTGCATCGCGCACATCGAAGGCGTCGATCAAGACGAGGTTCAGCAGAGACTGCCAGTGGTCCCCGTCTTCGGCCCGCGCCTTTTCGAACGACGCGATCGCCTGCTTGAAATCCCCGCGGTTGCGGTAGGCGGCGCCGAGGTCCGAAAGGATGTTCGCGTCCTTCGGCGCCTTGCGCACGGCTTTGCGGTAGGCCTCGATCGCCCCGTCCCAGTCCTCCCGGTCGTACCGCGCATTGCCCACAGCCGCCCAGAGCTTGGGGTTCTCCGGGTCTCGCGCGAGCTCCTCCTGGAGGCCGGCGATTCGATCCCCGGCCGCGCCCGGGGAGACCTTCCCGCCGCCGGAGGCGGGCGCCGACGCGGGCCGGCCGCCCCCGCCGGCGAAGTAACCACCGATGAACCCGAGCAGCGCCCCCGCGAAAAGCGCCGGGAGCGCGGAAGCCCATCGAACGCGCCGGCCCGGCATCGCACCCTTCACGCCCTCTTCGTTCATGGCGAGTCCTCGCCTCCCGAATCGTCTTTGACGGCGCGCCAGCGTCCAGACCCCGGCCCGCCCGTGCCGAACGTCGTCGCTTCCCACGTGCCGGCGATCGACTGACCGTCCCGGGCCACGGAACCGAAGTACACCGTGGAAAATCCCTTCTTCGAATCGACGCGCTCGACGCGAAGGCGTCCGTTCACGAGGGTGCCCCGCAGCGAGCCGGTGTCGCCGCCTTCGAGCATGTACTCCCCCGCAACGATGGTGCCGTCCAGCCGGATCCGGAAGACGCCCTTCTGATCGCCCGGATCGAGGAGGACGGACCAGCGGCCCGACAGCCCGTCCGGCGGCCTCTTCGTCTGGAGATCCGCTTCGAGAAGGGCGATCGACCGGCGCCTTTCGATGACCCGCTCCGCCAGAATCCTCCGGCGATCGAGAAGGGACCGGACCTCCTGCTCGGAGGTGCCGAGAAGCTCCTCGCGCCGGGTGACCTCTTCGACTCCGATCTCGTTGCGGGAGGCCGCCTCGGAGACGGCGCGGGAGGCGGCCGCCAGCTCGGAGGCGGCGCTCTCGAGCCTGCGGCTCGTGTCGGCGAGCGCCCGGCTGTCCGTCGAGAGGCGGCGTCGCTCGCGAAGGAGATCCGCCCGGATCCCGTCGGCGACGGCGTCCGCGCCGAGCGCGACGGCCGCGGAGAAAAGAAAAAGCGCCATGAGGGTCTTCCCCATGGCGCCTATATTAGACCTCGGGCCGCAGCCCGCGGGCGCGCTCGCAGGCTCGTCGGCTGGGAGTTTAGTGGGCGGCTTTCGCCTGCGCCGATTTCGTCAGCGCGCGATCCACCTGGCGCTCGACTTCCTGCTCGTCTAAACCGTTGATCACGGCGATCTCGGAAACGATCAGGTACTTCGCCCGCTCGTACATCTTCTTCTCGCGAAACGAGAGCGTCTTGCGGGAGCTGATGAAGTTCAATGTTTTCAGAACATCCGCGATGTCGTGCAGCCTTCCGCTCTTCATCTTGTCCAGGTTCTGCTTGTACCGACCCTTCCAGTCACCGGACGCCGAGAACCGGCTGTCCGCGAGCCGCTTCATCAGACCCGTGATGTCTTTACGCTGCGTCAGACGACGAAGACCGATCAAATCCGTGTTCCCGATGGGAACCATCACCTTGGAATTGTTCGACAGGAGACGCAGGTGATAGAAGCTGCGAGGCGGAACCGGCGCCGTGCTCACGAAGCCCTCACCGATCTTCTCAACCACGGAGACGCCGTGATTGGGATACACCACCTTTTCGCCGACTCTGAAACTCACGAGGTCCTCCTGTTAAGTAAAGAGCGAAGCTTGCAGAACCGCCCACTATAGGGCAAAAACGGCAAAAAAGCCAATGTTTATGGGTCTTTTCCCCCTCTGCCGCGGTCCCGCGCCGCGAAAACCCTGAGGCAAAACGCTTTAGGCTCGCGGAACAAAATCGTCCTGCCTCGGGTACGATGGTCGCCCTCTGCCGGAGTGGTGGAATGGCAGACACAGGGGACTCAAAATCCCCCGCCCGCAAGGGTATGAGGGTTCGACTCCCTCCTCCGGTACCACACTCCCCGCCTCGGCGGCCATCGGCTCGGTTCTTGCGCTTCCGGTTGCCGAACCGCCCCGCCGACGGCGCGGGGGCTCCCGGTTCGAACGACAACCTTTTCCGGAGCTCCCCTCCGAGCGCGTCGCGGCCGAGCGGTCAACCCGGAACGGGGTCTTCGACGGCGGGTACCGGCTCGACCGGGATCACCGGGTCTACAGGCTCTGCTGCCACGACCGGCAACACGGGAACGGGAGTGACGGGCAACGGCACGGCCGGGACGGGCTCGGACGCGACGGGAGCGGCGACCGCCACAGGAGCATCCGGAACGACGGGCGCGTCCGGAACCGGCGACGCCTCCACGAGCGGCGCCACGCAACCTGCCGGCGGCGCGCCGGTCAACGGCACCACGACCACGACCACCGAGCGGCGGGGCGGCAACTGGGGCTGGATCGGGCTGCTCGGCTTGGGCGGCCTCCTCGGCCTGCGCCGGCGGGAGGCGACAGAGGTGCGCCGGGCGGACGGCCGCCAGGCCACTCCGGCGACGCGGTAAAGGGCTGACGATCGATCGGCCGGCCGCCTCTCCGAGTGGAGCGCGACCGGCCCCTCGGCTCTCACCGGCCCAGGCCGAAGATTCACCAGAAGTTCGGACCCCTTCCCCGATGAACATCGAGAGCAGCGTCGGGTCGCCTTCTATCTCAAGAAGCCCGTTCCCTTTCCCCAGCTCGTCGACGTGGTCCCGCATTTCGCCGGGCGCGACGCACGAGCCAGGAGGGTCAGCGGCAGGTACGAACCCGCGTCAGGAAAGGGATGACGGCGCCGACGACAGGCACGAGCAGTCAGACCCGCGGGGAAGTCAGTGCTCGAGGCCGTACTCCTTGATCTTGTTGTAGATCGTCTTCAAGGAGAGCTTCAGGAGCTCGGCGGTCTTCGGCTTGTTTCCGCGGGCGAACTCGAGAGTCTTCTGGATCAGCCGCCGCTCGACATCCGCGAGAGATGCCCCCACGGCGATCTTGACGACGGGAGGCTTCTTCCGGCGGACGCGGCGGCGTGCGCGCGGGCCCGCGAGGAGCGACAGCACCACCGTGGGTCCGATGGTCGAACCGTCCGAGAGAGGTGCCGCGCGGCGAACGACCTCGCGCAGCTCCCGAACGTTCCCCGGCCAGTCATGGGAGCGGAGCGCGTCGAGCGCTTCCCCGTCAAAGGCGAGGCCCGGGTCGGTTTCGAACAGGACGCTTCTCGCGAGAAGGTCGACGTCTCCCTCCCGTTCGCGAAGGGGCGGAAGATGAACGACGCGATCGCGAACCGATTCATAGAGGCGCCGCGAGAGTTTCCCCGAGGCAGCCGCTTCCTCCGGAGACTCGTTGATCGCGAAGATCGGGCGCAGCCGCTCCGCTTCGACGCGGTCGAGGAGCGCCTCCTGGGCCTCGATGCTTCGCCGCTCCGCGGCTGGAATGTAGATTGTCGCCCGGGAGCCTCCCGCCGGAGACGGCGGAAGGCGATCGAGGTCCGCGGGAAAGAGAAAGGCGCCGGCGCCTCGCCGGGAGAGCCCGTGGAGAGCGCGAGCCGCTTCCTCCTGCTCCGTGCCCGCTTCTCCGGCCAGCAGAACCGGATCGTCCCATTCGGCGGCCCGCTCGATCGCCGCGAGGGCTGTCTGCCACACCGCCGAGCGTCCGACGAGGACCGACTCCGTCCTCGCCCTCACGAGCCCGACCCGCAGCTCTTCCACCCGGCGATTCACGTCGCGGCGTTCGGTCAGCCGGGTGAGGAGAAGCGAAGTCCTCGCGTCCGAAATGGGCCGCCAGAGAAAGTCCGCGGCTCCCCGCTGCATCGCCGCGACGCCGGCGTCCAGACGGTCGGGAGGAACGAGGACGAAGACGGCGCGGTCCTTACCGTCCCGCGCGGAAGCTTCGACGAAGGCGAGCGGGTCGCCTCCCGGTGCGTCGAGCGCTACGACGAGGACGTCGGGGTCGAGGAGCCCGACTTGCCGGTCGGCCTCGCCCAAGGAATCCAGGCTGCGAACCTGCTCGCCCGCCGCCGCGAAGGACCGCCGAAGCGCGTCCCGCGATTCTTCGATCGGATCGATCAGGAGCGTGCGCATCGGTCCAGGATTGTAGCGGAAGAGAGGCCCCGCCGGCCCCCCCGGAATCGCCGCGGACACCCATCCGGCATCCGCCCGTCAGCGGCGGGGCTCCTTTGACCGCGCCGCGAGCCCCAGGCGCGGCCACAGGGCGTCGATCCGGCGCTTGATGTCCGGGCTCATGACGATCTCATCCGGCCAGCGTCTGTCGAAACCCTCTTCCTTCCACTTGCGGGTCGCGTCGATGCCCATCTTGCTTCCGAGACAGGGACGCGGCGACGCATGGTCGAGCTCGTCGACAGGGCCGTGCACAAGCTCTATGTCGCGTTCCGGATCGATGGCCGCGAGCGCCTTCCAGACGAGCCGCGCCGTGTCGCGCACATCCACGTCGCGATCCACGACGACGATCACCTTCGTGAACATCATCTGACCCGTTCCCCAGATCGCGTGCATCGTCTTGCGCGCGTGGCCGGGGAACCGCTTGTCGATCGACACGATCATCAGGTTGTGGAAGACCCCTTCGACCGGGAGATGCATGTCGACGATCTCGGGGATCGTCTTGCGGACGAGCGGGAGAAAGAGCCGCTCGATCGCCTCGCCCATGAATCCGTCCTCCATCGGCGGGGGGCCGACGATCGTCGTCAGATAAACGGGCGAGCGCCTGCGAGTCACCGCCGTCACGTGGAAGACGGGGAAGTCATCTTCGAGCGAGTAGTAGCCGGTATGGTCTCCGAACGGGCCCTCGCGGCGGCGCTCTCCCGGCTCGACGAATCCCTCGAGAACGATCTCCGCCTCGGCGGGAACGAGCAGATCCACCGTCCGCCCCCGCACGAGGGGAACCGCTTCGCCGCGCAGGAAGCCCGCGAACAGGAACTCCGAGAGGCCGGGCGGCAGCGGCGCGACCGCGGAGAACACCGTCGCGGGGTCGCAGCCGATCGCGACCGCGACTTCCATCCGCCGGCCCTCGCGCTCGTAGCCTCGCGCCTGACCCGCTCCGTCCTTGTGCTTCTGCCAGTGCATCCCGGTCGTGTTCCGGTCGTAGACCTGCATCCGGTACATGCCCACGTTCGTCTTGCCCGAGGCGGGATCGGCAGTGATGACGAGCGGCATCGTGACGAAGGGGCCGCCGTCCTGAGGCCAGCACGTCAGCACGGGAAGGTTCGAGAGGTCGACGGCGTCGCCCGTCTCCACCACTTCTTGGCAGGGGCCGGAGCGGACCGTCTTCGGAAAGACCGAGGCGAGCTCGGTGACGCGGGGCAACGCCTTGAGTTTCCCGACGAGCCCCTCGGGCGGCTTCGGATCGAGAAAAAAATCGAGACGCTCCTCCCATTCTTCGTAGGAAGAAATCTCGAGTGCCTGAAGCATGCGGGCGTGCGACGCGAACACGTTGATCGCGACCGGCATCGAGGATCCGTCGACGTTCTCGAAGAGCAGCGCCGGACCTCCGGACTTCACCGCCCGGTCGGCGATCTCCGCGATCTCGAACCGGGGAGAAACGCGCTCGCGAATCCGGACGAGCTCTCCCCGGGATTCGAGTCCGTCGAGAAAAGCGGAGAGGTTGCGGTAGCCCATCGCGTCATTCCCTCGCGCCAGCGGCGGAGCCGCGGTGGGGCCGGGGCGGCGCCGGGACCTGAAGGACGACCTCCGAAATGATCTCCCCCACGAGCTTGCCGCTCGCCGTCCGGACGGGGGGCCGCCGGTGGGGGGCGAGCTTCTTTCTCGCGGAGGGCCCGATCGGCGCAAGGGCCTCGAGGATCCGGAGCGCCACCGCGTCGCGAGATCGGGTCGAGCCGTCCTCGATTTTGAACGCGACTCCAATCGCCTTCTCTCCCGTCCGCGACCGCAGCGCCATCGCGTAGATCGCCTCGGTGCCCTCCTTGCCGATCCAGGCGCCGCGGCCGGCATCGATCAGGTCCGTCGTGAAGCGCCCCCTCCCGGCGACCATCGCCGGGCTCGCGCACATGGCGTTCCAGATGCGGCTTCTGATTTCAGAGGCGGGGTCCGCTGCCGATCCTTCTCCGGCTTCCCGCGGGGCCTGAGTTCCGCGCGAGGATTGCGCGAGGCGCGCGAATCCTCTCGCGAGACCCGACAACGGAAGCTGGAAGACGGGGATGTTGCATCCGTCGACGGCAATCCCGATCTCCGACTCCGCCGTCGAGGTTTCGGCCGCGACGCGGCGCAGGATCTCCGCCTGGAGGGGATGCCCCGGGTCCGTGTATCCGCGGGACGGGAAGCCGAGCAGCCGGCAGGCGAGCAGGAGCCCCGCGTGCTGGCCCGAGCAGTTGTTGTGGAGCCCCGACGGCCTCTCGCCCCGGCGGAGGAGCGCGCGCGCGGAGGCCGGATCCATCGGAAAATCGGCGCCGCACTCGAGATCGGAGACGCGGAAGCCGCCTCGCGCGAGGATCTTGCGCGCGACCCGAAGGTGTCGCGGCTCGCCTCCGTGCGACGCGCAGAGGAGCGCGATCTCGTCGTCCCCGAGCCGAAATGCACGCTCCCCTCCCGCAACGAGGAGCGGCATCGCCTGAAACGGTTTGGCCGTCGAGCGCAAAAAGACGGGGAGCTCCGGATCTCCCTGAAAGGCGAGAAGACGGCCCTCCGCGTCCACGGCGGCGACGGCGCCACGATGCTGGGATTCGATGCGGCCACCCCGGAGGACCCGGGCCACCACGGGAAGCGGCGCGTCGCGCATCGTTCGCCTTCTATCATCTCACCCGCTTTCCTACGGCCCTCCGAGCGGCTATCCTTTTCACCGAAGGCCTTTTCTCCGATGGAGCTCCGCGGCACAGAGGCCGGCGCTGCGGCGGCGGAATAGGAACGGCCGGCGAATCGTTCCGGAGGTCCTGATGCGCTCTCGTTCTTTTGTCATCGCGCTGCTCCTCGCGGGAAGCGCCGTGGCGGCCGCGGCCCAGGAGTCCCGCACCTTCCCGGACCTGGAGTTCGCAGGGGCGGACGGAGGCGGGGTCCGGCTCTCCCAGCTCAAGGGCAACGTCGTCCTCCTGAACGTGTGGGCGACCTGGTGCGGCCCCTGCCGGCTGGAGCTCCCGATCGTTCAGCGGTTCTACGACCAGTACAGCGACCGCAATTTCGTCGTGGTCGCGGTGAACATCGACGCGGAACGCACGCGCATCGCCCCGTTTCTGAAGCGCTACAACATCTCTCTTCCCGTCTATTACGCCTCTCCCGAAGACGCCGCACAGATGACGGCGGCGGGGATTCCCTCGACCTTCCTGATCGGCGCCGACCGCTCGCTCATCCAGAACTGGGTCGGCTATTCCGCGGACACGGAGAACAACTGGAAGCAGCTGATCGAGAAGCACCTGAAGGCGCGCAAGACCGGGCGTTGAGGCGGAAACGCCCCGGATCGGCCCGGGTTTCGCATTCGCCACGCCCCGGAGGACCCTTATGAAGACCCGGATCGCCATCCTCGTCCTGGCCGTACTCGGTGCCGCGCCGTTCGCCGGCGCGCAGGAACGCACCAACGTCGAGCTCAACCCGTTCGGCGGATATCTGTTCGGAGGCAAGTTCGCTCGCGGCACGAACGTTCTCTTCACGTCCGACGTCGACGTCGACGACCACGCGACGTTCGGAGGACGGCTCGGCTTTTTCGTGACCCGTTCCTTCGAGCTCGAGCTCCAGTATTCTCGCACCGAGACCCACTTCGTCACCCACGAGGGCGGGCCGCTGTTCGGCCCCGGTTCGCGCCGGCTGGGCGACCTCGACATCGACTACTACCTCGGTTACATGACCTTCAACTTCGGCCACAACCGGCGGGTGATCCCCTACGTGACCCTCGGCGCGGGGGGCGCGCGGCTGAAGCCGACCGTCCCCGGCACGAACGTCGACAGCGAGAACAAATTCACGGCGAGCGTCGGCGCGGGCGTAAAGACGATGTTCAACCGCAACGTCGGCCTCCGTTTCGACGGCCGGTATTACGCGACGCGGCTCCGCAACCGGGACGACCATGGCCGCTGCGACAACTTCTTTGACAACTGCAACAGCGATCGGCGCGACTGGCTGACGAACGGGGACGTGACCGGCGGGCTGGTGATCGCGTTCTGAGAACCGCAGCTCGCTGACAGCTGACAGCTGACCGCGTTTACGACGCCAGCCGCCGCACGCGGATGCGCCGGCTGTCGGATTCTGCGACCTCGATCACGACCTCGACCGTCGGAGGCAGAAGTTCCTTGACCGCCTTCCGCGGCCACTCGACGGCCACGGGAGCTCCCGCGAGCGCGTCGGGAACCCCGATCGACTCGAGTTCCCGCGGCTGATCCGCGATGCGATAGAGGTCGAGGTGCCGGAGCGCGACGGACCCGTCCGGCCGGACGTACTCGTTGACGATGGCAAACGTCGGAGACGCCACCTCCGACGGCCTCGCTCCGAGTCCCTCGGCGAGGCCGCGGGCGAAACAGGTCTTCCCCGCTCCGAGGTCCCCCTCGAGGTAGACGACGTCGCGCGCAGAGAGCGTCGATCCCAGCTTCTTGCCGGCGCGCTCCGTTTCCGGCGCCGAATGCGACAGGATCTCTTGCGTTTCGTTCGCGCTCAGACGCTGTCCTCGGCGCGAAGGTCTGCCCGCGCCTCGGGGAGGGCGTCGGCGAGCTCGCTCGCGAGCAGCCCTGCGTCGCCAAGGCGGAGGGCCAGCCGCTCCGCCGCCGCCCCGTGGAGATAGGCGGCCACCCACGCGGCGGCGTGAGCGGGCACCCCACGGGCCAGAAAGGCCCCGACGATTCCGGAAAGGACGTCGCCCGAACCGGGCGCCGCGAGCAGGGGCGTTCCGGTCGGATTCACGATCGTGGAGCTCGAGGGCGCGGCGGTCAACGTGCCTTCCCCTTTCAGAACCGCGACGCACCGTCCGGCCCGCGCCACGCTCCGGACGGCGCCGAGCCGGTCCGCCTGAATCTCGCGAGTCGGAAGAGACAGAAGCCGGCCCATCTCGCCCGGATGCGGGGTGACGACCGTCGGAGCGCCTCGCTTCGCGAATGCGGCGGGCTCGCCGGCGAACGCGTTCAAGGCGTCCGCGTCGAGCACGGCGGGTATCCGGACTTTGAGGGCGGCGGACAGTGCCTCGCGGGTCTCGTCCGTGACTCCGAGGCCCGGCCCGAGCACCGCCGCGTCGAAATCCGGCAGCGAGCGCGCGAGCGCCTCTCCGGCCGCGCGCCCGATCGCGCCGTCCTGCTCGGGGAGCTCGCGCGT
>JALZAT010000113.1 GCA_030948185.1 Acidobacteriota bacterium
CCGCCGGATCGAAGAGCGCCACCCCTTTAGTACGAACCGAGGTTGTCGAGGCCCTTCTGGAAGCGTCCCGCGTGTGACTTCTCGGCGCGAGAGAGGGTCTCGAACCACTCGGCGCACTCCGTGAAGCCCTCTTCGCGCGCGGTCCGGACGAAGCCGGGATACATCTGCGTGTACTCGTACGTCTCGCCCTCGACGGCCGACTTCAGGTTCGCGTCCGTGTTGCCCATCGCGAAGCCCGTCGCCGGGTCGCCCACTTCCTTCAGAAAATCGAGGTGCCCGAACGCGTGGCCCGTCTCCGCCTCCGCCGTGTCCCGGAAGAGTCCTCCGATGTCCGGATAGCCCTCGATGTCCGCGCGGCGCGCGAAGTAGAGATACCGCCGGTTCGCCTGGGACTCGGCGGCGAACGCGTGCTTCAGGTTCTCGTGCGTCTTCGTACCCTTCAACGAGGCCATGTCCTGTTGCCTCCCGTCTTTCTGTCCATACGTCGCCGCCCGGGTTCACTCGGGAGGATCAGCACGAGGCTCAGCCGCCCGCCGCGGCCGCGCGCCGGTTTCCGGCTGCGGCCCGGGCGAAGAGATCGTAGCGGTCGAGGTTCATGACCTTGTTCCAGGCGGCCACGAAGTCCCTGACGAACTTTTCCTTCGCGTCATCGCTTGCATAAGCCTCCGCGAGCGCCCGGAGCTGCGAGTGCGCGCCGAAGACGAGGTCGGCGGCCGTCGCGGTCCACTTGAGCTCTCCCGTAGCGCGATCGCGACCCTCGTAGACTTTCTCTTCCGGGGCCGACGGTCTCCACGCCGTGCGGATGTCGAGCAGGTTCACCAGGAAGTCATTCGTGAGCGCCTCTGGCCGGGCGGTGAGGACGCCGTGCTTCGATTGCCCGAAATTGGCGTTCAAGGCGCGGAGTCCGGCGACGAGAACGGTCATCTGCGGCGCGGTCAGCTTCAACAGGTTGGCCCGTTCGAGGAGATGCGTCTCCGGCGACAGAGGGTCTCCCGCCCGCATGTAGTTGCGGAACCCGTCGGCAGTCTGCTCGAGGACGGAAAAGGACTCCACGTCGGTCTGCTCCTGCGAGGCATCCGTGCGACCCGGGGCGAACGGGACGGTGACCTCGTGCCCGGCGTTCTTCGCCGCCTGCTCGACCGCCGCGCATCCGCCGAGGACGATCAGATCGGCCAGCGAGACCTTCTTGCCGCCGGACTGCGAGCCGTTGAAGTCCCTCTGGACCTGCTCGAGCGCTTTGAGCACCTTCGCCAGCCGCGCCGGCTCGTTGACCTCCCAGTCCTTTTGCGGCGCAAGACGGATCCTCGCTCCATTGGCGCCGCCGCGCTTGTCGGTGCCCCGGAAGCTCGCCGCAGCCGACCAGGCCGTGTACACGAGATCGCGGATGGACAGACCGGAGGCGAGGATTTTTTTCTTGAGAGCGGCGATGTCCTGATTGCCGATCAGCTCGTGGTCGACTTCCGGCACGGGGTCCTGCCACAGCTGCGGCTCCGGAATCGACGGGCCGAGATAGCGTGAACGAGGCCCCATGTCCCGGTGAAGCAGCTTGAACCACGCCTTGGCGAAAGCGGCGGCGAGTTGATCCGGGTTCTCGTAGAAGCGCTTCGCGATCGGCGCGTAGATCGGATCCATTTTCAGCGACAGGTCGGTCGTCAACATCATGGGGGCGTGCCGCTTCGAGGGGTCGTGCGCGTCGGGGACGGTGCCTTTCGCTTCCGGATTCTTCGGAGTCCACTGCTTCGCGCCGGCGGGGCTCGCCGTCAGCTCCCACTCGTACCGGAACAGGTTCTCCAGGAACCCGTTGTCCCACTTTGTCGGCTCGTTGGTCCATGCGCCCTCGAGGCCGCTGGTGATGGCGTGGCCGCCCTTGCCGCTGCCGAACTTGTTCTTCCAACCGAGGCCTTGCTCCTCGAGGGGCGCGGCTTCGGGTTCCGGACCGACGTTGTCGCCGGCGGGGCCCGCGCCGTGGGACTTGCCGAACGAGTGGCCGCCGACGATGAGCGCCACCGTCTCCTCGTCGTTCATCGCCATCCGGGCGAACGTCTCGCGGATGTCCCGCGCGGCCGCCAGCGGATCCGGTTTGCCGCCGGGGCCCTCCGGATTGACGTAGATCAGGCCCATCTGGACGGCACCGAACGGTCCGCCGAGCTGGCGGTCACCGCTGTATCGCTCATCTCCGAGCCAGGTGTCCTCCGGACCCCAGAAGAGGTCCTCGGGTTCCCAGGCGTCCGGACGTCCGAAACCGAAACCGAAAGTCTTGAACCCCATCGACTCCATCGCGACGTTGCCGGCCAGGACCAGGAGATCGGCCCAGGAGATCTTCTGCCCGTACTTCTTCTTGATCGGCCAGAGCAGCCGGCGTGCTTTGTCGAGGTTCGCGTTGTCCGGCCAGCTGTTCAAGGGCGCGAATCGCTGCTGCCCTTCGCCGCCGCCACCGCGCCCGTCGGCGATCCGGTACGTGCCGGCGGCATGCCATGTCAGGCGGATGAAGAGCGGGCCATAGTGCCCGTAGTCGGCCGGCCACCAGTCCTGCGAGGTCGTCATCATCTGGACGAGGTCGCGCTTCAGAGCATCCAGATCGAGGGACTTGAACTGCTGCGCGTAGTCGAAGTCCTCCTCCATCGGATTGGAGAGGTGGGAGTGGTGGTGCAGCACGGAGAGGTCCAGCTGATTCGGCCACCAGTCCTTGTTGGTCCTCGGCCGACCCCGCTTGGCCGTCGGCGCGGGGATGACGGGGTTTTCGCTCTCGCTGGCGCTTTTCGTATGTTCCTTGTCGGGCACTTCGATCCCTCCCCTTTGTGATTCTGTGGTCTCTATCGTCCGTCTTTGAGCCTCGACCGGCAATTCCGGCAGAGGCCGATGAATTCGAGAACCCTCGTCTCGATCCGATATCCGCGCGCACGCAATCGCCGCTCCGAGGAGAAGGTCCCGGACGCGCGCTCGATGTCGAGGAGAAGCCCGCACGAACGGCAGACGAAGTGGTCGTGCGGCTCGACGTCGGCGTCGTAACGCGTGGTGCGGCCGCGGGTCCACGTCTTCAATCTTCCCGCGTCAACGAGCAGCTGCAGGTTGCGGTACACCGTGCCCAGCGAAACTCGCGGCATCGAACGACGCACGCGCTCGAACACCCATTCGGCGGTCGGGTGCGAGTCGGTCCGCGCCACCGCTTCGTACACCAGCCGCCTCTGGCGGGTATCCCGGCGGGGGGGCACTGAGGAGGATGCCGCGGACGAGGCCATATCAGGAATGAAACCTATTACCAATTTTGGTGGTGTGTCGAGCGAAAAAATCGGCCCTCGGATCTGACCGATGCGATCGCATCAGGACTCCTCCCGGTCCCACGCTACAATCGCCTCCCGTTGGCCGAACTCACTTCTCCGCCCGTGCTCGAGCGGGACTTTCCCCTCGGAGTGGGCGACTTCCGGTACCAGGACCTCCACAGCGAGGAGCGCCTGGCAGAGCTCGATGCGTACTTCCTCTCCGAGCTCGACCGCGAGGACGCGGCCCTGGGCGCCCGTCTCCGGGCCTACCGGTCCGAGCCCGCCTCGTTCGACCCCCTCTCCCGCTCGAGGCTTCTCGTGGACGCCGGCCGGTTCGTCGGCGCCTTCGTCGCGAAACTATTCGGAGTCGAACGCGAGTGGCAGGCCCAGATCGAGACGGCCCGCCCCGAGGCCGTCCTGTTCCGCTTCCGGCGGGACTTCTTCCAGCGCCGGGCCTCCAAAACTGCCATCCCGGACCTCGCATCGCCGGCCGCGGAGGAGATCGCGGCGAAGGGGCGGGCCATCGAGCGCGGCCTCCACCCCGAGCTGCCCTGGGACCGGGACCCCGAGCTCGCGACCTCCCTGCTGGGCACGGGTCTCATCGACCTCGAGGCGGACTTCCTCGCCGCGCTCAAGCAGAAGAAGATCCCCGAGATCCCGGCGGCGGCCCGCGCGAGGGCCATCGTCCTGGCGGAACGCGCGGCGGCCGTGCCCGGCGGGCTCGGTATCCCTGCGCCGGCCGGCGGAGCGGACACCGGCGACGAGGAGCTTCTGTCGTTCGTGGAAGGGCTTCTGAAGGCGTACGCCGCCTGGACGAACGCGCGGCGCTCGCACCCCTTCTGGCGCCTCGAAGTGCGGGACTGGTCGAGCTTCCACCTGCCCGAGACCCTGAACTATTCCGCCCTGGTCGAGACCGAGCGTCCCAACCCCGCCCTTCCCGAGGAGCGCGTCGGGCCGCACGAGCGCCGCCGCCGCCGGGAAGGATTCGGACTGACCGACCTCCGCATGAGCGCGCGGCAGGTCCTGGGCGAGACGCATTACTGCCTCCTGTGCCACGACCGGGAAAAAGACTCCTGCTCGAAGGGATTTTTCGACTCGAAGACGGACACGTTCCAGAAGAACCCGCTCGGCATCGCGCTCCCCGGCTGCCCGCTGGACGAAAAGATCTCCGAAATGCACGCGCTGCGCCGCGACGGAGACTCGATCGGCGCGCTCGCGATCGTCTGCGTGGACAACCCGATGTGCCCGGGGACGGGACACCGCATCTGCAACGACTGCATGAAGGGTTGCATTTTTCAGAAGCAGGAGCCGGTGAACATCCCGCAGATCGAGACCGGCGTGCTCACCGACGTGCTCGCGCTGCCGTGGGGCGTCGAGATCTACGGGCTTCTGACCCGATGGAACCCGCTCTCGCCGGCGCGTCCCTGGGCACTCCCGTACAACGGCCGGAAAGTCCTCATCGTGGGCCTCGGACCCGCCGGTTACACCCTCGCCCACTACCTCGTAAACGAGGGTTTCGGCGTCGCCGGCGTCGACGGCCTGAAGATCGAGCCGCTGCCGGCGGACTGGACGGGCGCCGACGGCGGCGGAATCCGCCCGATCCGGGACTGGTCGGAGATCTCCCGGCCCTTGGACCGCCGACCGCTCGCCGGGTTCGGCGGGGTCTCGGAATACGGGATCACCGTCCGGTGGGACAAGAACTTCCTGACGCTCGTCCACCTGACGCTGTCGCGGAGGCAGCGGTTCGCCCCCTTCGGCGGAGTCCGGTTCGGGGGGACCATCACCGCCGAGCAGGCCTTCGACCACGGGTTCGACCACGTCGCGATCGCGGCGGGCGCCGGGCGGCCGACGATCATCGGCATGAAGAACAACTTGATCCGCGGCGTGCGCAAGGCCTCGGACTTCCTCATGGCGCTCCAACTGACGGGCGCCTTCAAGGAAGAGGGCCTCGCCAACCTGCAGGCGGAGCTGCCCGCGATCGTGATCGGAGGCGGACTCACCGCGATCGACACCGCCACCGAGCTCCTCGCCTACTACCCGATCCAGGTGGAGAAGGTCCTCGCACGGTACGAGGTCCTCGCCGGGGAGCGCGGCGAGCAGGCGGTCCGCAACTCGTTCGACGCCGAGGAGCGGGACGTCCTGGACCGCCTCCTCCAGCACGGGACCGAAGTGAGGCGCGAGCGCGAGCGGGCGTTTGCCGCGGGCGAGCGGCCCGACTTCGCCCGCCTCTGCCGCCAGTGGGGCGGCGTGTCGATCGTCTATCGGCGCGCCATGGAGGATTCTCCGGCCTACCGCCTGAACCACGAGGAGATCATCAAGGCGTTCGAGGAGGGCATCTCCTTCATCGAGGGCCTCGAGCCGGTTGAGGCGATCGCCGATTCCTACGGCCACCTCCAGGCCGTCCGCTTCCGGCGCTCCGGCGAGGGCGACGTCGTCGAGCTGCCCGCGCGCGCCTGCCTCGTCGCCGCCGGCACGACGCCCAACATCACCTACGAGAAGGAGTGGCCCGGCTCGTTCCGGATGGACGAGCGGCGGAGGTTCTTCCTTCCCCACCGCGCCGCGCCCGACGGGGCCGGCGGTTTCGTTCTCGAGCCGGCGGCCACCGACGACCAAGGCGCCTTCTTCACCGGCTACAACCGGGGCGGCAGGCTCGTGAGCTTCTTCGGCGACAACCACCCCGCTTTCAACGGAAACGTCGTGAAGGCGATGGCGAGCGCGAAAAAAGGGTACCGGCCGATCACGGACGCCCTCGGGGGAGCCCCTCCCGGAGAGGAGGGAGTCCGGGCGCCGGTCTCCGAATGGACGGCGTTTCGCGAGCGCATGGAGGATCTTCTGACAGCGAGGGTGCAGGAGGTCCGGCGGCTGACTCCGACGATCGTCGAAGTGATCGTCCGGGCACCGGCGGCGGCCGCGAACTTCCACCCGGGCCAGTTCTTCCGGCTTCAGAACCTCGAGGCCCACGCACCGACGGCGGGCGGCGCTCCCCTCCTGATCGAGCCGCTCGCGCTGACGGGTGC
>JALZAT010000027.1 GCA_030948185.1 Acidobacteriota bacterium
AAATTCCTTCAATGGAGCTCCTCCACGGTTTCCGCGACGAATGCGGTGTCTTCGGGGTGTTCGATGCGGAGGACGCGGCGCGGCTGATCTACCTCGGGCTCTACGCCCTCCAGCACCGGGGACAGGAATCCGCGGGGATCGCCACGCTCGACGAGGCCGCCGGCGTCCACTTCGAGAGGGAGATGGGCTACGTCGCCGACGTGTTCGACGAGTCGCGGCTGGCGCGCCTGCCGGGCCGGACGGGGATCGGCCACGTCCGGTACTCGACCTCCGGAGCGTCCCTCCTCGTCAACGCCCAGCCGATCGTTTTCGCCACCGGCCGGGGCCCCCTCGCGCTCGCGCACAACGGGAACCTCGTCAACGCCAGGGAGATCCGCACGTCCCTCGAATCGTCGGGCGCACTCTTCACGACGACGTCCGACTCCGAGGTGATCCTGCATCTGATCGCCCGATCCAAGGCGCCGACGCTGACGGCCGCGATCGCCGAGGCGCTCTCCGAAGTCCGCGGGGCGTATTCGATCCTGATCCTTTCGCGGGACGGCGTCTTCGCCGCCCGAGACCCGAACGGCATCCGCCCGCTTTCGATCGGGCGGCGGGACCGCTCTCCCGTGGTCGCCTCCGAGACGTGCGCCTTCGACCTGATCGAGGCCCGGTTCGAGCGCGACGTCGAGCCGGGCGAGATCGTGCGGTTTTCTCCCGACGGGATCACGTCGCACCGCTTCGCGTTCCCGCGGCCCACGCCATGCATCTTCGAGCACGTCTATTTCGCCCGCCCGGACTCCCTCGTCTTCGGGAAGAACGTCGCGTCGACGCGCGAGGCCTTCGGCGCCAGGCTCGCGCGCGAGCACCCGGCGATCGCCGACGTCGTCATCCCCGTCCCCGACTCCGGCATGTACGCGG
The DNA here is from genome assembly GCA_030948185.1 of Acidobacteriota bacterium. GTDB lineage: Bacteria > Acidobacteriota > Thermoanaerobaculia > UBA5066 > Gp7-AA6 > JALYUA01. The sequence continues at coordinate 901 of JALZAT010000027.1, forward strand.
CGCTCGGTTACGCGCGGGAGAGCGGAATTCCCTTCGCGCTCGGCCTCGTGCGCAACCATTACGTGGGGCGGACCTTCATCGAGCCCAAACAGTCGATCCGGCATTTCGGCGTCAAGGTGAAGTTGAACCCCGTCCGCGAGGTGGTCGCGGGAAAGCGCCTCGTCATGGTGGACGATTCGATCGTGCGCGGGACGACGTCGCGAAAGATCGTCCGGATGCTCCGCGACGCCGGGGCAAAGGAGGTCCACGCGCGGATCTCCTCTCCTCCCACGATCAACTCCTGCCACTACGGGATCGACACGCCGACGCGCGGCGAGCTCATTGCGGCGAACCATCCCGTCGAGGAGATCCGCGCGTACATCGAAGCGGACAGCCTGGGGTATCTCTCGCCCGAGGGGATGCTGGACGCCTTCGGACGCCCGCAGCAGGCCGCCTGCACCGCCTGTTTCACGGGCATCTACCCGGTCGAGGTCGAGGAGCCGGAGCGGGAAAAAGAGACCGCGATCTCGACCTAGGAACTTCGACGCCTTTTGAAGACGCTGCTCGCAGCCACGCTTGCCCTGCGGGGCGCGACGCTCATCGACGCGACCGGCGCGAAGCCTCTTCCCGATTCGCTCCTCGTCGTGACCGACGGGCGGATCGTCTCCGTCGGTCCTTCAAGCGCCGAGGCTCTGCGGTCGCTGCCGGCCGGCGCCCGGCAGGTGGACGTGTCCGGACGCTGGATCATCCCGGGCCTGATCGACGCGCACGTCCACGCGGAGTCGGACGAGGACTTGAAGTCGATGCTTCGCTGGGGCGTCACGTCGGTGCGCCTCATGGCCGAGGACGTGGCGAAGGCCGTCCGGCTCGCCGCCGACTCGCGGAACCGCACCGACGTCCCGGACGTCTTCCCGGCCGCGCCCATCTTCACCATCCGCGGCGGATGGTGGTCGCAGGGGCAGCCCGCGGATGCCAACCTCGACCGGTTCCCGGCGACTCCGGAGGCGGCGCGCGCGGCCGTCGGGAAGGCGAAGGCGCTCGGGTCTGCCGAGATCAAGCTGATGTTGGACGACATGGCGTGGTGCCGTCCGCCGGCGCTTCCCCGGATGCGCAGGGATGTCGCCGCCGCGCTCCTCGACGAGGCGGCGCGCCAGGGGCTTCGTGCGTCGGTGCACGCGCCGGAGCTCGCCAACGCGAAGGAGGCCGTCGCCGGCGGCGCCACGGCGCTTGCGCACGGCGTGCTCGAGCCGCTCGACGCGAAGACGATCGCCGCCATGAAGTCCCGGCCGGTCTTCTACGTCCCCACCATGGACATCTTCGAGTTCCTCGCCGACACGCGAGCGTTCGTCGATTCCGTCCTCGCCGACTCGGCCGTGTCCGGGCCCGGCGGGCTGCCTCGGGAGACGCTCGCGCGTTACCGGTCGGCCGAGTACTCGGACGGATACCGGCGCCGCTACCCCGCGTTCGAGAACGTCCGCAGGAGCCTTCCGGCCCTGTACGCCAACCTGAAGACGCTGCGCGAGGCGGGCGTTCCCGTGGCGCTCGGCACGGACATGTGGGCCTTTCCGGGGCTCGGGGTGTCGATCGAGCTCGACCTCTACGTTCGCGGCGGAATGCCCCCGCTGGAGGCCCTGCGCGCCGCGACCCAGACGTCGGCCCGCTCGCTCGCCGCCGACGCGGACCGCGGCACGCTCGTTCCCGGCAAGCGCGCCGACTTCGTCGTGCTCACCGCGGACCCCCTCGCGGACGTGAAGAACGTGCGCCGGGTCCAGGATGTGTACAAGAACGGCCGGCGCGCGGGGCCGGCCGCGGAAACCCAGAAGTGACGGCGGGGATCCGTCTTTCCCCCCACTTCAACACGTGAGGCCAACGCGACGCCGGTCCGCGGTCGCCGGCGCCGCCGGCGCCATCGCGCTCGTTTCCGCAACGGCGGTTCTCTACGTTCTCTCGCGGGGAAAGTGGTCCGATCCGATCATCGACTCCGGCCGCGAGTGGATCGTGCCCGACGCCCTCGGGCGCGGGAAGTTCCTTTACCGGGACGTCGTGTACTGGTTCGGCCCGTTCACTCCGTACGCGCACGCGGCATTCTTCCGCGTGTTCGGCTCGAGCCTCGCTACGCTCGTTCTCGCGGGCGCGGCGGCCTCGGCCGCCGTCCTCGCGGCGCTCTTCTTCGCGCTGCGGACCGTCACGGGGCGCCGGGAGGCGTCTCTCTGGACGGCCCTCGCTGTGCCCGTCCTCGTCTTCATGCCCAACGCCGGGGGTCCGCTGCTCGGAATGGGATATCGGATCTGGCACGCGGCGGCGTTTTCCCTCGCCGCGATCGCGCTTTCGGCGGGGCCTCGAAGAGCGCGGAGGACGCCCTGGACGCTCGCCGCCGCGGGAGCGATCGCGGGACTCGCCGGCCTCTGCCGGATCGAGTGGGGGCTCGTCGCGCTCGGCGCTGCCGTTCTCGTCCGGCTGGCGCGCGCGCGGTCCTTCCGGACGGCTGTGGCGGAGATGATCCTGCCCGCCGCCGGGTTCCTGCTCGTGATCGGCGCCGGCCTCGGTACATTCGTCGTGGCCGCCGGAAAGTCGGCGGTCTTGGACGACGGCCACGTCTTCCTGACCGGCTTGCCGGAGGAGACGCGAACGTTTCTCGTCGCGTTCGCGGGGCTGCGCGACTGGCGCAGCGGTCTCGTGCAGATGGTGTATTCGGCGGCGATGTGGCTCGGCGGGGCGCTCGTCGTGGACCTCGCGGCCCGTCCGCGCCCGGCGTCTCGCGCTGCCCGGGTTCTTCTTCCCGTCGGAGCCGTCCTCGCCGTGACCGCCGCCCTTGGGGGCGCGTCGGGCGCGGTCCTCTTCTCCGCCGCGCCGCTTCTGTGCGCAGCCGCACTGTGGGCCGGGTTCGCGCGCAGGCGGGGCGCGCGCGGCGCGGCAACCCTCGCGTTCGCCGCCGCGGGGCTCATCCTGTCCTACAGGCGGCCCTTCCACATCGGAGACTCCGCGTACGTGGGGCCGCCGCTGCTCTTCGCCTTCGTGTCGGCCGCCGCCCTGCTGCGGCAGGCCGCCCTTCGGGCCGGCTCGCGAACGGGCCGCGTCCGACTCGCCGCAGCGTTCCGTTTCGCGACGGCCGCCGTCGTCGCCGCGGCGTTCGCGGGACGGGCTCTGCAGTACGCGTCCGACGACCGCATTCCGATCCCCGGCACGGACGGCATGCTGTCGGCGCGCGCTCCCGTCGTGCGGGACCTCCAGTCGCTCGCCGGGGCCATCCGATCGATCGCCCGGCCTGGAGACGCCCTCGTCGCCATGCCGGAAGGCGAGCTCGCGAACCTCTTGACCGGATTGCGCAACCCCATCCGCCACATGCTCTACATTCCGGGTTACCTCACCGACGCCAACGAGCCCGAAGTCCTTCGCGAGCTCGCGGCGGCTAAGCCGCGGATCGTGGTGATCTGGAACCGTTCGACGAGCGAGTACGGGCGTGCCGCGTTTGGCGAAGACTATGCGCGCGGGATACGCGCGTGGATCGACAGGGAATATGAGCCGCGCCCTCTGGGCGGCCGCGCAGCGGAGCGCCAGGTCCGGCTGATGGTGCGCCGATGAAGCAGACGATCCTGCAGCGGATCGCGGCGAGTCTCGTCTCGCGGCCGGCGATCTACGACCTCGTGCAGCGCGCGGCGGGACAGGAGATCGTGTCCCGGCGGCTGCGGGCCGCGACGGAGCGCCTCCCGCCCGCCCTGTGCCTCGACGTCGGCGGTTCCTCGGGCGGGTTTGCGCGGCGCCTCGGCGCGGAGACGGTGTGCCTGGACGTCGATCTGCGGCCGCTCCTGGCGCTCAAACGGTCGGATCCGCGCGCCCGGGCGCTTGCCGGCGACGGCGCGCGGCTTCCGTTCCCGTCGCGCTCATTCCCGCGGACACTCTGTGTGATGGTCTTCCACCACGTCGACGACGAGACGCTGCCGGGGCTGGTCGCGGAGCTCTCGCGCGTCACGTCGGGCCACCTTGTGTTCCTGGAGCCGCTCCTGAATTCTCGCCGTTTCGTGTCGCGTTTCCTGTGGAATTACGACCGCGGCCGTCACCCTCGCGACCGCGCGAACCTGCTCGAGGCGCTTTCGAAGAGCTTCGTCGTGGAAGAGACGACGGAGTTCGCCGTGTATCACCAGTACCTGCTCGCGATCGCGACGCCGCGGCGCTAGAGGGGTTCTGCGATGACAGCCTCGATCACCCGGTCCTGGTCGGCTTCCGAAAGCGAGTTGTAGAAGGGGAGGCGGAGCAGCCGGTCGCTCACGTACTCGGTGACGGGACACTGTCCCGGACGGCCGCCGTACTTCATGCCCATCTCCGAGAGATGCAGCGGCAGATAGTGAAAGACGGAGAGGATCTTCTTAGCGCGGAGGCGCTCGATCAGCGACGTCCGCGCCGCCAGACTCGGAAGGACGAGGTGAAACATGTGGTAGCTCGACTGGCAGTCGGGCGGAATCACGGGCAGCCGCACGCCCTCCCTCTCCGCCCAGGACGCGAGTCCCCGCTCGTAGCGTTCGAAGATCCGGCGCCGGGTCGCGAGGATCTTTTCCTTCTGCTCGAGCTGGCCGTAGAGATACGCGGCGAGCAGGTCGGACGGCAGATAGCTCGATCCCAGGTCCACCCAGCTGTATCTGTCGATCTCGCCGCGGAAGAAGCGCTTCCGGTTGGTCCCCTTTTCCCGGATCACCTCCGCGCGCTCGAGAAACCGCGGGTCGTTGATGAGGAGGGCGCCGCCCTCCCCACAGCTGAAGTTCTTCGTCTCGTGGAAGGAGAGGGTCGCGAGCGCCCCGCGCGTCCCCAGCGGAATCCCGCCGCGGCGCGCGAACAGGCCGTGGGCGTTGTCCTCGACGACGGCGATCTCTCGGCGTGCCGCGATCTCGCAGATCTCGTCCATGGCGCACCCGATCCCCGCGTAATGGACCGGGACGACGGCCCGCGTTCTCGGCCCGATGCTCGCCTCGAGGAGACGCTCATCGAGGTTCAGCGTGTCCGGCCGCACGTCGACGAAGACCGGGCGCGCGCCGCGCAGCGCGAAGGCGTTCGCGGTCGAGACGAAGGTGAACGAGGGAACGATCACTTCGTCTCCCGGCTCGATGTCGAGGAGCATCGCGGCCATTTCGAGCGCGTGGGTGCAGGACGTCGTCAAGAGGGCCGCCGGCACGCCGAGCTCGCGCGCCAGGAGCTCGTGGCAGCGCCGCGTGAATTCGCCGTCGCCGGACGCGTGCCCGAGGCGCAGCGCCTCTTCCATGTAGGCGCGCTCGTTGCCGGCGAAGGAGGGGCGGTTGAACGGGATGGGCTCCATGACGCCGTTCACTCGAAATGCACCGCGCCGGAGAGCGCCTCTGCGGCGGGCCGCGGAGGCTCCCCCTCGAGCTGCACCAGCTCGACCAGGAGCGCTCCGTCGCTCGTCAAAACAATGGCTCCCTCGGGCCGGACTTCGACAATCGCGCCGGGCGCTCCCGCCCTCCGGCCGGCTCCGTCCGGGACCTCGCGCGCCTTCCAGATTCGGATCGTGTGTTCTCCGAGCCGGCAGTATGCCCCCGGGTACGGCTGCCCGACGGCGCGGATCAGGTTTCGGATGGATTCGGTCGTGCGGCTCCAGTCGATCCTGTTGTCTTGCGGGGTTCTCTTCCTGGCGAGGGTGGCCGCGGCGTGGTTCTGCGGCGAGAGCGCCGCTCGCCCCTCGAGGATCGCCGTCAGGTTCCGTTCCACGAGTTCGACGTACGCGCCCGTCACACGCTCCATGACGTGAGAGATCGTGTCGTCGCGCCCGACGGCGATCTCGACCTGGTCCACGATCGGTCCGGAGTCGACGTCTTCCTCGAGGCGGAACAGCGTCGCTCCGACCCGCGACTCGCCGTTTGCGATCGCCCAGACCGTCGGCGAGAAGCCCCGATACAGGGGGAGCAGCGAGTCATGGATCACGAAAGCGCCCTGCGTCGCGCCGGAGAGGCGCCCGGCGGGGATCAGGTACCGCCAGTGGACGAGGAGCGCGGCGTCGAACGGCTCGCGCCAGATCGGCGCGACGGCGGGCTCGTCTCCCCGCCTGGACTCGTGAAACGGCGCTTTGAGCGCGCCCGCCCGGGCTCGCAGGACCTCGAAGTACCTCGGCTCCGCGCCGTGCTCCGGAAAAGAGAGGATCGTCAACCGCAGATCCGGCCGGATCCTGTGGATCGCGTCGAGCACCGCCAACGCGCGAGGGGTCGCCGCGAGGAGGATCAAGTGCGGCGCCGTGCGCTCTCGAATCAGGTCCTCTCCGCCACCGCAGCTGCCGTACGGGGGGTCGGTTCGGCCGAGGTGGCGTATCCCGCGCTGCCGCCGGTGATCGATTCGGCGATCGCGTAGGGCGGCCTCTCCATCACGCGCACGTGGATGCGAGCGAGGTACTCGCCCATGATGCCGAGGGAAAAGAGCTGCGCTCCCGAAAAGATCGCGATGATCGAAGCGAGGAACGGAAATCCGGGGACGCTGCCGTGGTGGATGAAGTACACCGCGATGACGTAGATCAGCACGGCAAACCCGATCACGGTGAAGAAGAACCCCGTCAGGCTCGCGAGGCGCAGCGGCAGGATCGAAAATCCCGTGATCATCGTGAGCGCGTGGCGGACGAGCGTCGAGAAGCGGTAGTTGGACTTTCCGATCGCGCGCGGCCGGTGCTCGACCTTGACGGACGAAAAGCGGGAGGTCGCCCACGTCAAAAGAACGTCGAGCGACACGTACGGGCTGCGGTACTCCTCGAACGCGCGGCGCAGCGACGTCCGAAACGCCCGGAACGCCGACACGTTGCGCGCGGTCTCGGCGCCAATCGTCTTCTGAAGCGCCAGCTTCGTCGTCCAGGCGGCGGCGTTCCGAAGCATCGAGTGCGGCAGCCGGGCCGGCGTTCCATACACGACGTCGTACCCGTTGCCGAGCTCGGCGACGAGCTTCAAGGCCTCCTCGGGCGGGTGCTGCAGGTCGTCGTCGAGCGTGACCGTGATCTCTCCTCGCGCGAGGCGGACTCCCGCGAGCAGCGCGTTGTGCTGCCCGTAGTTGCGCATCAGGCTCACCGCGCGGATCGCGGGATCATTGGCGGCGAGCCGGCGCAGGACCGCCCAGGAGTCGTCGCGGCTGCCGTCATTGACGAACACGATCTCGAGGAGGCTCGTTCCGAGAGCCTCGTGGATCCGTCGCACGAGCAGCGGAAGCGACGCCTCGCTGTTGTAAACGGGGACGACGACGGAGATCGTCTTCCGGGACGCCGATGTCGGTTCGATCCATGAATTTTACAACAGGCCTCCGGCGGAGAGCGGAAGCCCGCTTCAACGCTTCTGAGGCTGTCCCATACAATCAGTGCATCCCTTGAGCACCCGACCCGCTGAAGCCGAGCTGCCGGGCTCCCCGGAGGAGGGCCGCCCGGCTTCCAGAAGCGCGGGCGCCGCTCGTGCGCTCCTCCTCGTCTGGCTCGTGAGCGCCGCCTACGTCATCCCGTTCGTCGACCGGGGATGGATCGCGCACGACGACGGGACGCTCGCCCAGAGCGCGGAACGGGTGCTGAAAGGCGAGCTTCCCCACCGCGACTATGACGAGGCGTACACGGGTGGGCTGACGGCGTTTCACGCCCTGGCGTTCCGCGTCCTGGGCACGAGCCTGCGCTCCCTTCGGTACGCGTTCCTTCTCGCCTTTCTCGCGTTCGTTCCCCTCGTGTTCGCGATCGCCCGCCGCGCCCTCTCGCCCTGGCTCGCGGCGGCGGTGACGTTCACGTGCGTGGCGTGGACCGTTCCCAACTACTTCGCGAGCATGCCCTCCTGGTACAACCTCTTCCTGGCGGCGCTCGGCGCATGGGCGCTCCTCCGGCACATCGAGTCGGGCCGCCTCTCCTGGATTTTCCTCGCGGGCATCGCGTCGGGGCTTTCCGTGCTCGTCAAGATCATCGGCCTGTACGACGTCGCCGCCGTGCTGCTCTTTCTCGCGTGGCGGGAGCAGACACTGCAGTCCTCTTCGACAGAGGCTTTGCGAGCGCCCCGAAGCGTCGCGTTTGCGGCGCTCAAGACGGCGCTGGCCGCCCTGTTCGTCCTTCTCCTCGTGCTCGCCTTCCGAACACGAACCGACGCGGTAGATCTGCTCCACTTCGTCGTGCCGGGCGCGGCCATCGCCGCCCTCCTCGTGTTCTCAGAATGGCGGGATGGCCAGGGGCGTTTCGGCCGGCGCGTGGCCGGACTCGCCCGGCTCGTCGCCCCCTTTGCGGCGGGTCTCGTCATTCCGATCGGCGCATTTGTCGCCCGATACGCCGCGAGCGGCGCCCTGCCCGCGCTCTGGGATGGCGTCTTCGTTCGCCCGCAGCGACAGATCGCCACGGCTTCCCTCGCCTTCCCGGACGTGTGGACGCTCCTCGCGGCCGCCCCGTTCGCGGCCCTGCTCGCGTTCCCGCGCCTGGCGGCCGGACGCGCGCGCCGCATCGCGCTGCCGGTGGCGGTCGTCGTGCTCGGGGGATTGCTCGCTCTCGGGGGGACGCTCGACGGATACCGGTGGATCTGGAACTCGGCGCGTTCTCTCGACGTGGCCGCCGTTCTCGTCGGCTGCTGGCGGCTGTGGCGCGACGATCCTCCTCTCGGAGCGCGGCGCCGGCAGCAGATTTTCCTGCTCGTCGCGCTTGCGGCCTGCATCGGACTCGTGCAGTACCCCTTCTCGTCGCCCATCTATTTCTGCTACGCCCTCCCGTTCACCGTTCTCGCGATCGCGTTTCTCGTCGCCTCGGAACCGGCTCCCGTCGGGTGGCTCCACGCGTGCGTCCTCGCGTTCTACCTGGGATTCGCCCTTCTCTGGCTGAACCCCGGGTACGTCTTTTTCCTGGGGGGTGCTCCGATGCGGTACCACGCGGACGGGTTCCTGAATCTGCCTCGCGGCGGGATACGGATCGGGGCGACGGAGGCGCGCGCTTACAACGACCTCGTGGCCGCCGTGGAAGAAAAGTCGCGCGGCTCGGAGATCTTCGCGGGACCGGAGGCGCCGGAGGTCTACTTCCTTTGCGGCAAGCGGAACCTGACAAGGATCCTCTTCGAGGGCGTTTCGGGGATCCGTCCCGGCTCGAAGAACACGGAGCGCCTGCGGCCGGTCTTCGATCGCGCCGACGTCAAGGTGGTCGTCTGGAACCGTTCCCCCGAGTTCACGCACGGCCTCTGGCGCGTGTATCGCGAGCAGCTCTGGGCGCGCTTCCCGCACTCGAAGGAGATCGGGAAATACACCGTGATGTGGCGGGACTGAACCCGCATGGCGTCCGACGGGCCGATATAATCGCGGACCCTTGACCGAGTCGCGTTACGCCGCCGCGGGTGTCGACATCGATGCGAAAGCGGCGGCGCTCGCCCGCGCCCGTGACGCGATCCGTTCCACGTTCACGCCGGCCGTTCTCGGCGACGTCGGCGGGTTCGGCGGTCTCTTTCGTCCCGACTTCTCGGGGTACCGCGAGCCGGTTCTCGTCGCCTCGACGGACGGTGTCGGGACGAAGCTGAAAGTCGCGATCGCCGCCGGCCGCCACGACACGTGCGGGGCCGACCTCGTGAACCACTGCGTCAACGACATCCTCGTCCAGGGCGCGCGGCCCCTCTTCTTCCTCGACTACGTGGCGACGGGGAGGATCGCTCCCGATGTCCTGGGCCAGGTCATCGAGGGCGTGGCGCGGGGCTGCCGGGAGAACGGAACGGCCCTTCTCGGCGGAGAGACGGCGGAAATGCCGGGCTTCTACTCCGAGGGCGAGTACGACGTGGCGGGCACGATCGTCGGGATCGTCGACCGCTCGAAGATCCTCGACGGATCGCGGATTGCCGCGGGGGACCTCGCGCTCGGCCTTCCCTCCGCGGGGCTGCACACGAATGGATACTCGCTCGCGCGACGCGTCTTCTTCGAGGATCTCGGCAAGAAGCCCTCCGATCCGATTTGGAAGGGATTGAAGACGACGGTCGGGGACGCGCTCCTCGCGCCGCATCTTTCCTACCTCCGCGCCCTGGAGCCTCTGCTCGAGGCGGACCTCGTCCATGGGATGGCGCACATCACCGGGGGCGGGTTCTACGACAACATCCCGCGCGTCCTCCCCGCGGGGCTCGACGTGACGCTTCGCGCCGGAGCCTGGCCCGTTCCGGAGGTGTTCGAGATCATCCGGCGCGAAGGCGGAGTCTCCTTCGAGGAGATGCATCGCGTTTTCAACATGGGCGTGGGGATGGTCGTCTTCGTCTCGCCGGCGGATCTTCCGGCCGTGGCGAAGACGTGGACAGAGGCGAAGCAGCGGTTCTACGCGATCGGCAACGTCAGAGCGGGCGGCAGCAGGCGCGTCGTCGTCGAGCCGGGTGCGGCTGACAGCTGACAGCTGGCAGCTGGCAGCTGAGAGCTAGATGCAGCGCCGCATCGCAGTCCTGCTCTCCGGCCGGGGGTCGAACTTCGAGGCGATCGCGGATGCCACCTCGCGAGGCGTGATCCCGAACGCCGAGATCGTCGCGGTCCTCTCCGACGTCCCCGGCGCCGCCGGCCTGGAGCTCGCCCGCCGGAGAGGCCTGCCGGCCCGCGCGATCCCGCGTTTGGCGTACCCGTCGCGGTCCGCCCACGAGGCCGCGATCCTCCACCGGCTCGAATCGGCGCGTTCCGAGCTCGTCTGTCTTGCCGGATACATGCGGATCCTGTCCCCCCGGTTCGTCGGGAAATATCGGGGCCGAATTCTGAACATCCATCCTTCTCTCCTGCCGAAGTTTGCGGGCCTGGACCCGCAGCGGCGGGCTCTCGAGGCCGGCGAGCTTCGCTCGGGCTGCACGGTCCACCTCGTGGACGAGGGCACCGACACGGGCCCGGTCGTGCTCCAGCGGGAAGTCCCGGTCGAGCCCGGGGACACGGTCGAAACGCTATCCCTGAGGATTCTCGAGGCGGAACATCGGGCTTATCCGGAGGCGATCGCGAGGGTCCTGGAGACCCTTCCGCCTATGCCGGAATCTGCACAGAAAACTGTGCACGGAGGCGGGATATAACCCTTTTCGCATCAAAGGATTGAGAAATATTTCGAAAAACCTTGACACGCCCTCTTTACGGCCCTATATTGCGCATCCCCGCAAGGGTTCCGAGATCTTTAAGCGCTTCGTCTTCCTGCGGTAGCCGTCTGCCGGGAACCTTCTCGAAAAGGGGTCCTGGGGCAAAAACTGGTTGACGGAGCATAAAAAATCGAAGAAACTGAAATTTCCGTCTTTGGACGGTCGTTTCTATCTAGCTACGCCGGAAGCACGGCGTCGTCCCGCCGGGTGGAGCACAAAGCGGCCCTGGGGATTCGGTTCCTTGAAAACTGAGTAGAGCGTGCCAGACGTCTTTTTCCTGGTTTTTCGCATTGTAAAAACCAGAGTTTCCTGTCTCGAAAGAAGCAGGACGAACTTCAACTGGTATGTAACGGCGACGGCCGCCTTCGGGCAGCCGCAGCCGTGAAGACTTTAAGTGGAGAGTTTGATCCTGGCTCAGAATGAACGCTGGCGGCGTGCTTAACACATGCAAGTCGAACGAGGCTGAGGGGGCAACTCCTCAGTTTAGTGGCGGACGGGTGAGTAACACGTGGGTAACCTGCCCGGAAGTGGGGAATACCTCGGGGAAACTCGAGCTAATACCGCATGACATCTTCGGGACGAAAGTTCTGACGATCAAAGCGGGGTCGCAAGATCTCGCGCTACCGGATGGGCCCGCGCCCGATTAGCTAGTTGGTGAGGTAACGGCTCACCAAGGCTTCGATCGGTAACCGGCCTGAGAGGGCGATCGGTCACACCGGAACTGAGACACGGTCCGGACTCCTACGGGAGGCAGCAGTGGGGAATCTTGCGCAATGGGCGAAAGCCTGACGCAGCAACGCCGCGTGGAGGATGAAGGCCCTTGGGTTGTAAACTCCTGTCGGCTGGGAAGAAATCTTCCGGGGTTAATACCCCCGGGAGTTGACTGTACCAGCAAAGGAAGCCCCGGCTAACTCTGTGCCAGCAGCCGCGGTAATACAGAGGGGGCTAGCGTTATTCGGAATTATTGGGCGTAAAGGGCGCGTAGGCGGCCATGCGTGTCTTCCGTGAAATCCCTCGGCTTAACTGAGGACGTGCGGAAGAAACTGCAAGGCTCGAGTCCGGGAGAGGGGGGTGGAATTCCCAGTGTAGCGGTGAAATGCGTAGATATTGGGAGGAACACCGGTGGCGAAGGCGGCCCCCTGGACCGGAACTGACGCTGAGGCGCGAAAGCGTGGGTAGCAAACGGGATTAGATACCCCGGTAGTCCACGCCGTAAACGATGGGCACTTGGTGTCGCGGGTATCGACCCCTGCGGTGCCGAAGCTAACGCATTAAGTGCCCCGCCTGGGGAGTACGGTCGCAAGGCTGAAACTCAAAGGAATTGACGGGGGCCCGCACAAGCGGTGGAGCATGTGGTTTAATTCGAAGCAACGCGAAGAACCTTACCTGGGTTTGAAGATCAGTCGACCGGGGGCGAAATCCCTCTTTCCCGCAAGGGACGGCTGGTTAGGTGCTGCATGGCTGTCGTCAGCTCGTGTCGTGAGATGTTGGGTTAAGTCCCGCAACGAGCGCAACCCCTGCTGCTAGTTGCCAACGGTTCGGCCGGGCACTCTAGTGGGACTGCCGGTGATAAACCGGAGGAAGGTGGGGATGACGTCAAGTCCTCATGGCCTTTATGTCCAGGGCTACACACGTGCTACAATGGCCGGTACAAACCGTTGCGAGAACGCAAGTTGGAGCAAATCGGATAAAGCCGGTCTCAGTTCGGATTGGGGTCTGCAACTCGACCCCATGAAGCTGGAATCGCTAGTAATCGCGGATCAGCACGCCGCGGTGAATACGTTCCCGGGCCTTGTACACACCGCCCGTCACATCACGAAAGTCGGTTGTACCAGAAGTCGGTGTTCTAACCCGCAAGGGGGGAAGCCGCCTAAGGTATGGTCGGTAATTGGGGTGAAGTCGTAACAAGGTAGCTGTAGGAGAACCTGTGGCTGGATCACCTCCTTTCTAGAGCTCCTCTCGGCTCTTTTCTCTCATGAAGAGCGCATGAGACACTCGATGGTCGATACGTCGGCAGCCGTTCAATCGGCAAACTCTCTACTCAGTTTTGAAGGCATCGAGCCCTCGACGCGCTGCCATGCGGCGCGCCGGGATTCGGTCTTTGAATTCACCGAAGCAGCAGGTCCACTGGGCCTATAGCTCAGTTGGTTTAGAGCACACGCCTGATAAGCGTGAGGTCGGTAGTTCGAATCTACCTAGGCCCACCACTTAGGTAAGACGGCGGCCGGTAAACCTCACGTGGGGCTGTAGCTCAGCTGGGAGAGCGGCGGCTTTGCAAGCCGTAGGTCGGCGGTTCGATTCCGCTCAGCTCCACCAACTTCAACAAAGTAGAAACGCTTCGGTGAAATCGGGACGGATACCGAGGATGAAATGGCTCTCTGATCTTCAGAGGGCTTTTTGATCCGCGGTGATCAGGTTCTTTGACAAGAGAGTCGGGTAGAAAACGAAAGATTCGCGTCTTAGGTATTTTATGGTCAAGCTACTAAGGGTGGACGGTGGATGCCTTGGCGCAGAGAAGCGATGAAGGACGTGGCAAGCTGCGATAAGCCTCGGGGAGCCGCAAACAGGCTTTGATCCGGGGATTTCCGAATGGGGCAACCCCTTCCGAGTCAAGTCGGAAGATCCCCTGCTCAATACATAGGCAGGGAGAAGCAAACCCGGGGAAGTGAACCATCTCAGTACCCGGAGGAAAAGAAAGCAAATCAGCGATTCCGTCAGTAGCGGCGAGCGAAAGCGGAACAGCCCAAACCTCGAGGGCTTCGGTTCTCGGGGGGTTGTGGGGCGGAGCACGGCGCAAGCCAGGAAGTCACAAAAGACCCGCCTAGTCGAAGGTCACTGGAAAGTGCCGCCACAGAGGGTGATAGCCCCGTAGGCGAAAGGCGAGGTCTCTTCCCGTTCCGTTCCCGAGTACCACGGGGCACGAGAAACCCTGTGGGAATCCGGGTGGACCATCACCCAAGGCTAAACATTACTCTGCGACCGATAGTGAACCAGTACCGTGAGGGAAAGGTGAAAAGAACCCCTGTGAGGGGAGTGAAATAGTACCTGAACCCGTCCATCTACAAGCAGTGGAACCACCATGTCGCAAGACGGTGGAACCGCGTGCCTTTTGCATAATGAGCCGGCTAGTTAATTTCAGCGGCAAGGCGAAGCAACGTGCTGAGCCGTAGCGAAAGCGAGTCTGAATAGGGCGATTCAGTCGCTGGGATTACACGCGAAGCGGGATGATCTACCCATGGCCAGGGTGAAGCTGAGGTAACACTCAGTGGAGGCCCGAACTGGTGTTGGTTGAAAACAACTCGGATGAGCTGTGGGTAGGGGTGAAAGGCTAATCAAATTCCGTTATAGCTCGTTCTCTCCGAAATAGCTTTAGGGCTAGCCTTGCATGATTGACGACGGTGGTAGAGCGCTGGATGGACTAGGGGCCTTTCCAGGTTACCAAATCCAACCAAACTCCGAATGCCGTTGATCTCAGTGCAGGAGTCAGACAGTGGGGGATAAGCTTCATTGTCGAAAGGGAAAGAACCCAGACCGCCCGCTAAGGTCCCCAAATCGCAGCTAAGTGGAAAAGGAAGTGGAGACGCTCAGACAGCCAGGAGGTTGGCTTAGAAGCAGCCATCCTTTAAAGAAAGCGTAACAGCTCACTGGTCAAGCGGCTCCGTGCCGACAATTCAACGGGGCTAAAGCTGCGTACCGAAGCGGCGGATGTGCAGGGACTTCGGTCACCTGTACGTGGTAGGAGAGCATTCTGATTGGGGTGAAGTCGGACCGCGAGGACCGGTGGACCGATCAGAAGAGACCCTGCCGGCACAAGTAGCGATAAAGCAGATGAGAGCTCTGCTCGCCGTAAATCTAAGGATTCCTGAGCAAGGTTAATCCGCTCAGGGTGAGTCGGTCCCTAAGGCGAGGCCGAAAGGCGTAGCCGATGGAAATCCGGTCAATATTCCGGAACCGCTCGTTGGTCGTTATCACCGAAGGGGGGACGCAGGAGGCTAGGCGTACCGGGTGTTGGATGTCCCGGGCCAAGCTCGTAGGCGGAAGGAGTAGGTAAATCCGCTCTTTCATTCAACGCCGAGAAGCGACGGGGAGGCCGCAAGGCCATAAACTCGCCGATGCCACGCTGCCGAGAAAATCCTCTAGGGAGAACAATGGGTGACCGTACCGCAAACCGACACAGGTAGATGAGGAGAAAATCCTAAGGCGCTCGAGTGAAGCTTTGCGAAGGAACTCGGCAAATTAACACCGTAACTTCGGGAGAAGGTGTGCCTCGGATTGTGTAGGGGTTTACCCTCGAAGCATTCCGGGGTCGCAGTGAAATGGCCCAAGCAACTGTTTACTAAAAACACAGGACTCTGCAAAGTCGTAAAACGACGTATAGGGTCTGACGCCTGCCCGGTGCTGGAAGGTTAAGGGGAGAGGTTAGCCGCAAGGCGAGGCTTTGAACCGAAGCCCCAGTAAACGGCGGCCGTAACTATAACGGTCCTAAGGTTGCATTCGCTGCTTTAGTAAAATCTGGCCAAATGCTGGAACGTCTGAGTATCTCCGGCTACTCGCCGCAGAATCGTTAGCGGTAGTGACAAAGCCTGGAGTGCAGAAAATCAGCAGGAAAGGCCGCCTCGAGTAAGCACGAGGCGGAATCCTCAGAGACTTAACGCCAGACGATCTGATCTACCGAGGTCAGCATCGAAGATAAAGTCCGGACTGCATGGCGACATGCAGAGGTCGGCAGAAATGACCGGCCCCCGTCGCGACAATCAGTTAGCGATGGAGCAACAAGATCAAGCGAAATTCCTTGTCGGGTAAGTGAAATTGCCCGGGGCGGGAGCGATCCCGTCCACTCAACCGGCTCAAATCGGTGGAGCCCTACCGGCGTTGCAGGACGCCGCGGGTAATACCGAGGGTAAGATCGTAACGATACGATCCCCGTAACGACTCAGGATTGAGACCCCTGGATGAGGCCGAAAGGCCCCATAAAACGCCGGCCCTGGTTCTTGCCGATGGACATCGCGTCTTACATCTCGGGTTTCATCGATGGAGAAGGGTGCTTCTGCGTCTCGTTCCAGCCAAGCCCACGGCATCGGCTGGGGTGGGAAGTGCGACCGAGTTTCTCGGTCAGCCAGAACGCGGACCGCGCCGAGCTCCTCTGGGTGATTCAAGAGAAATGGAGATGTGGGTTCATCCGGCCCGATCGGTCTGACAAGACCCTCAAGTTCGAAGTTCGAAACATTTGCGACTTGGTGGAGATCGTTCTCCCTCACTTCCGAACGCATCCGCTGGCTTCATCGAAGCAGGCGGACGTCGAACGGTTCGATCGCATCTGCATGCTTGTCCATGGTGGCAAGCATCAGACGGTGGAGGGTTTCGGAGAGATCGTAAGGATCGCGATGGAAATGAATCCGTCGGGTAAGCGCAAGTACAGCGGAAGCGAGATTTTCAACTCGCTCCGATCAGGTGAACGTATAGTCTGTGCCACGGGAAACCGTGGAATGAAGAAGGCAGGGGATCCTGAATCCCTTGACTCCTGACACGAAGTTCCGACCTGCACGAATGGCGTAATGATTTGGGCACTGTCTCCGCAAAGCGCTCGGCGAATCTGTAGTACCGGTGAAGATGCCGGTTACCCGCACGTAGACGGAAAGACCCTGTGCACCTTTACTATACCCAGGCATTGAATTTTGGCGTTGTCTGCGCAGAATAGGTGGGACGCTTTGAAACTGGGGTTTCGGCCTCGGTGGAGCGGCCAGTGAGATACCACCCTGACGGCGCCGGAGTTCTAACTGAGTCCCGTGATCCGGGACCAGGACCATGCCTGGCGGGTAGTTTGACTGGGGCGGTCGCCTCCTAAATTGTAACGGAGGCGCCCAAAGGTTCCCTCAGGCTGATTGGAAACCAGCCGTAGAGTGCAAAGGCAGAAGGGAGCTTGACTGCGAGACCTACAAGTCGAGCAGGTACGAAAGTAGGGCTTAGTGATCCGGTGGTTCTGTATGGAAGGGCCATCGCTCAACGGATAAAAGGTACGCCGGGGATAACAGGCTGATCTTGCCCAAGAGTTCACATCGACGGCAAGGTTTGGCACCTCGATGTCGGCTCATCGCATCCTGGGGCTGAAGCAGGTCCCAAGGGTCCGGCTGTTCGCCGGTTAAAGCGGTACGTGAGCTGGGTTTAGAACGTCGTGAGACAGTTCGGTCCCTATCTCGTGTGGGCGCAGGAAATTTGCGAGGATCCCTCCTTAGTACGAGAGGACCGGGAGGGGCGAACCTCTTGTGCACCGGTTGTCGCGCCAGCGGCATGGCCGGGTAGCGATGTTCGAAAGGATAACCGCTGAAAGCATATAAGCGGGAAGCCTTCCTCAAGATGAGATTTCCCGGGGGTAACCCCCTAAAGGCCCGTGGGAGACGACCACGTTGATAGGCTGGGTGTGGAAGCGCTGCAAGGCGTGAAGCTGACCAGTACTAATCGGCCGTGCGGCTTGACCATAAAATTCTTAAGCCGCGAATCTTTTTGCGCGCGCTGCGGCGCGCGCAGGAGAGAGGAAGGAGGAAAGAGGTCAGAGGGACAACCCTCTCACCCCTGACCTCTCACCTCTCACCTTCTACTACCGACTCTCTTGATTATGGAAAACTGTAATTGGTTTTCCCGGTGATCTTAGCGAAGGGGCCACACCCGTTCCCATTCCGAACACGGCAGTTAAGCCCTTCAGCCCCGATGGTACTTCGAGGTAGACCTCGTGGGAGAGTAGGACGTCGCCGGGGATTAATTTTCGAGCCCAGGATGAGTTCCTGGGCTTTTGTTTTTCCCCCGGATTTTCGCCCGGATCAGCGCCCCCGGACGCCGAACGTCTCGCATCGGCCCGGGTCTCCCGACTCGAGCCCCTGCCGCAGCGCTTCCGTGCGTTCCTGCGACGAGCCGTGCGTGAAGGATTCCGGGGCGACGTAGCCCTGCGTCTGCTTCTGGATCCGGTCGTCGCCGATCGCGGCCGCGGCGCGCAGACCCTGCTCGAAGTCTCCCGGCTCGATGATGTGCCGGTCCTTGTTAGCGTGGAATCCCCACACTCCCGCGAAGCAATCCGCCTGGAGCTCAATGCGCACCGACGCGGAGTCTTCGCCGCGTGAGCGCCGGCCGCCGATCTGCTGAAAGAGGCCGAGCTCGTCCTGCACGTGGTGCCCGACCTCGTGCGCGATTACGTAAGCGTCCGCGAAGTCGCCGCTGGCTCCGAATCGGGTGGAAAGCTCCTGGAAGAAGGACAGGTCGAGATACACCTTCTTGTCCTGCTCGCAGTAGAACGGACCGGTGGCGGCGCTGGCGAAGCCGCAGGACGAGTTGATGGCCTGCGAGAACAGCACGAGCCGCGGCTCGTGATACGTGCGCCCCATTTTCGAGAAGAGGTCTTTCCAGACGTCTTCCGTCGAGCCGAGGACAGCTGAGGCGAACTTCCCGAGACGGTCGGCGGGCGGCTGACCGGGACGGCCGGGCTCGCCCGGATTTCCCCGGGAGGGGGCGGCCGGCGCCTGGGACGTCGAGGGCTGGGTCTGTTGCACGGTGTTCAGGAGCTGGAGCGGGTTGATCCCCGTCAGCCAGGACACCAGAAGGATGACTATGAGCCCCCCGCAGCCGATGCCCGCTCCGCGGCCCCCGATCGAGAATCCGCCGCCGCCCCTGGCGTCTTCGACGTTGCTGCTCTCCCGCTCGTCTTCCCACCTCATCGCCGCCTCCTTATTCGAAACGCCGTCGCGCTGTGGCCCAGGGCAAGGTTCGCGCCAAGGCTATCCCCGCCGGGGCTCTTCCGGACCGTACAATGAATCTGGTGGAGCGAGGCAGAGGAAGGACGTGGGTCGCCCGCGCCGCCCTCGCGCTGCTTCTGCTCGGCTATGCGGTTCTCCTCTTCCCCAACAAGTCCACGTCCGTCGGCGGATCGGACAGCTCCGGATACCTGAATGCCGCGAGAGGGATCGCCGCCGGCCGGGCGCTCGAGCCCATCGAGGCGCTCGCGAGGCTCCGCCAGTCCGCCGCCCGGCAACGACTCTTCATCCCGCTCGGGTACGTTCCCGGCTACCGGCCCGGGAGCATGGCACCCATGTATCCGATCGGGCTTCCGCTGCACGCCATTGCTTTCGCGGCGATCTTCGGGTGGTCCGTCGGACCTTTTCTGGTCGGACCGCTGTCCGCGGTGGCGTCCGTGCTGCTCGTTTACCTGGTCGCCCGGGAGCTCGAGCTCGGCCGTGGGGCATCGGTCGCGGCCGCGGCGATGTTCGCGAGCGTCACCGTGCTCACGTTTTTCGCGCTCCAGTTCATGAGCGACGTCCCCGCGGCCTTCTGGGCGCTCGCCGCGGTTTTGCTCGCTTTGAAGTCCCGTCGCCGGGTTGAGTGGGCCGCGGGAGCGGGGCTGGCGTTCGGCGTCGGCGTCCTCGTGCGCCCCTCCTCCGCCGTTCTACTCGTTCCGCTCGTCTTCGCCGTCGCTCCTTCCATCCGTGCCTGGGCGGCGTTTCTGGCCGGGGGGCTTCCTGCCGCGGGGGCGTTTTTCGCTTTCAACAAGGCCGCGTACGGGGGAATCCTCCGGACGGGATATTCGGAAGCCGACGCCGAATCGGCGTTCGCGCTCGTGAACCTGGCGCCCCGGATCCGGCACTACGCCTTCTGGATCTCGGCGATGCTGTCGCCCCTCATCCTGCCGGCGTGGCTCGGCGCGTCGCTCGATCGGCTGCGGCCGCTGCGCTGGCGTCTTCTTCTCTTCTCCTGGTTTGCGGTTTTCTTTCTCCTCTACTCCTCCTACGGCCCTTACGAAGCCTGGTGGTACACGCGTTACCTTCTTCCCGGCATTCCCGCGCTCGCGATATCGGCGGCGATGGCGGGCGAGGACCTCCTCGGCTGGCTCCGGAGCCGCGGGACCTGGCCCCGCCGGCTCGGAACGGCGGCGATCGCCGCGTCGTTCCTCTTCGTGTGCGGGACGGGAATCCGCCTCGGCCGCAAGTACGACATTCTGGACATCGGCAGGGGAGAGTCGGCGTACCCGGAGACGATTCGCTGGGCGTCTGCGCGTGTCCCGGGCCGGGCGCTCGTGCTCGCGATGCAGTTTTCCGGGGCAATGCGGGCGTACGGGTGGGGCGATTTCGTGCGCTGGGACTGGATCGACCCGAAGGATTTTCCCGGCTTTCGCAGCGAGATGGAGGCGGCGGGCTACCGGTTCTATGCGCTCCTGCTTCCCTTCGAAGTGGAGCAGGCGACGCCGCTGCTTCCAAAGGGATGGAAGTACCTCGGTTCCAACCGCGACGCGTCGCTTTTCGAGCTGCCGCCGGCTCCCTGAAGATACCTAGCCGGCCGAGCGGCGCCGCCCGATGAAGACGGCGAAATCCGGATCGATTGCGCGGCTGTCGGAGAGACGCGCCTCGGCTTCGCAGAGTCCCTTCAGAAGCCGCGAGTCCTCGGGACGGCTCTCGTCGAAGTTCGGCACGATGCCGAAAAGAAGGGGGTTCAAGAGCCCGCCTCCGTACCGGCAGATGCTTTCGACTTCAAATCGCGCGATCGCGAGCGGGAGCACGTCTTCGCTCCGAACCGCTTCGGTCGGGTCTTCCCTCGTGACCTGCTCCGCCGAAAGGCGTTCGCGCCTCCACAGGATCTCCCCCGTGACGTTGGAACGCCGGAGGTGGTCGGGGATCAAGCGGAAATAGCGATTGATCAGATACATGCGGTCGTCCGTGTACTGGAACCGGTTCGGGCCGACGTACTCGCAGAAGAGGAGCTTCCCGTCGGGAGCGAGGGCGCGGTGGATTCGTTCGTAGATCCCTTCCAGATCGGTGATGTGGTGGAGCACGTCGTTCGCGAAGATGGCTCCGTAGGGCCCGTCGAGCGGCTCGCGCTCGAGATCGACCACCCTGTACTCGATCGATTCGAGACCTGCCCGCGCGGCCTCTTCACGCGCCCGGTCGACCGTCTCTGAGGCGGAGTCGCACGCGACGATCGAGCGGAAGCGTCCCCGTCCCGCGAGCGCCCGTTCGAGCCATCCCGATCCGCAGCCGAGGACGAGCGCGCGATCGACGGCGGGCGGAAGATGCTTCCATTCCGAGTAGGTGACCCAATCGCATTCGGGATGTCCGGAGACGAGCTCGTGCAGATAGCGGCGCACCGTCGGGGACGCCGTCCAGACGAGGTTTTCCATCTGGGTCGTGAACGCCCCGTCGTTCCACCGTGAATTCATGGGTCGAAAGATTATGCAGCAACGGGCCGATCCCGCGCGCGGAGTACCATTTCGGTGTGCGAGCGCGCCGGAGGCCGGGGCAGGGGAAGCGGCCGCGCGCCGGGCTGCTCGCGTTGGTTCTCTTCGCCGGCGCTTTTCGCGCGGGCGCGGGAGAGGTGGGTCCCGACGCCGCGGCAGCGGTCCGAAGCGGCGGCCGAGCCCGCGTCGTGATCGTTTTTCGTGAAGACTTCCTCGCGGCGAAAACCGTCTCCGCCAAAATGCGCTCGCTCGCGCGGCTCGCTCCGACAGAGTTCGAGCCGCTCGGAGACTGGCCCGGACTTCCCGCCGCGGCGGGGTTCGTGTCGGCGAGCGGCCTCGATAAACTCGCGAGGGACACCGACGTCCTTCGCGTGGATCTCGACCTCCCAGGCAGAGGCAATCTCGCGGAAAGCGTTCCGATCATCCGGGCCGATGCGGCGCATCGCCTGGGCCTGACGGGCCGCGGCGCGACCGTGGCGATCCTCGATTCGGGAGTGACCGCCAATCATCCGGACCTCGCCGACGACGTCGCCGGCCAGCAATGCTTCTGCGTGAACCTCGACGGGTCGGGCTGCTGTCCGAACGGCCAGCGCGCGCAGAGCGGGGCGGGCAGCGCCGCGGACGACCATGGCCACGGCACCAACGTGGCTGGCATCGTCACGTCCGGGGGGCGCGTCGCGCCGGTCGGTGTCGCGCCCGACGCGAAGGTCGTCGCGGTGAAAGTCCTCGATCGCAATCTCTCCTTCTCGGGAACGGCCCAGGTGATCTCCGGCCTGGAGTGGGTGCGTACGAACCGGCCCGACGCGCGGGTCGTGAACATGAGCCTCGGGACGTTCGCCCTCTTCTCGAGCCCGTGCGACACGGCCTCCGCGCCCGCGATGGCGCTCGCCCTTTCGGTCGCCGCTCTTCGGACGCGGGGCGTGACGGTCTTCGTCTCGTCCGGAAACGACCGGTCGGCCACGCAGATGGAGGCGCCGGCGTGCGTCTCCTCGGCCATTTCGGTGGGAGCGACCTACGACGCGAACTTCGGCCAGTTCTTCCTTTTCGGCTGCTCCGAACCGACCGCGCCCGACAAGGTGGCGTGCTTCGGAAATTCCGCGCCGGGTCTGAAGCTGTTCGCGCCGGGCGCGGCCATCACTTCCGCGGGGACCTTCGGAGTCTCCACGTTCTTCGGGACGTCGCAGGCGGCGCCCCACGCCGCCGGGACGGCCGCGCTCCTTCTCCAGGCGCGCCCCTCGTTGACCCCCGACCAGATCGAGGACGTTCTCGTCCGGACCGGAAAGCCCATCCTCGATCCTCGAAACGGGCTGACGATCCCCCGCGTGGACGCCGCGGCGGCGCTGGCGTCGATCGGGGCCGGAGCCCCCGGCACCTGCGTGCCGGACGCGACCTCCCTCTGCGTGAACGCCGGCCGCTTTCGCATTCAGGTCGCGTGGCGGGTCGAGGGGACCGCGAGCGCGGGCGTCGGGACCGCCGTTTCCTTGACGGCGGACACCGGCTACTTCTGGTTCTTCTCCGACAACAACGTGGAGCTCGTCGTCAAAGTCGTCGACGGACGCGCGGTGAACGGCCGCTACTGGTTCTTCGCCGGGGCGTTGACCGACGTCGAGTACACCATCACGGTCACGGACACGACGACGGGAAATGTCCGGAGCTACTTCAGCCCGGGCGGGACGCTGGCGAGCCTGGCGGATACGAACGCCTTCGTCCCGTGAGCCGGTAGACGCCGAGCGCGCAGAGCAGAACCGCCGCCGCCCCGGAGACGGCCGTGCCGGCGGCCATGCCGGGCGGCAAGTAGGAGAGGCGCACGTCGGAGTCCCCCGAGGGAAGGTCGAGAGCGAGCAGAATCCCCTCGACGCGGGCGGAAGGAATCGGCCGACCGGAACCGTCCTTCGCCGACCAGCCGCCGTCCTGGACGAGGCTGACGACGACGCGTGCCGGCTCCGTGAGCCGCGCGTGGAAGGAGGCGGAGTTCGTCGACTCGCGATATCGCGAGACCGTCGCGCGGTCGGGTGACGTCCGCGCCGCCGGCGGGATCCGCCGCGCGTCGAAGACGCGCGGAAGCGCCGTTGAGTTCTCGAAGACGACGCCGTCCTGTCCTTCGTAGACAGGCTTCCACTTTTCTCCCGGCGCTTTCCATCCCGGGTCTCCGGCGAGGTAGCGGACGTTCAAGAGGTCGAGCGCGGGCGCGTTCAAGTTGCCCAGGTGCTTGAAGTATTCGAGGGGCGGATAGCCCGCCGCGCGGTCGAGGAAGTCGACGTAGTCCTTGCGTTCCACGGGGTCGTGCGTGCGGACGTCTTCGAGGCCGGCGAACACGTTCGAGTTGGGAAAGAGCATGGCGCCCTCTCCGGTGACCCGGAAGGGACCGGGCCTCGACCGGAGGAACGCGAGCAGCGGCGTGTCGGGGTACAGCCGCCCGGGCGGCTGAAACCGGTACAGCCGCGTTCCCTGCCAGGCCAGCTCGACGGCGGCGATAACCGCCAGGACGACGGGGAGCCGCGAAACGATTCTCGGGCGCGCCCACGCAACGACCGCGACGCAGAGGATCGTCCCCAGAACGGCGGCGGCGAGAGCGAGCGCCCGCTTCTGTGAAGGAAGGCCGCCGGCGGCAGCGTGGAGAGGATCGAATTTCCGGAAGGTCCAGAGGGCGAGCAGCCCGAGCGCCGCGGCCCCGGCCGCGAGCGCCACCGCGGACCGCCGCTCTGCCGTCGCGTCGCGCGCGAGCCGATCGGCTTCGAAGGCGGCCAGGGCCGGCCCCGCGAATGCGATCCACGAGAAATACCGGAGCACGAACATGAGGCGCAGACCCGGAACCCGGATCGCCGTTTCGAAGACGGGCCAGGTTCCGGTTGCCGCCGCCGCGCCGAGCGCCAGCGGCAGCAGCAGCGCAAGCTCCGCTTTCACGCGTGGCCTCCCAGGACGAATCACGAGGAGCGCGACGGCCGCTCCGACGAGCCCGAAGTGTCCGAGCGCCATCTCCGGGAAGGGCCCGACTCCACCGGGAATCATCGGAGAGTCGATCGCGTCCCCGAGCGTTCGCGGAAACAGAGCCGTCAGGAGGCCCGTGGGCCAGTAGGGAAGGTGCGGAGCGAGAGAGGAGGGCAGCGCATTCCGGAACGCCTCCGCCACCCGCACGCGGTTCGAAGCGGAAATCGCGAGGGCCTCCGGGACGGTCAAGAAAGCAGTCAAAGCGAGAGCCGCCCCGGCAGCCGCCGCGATTCGGATGGCGAGCCAGGGCGCGTCCGGCAGGTCTCCGGCGGCAAACCTCGTCGCGAGCCACAACGCGATGAAAAGTGCCGCGAGGACAATGCTCTCGGGATGCCCGCAGAGGGGCCATGCGACGAAGACGGCGGCGAGGAGGATCCCGGCGCGGAGCCGGGCCGTGGAATCTTTCGAACGCGCGAGCTCGATTGCGAAGAGAGCCCACGGCAGGAGACAGATCACGGCGCTGTGGGGAAAGAGTAGCCAGGGAGCCATGGCGAAGGAGAGGGCGAGGAGCACGGCTCCGAATGCTGCCCCGCCCCGAGACAGGCCGAGCTCCCGGAGCCAGAGAGAGGCGCCCGCGAGCGCGAGAAACATTTTGGCCGCGAGTTGGATCGTGAAGCCGGCCCACAGAGCGAAAGGAAGCATCAGGAGCGAGAACGGGGAGAACGGCGCGGATTGCCCGTTTGCGGCGAGCGGCGTTCCCGCGCCGTTCCACCGGTCACGCAGCGGGAGGGATCCCTCCTTCCATGCCATCCGGACGGCCTTCGCCCAGGGAGCCATCTGCGTCGCTGCGTCGTTCAGGTTCGCGTTGTAGCGCTCTCCCGCGCCCACATGGCTCCAGGGCGCGAGAAGCATCGCGTGGTCGGCAGGAAGGATCGTCCGGCCGGAAAAGAAGCCGGGAACGAAGAAAACGATCGTGAGCAGGAAGAAGAAGACCGTCTCCGGAGAGCCGAGCCACCGGCCCGCCCATCGTCCGGTCAAGACGACGGCCCCGCAGAAGAACGCGAAAGAGAGAAGGAGCGCCGGGGAGCTCGACATCAGCGCGGCAGGCTCCAGCGCGTCAGCGCGTTCCGATCGCCTCTCGAAACTCCGTCAGCGGCTTCTCGGGAAGCGGAGCGGGCGCGCGCCGTCCGGCCGCCTCGGCGATCAGGACGTGTGGAAGCTCGGGCGTGTCCTCCCACGTTTCGTGGCGCTCCAGTCCCTTGAGCTCGACGACTCCGCTCTCGCCGTAACGCCGAAACTCGACCTGCTCGAAACCGGCCGCGCGAAGCGCTCCGGCGAGCATCACGCGGTTGTAGAGGAACTGATGCCCCCATCCGTGGAAAGCTCGGTTCAACTGGAGGCAGTCGTGAAGGGACTGGCCGTCGTCCGCCCACGACCCGACGCGGTAGTGCGTCAGGTACACCCAGTCGAGGTTTGGCGTCGAAAGCCGGAGGATTCCGGCGTCCGAGAGCGCGCGGCGGCACTCGGCGAGGAACGCGAGCCCGTCATCGAGCGAAAGATGCTCGAGGAAGTGCTCCGCGTAGATCGCGGAGGCGTTCTCGAAGGGGAGTCCCCGTGTCACGTCCAGGACGCGATCCACTCCCGGCAACTGCTTGTTGTCGATGTTCACCCAGCCCGCGAGCGCCTCCTGCCCGCATCCGACGTGTAGGCGGAGGGGCCGGGGGGACGCGGTGGAAGCGGAGCGGGCGAAAAGCTTCATGCGTGCGGAAGCGCTCGTGCGAAGAACGCTCCGAGCGCGGCAGCCACGAGCTTCGGCTTCTCGACCGGCGAGAGGTGGCCCGCTCCCGGAATCTCGACCAGCTCCGCCCCGGGAATCGCGGACGCCATCTCGCGGGCGGGGCCGGGCGGCGTGACGGTGTCGAGCTCACCAACGAGGACGAGCGTCGGCACCCGGATCTCGGAAAGCATTCCGGTCTGGTCCGCGCGGTCGCGCATCGCGGTCAGGTCCGACTCGAGCGTCTCGGGCTTCTGGCGCAGGATCATCCGGCGCACCCTCTCCACCATGTCGGCTCTCCCGCGGGCCTCGGGAGAGAGGAGCTTGTCCACCATGGCGTCCGCGGCCGCCGCCGCTCCGCGCGCCCTTAGGTCCGAGACCGCTTCATCGCGTTTCGTTCGACCCGCGTCGTCGTCGGCTCCGGCCCGCGTGTCGACGAGCGCAAGGGCGCGGACCGCTTCCGGGCGGCGACGGAGCAAGGCGAGCGCCGCGTAGCCCCCCATCGAGAATCCGGCCAGTCCGACAGGGCCGCCGGCCGCGCGGACGATCTCGTCGAGAAAGGCGGCATAGCTCTCCATGGTCCCGGCCGCGGGGAGCGCGTTCTCGGCTCTGCCGGGAAGGTCCGGCTTTACGACTCGGAAGCGCTCGGACAGGATCCGCGCGACGGCCGACCACATCCCGCCGTCCAGGGGGTATCCGTGGACCAGGACGAGCGTCGGCCCGGAGCCGACCTCGCGGACCTCGAAGCCTCCGCCCAATTCGATTCGCACAGGAAAGGATCATATCGGCGCTGGATTTCGGGCGTGAGACAGCGGACCAGAAACGTCAGTCCGGCCCGAGGACGTGACAATCCTGTGTCGTGCCGCCGGGAGTCCAGCAGGAAGGCCGCCGGCTTCTGCGGCGCCGTCGCAACCCGTAAACCCTGTCGTCCGAACGAGATGGAGGGCCGCCGATCTGCTTTCCGGCCTCCGAGAAAGGAGCGCCTGCATCAGGGCACAGCGGTTGCTTTGAGACACCCGCGTAGTCAGATGAGAAAAACTCGAGACACCGGCGGGTACCTCCCGGGAGAAGCTGCGCTCGCGGCGCTCTTCCGGCGCACTCGCTCCGCCGCTCTGGGTTTTTGCCTGCTTTCAGCGACCGGCACGCTGTGCGCCCAGGTCGTCCGCACCGGCACGACGACGGTCACGGCGACCGTAGCGGCGGACGCGAGCATCACGGTCTCGACGCCCACCGTGCTCTCCGCGGGCGCCGCCTTCGGCGCTTTTACCGGCTCGACGACGGTCACCTTCTCGATCCGCACGACGAAGGTCGGCGGGTCCGGCTCGATCACTCTCCAGGCGGCCGAGTTCACGACCGCGGGCGGACCGCTCGTCTCCGCGGGCAACCTGACGTACTCGTGCAGCGGAACTCCGAGCGTCGGCACCAAGTGCGCGGGTCCGATCACGGCGAGCACGTCGGCGCCGACGGCGGTGCTCTCTGCGGTGGGCGCGGACGCGAAGGCGAACGCTCAGGTCGTCAACGTCGACTGGTCCCTCGCGAACTCGCCCGCCTTCTCGACGGGGAGCTATTCGTCGACGGTCACGTTCACGCTCTCGTCGAACTAGCCGTGAAGAATCTCTTCGTCACTCTGAGCCTTCTTGCCGCGGCCGCTCCGGCCGTGGCGCTGAACTCGATGACTCTGAGCGTTACGGGCGCGCTCGCCTTTCCTTCGGCGAACCCGAACACGACACCTGTTGTCGCGGGGAGCGCCCCCGTGACGGCAACGATCTTCATCGTGAACCCGCAGCGCGAGTCGATCTCGCTCACCGTGCAGGCCAACGCCGCGAACCTCGTCTCCGCCGCCGGAAACACGATTGCCGTCGGCAACGTCACGTGGGACGCTGTCTCGGCGACGTGGGTCCATTCGCTCCCGCCCCGCAACGCGGCGACGTGGGCCGCGGACAACGGGCCCCAGGCCGTAACGACATCGCCCGTGACCGTCATCACGGGCAACGACGGTCGCGCGAACACGAACAGCGACACGGTCACGGGCACCGTCACGCACAATTTCACGTTTCAGAACTCCTGGCTCTATTCGACAGGCAGTTACACCCAGACACTCACATGGACCCTGACCGCGCTCTGAGTCTTTCGAACGAATTGAACCTGCTTTCAACAATGAAGGAGAAGACGATGAAACGCTTCCTGACCGGCCTGACGATCCTCGGACTGCTTCTGACCACGGCCCCCGCCTTCGCGGCTACCTCGACCACGAACGTCCAGATCGTGGTCGGCGCGGACGCCAGCATCAGCGTCCCGGCGACCTGCTCGTTGACCACCGCGGGCGCGTTTGCCAACTGGACGGGCGTTTGCTCGGCGAGCTACAGCGTCCGGACGACCAAGGTCGGCGGCACCGGCTCGATCACGCTCGCGGCGAGCACCGACTGGGTGGCGACCGGCGGCGGAAGCGGCCCGACCCTCGCGGCCGACAACCTCTCCTTCACGGCGAGCGGCAACACGGGGCCCGGCACCGCGAACGGCGTTCTGACGCGGATCGCGGCCACGGCGACGTCGTACAACGTCGTCACGGCGATGGGCGCCAACGCCCACGCGAACAACAAGGTCGTCGACACGAACTACGTGCTCGTGAACAACGCGGCGTGGGAGACCGACACGTACAAGGTGACGGTCGTCTACACGATCGCCTCTTCCTAGTCTCGAAACGGCCGGCGTTCCGCGGAGGCCCGACCGCCTCCGCGGACGTCCTTGCGCGTATTCTGATTTCATGAAAAAACTCCGCGCGCTCTCCCTCGCGGTCCTGGCTCTCGGCGGCGCTCTCGTGGCCGGCGGGCAGCAGCCGTCTCCCAACGCCGGCCCTTCCGGCCCCCAGATGACGCTCGGCATCTCGCCGCTGCGCGTGGAGCTCAAGGTCGAGCCGGGCGCCGAGACCTCCCAGTCCGTGAAAATCTCGAACTCGGGACAGCTCCCGACCCAGGTGCGCGTCTCGGTCACCGACTGGACGCTCTCGGAAACGGGGGACCAGCAGTTCGTGAAGCCGGGCGGCACGAGCTGGGGATGCGCGAGCTGGATCCGGGTGAACCCGGCGGAGTTCGCCCTTCCGTCGGCGGGTTCCTCGCTCGTGCGTTACACGATGCGCGTTCCCGCCGACGCGCCGAAGGGTGGCTTCCACTGCGCGATCCTTTTCGAAACGCTGCCGCCGCCGCGCGAGCAGCTCGCGGCCGGGACCGGCGTGATCAACCTCCTGCGGCTCGTGACCACCATCTACGCCACCATCGGGAATCCGCCGATCGTGGCAAAGATCGACCGCCTCGAGCTCTCGCCCGCGAAGACGCCGGGGAAGAGCGGGCTCGAGATCGTCACCGCGTTCTCGAATGCCGGGACGACCCAGTACCGCGTGAGCGGTGAGCTCCAGGTGCTCGACGGCGACGGCAACGCCGTGCGCAAGTTCGAGTACAAGAGCTTTCCCGTCCTGCCGGGCGTATCGCGGAGCTCGGTCTTCTCGCTCGATCCGCCTCTGCCACCCGGCCAGTACCTCCTGCGGGCCGTGATCGACACGGGCGCAAGGGAGCGGCTCGCCGCCGAGACGCGCGTGCGCGTTTCCGGCGGCTGACGGACGCAGGATGGCGAAGAGGCCGGGCGGGCGCGGCGCCTTCCCCGTCATCCTGTTGGCGTTTCTCGCCGCGTCCTCGCTTGGGGCCCAGGAGCCCGGCGGGCTGCGCGCAGGCGCGGAGAGCTACCACGACACTCTGCCCGGCGAGTCTGTCAACGGCGTCTCCCTCTCATTCCGCCAGGCGCTTTCGATTGGCGGTCTCCTCGAGGCGGACGCCGTGCTGGTCGACCGAACCGACCGGTCCGCCCTCGGCCGGGGATCCCTCCGGTTCTCAGACTACGCGCTTCTCGGAGCGCGGGTCGGGGCGGAGGCGGGCGACCTCGCGATCAAGCTCGACGCGGCACCGTTCCACTTCTCCAACGACTACCTGCCGATCTCGAACATCCGGGGCGGCGTCCTGCGAGCGGACACGGGCCGCTTCGTGTTCGCGGCCTTCCAGGGCCGCAACGAGCAGTTCCAGGGCATCCGCCTGCCGACCGTCACTTTCGCTCCGGATTACATGACCGGCGGCACGGCCCTCTTCCGCGCCACGGATGCCCTCTCCTTCGACGCGAGCGCCCTCACGACGGAGAACCGGCAGGCCGCCTCGAATCCGCTGTTCGGCGTCGAGATCCCGCGGCACGCGGAGACCGTGGGGGGCGGCGGGACGCTACGGCTCTCGCCGTTCTGGACGGCCGCCGCGAAAGCGTCTTACGCGAGGTACGAATACGCGCCCGGCTCGGCGTATGCGAGCGGGAGCTTTCTCTCCTACGTCGTGGGAGCGGCGCTCGACTCGCCGGGCTGGAAGGGCGAGGCGAACTACCTCCGGCAGGGAGTCAACGTCGTTCCGCTTTCCACCGCCTCCGTCGGAAACCGCGAGGGTCCCCACGTCCTCCTTCAGTCGATCGGCGACCGATTCCTGGCGGCGGGGTCTTTCAGCTCTTATCGCAACAACCTCGAATCGAATCCCGGTATCCCGAACCTGCGGTCGGAATCCGAGTTCGTCTCTGCGCTGTATCGGGTGACTCCGCAGATCGCGGCGTCGGGATCGTTGAACCGCCAGGACCTCACGTCCGACCGAGCCGGGTTGACGAGCCGCTTCCGCCAGACGAGCGCGTCGGGCTCGGTGGGATTTCCGACCTTCGGGTCGACCCGCCTGCGCTACCGGTACCAGACCACCGAAGAGCCGGACCTTCACCAGCGCCTGCACGAGCTCGAGGTCGAGCAGCAGCCGCCGCCCCTCCTCGGGGTTTCCCTCTCGGCGGGCGTGAGGCTTCAGCGCGATTCGACCGGAAGCTCGTCCGTGCTCTACCGGGGAAGCCTGTCGGGCTCGCTCGGGCCCGTGTCGCTTTCCGCCAGCGGAGAGTGGGGCAGGGACCTCGGCGCTTCCTCAGTGTTCGCCCTGAACAGGACTCAGATGGTCACCGCGGGCGCCTCCGTGACGCTCCCGGGAGAGATAGAGCTGCGCGTCGAGGGCAACTGGAACCGCAATTCCGCGGTCGTGAACCCCGAGTCGATCTTCGTCTCGCAGGCCACCCAGGAACAGCTCTACTCGTTCAACCGCCACGCGGTGCTCGTGCGCCTCTCCCGCGGCTTTCGCTGGGGGAGGAACCCGCCGGGTGGCATCGGGCCGGCGGAGAGCCGGCCCTACGGCGCCGTGCAGGGCTTCATCTACCAGGACTCGAACGGGAATGGCCGGCGTGATCCCGGCGAGCTCCCCACGCCGGGGATCACGGTCAAGCTCGACGACGGCCAGACGGCGAAGTCCGACGCCTCCGGCCGGTTCGTCTTTCCGAACGTGATCGAAGGCGACCATCGGCTTCAGATCGATGTCGACGTCCTTCCGTCCGTGTACAACCCGCCATCGCAGACGGCGGCGACCGTGCGCGTCGAGCGGCTCGCGCCCGGCCAGCACGACTTCGCGCTGCTGCCGACGGGGAGCATTTCAGGCCAGGTTCTGCTCGGCTCTTCGACGGGCGAGCGGGCGGGCTTCGGGGGCGCGATCGTGACTCTTCTCCCATCCGAATTCTCGACGTATACGGATTCGGAGGGGAAGTTCGTGTTCTCGAACCTCGCGCCGGGACCCTACTCGGTGCGGCT
Source organism: Acidobacteriota bacterium (assembly GCA_030948185.1). GTDB lineage: Bacteria > Acidobacteriota > Thermoanaerobaculia > UBA5066 > Gp7-AA6 > JALYUA01. Next base: position 32,532 of record JALZAT010000027.1, read on the forward strand.
CGAGGAGGGATCGCTGCCCGACGGCGCCGTCGTAGACTCCGGCGCGTCTGAAGAGAGAAGGCTGTCGGGGTCGCAGGACCTCGCGCTCGCTCCGTTCCTGTTTTCGCAGCCGATCGAGGAGAAACCGATCCTGAAGGTTTTCGAGCGTGAACAAGGGGTCACCGCTCCCCCTGCTTCTCAACCGCAGAGCAGGGCGCCCCGGCCGTCGAGGTGCTCGCCGCCGCCGTCTTCGCGGTGAGATCGATCCGGGCGCTCCTCGGCCTCGCGGGGGCGCTCTTTCTCGCGTTTTCCGTCGAGCTGCGGGCGCTCCCGAAGAAACCCATCGGACTCGATGTCCTTCCATCGCTTCTCGAGCTGCAGGCCGCGCCGGGGGAGACCATCGAACGATCCGTGACGTTGACGAATCCCGGAGAGGAGGCGCTCGACGTCTCCGCAGAGGCGGCCGACTGGACGATGTCCGAGAAGGGCGAAATCCGGTTCGACGTTGCGGGAAGCAACCCACGGAGCTGTGCCGGTTGGATCCGCGTGACGCCCTCCGCCATCCGAGTTCCGCCGATGGGGCAGGCGACGGTTTCGGTTCGGGTCGGTGCGCCCGTCGATCTCGACGGGACGCGCTGGGCGGTCGTCTTCTTCCGGCTCCCCGACGCGGCCGGGTATCACGAGGGGCGGCCCGCGGACCTCGTCGCGCGCGTCGGGTTGACGGTCTATGTCACGGGCTCGGGCACCGAGCGGGAATGGCTCGACCTGACGGATCTCACCGCGACCGGTGCGCCAGAGATCCTCCTCCGCGCCTCGTTCGACAACGGCGGCAACACGGCGGTGCGGGTGAAGATGACCTGGCAGATCCGCGCCGCCTCCGGGTCGGTCGTTCGCACGAACGCCGCGACCGTCGTCTGCCTGCCCGGGTCGCGGCGAGAAGCTGTCGACCGGGTGCCCGACCTTCCTCCCGGAGCTTACAAAGTCAGCGGGATGGCCCGCTGGGGGAACCGGCGCTGGAAGGTGCGGGAGTGCGTTCTCGAGGTCCCGGCAAAGCCCTCGAAGGCCGCGCGTCTCTCATGAGACATGCGGGATGTCTCACCGAGACACGAGGCAAGGGGTGTTCAATCTCTAAGCAACTGAAACGAAACGGCTTGAAACGCCGCGAAGATTGGCCCCGCCGTTGCTATCTTCTTGCGCCATGGACCGACCACACCGGACGCTCCGCGGCGGGACGATCGGTGGGAACCTCGCTTTCATGATCGCCTTCGGCTGTCTTTTCTCCGCCTTTGCGCCGGGGCAGACCCGGACCGCCACGACCTCCGTCGGGATCACCGTTCAACGCCACTCCGCGATTTTTCTCCCCGCGGACTCGTCCGGCGTCGCGCGGCTCTCGACGGGCGCCGAACGGTCCGAAGGTCCAGCCGCGCTTGAAAATGCAACCCCCAGCCTGATCATCGTCGACGACTCCCGCTCGCTGTCCCCGGTTTCGTCGTCTCGCGCGCACGTCGCCGTGACGGTCTTCGAACCGTAAGCGTCAGCCCAACGCCGGCCTGGGAAGGGCGAGAACCGCGCGGGTTCCCCCGCCCGGCCGTTGCTCGATCGAGAGCCGGCCGCCGGCCATCAGGACTGCCAGCCGCGCGATCGTGATTCCGAGACCCCGACCGCGTTCTCCGCTCGTCGAAAAGAGCGGATCGAAATCCCTCCGCCGGACGACCTCGGGTATCCCCGCCCCGGAATCCTCGACCACGATTCGGACCTCGCTCGAATTCTGATCCGTCGAGACCAGGATCGTTGCGGAGCCGCCGTCCGCCTCGCGCGCGTTCTGCACGAGGGCACCGATCGCGCGCGAGAGATCGGAGGGCCGCGCGACGAGGGGGACGAGAGCTCCGTCGAGCGACACCTCGAGTCGTCCCTCGGGAATTTCGCGGATCGTCGAGCGGACGAGCTCGTTGACGTCCAGGAGCTCGGGATCCTCGACACCGAGAGCCCCCACCTCCGCGAGATTGCGCGCGAGCCGCTCCGCGTTGTCGAGCGCCTTTTCCATCGCGTCGAGTGCTTCCGAGACCGGCTCTCCGGACTCGCGGAGCAGGTAGATGTGCCCGGAGAAAACCGCCAGCGCGTTGTTCAGGTCGTGGGAGGCGCGGGCCGCCACCCGCGCGGCAAGACGGGCGCCCCCCTCTCCCTCAGCTGACGAAGCTATGCGATCTCCGACCCGGCCGGGCCGGCCGGCCCGCGCTCGGCGAGAGTGCCCTTCAGCTCATCGAAGACGTGCGCGTCCCACCAACCCTTCAGGACGCCCTCCGAGAGGATCTCGAGGGCCGTCTCGCGTTTCAGGGCGGCGCGGAAGGCGCGGTCGCTCATCAGCGCGTCGAAGACGTCCGAAACGGTGACGATGCGCACCGTCATCGGTATCGCGGACCCGGCGATTCCCTCCGGATAACCGGAGCCGTCGAGCTTCTCGTGGTGTGACAGAACCACGGGCAGCGTCTTGCGCATCGTTCGCATCGGAGAGAGCAGCTCGTGCCCGACCGTCGGATGCTGTTCGATCACGGACCGCTCGTCGCTCGTCAACACGCCCGGCTTGTAGAGGATTGCGTCCGGAACCACGATCTTCCCCAGGTCGTGGAACAGGGCCCCGCGCCGCATGTCGAGGCGCTCGGCGGTATCCATGCCCATCCGCAGGCCGATGCGGTCCGAGTATTCCGCCACGCGGCCGCTGTGGCCCGCGGTGTAGGGATCGCGGGCGTCGATCGTTCTCGCGAGCATCAGGATCACGCGCTCGGCGTGCTCGTGCTCGTCGGCGAAGTGCTTCAGCGTGACGAGCGAGCGGACCCGGGGGACGAGCTCGTCGGCCGAAACGGGCTTCGAAAGGAAGTCCGTGACCCCCTCGCGGCCGGCGCGAAGTTTTTCCTCGCGTGTGGCCTGGCCCGTGAGCATCACCACCGGGAGGAGCCGCGTCAGGGGATCGGCGCGAATCTCTTCGAGGACCTCGTGTCCGCTGCGATCCGGCAGGCCGATGTCCAGGAGGACCAGATCGGGCTGACGTTCGCGAACCTTGCGAAGCCCGTCCTCCGCCGTCGCGGACTCATCAACGTGGTACCTGGCGGCCTGGAGGATCTTTCGAAGGACATCCCGGATCTCCGGGTCATCGTCCACGATGAGGACCTGCCCCGAGGCCGTTTCAACCTGCGAGCTCAATCCATTGTCTAGAACTGAGCTCATCCTCATCACTCAAGGGTATCACCCAGGGTAACCCCGCAGTGCTGAACGCCCACTCCTGTAATCTAACCAGAACCCATGTCCAGCGAGCCCGTCGGAGCTCCCGCGTGGATCGCGGTCGTCGAGGACGATCCCGAGATACGGACTCTCTTCGAAACGATCCTTCGGTCGGCGGGACACTTCCCACGCGCGTTTTCGAGCGGAGACGAATTTCTCGCGAGGAGCGGCGGCGCGCCGTTCGACGTCGTGATCACCGACTTCCAGATGGAGGGCGCCTCGGGAATAGATGTGCTCAAGGCGTGCCGCGCGGATCCCGATGCCCCCGAGGTCCTGCTGGTCACCGGCCACGCCTCGATCCGCAATGCGGTGGAAGCGATGCGTCTGGGCGCGTTCGACTACCTCGCGAAGCCCGCGGACCCGAAGGAGCTGCTGCATCGTGTGGCGCAGGCTCTCGAGACGCGCCATCTCAAGCGCGTGGTCGACGCCCTCGCGGGAGAGGTGCGGCGCCACCATGCGATCTCTCCGCCGGTCGCCGAGAGCCCCAGGATGCGCGAGTTCCTGGCTCGGGCGTTCCGCGCGGCGGAGACGTCGTCGACAGTGCTGATCCTCGGAGAAACGGGAACGGGGAAAGACGTCATCGCGCGGCACATACAGGCCGCGGGACCGCGCGCGAACCGCACTTACCTGACGGTGAACTGCGCAGCACTGCCGGATCATCTCCTCGAGAGCGAGTTGTTCGGGCACGCGCGCGGCGCCTTCTCCGGAGCCCACGCGATGAAGCGGGGACTGTTCGAGGAGGCGAGCGGCGGAACGCTTTTCTTGGACGAGATCGGGTCGATGTCACCGGCGGCCCAGGCGAAACTGCTCCGAGTGCTCGAGGAAGGGACGGTGCGGCGGGTCGGGGAGAACCAGCCGGTCCCGGTGGACGTCCGGATTCTCGCCGCCACGAACCGGGATCTTTCCGATGCCGTTGCGGCGGGCGAGTTCCGCGAGGACCTCTACTACCGGCTGTCCGTCGTCACGCTGGTGGTCCCGCCGCTGCGCGAGCGCCGCGAGGACATCGTGCCGCTCGCCCGAACGTTTCTCGCCGAAGCCGTTCGGCGCCTCGGCAAGCTCCGCGTGTTCGCCCCGGAGGTTCCAGCATTGCTGGAGTCCTACGTCTTTCCGGGGAACGTGCGGGAGCTGCGATACGCGATCGAGCAGGCTGCGATCCTTTCCGAGGACGGCACGATCCGTTCATCCGACTTCGCCTTGGCGGGTGAGATCCGCGGTGACGGGGCAAAGCGTTCGAGCGGGCAGAGGTCGCACCTGGTCTCGAGAGACGTCACGCCGGAAAAAATCCGCCGTGCTCTGGAAGAGAGCGGAGGCAACCGGGTTCGAGCCGCCCGCGCCCTCGGCATCAGCCGGGCGACGTTTTACCGGCTGCTCGACCGGAGGGGGAAGGGTGCCGTCGCGGGTGATGTGAAGGCGTCGGAGTCGGACGTCTGACCGCCTGACGGGGCGCGACCTCCGCCTTCTTTCCGCGCCGTTCCCGCTGCTGGCGCGCTATCGCTCCGAGAGCATGGGAGTCGCCCGAGTCGAACCGTCGTGGAGTCGGGGTCGGGCGCGGCGCAGCGCCGACGGTTTCGATCTCGCTCTGATCCATCGTGAACGCCCGACCGTCGACCGTCGTGAAGATCACGCGTTTGCCTGCGATCCTGGGCGGCTCGCGAAGGAGAAAGACCGTTCCGTTTCTGAGCGTGAGCCGCGTCGCCGGCGCCGGAGTCGGGCCCGGCGCCCGTGCGAGAAGGATGGAATAGAGAAGAGCGAAGGCGATCACGCCCCACTAGGATACGGTCAAAGTTGCGCGCGAAGAAATCCCGCGGCGCTTGCGATCTTCCGGGTGAGCGTCGGAATCGCGGCCGCCTCGAGCTCGTCCCGACGGAACCACTTCGCCGCCGGCGCCCGGGAGGCATTCCGACCCACCCGTCCGGAGGGGACCGCCTGGAGGATCTCCACGTCGAGCCTTCGCCGGACGATCGTGTGGGAGACGAAATGCCGCGGCGCCGAAAGATCGAGGCGCAGCCCGATCGGTCGAAGGCGCCGCGCGAGGGCGAGCCGTGCGGCCGTGGCATTCGGTCCCTCGGCGGAGGGTAGCTCCCAGAGGCCGCCGAGCCATCCCGGCGGACGCCGAACCATCAGGATCCTGGCGCCGCGGCGGGCATCGGCGGCTGCATAGGAGACTCGGACGATCGGCGGGCGCGCGGGTTTCTTCGGAAAGCGCGCGGGATCGCCGGTGGCGGCGCCCGCGCATTCCGACAGCAGGGGACAAATGCCACAGGCTGGAGTCCGCGGCGTGCAGATCGTCTGGCCGAGATCCATGAACGCTGCGATGAGGTCACCAGGTCGGTCGTCGGGCAGCAGGCGCTCGGTCGCGCCGAGCACGAGCGCGCGGTGAGCCCGAGATCCTGCGAGGCCGTCGATGGCGAACAGGCGCGAGACGACGCGCTCGACGTTGGCGTCGGCGGCGGGTGCGCGCACCCCGTAGGCGAGCGACGGCACGGCGGCGGACATGTACTCTCCGAAACCGGGGAGCCGCCGGAGCACGGCCGGGTCCGAAGGAAGCGTGCCGCCGTGCTCGCGAGCGACGATCTCCGCCGCGGCGTGGAGATTGCGGGCCCTCGCGTAGTACCCGAGGCCCGACCACTCCGCCAGAACGCTCTCGCGGGTCGCGGCCGCGAGCGAAGCGACGTCGGGAAAGCGCGCGAGAAACGCCTCGTAGCGCCCGCGCACCGCGCCGACGGTGGTCTGCTGGAGCATGACCTCCGAGACCCAGATGGAGTAGGGATCGTTTGAGCCGCGCCAGGGGAGCTCGCGCTTTTCCGCGGCGAACCAGGCGAGCAGCTTGTCGCGGATCGGGGTCAGGACGCGGTAATTTCCTCTCGCGGGGCGATCCAGCCGGGCTCCTTCATGAGGTCGCGGACGAGCTGCTTCTCCTCTTCGTTCGGGAGAACTGCCGAAGCGTGCTTCTCGTACGCTTCGAGGGTCAGGCGTTCGCCCCTGACGGACCACGTCTGTCCCGCAAACTCGCCGATCGAGCGATGGAACTTCATGTCGGGGGCGACCAGCGGGTCGCTTCCCGGGGGAAGAAGCCGGCTGATTGACTCGAGGAGCTTGTCGACCTCCTGCCGGTACATCTCCCGGGAGAGCTCGTTCAAGTGCGCCTTGTCCGCCTGCGCCGCCTGCCGCGCTTCGTCGTACCGCCCCTTCAGACCCCACACGTAGAACCACTCCGCGGAAGAGGAGGAATCTTTTCCAAACAGGTCGTAGGCCGTCGAGAGCCACTTGTTGATGTACTTCTGCAGGACCGGCGCGGGGAGACGGCCCGCCTTCACGATCCGCTGCAGGCCCATGTGCCCCGTGCCGAGGTGAAAGCCCTCCTCGCGAAGCATGGGTCCCATCGAGCGCGCCAGAGGGGCGAAACTCGAGGTCGAGAGCATGTTGAGCTGGAATTTCCCGTCTCGGTCCACGAACTCGGTATAGGTGAAGAAGTCGACCCAGTTGTCGACGTCGACGTTGAAGGAGCCGAGCAACCGGTTGTTGTCCCACGCGCGCCGCTCGAGCAGCTTGCGGGCTTCGATCTTCCCCGTCTCTCCGAAGTGATTCACGAGGAGGTGGCACATCTGCCAGCCATGGCGCATCTCTTCGACCATGATCCGGCACACACTGTCGGTGTCGTAGTCCGACGGCGAACTGTCGAGAAGGTTGCGCTGCTGCTCGACGGAGGCGAACTCCGTGTCGCCCTGGTAGACGATGAGATTCAGCAGCGCGTCGCGGATCTGCTGCTGCGGGATCTGCGTGACGCGCTCCCATTTGCGGTTGCCGCGGAAGTCGCCGAATTCGATCTCGTTCGTCTTCAGGTCCCCGTATTTCGCTTCGAACTCGTAGTCGGAGAATCGGGGCAGACGCAGGTCGATGTCCTTCTGCCAGGCGCGGAAGGCGTCGATCCAGTCGTCGAATGTTGCGATCTTCTTCATCGAATTCTGACCAACAGATCTTTGAGCCTGTTCGGCCGCGCGTGGGGCGCGCGCGCCCGAACAGGACGCGGCGCCTTTCCGCGCGCTGCGCGGGACGCCGCGATCCAATCATCGAATGTTGCGATCTTCTTCATGCGTCTTTGAACCGCGTATCATACCGATTTATGCCGGCCGAAGAGGGTGAGAGGAGAGGGGTGAGGGGTGAGGGAGACGTCCCGGACCTCTCTCCTCTGACCTCTCTCCCCTCTCCCTGGTTCTGAGGCCCGCGCCGTGTTGAGGATCGACTGGGAGGGTCTCATCGTCGCCTTCGAGAGCCGGTCGCAGCAGATCACCCACTTCTTCGACCGCGAGACAGGGGACGTCGAGCAGGCGCTCGTTCGCGACCCGGCGCGGCACCGCGAGTTCTCGGAGGATCCGCGGTTCGTCGCGCTTCCCCGGGACGAGGGAGAGCGGTCGCGCGGGGACCTCGACCAGTTCCTTTCGCGGTGCGAAGACGACGACTGCCGGCGCGAGCTCTCGCGCGCCCTCGAATCGCAGGAACCGGCGGTTCCCTACCGGCAAACCCTCCTTCGTTACCCGAAGGAGGAGGCGCGCTTCTTCCAGTTCAAGGAGCATCAGGCGCTCGAGAGGGCGCAGGAGTGGCTCGCCGCGCAGGGCGTCCCGTTCCGCAAGCCGGACCGGGGCCTCGCGATGTGACCAGTTGACCCCGCGCGATCCCGGCGAAGCCCGCATCGCCGCCCTTCTCGACTCGAGTTACGAAATGCTCGGCCACCTCGGCCGGGGCGGGTTCGCGACCGTGTACCGCGTGCGCAACCGGCGCCTCGGGCGCGTCGAGGCGCTCAAGGTGCTCTCGGCGGACAGCGAGGAGCCCGATTTCGCGGAACGGTTCCGGCAGGAGGCCCGGGTCGCGGCATCGCTCGACCATCCCGGCATAATCAAGATCTTCGACTACGGCCAGGCCGAGGACCTCTGTTGGTTCACGATGCAGTTCGTCGACGGGCCGACGTTGATCCGGGAGCTGAAGCGCAAGGGCCCGTGGTCGGAAGCGGAGACCGCATCGCTCGCCGCGGGGGTCGCCGATGCGCTCGACTACAGCCACCGGCGCGGGATCATCCATCGGGACATCAAGCCCGAGAACATCCTCGTCGACGTCGAGCGACGCCCCTACCTCATGGATTTCGGAATCGCCAAGTCGGATCAGAGCGTCGTGCACACCCGCACGGGAACCATCCTCGGATCGCCCGCGTACATAGCGCCGGAGCAGCTCACGGGGACGCGCGTCGACGGCCGCGCGGACATCTACTCGCTCGGGGCCACGATGTATCGGATGGTTTCGAACAGCTATCCGTTTCAGGACAGCGATCCGGTCCGCATGGCGATGAAGCGCTTCACCATGGACCCGGAGCCTCTCGGCCCCAAGCGGCCGGGAATCGACGCGACGTTCGAGGCCATCGTGATGCGGGCGCTGGCGCGCGATCCGGCCGCGCGTTTCGCGACCGCCGCGGAGATGAGCTCCGCGCTGGAGCGTTTCCTGGCGGGCAAACCGTCGCGGCTCTCACGGTCCGTTCCGGTGGCGTCGCTGCCGCCCGAAGGCGCGGCGACTCCGCGGGGGATCTCGCAGTCCGCATCCGCACCGACGGTTCGCCCGGCCGAGGCGGACATGGCTCCCACGATCCGGACGGGGCGCTCCCTTCCCGGCCCGGCGGGGCCGTCCGAGCCGCCGGCGTCGCCTGAGACCGCCGCTCCGCGGGTTTCCCGCGCATGGATCGCCGCCGCGGCCGTCGGGGCAGTGCTTGCGGCGGCCGGCGTCGTGTTCCTTTCGAGGCGACCCACGCCGTCCGCGTCGATTCCGGTTCCGACTCCAATTTCGCAAGTGCCGTCGATCCAGCCGACGGCGAGGCCGGCCCTTCCGCCGCCCGCCGCCGTCGCCTCCGACATTCCCGTGCCGGCTGCCTCGACGCAGGCGCCGCCCGAGGCAACCTCGCCGGCCGCCGTTGCGAGGGAGCCGCAGGCACAACGGGAAGTCGCGCCGCAGCTTCGCTCCGAGCCTGCTGCCCGCTCCGAGCCGCTTCCTGCTTCCGCCCCGACCCGTCCGCCGCGGGTGCGGCCTTCCGACGGCGCCGCAGGCCCACCGTCCGGCCCCGCCGTTTCCGCGAGGCGCCCCGCGTTCCCCCCGGAAAGTGAATCGGAGGTTCCCCTCGATCTTTCCCTCGCGATCGCCCGGGAATTTGCCAACCGGAGTGTCGGTCTCTCGCTCCTCGTGGGCGAAGACGGCCACGTCAAGGAGGCCCGCGTCATCTCGCCGCTCTGCCCGGAGTGCGATCGCGCGGCGCGGGCCGCCATCCTTCGATACCGGTTCAAGCCGGCGCGGGACCGCGAGGGCCGGCCGGTCGAATCGCGCATCGCGGTGCCGGTTATAATCCCCGCGCCCGAAAACCCTTGAATCCAGGAGAAGGGGCATGATGCGACGCCGGGGACTCTCTTGCTCCGCGGTGCTTCTCGCCGCTCTCGCCGCCGCTACCGGCTGCGCCAAGCGACTCGAGCTCAAGATGACGATCGACGTGCTCTCGGAGCCCGGCAAGGCTGAAGTCGAGTACCGCAAGAAGCCGATCGGGACGGCGCCGCAACGCGTCAACATCGACACTTTCGACGACCTCGAGTCGATCCGCGCCTCCACCGCGGAGGGGCAGGTCGTCGAGAAGCGGATCCGGATCCTGTCGCCCGAGACCGCGCAGGTGATCTTCCGGTTCGCCAAGGAACCCTCGGCCCTCGCGAAGAAGCTCGGCGCCGCACGCCTCCTCGTCTTCGAGTACTCCGAGAAGGTCTCCTTCGACAGCAACAAGTCGGACTTGAAACCCGAGGCGCTCCCGATCCTGAACAAACAGCGGGAAATCCTGAACACCTACTTTCCGAACGCCAAGGCATTCGTTTGCGGCTACACCGATTCGACGGGCCGGGACGACTTGAACCTGAAGCTCTCTCTCGACCGCGCCAACGCCGTCGCGAACTACCTCGCGGCGGGGGGGGTCGACAAGAGCCGCCTGGAGCCGAAGGGTTTCGGCAAGGAGTTCGCCATCGAGACGAACGCGACGCCGGTGGGAAGAGCGTTCAACCGTAGAACTGAAGTCGTCCTTCCTCAGTAAACGTCGCCTCCTCTACACGTCGCCTCCGCTTCGCTCCGGCGAGCGACTGGATCTTTTCGGCCTACTCCAGGAGCAGCCTTCCGAACCGACTCGCGTCGTGGAAGTCGACGGGGTCGCGGTAGACGGGAGACCAGGCCGAGTACTCCACTTCTTTTCCGCGGTCGATTCGGAAGAAGTTTGCGAGCCACCGGTCCGGCGGCGGCGCTCCGCCGCAGAGCGGGGCGAGCGGGATCGTGAGCAGTGCGGACCAGCTCGTTTCGGTCGTCCGCACGCGGGCGCGGTAGCCGGGGCAGTCCCACTCGACGTCCACGCAGATCGTCGGGCGGACGAGGCGCGGCGACAGGATCGCCGCGTCGAACAGGGTGCCGAGCGGGTTCACCTCGAACTCGAAGTAGACGTGGGGCGGGTCGGCGGGAGCGAGGAACGCCTCGAAGACGTCCTCTTCCCAGAGGGCGTCGTCGCGCCGCTTCTTCGTCGCGACCCTGCCGTCGTCGCGGCCGTCGAACCGCACGAGCAGCGAGCCGTCCCGATGGCCCAGGCGCAGCGCCGTCGAGAGCCTCGGCCGCTTCCCGTCGGAGGCCCGCAGCAGAGCGGCGGGCGGGAGGGACACGACACGGTCCGTCGCCCCCAGCCGGTGAACCGCGATTCCCGGAGAGCCGCTCAGAGCTTCCACTGCCGGACGATATTGAAGCCGATGAAGAAGCGGTGCGACGACTGCCCGAAGAACTGCGGAGTCCATGTCACGTACTGGTCGACGGTCGTCGTCCGCTGATTGCCGACGGTGAACGCGAAGCGGTGCCGCGGAACGGTCTTCTCGATCGACGCGATCCAGGCCACACCCTCTGCTTCCGTTTTCCTGCGGCGCGCCATGACCTCGCCCTGGATGTTCATCGTTCGGGTGACGGCGATCGACACCGCGCCGCCCAAGTTGAAGACGCTCTCGTAGAAGGGCTGGTGACCGAGGAAGGTGTTGCCTGCAATCCGGGAGACGTATGTCGGGATCGCGGTCAGCCGGATCCGCGATCCGATGGTGACCGCGAGGATCGCCTGCCCGAAGAAGCTGAAGCGCTTTTCGATGTTCGGCACCGTTCTCCAGTCGCCGCCGGCGCGCACGGCGGCCGCGAACGGGCCTGCGGAAAAGACCCGGTACTTCGCGTCGAGCTCGTAGGTGTCCTCGTTCGACGAACGGTACAGGGAAATGTCGAGGTTCGTCACCGGCGCGTAGGCGAGCCCGATTCCAATGTCGGCGCCGGAGTCGAACGAGTACAGCGAGTGGATGTCGCTGTCCTCGAGCGCCTGTGAGAACCGGTGCGTGAAGAGCAGGGTGAGCGTGCCGGGGCGAGGGACGTCGGCCGAGGGAAAGTTGATGATCCGCTCGCCCTCCGGCGGCCGCGGCGGCGCGGGCGCGTCGGGAACGGCGGTCTCCGATTGCGCGAACGCGGGGCCCGCGGCGGCGAGAAGACCGACGACGGCCGTCATGAGAATCGCGAAAGAGAGCGGCGCCCGGGGTCGAGTCGTCATCGAGACCTCCATTCGCGGCGAGTATAGGAGCCGCGAACGAGCTCTCGGGCCGATTGAAGCGTCCTTAAGCTCCCGGGTGCCGACGGCGGCGCGCGTCGAGAATCTCGCGGATCTTCCGGCCGAGGGCGGCAGGACTGAACGGTTTCTGCAGGAAGTCGGTCCCGGGCTCGAGCGCCCCCTCCTGAACGACCGCGTCGTCGGTGTAACCGGAAACGAACAGGATCTTCATCCGCGGCCTCAGCGGGGCCAGCCGCACGGCGAGCTCGCGGCCGCTCATGCCCGGCATAACGATGTCCGTGATCAACAGGTCGAGCTCCTGGTCGAGGCCTTGCTCGATCTCGAGCGCTTCCGCCGGAGTCGCCACCGCGACGACGTCGTATCCCTGCAGCTTCAAGACCTTCTCGACGAGACGCCGCACCTCCGGCTCGTCTTCGACCAACAGGATTTTTTCGTGGTTCGGACGGCTCTTCTGCGGAGCGGGTTCGGGGTCCGCGGCCGGCAGAGGCTGTTCGACACGGGGAAGGAAGATCCGGAACCTCGATCCGCGGCCCGGCTCGCTGTCGCACGAGATGTACCCCCCGCTCTGTTTCACGATTCCATAGGTGGTCGAGAGCCCGAGCCCGGTTCCCTTGCCCTGCTCCTTCGTGGTGAAGAACGGCTCAAAGAGCCGCGCCTTGTCGTTCGCGCTGATTCCGACGCCGGTGTCCGAGATCGCCACGACGCTGTAGGCGCCGGGGAGCATCGGAAAAGCCTCCCCTGTGGGCGGGTCGTGAATCTCGACCGCTTCCGTCGTGATCTCGAGAATGCCGCCCGAAGGCATGGCATCCCGCGCGTTGACGACGAGGTTCAGGATCGCCTGCTCGATCTGGCCCGGGTCCGCGCGCACGTGTCCGAGGTCGTGAGCCTTCCGGGTCCGGATCCGGATGTGCTCTCCGATGACGCGCTCGAGCATCTTCTCCATGCTTTCGATGACGGCGTTCAGGTCGAGGACGCGCGGCTCGAGCATCTGCTGCCGGCTGAACGCGAGCAGCTGTCGTGTCAAGGAGGCGGCGCGTTCGCCGGCCTTCTGGATCTCGAGGGCGTGCGATCTTCTCGGGTCTTCTGCCGGCAGAGACTCGATCAGGAGCTCGCTGTAGCCCGCGATCGCGGTCAAGAGGTTGTTGAAGTCATGGGCGATGCCGCCCGCCAGCTTCCCAACGGCCTCCATCTTCTGCGATTGAGCGAGCTGGCGTTCGATCCGGCTCCGCTCTTCCTCGGCGCGCTGGCGCTCAGGCTCGGATTCTTCGAGCCCGGTTCCGTCTCGCTTCCCGGCGCTCACTCTTGGTGCGCGGCGTCCGAGCCGGTCACGCGCGGAGGAGCCCCGCTCCCCAGTGGAGCCCCGCGCCGAGCGCCGTGAAGCAAACGAGGTTTCCCGGCGGGATGCGGCCCGCCTGTTTGGCCTCGTGGAAGACGAGGGGCAGCGTCGCGGCCGTCGTGTTTCCGTATCGCTGGATGTTGTTGAAGACCTTCTCGTCGGGAAGTCCCAGGCTCTTCTGAACGGACTCGTTGATCCGGAGGTTCGCCTGGTGCATGAGGAGCAGCGAAAGGTCTCCGACCGCGAATCCGTGCTTGCCGAGGGTCTCGCGCACGATCGCCGGCATGGCCGTCGTGGCCAGGCGGAACACCTGCCGGCCTTCGACCACCGGCACCGTCAGGTTCTCTTCGAACTGCTTTGGCGAAAAATAAGGGAAGGACGCGGAGCCGCCGCCCGGCACATAGAGCTTGTCCCAGTGGGAACCGTCCGTCCGCATTTCGAAGCCGAGGAGTCCCCGCCCGTCGTCCTCCTCGTGCGCCTCGAGGACGAAAGCCCCGGCTCCATCTCCGAATATGACCGCCCGATCGCGCTGCGCGGTACCCCACGCATAGGCCTGCGGGGAGACAGGTCCGTCGGAATCCCCGAACATCACCGCCCATTCCGCCTCGGACCACGGGTAGAGCGAAGCGTGGCATTCGGCGCCCACGAGCAGCACGCGCCGGTAGGTTCCCGACCGGATGAACGCGTCGGAGACGTGAAGCCCGGAGAGGAATCCGGCGCACTGCATGCGGATGTCGAGAGCGTGGGTCTTATCGAGGCCGAGCTTCGACGCTAAGAGCCCTCCGTTGCCGGGGAAGTAGTGTGCCGGAGTCATCGTCGCGAACACGATCAGGTCGATGTCGCCTGCCTCGAGCCCCGCGTCAATGAGGGCGCGGCGTGCGGCTTCGACGCCGAGGTCGCAGGACGACGTTCCCTTGCGCGCGTAGCGCCTCTCCTCGATCCCCGTGCGCTGGCGGATCCATTCGTCGTTGGTGTCCATGAGGCGGGACATCCGCTCGTTGGTGACCACGCCCTCGGGGACGAACATCCCGGATCCGCGGATCACCGTTCTGGGGGAGGGCACTCTCGAAATTATATGGCGCCGGAACGGAGGCTCCGGCGCCTCGCGCCTCATCTCAACGGGGCGAAATCCACGTCTCCGGTCGAGAGGTCGATCTGCTCGAGGAGCGCGGTGACGAATCCGCCCCCGGGCGCGGCGAGTGCGACGCGGACTCTGCCGGACGAGCTCGAGCCGCTTCCGAGCGTTGCAAGCACCGCGGGGAGGCGGACTGCCTGTCCCGATGCGAGCGGCACGTCCATGCTGCCGAATGCGTGGCCCCCTTCGTCATAGCCGGTCACCGTGACCACGACGGATCCGCCTCCGCCGTTGAAGAGCAGCAGATCCGTCTGCCGGGCTTCGTTCTGGGGCGCACCGACGGAGTCCCGCGGCTGATCGGAGAGGGAGCTCCCCGCGCCCGCCGGAACCGCGACTTCGAAGGCGCCGTAGTCCCCTTCCGGCCGGCGCGAAACGACGCGAGCGGCAGCCGCGACGGGGGCGTCCGAGGTGACGGAGATCGCTCCTTCGCCCGTCGTCGAGAAGAGCATCGTCAGGACGTCCTGTACCACGAGGCTGCCCCCGGGAGGGATCGCCACCGTCGCGAGCCGGGGCGACGCCGGCGTCGAGCCGGACGAAAAAAACGTGAGCGTGACGTTCGCCGGATTGGCGGAATCGCCATTGGCGAGGTACAGGTCGGACACGAACGTGGCGGCTCCGGACCCGGCATTCGACACGTTGGAAAGGATGCTCGCGGTGGTCTGCACCGCAGGAAGCGAAGTCGCGACGTCGCCGCTTCCCGTGTCGAGAACGTTCACGTAGGGCAGCAGCGAACCGGAAGCCACGGTCACGCGGATCGTGTCGCCCGGCTCGGGGCTCAGTCCGACGACCTTTGCGGCGGGGTTGAACTCCTGCGAGCCGTTCGTCGTGACGTGCAGTGGGCTCGTGCCGCGAACGGTCCCGTCCGGCGCGACCAGGGCGACGGTCGCTTCCGCGCCGTTGCTCGAATAGAACCCGAAGACGGAGACGTCGGAGTCCCTGGCCCCCGTGAAGAGCGTCTTCGTGGAACCCGATCCGAGCGCATCCGTGGCCGTGAGCGCCGGCATCGAAAATCCGAACGAGCTCCCGTCTTCACGTATTCGCGCGGAGCGGACGGAGGCGAGCAGGTCGCCGGCGTTGCCGGAGGTGACCTGGAAACGCACCGGCCCGAAGGTCGCGTAGCGCAGGGAGGCGGCCCCCGAGAAGGTGTCGGGGAGAACGAGTGTCTGACCGGGATCGAGGTTGACGGTGCGGCGCGTCGCGAACGAACCGGGGGAGTACATATACAGGGCGTCCACCGCCATCGGGGAGCTTCCCTTGTTGTAGAAGGTGGTTTCGACCTCGATATGGTCTCCCGGCGAGAGGCCGAACTGGGCGGCGACCGGAACGGCGGGATCCGCCACGGTTCCGACCGTCTGGAGCGCGACGAAAAGCAGCAGGCCCTCGCTTCCGACCCAGACGCCGCCCGGGGTCGCCGCGATTCCATACGCGTTCGTCGACGGAAAACGAGTCGCAAGGACGCCGACCGTGGCGAGGGCGACGACGACGTCGGAGGCGGCGACCGTGGTCT
This sequence comes from Acidobacteriota bacterium, assembly GCA_030948185.1. Lineage (GTDB taxonomy): Bacteria > Acidobacteriota > Thermoanaerobaculia > UBA5066 > Gp7-AA6 > JALYUA01. The sequence continues at coordinate 48,406 of JALZAT010000027.1, forward strand.
TCGTGCTCGTGAAGGTCGAGACGATCGCGGTGGAGTCGCGGATTTGAGCCGCCCGCTGGTTGATCGTGGAGCCCATGACGTTCGTCACGGGTGTCAGCGCGATGTCGGACCCGAAGGCGATTACGGGGTCGAGAACTGCGACGATCCCGGGCGCCTGCTGTGCTTCCGAGACGTAGACCTTGTTTCCGAAGAGATCGAAGTGGATGGGGTTCTGAAATCCGCCCCAGGCGGTCAGCGTGTTCGTGGCCGGATCGAAGCGGTCGATCCGGTTGCCGGAGAGTTCCGAGACCCACAGCTTGCCGGCGGCGTCGAACGTGAGCTGGGAAAGATTCAGCCGTCCTCCGGCGGGGTCGAACAGAGTCCAGCCGGTTTCCGTGGCCGCGCCGAGCTCCCACCGCACGATTCGGTTGTTGCCGAAGTCGATCAGCCACAGCGCGCCGTCCGGCCCGATCACCGAGTCCGAGTACGCGAACACACCGCGGCTGACGTAGTTGACGACCTGAAGCGACACGGGGTCGACGGACTCGATGACGCCGTTGCTCTGCGGGATCCAGAACTTGCCGTCTGGAGCGCGATAGAGCGAGGTCGGCCGCGACCCGAAGATCACCCATTCCCGCAGGGCTCCATTGGTCGTGTCGAGGCGCCCGATGGCGGAAAAGCCCGCGTTGATCAGGCTCTCGCCGTTCTCGACGAACCAGACGTACTTGCCGTCGATCTCGAAGTCGACGGGGTTCGCGCCGATGTTCTTATCCGGCCGGATCTGCCACTGCTTCAAGGTGATGCCGTCGGGCTGCAGCTGGACGATGCGGTCGTTCGAAGGCACGAGGAACCAGACGCTCCCGTCCGGTTGGGGTTTGACGTTGACGCCGGAGACGGCGTGGTTGTTCTCGGTCGTCCAGCTCGTGACGGTGGACACCGTCGTGGGCGCGGGGGTCGGGGTGGGCGTCTGCGCGAGAGCGGCGGAGAACGGGAAAAGGAGGCTCAGAGCGGCCAGAATCCGGGTTGGAATGGACATTCGGCGGATGATAACGCAGGGACCCCGAGCGGCATTTCCCGCGCGGCGAAACTGTTTCGTAGAAAAGTGACCACGAAGACCTCGTCGCCCGTCGCCTCCATTCTCGCGAGCCGCACGGTGGACTCGGCGCCCGAGCTCGTCGAACGACTGCCCGACGGCCGGCTTCGCTGTTACTCGTGCGGCCATCGTTGCCCGATCCCGGAGGGTCGCGAGGGCGTTTGCCGCGTGCGCTACAACGACGGCGGGCATCTTCGCGTGCCGTGGGGTTACGTCGGCGCGCTCCAGTGCGACCCGATCGAGAAGAAACCCTTTTTCCATGCGCTGCCGGGAACCGACGCGCTCTCCTTCGGAATGCTCGGCTGCGACCTCCACTGCGGGTATTGCCAGAACTGGTTCACCTCGCAGTCGATCCGCGACCCGCGCGCCGTCGCGCCGCCACGGGACGTCTCGCCCGAGACTCTCGCGGACCTCGCGGAGGAGCAGGGCGCGCCCACGGTGGTCTCGACCTACAACGAGCCTCTGATCACCTCGGAATGGGCCGTAGCGGTCTTTCGAGAGGCCCGCCGGCGCGGCCTGCGCACGGGATACGTCAGCAACGGCAACGGGACCCCCGAGGTGCTCGACTTCATCCGGTCGTGGGTCGACTTCTACAAGGTCGACCTGAAATCGATGGACGACAAGCACTACCGCGAGCTGGGAGGAGTGCTCGGAAACGTCCTCGACTCGATCCGGGGGATCCACGAGCGGGGAATCTGGCTCGAGGTCCTGACGCTCGTCATCCCGGGGTTCAACGACTCGGAAGACGAGCTGCGCCGCGCCGCGGCGTTCGTCGCATCCGTGTCGCCCGACATCCCGTGGCACGTCACCGCGTTCCATCCCGACTACAAGATGAACGACCGCGGCGCGACACCGGCCGAGAAGATCGTCCGGGCGGCGGAGATCGGCGTCGAGGAGGGCCTCCGGTACGTGTACGCGGGAAACGCCCCCGGACGGGTGGGGGAGTGGGAGAACACCCGGTGCCCCAACTGCCGGACGACGGTGATCGAGCGAAGGAGCTTCGTGGTGCGGGCGAACAGGCTCCTGGACGGAAAGTGCCCGAAGTGCGGGACCGACATCCCCGGGCGGTGGGACTCGGATGTCGAGGGGACTACGCGAACGCACGGAATTCCTCTGCCAGTCATCTAGCCCGGAGACGGACCCCGGCGAACCCCGGGCGGCTCGTCCTGCCAAGGCCGTTCTTGATCAGGCCGTAAACCGATCCCGCCCCGCCTCGTCCAACCCCTCATCCAGGGCCGTTCACCGGAGGGCCTTCCATGAGCGCTTTCAATTGGGATCGGGACTCAGCGGCGCACCTCCTTCGCCGGGCCGGCTTCGGGGGCACGCCCACCGAGGTCGACACCCTCTATGCCCTGGGCGGAGACGGCGACGTCTCCCGCCTCGTGGACGACGGTTCGGTCGACCTGACGGCCTACGAGACCGCGCTCGCCGCGAAGAACTACAACCTGACCACGATCCGCGGGCTCGACCAGTGGTTCCTCGACCGGATGGCCTATTCGCCCCGGGGGCTCGAAGAAAAGATGACCTATTTCTGGAACCTCCACTGGACGTCCGGAATCTCGAAGGTCCGCGGCGTCACGCTGATGTTGAACCAGAACAAGACGCAGCGGCAGTACGCGCTCGGCAGGTTTGACGACCTCGTCACGAGGATGACGTCGGACCCGGCGATGCTCGTGTGGCTCGACAACTGGCTGAACAAGGCGGCGAAGCCGAACGAGAACTACGCGCGCGAGCTCATGGAGCTCTTCACCCTCGGCATCGGCAATTACACGCAGAAGGACGTGACGGAGCTCGCCCGGGCCCTGACGGGGTGGACGGTCCAGAACTACTCGCAGGCCGACAACTACAACGGCGCCACTTTCGTCGTGAACGCCGCGCAGCACGACAACGGGAGCAAGACGATCCTCGGACGGACGGGCAACTGGAACGTCGGCGACGCGATCGACATCCTGCTCAACGCCGCGGACGCGCGCGGCTCGATTTCCGGCCGGTTCATCGGCGCAAAGCTCTGGTCGTTTTTCGCGTACGAGAACCCGCCCGATTTCGTCGTCGACCAGCTCGCGGCCGTCTACGTCTCCTCCGGCCGCGTGATCCGCGAGGTGCTGCGCGCGATCTTCTCGAGCCCCGAGTTCTACGAGCGCCACGCGCGGAAGACCTGGGTGCGCAGCCCCGTCGAGTACGCCGTCGCGTCGGTGCGGATGCTCGAGGGCACGACGGACTTCGCAACGCCGGCGGGGTCGCTCTCCGGGATGGGCCAGGTCCTGTTCGATCCGTCGGACGCGAAGGGGTGGGACTGGGGCCTCTCGTGGATGAACACGGGCACCGTGTTCAACCGCGCCACGATGGCGAACACGCTGGCGAGCAACCGCGGCGCGACGGGGACCCGGTTCGACCCGACGAAGATCCTCCAGGGCAGGGACGCGTCGTCTGCCGACAAGGTCGTCGACATCGTCGCGGACCGGTTGAACGTGTCGGACGTGTCGCCCTCCGTCCGCCAGTCCTGGATCGACTACATGAACACGAACGACGCGGGGCAGTTCGTCGCGTGGACGAACACGGCCGCGAACGTCGACAAGAAAGTCCGCGGGCTCGTGCACCTGATGCTCACGAGCGCCGCTTTCCACTTCGCATAACCGGAGGCCGCCATGGGTTTCTCCCGCCGGGATTTCCTGCTGCGCAGCGCCGGGTTCGTCACCGTCTCCGCGATGGCGCCGAAGTGGGCCGTGGCGGGCGCGAAGAAGTTCGAGGAGTCGATCGAGTCGGACGCCGCCGCGGCGAACCGGACGCTCGTGATCCTCGAGCTCATGGGCGGCAACGACGGGCTGAACACGGTCATTCCGTACGCCGACAGCAAGTACCCGCAGGTGCGCTCGCGCATCGGGATCCCCGTCGGCACCGTCCTCCCGCTCGACTCGAAGCTGGGGCTGAATCCGCAGATGACCGGGTTGAAGTCGCTGTGGGACGCCCGCCGCGTGGCCTTGGTCGAGAATGTGGGCTATCCGAATTCGAACCTGTCGCACTTCGCGTCGCGCGACATCTGGCATACCGCGGATCCGTCCCTCGAGCAGCACCGCGGCTGGCTGGGGCGTTGGGCCGACGCGACGATCGCCGGCAACGGAAACCCGCTCTCCTGCACCGCGATCAGTCAGTCGCTTCCCCGCACGCTTCTCGCCGACAACGTCCAGGTTCCCTCGTTTCTGACTCTCGCGACCTATTCCTACCAGACGGATGGCGCCGCCACGGGGGACCGGACGAACCAGGTGAACGCGTTCATCCGCGAGAACGGGCAGGACTACGAGATCGCGACGCCTGTGGACAGCGTCGGCCAGATGGGGCAGGACGCGATCACGTCCTCGAACGTGCTCCAGACCGTCGGCACCGGTTACGTCGCGGCAGGAACCTATCCGAGCGGGAGCCTCGGCTCGGCTCTTCTCCTGATCGCGCAGATCATCAACGCCAACGTGGGAGCGCGAATCCTCTACGCGACGTTCGGCGGCTTCGACAACCATGCGGCAGAGGACAAGGACCACGACGCCCTGTTGAAGACGGTCTCGGACGGGATCAAAGCCTTCTTCGACGACCTCGACGGGCACGGCAAATCGCACGACGTGCTCTTCATGAGCTGGTCCGAGTTCGGCCGGCGCGTCCAGGACAACGCGTCGAACGGGACGGATCACGGTACCGCGGCGCCCCACTTCGTCGTCGGGGACGCGGTCAACCCGGGGATCTACGGGAACGCCCCGAATCTCTCGAGCCTCGATTCCAACGGCAACCTCGTCTTCGAGAACGACTTTCGTTCCTACTACGGCACGATCCTCTCCGACTGGCTGAAAGCCGACTCGAGCGCGATCCTGGGCGCGGGATGGCCGAATCTGGGGTTCGTGAATAAGGCGTACGTGTAGGGGCCGTCGTTCCCGCCTCTTGCAGGCCTCACCCCCTTTCGAGGTATCCTCCCTCATCCGGAGGGGCAACACCCTCCTACCTCTCAATGAGCATTTCCTGGTCCCGCTCCTTCGCGCACCACCTGGCGAGACGCGCCGGGTTCGGCGGGACGCCGGCCGAGATCGACGCCCTGACGGCGATGGGCCACGATGCCGCCGTCCGGTCGTTCGTGAACACCGACGCGATCGACAACTCCGCGCTCGAGAGCGCGCTCACGGCGCTCACGACGCCCGTTCCTCCCGCGACGACCGCCCCGTACGACCTCAACACGGCGACGGGCCTCCAGAAGTGGTTCCTCCACCGCATGGCGTTCACCGCGCGCCCGCTCGAAGAGAAGATGACCTTCTTCTGGAATCAGGTTCTGACGTCCGGGATCGCGAAGGTGAACGACGCGACCCTGATGCTCATCCAGAACAAGACGCAGCGATCGCTGGCTCTCGGCCGGCTTGACGACCTGATCCTTGCGATCAGCAAGGATCCGGCGATGCTGATCTGGCTCGACAACTACACGAACACCAAGGGAAGGCCGAACGAGAATTACGCGCGCGAGGTGATGGAACTCTTCACGCTCGGCGTCGACCGTTATACACAGCAGGACGTGACGGAGGTGGCGCGCGCGCTGACCGGATGGACGATCACCAAGCCATCGGGCGCCCCCGCCTCGCAATACGTCTTCTCGTTCTCCGCGAGCAATCACGACACGGGCAGCAAGACGATTCTCGGCCAGACGGGTACCTGGGACGGGACCGACGCCATCCGCATCATCCTCGAGGCGGCGGACGCACGCGCCAGCCTTTCCGGCAGGTTCCTGGGCGCGAACCTCTGGTCCTTCTTCGCGTACAACGACCCTCCCGCGTGGGTCCTCGACGAGCTCGCGGCCGTTTACGTCTCGAGCAACCGCTCGATCCGTGCGGTGGTCGATCACATCTTCCGGATGGAGGAGTTTTACGAGCCGCACGCGCGCAAGTCGCTCATCCGGAGCCCCGTCGAGTACATCGTTGCCACCCTTCACCAGCTCGAAGCGAAGACGGACATGAGCACGCCCGCCGCCAACCTCGTGCCGATGGGGCTCAACCTGTTCAGTCCTGTAGACGCGAGGGGCTGGGAGGGAGACCTCGACTGGATCAATACCGGGACGGTCTTCGCCCGTGCCTCCTTCACGAATTCGCTCACGACGAACCGGGGCACGACGGGCACGCGCATCGACGTCGCGGCGCTGACTGCGGGCAAGACGCTGGCGACCGCGCGTGACGTGGTCAACGCGCTCGCCGACCGGCTCGGTCTCGCCGACGCGCCCCCGGAGATTCTGGCCGTGTGGGAGAAGTACGTCGACTCGCGGCCGGACGGCAGCCGCGGCTTCTGGACCAACACGCCCACGCAGGTCGATCAGAAGATACGGGGGCTCGCGCACCTCATGATCACGAGCGCGGAGTACCACCTGTGCTGAGGAGAAACGGATGCCGCTGAACCGCCGGGAGTTCCTCTTCCGGGGAGCCGGTTTCGCGACCGTCTCCGCGATGGTGCCGCGTTTCCCGATCCTGGGCACGCGGTACCTGGAGGAGAGCGTCGCCGCCGGCGACGCGAGCCGGGTCCTGGTCGTAATCGAGCTCGCAGGAGGAAACGACGGCCTGAACACCGTGGTGCCGTACACCGACACCCTCTATTCGGCCACGTACCGCAAGACGATCGGCGTTCCGGCGTCCGACGTTCTCGACCTCGACGGCCGCCTCGGGTTGAACCCTGCGATGGCGGGCATGAAGTCGCTGTGGGACGCCGGACGGGTGGCCGTCATCGAGGGCGTCTCCTATCCGAGCCCCAACCTGTCCCACTTCACGTCCCGGGACATCTGGCACACCGCCGATCCGAAGCTCATGCAGCGAAACGGATGGCTGGGGCGGTACGCCGACCGCGCTCTCGCGGACAACACCAACCCGCTCGTCGGCTGCGCGATCTCCCAGTCCCTTCCGAGGACGCTGCTCGCCGACAAGGTCGTGTTCCCGTCCTTCACGAGCGTCGCGTCCTATTCGTACGCGACCGACGGGGCAAACACTTCGGACGCGAACAACCAGGTCAACGCGTTCGTCGCGCAGAACAACCTTCCGCATGAAGTGGCCAACCGCAACGAGCGGATCGAAGACATCTCGCGCGACGCGGCGAGCTCCTCCGCCACTCTCAAGACGATCGCCAGCGGCTATGTCCCCAGGGCGACGTATCCGAACAACAGCCTCGCCAACGCGCTCAAGCTCTGCGCGGAGCTCATCGTCGGAAACGTCGGAACCCAGATCCTGTACGTCACCTACGGAGGGTTCGACAACCACGCGGCCCAGAAGACCACCCACGACAACCTCCTGAAGGCGATCTCCGACTCGATCAAGGCGTTCTCCGACGACCTCGACGGGCAGGGAAAAGCTCAAAACGTGCTCGTCATGACGTGGTCCGAATTCGGCCGCCGCGTGCAGGAGAACGGCTCCTTCGGGACGGACCACGGGACGGCGGGCGTGCACTTCGTCGTCGGGCCGGCGGCCATCCGGGGCATCTACGGGCCGCCCCCCGATCTGGCGCACCTCGACAACAACGGCAACCTCCCGTGGCAGATCGATTTTCGCTCGTACTACGGCACGGTCCTGTCGAACTGGCTCAGGGTGCCGGACGTGGCCGCGGTCCTCGGAGCTGGATATCCAAATCTCGGCTGCGTCGCGGGTTAGTCCGCGAGCTCCGTCGGGAGGCCTCGGCTCCGATCTCAGGGAAGCAATCTCTCGGCCGCCTGTTCGCGAAGCGAATGCCGCAGCCGACTGTCCTCTCCCTGATACCCTCCATCGGTGATATCCGGGAAGGCGACTTTCGAGGGAACCCGGCGTTTCGCCGCCCGGGCGAAGGCGGCCAAAGGCCACTTCCGGGAGGTCACGGCCAAGGTCTTTCTCTCCTCGATCGGCCTGGGGACCTACCTCGGTAAGGAGGACGCCGCGACCGACGAGGGCTACGCGGAGTCGATCGCCATCGGGTTCGAGTGCGGGATCAACGTCCTCGACACCGCCATCAACTACCGGGGCCAGAAGAGCGAGCGCGTGATCGGGCGCGCCCTTTCCCGGGCCATCGGGACGGGGGCAGTCGCCCGCGACGAGGTGTTCGTCGCCACGAAGGGGGGCTATCTGCCCCATGACGCGGACGATCCGCGCCCGCCTCGAACGTACATTCTGGAAACCTTCGTCGACTCCGGGATCGCTCCTAAAGGAGAGATCGTCTCGGGGGGCCACTGCATGGCCCCCTCCTACCTGAGGGATCAGATCGCCCGAAGCCGGGCGAACCTGGGACTGGAAACCATCGACCTCTATTACCTCCACAACATCGAGTCCCAGCACGCCGCCGTCGACAAAATCGTTTTCCGCAAGCGGCTCGTTGCCGCGGCCGAGGTCCTGGAGGCGGCGGTCGACGCGGGCGAAATCGGAGAGTGGGGGCTCGCGACCTGGGACGGGCTTCGCGTCCCGCCGGAGCACCCGGAGCACCTTTCGATGGCTTCGACGCTCGAGGTGGCGCGGGAGGTGGCGGGGGAGAAGCATCACTTCTGCGCCGTCCAGGCGCCTGTGAACCTGGCGATGGCGCAGGCGATCGCGTACTCCTCCCAGGAGACCGGCCGGGGCAAGGTTCCGCTTCTGCGGGCCGCTCAGGCACTGGGTCTGTCGGTGTTCGGATCGGCGACACTTCTGCAGGGGCGGCTGGCGGTCGAGCTGCCGGAGGAGATCGAGGAGGCATTCCCCGAGGCGACGACTGCAGCCCGGCGGGCGATCCAGTTCGCCCGGTCCGCGGCGGGCATGTGCGTGAGCCTCGTCGGGGTCTCCTCGCCGGAGCACGCCCGGGACGTCTTCGGGATGTCGGGGGTGCCGCCGGCCGAGCCATCGCGGGTGATGGCCCTGTTTGCGTAGGTGGTAGGTGGTAGGTGGTAGGCCGGGGGGCGAAATGGCCCCCACCACCTACGTCCTACCACCCACCACCTTTTCTCTGCTAGACTGACGCCGCCTCGGTCCCGCCCGGACCCCTCGAGTCAGCGCGGCGGGAAGTTTGGGAGTTCATGTCCGAAGACCCCTTGGTTCCCCAGTTTCCCCAGTCCGTTTCCATTCAGGCCGAGAGCCCGAGCTCGGGTGAGGGTCTACCCCGTCCGCACCGCCGGCGCCGGCGGCGCAGGCGCCGCGGAGGCGGGGGTGGCGGCCGGCCTCCCGGTCCGAACGGCGGAGGCCAGGGC
>JALZAT010000028.1 GCA_030948185.1 Acidobacteriota bacterium
CCCCCCGCCACATTGGAACAATGCACCGGGCGGGCGGGGTCAAGCCCCGCCCCTACACCCCCGGTGGGGCGCGTCGAGCCGCATGCGACTCCGCGAAGCGGACACCCGATGGTCAGATGGTGAGATGACCCGATGACCCGATCTGCCGACGATGACCGGATAGACGCGAGGCGCAAGCCGCGCGTCAGATTCAAACCTCCTCCTCCTTCGCTTCTTCCCAATACCGATCCAGCTCGTCAGCGGTTATCTGACTGATCTCCCTGCCGCTTTCCGCGGCGCGGCGGGCGACGCCGGCGAAGCGCGCGCGGAAGCGGGAGTTGGCGCGGCGAAGCGCCGCCTCCGGGTCGACGTGGCGCCGGCGCGCGAGGTTGACGACCGCGAGAAGGAGATCGCCGATCTCATGCTCTTCGGCAGCGGGGTCTCCGGTCCCCGCCGACTCGCGCCATTCCGCGAGCTCTTCCTCGATCTTTGCCGCCACGTCCGCGTCGCGCTCCCAGTCGAAACCGAGGTCGGCGGCGCGCGAGGCCATGCGGTACGCGGCCGCGACCGCGGGAAGCGAGGCCGGCAGGCTCTCGAAGGGGTCGGTTCCGGCGCCGGCTTCCCGCCGCTTCCGGCTCTCCCAGCCGCGCTTCACTTCCGCGGCGTCCTTCGCCCGCGTTTCGCCGAAGACGTGCGGGTGGCGCCCGGTCATCTTGACGGCCACGGCGGTGGCAACCTGCTCGAGGTCGAACCACCCACGCTCCTGCGCCAGCGCGGCGAGAAAGAAGATCTGGAAGAGCAGGTCTCCGAGTTCCTCGCGCAGCGCCGCAGGGTCGCCGGAGTCGAGCGCCTCGAGCGCTTCGTAGCACTCCTCGAGCAGGTACGCGCGAATCGTCTCCGGCGTCTGCTCTCGATCCCAGGGACATTCGCGGCGCAATTTCGCGACGAGCTCGGCGAGTTTCGAGAGGGCGTTCCCGGCATTCTCGGCATTCCTCACACCGAACATCGTAGATCGGGATTCTCGGTTAAAATTTGATCGGTGGCGGACAAAGAGGACAAGCCGATCCGCGTCGTCGACCGCAGGATGTTCACCGCGGACGGGGAGCTGCGGCCCGACTTCGAGCCGGAGGAGAGTCCGGCGCCTCCATCTCCACCGCCCCCCGCCGCGCCCCCGCAGGCTCCGCCCCCACGTGACGCTGCGCCCCCTGCCGCGGCGCCGGCCGCATCTGCGGCCTCCTCGCCCGCCTCCGCCGCTGCGCCCCCGGCGGAACAGGCTGAGGGGGAGCCCCGGGAGGGGGGTGACGAGGAACCGCCGCCCGGCGAGCCGGCGGGCGAGTTCAGCGCAATCGTGCGGTCGCTCGCGACCACCGCGTACTCCGCGATGGGACTCCTGCCTGATCCTTCCGGCGCCCGGCACAGGGATCCCGCCGTCGCCCGGCAGATGATCGACTGGCTCGGCGTGCTCGAATCGAAGACCCGCAACAACCTCTCGTTCGAAGAATCCGATTTTCTCGCGCGCGTGCTCTACGAACTGCGCCTCGCTTTTGTCGAGGTGACCCGTCCGGCAAGGCGGTAGCCGGACGATCGCTTGATGGCGACACGACGAGCAACCCTGGCCCGGACCGCGCTCGTACCGTTCGCCGCCGCGTTTTTCCTCTCCCTTGCGTTCGTTTTCGCCGCGCCCACGCTCCGGGCGCAGGAAGCGATCTCGCCGCTTCCTCCGCCGATCACGCGAAGTCTTTACCGCTCGCACTGGTTCGATTTTCTGAGCGCGCACCTCGAAGACGATCCGAAGGCAGCCGCCGCCGCGCTCGCGGAACTGAAGCGCTCCGCGCGAGCGGTAGGCGTGAGGCGCCTCTCCGACTTCTCGCGAACGGCGGTCCACGAGGCTCGCAAGGCGGAGTCGATCGGCAAGACGGAGCGCGCCGCGCGCGCATACGACGCCGCGATCCTCCTCGACGACGCGAACTTCGACGCCGTGGTCTCGAAAGTGGGATTCCTCCTTCGATCGAAGCGGTACGCTCACGCCTCGCAGCAGGTGCCCGAGGCGCTGTCGGCGCTGCTGGCGGTCCGCGAGTCCCGTCTCTCCGCGGCGTCGTCGCTCGCCGTCTGGATTTCCGCTTCGCTGCTCGCGACGCTTTTCGGGCTCATTCTGGTTCTCGGGGCGAAGAACTGGTCGAGGATCGTGCACGATATCCAGGAGCGCTCACGCCGGCTCGGGCGCGGCGCCGGAATCCCTCTGGGAATCCTGATCGCGGCGCTACCCCTCGCGTTCGGGCTCGGGCCCGGCTGGATCCTGCTCTACTGGGGCATCCTCGTTTTTCCTTACGCGACGTCGCGCGAACGAACGGCGCTCATCGCGGGGCTTTTCGCCGCGGGAATTCTCGCGCCGGCTCTCGCCGCCGTTTCCCGGGAGAACATCATCGAGCGATCGCCGCTCTGGGTCGCGGCCGTCGATCTCGAGGAGCGGCGGGAGGACGGAAGCGCGGAAGACGGGCTGCGTCAGGCGTCCACGGTTTTCGCCGAGGACCCGGATGTGTGGTTCCTTCTCGGAATGTACGCGGATCGGTCGGGCGATTCCGAGCGCGCGATCGCGTCGTACGAGCGGGCCACCATCGCGGACTCGGCCGACTATCGCCCCTTTTTGAACCGCGGAAACGTCCACTTCCGCGACGGCGACTTCAAGGAGGCGATCCGCGATTACGAGGCCGCGGCGCAGCGCGCCCAGAACGCGCAGATCCACTACAACCTGGCGGTCGCGCGCGGCGAGGCATACGACTTCGACGGTCAGACGGCGGCGATGGCCCGGGCGCGATCGCTGTCGGCGCGCGACGTGAGTCTCTGGACGGACCATCCGACGCTGTCCCGCGTGATCTCCGCCGGCTACCCGCTCTCCCGCGCGCGAAGCAGGGTCGAGGAGTGGAACCGCCAGCCCAAGAGCCGGCGGCTGCCGGGCCACGCGCGGCCATTCGCGCTTCTCGATTTTTTCGCGACGCCGTTCGCCCTCGGCCCGTGGCTGGCGATCGCGGCGGCGCTCGCGCTTACGGCGGCGCGCGGGAAGAGGCCGCTCGCCGCGGAGTGCGAACGCTGCGGCATCGCCATCTGTGACTCGTGCCGCCGGTTCTCGGATCAGCCCCACTACTGCACGACGTGCGTCCGGCTGCACGTGCGCAAAGAAAGCGCCGGAATCGAGGCGCATGTCCAGCAGGCGCGGGAGATCCGGCGGCGCGTCCAGGGCCGCGACGCCCTTTGCCGCCTGTTCTCGCTCGTGCTTCCCGGGACCCATCGGATTTTCTCCGGCCGGACGGCGGCCGGAGTGACGCGCATGTTCCTCTTTCTGTTTCTCCTCTCGGTCGCCGTCATCGGCGGCCGCTTCTTCGATCCCCGGGAGCTCCCGCCGTCGGGCAGCGGCCGCTGGGAGGTCGTGGCTCTTGTCGCCGTGGCGGCGCTCCTCTGGCTGTTTTCCCTCGTCCGCTCCTGGAGGGAATCGCATGGGGCTTGAGGGCACGCTCCGCGTTTTTTCGCTGAACGACATCTTTCAGGTGCTCGGGCTTCAGCGCAAGAGCGGCGTCCTCACCGTCGAGGGAGAGGACGATACCGTCACGATCTCCTTCCTCGGTGGCAGCGTCGTCGCCGCCGAGTCCGCGAACCGGCGGCTCGACAACCGCATCGGGCACCTGCTGGTCCGCGCGGAGCGACTGACCGAGTCGCAGCTCGAAGGAATCCTGAAGACTCAGACGGAGACCCAGCAGCGGCTCGGATTCCTCCTCATCCGGGAACGGCTCGTCAGCCCCGAGGATCTCCGGCAGGCGCTTCGTCTCCAGATCCTGAGGATCGTTTACTCCGCATTCCGATGGGCGGACGGCCGGTTCCGTTTCACGCAGGAAGGACCGATCGACTACGACGCGGACCACATGTCTCCCGTTCCGACCGAATCGATCCTGATGGAGGCGGCGCAGATCCTGGACGAGTGGCCGCTTCTCGAAAAGAAGGTGGCCTCCCGCGCCGTCGTCTTCGAGCGGGCGCCCGGGGTCGAAGGGTTGAAGCTCGTTTCCTCCGCGCAGGGCGCGGGCGAGGGCACGCTGGTCGTTTCGCGCGCGGAGGCGGAGACCTGGAAGTGGATCGACGGCATCCGCAGCGTGGCGGACATCCTGGAGCGCGCGTTTCTCTCCGACTTCGAGGCGTACAAGGGACTGGCGGAGCTCGTGGGACGCAACCTGATCGTCGAGGCGAAGGAGCCCGCGCCGGTTGCGGCTTCCGCCCCCGCGGCGAGGCCCGCGGCGCCTGCGGCGCCCGGTCGGACGATTCTGCTGTGGGCGGCCGCGCTCGCGATCCTGGGGGCCGGGTTCTACCTCGTGCCCCGCAACCCATGGAACCTCTTTGCCCGGCCGGTCGGCGATCGCCGGGAGGCCGCCGACTTTCTGAAATCGGTCTCGCTCGAGCGGCTCTCGAGCCTCGAGCGGGGCGTTCGCGTGTTCTACGATTCCTCCGGGCAGTATCCGCGGGCGCTTCGGGACCTCGTGACGGCGGGGATCCTGGACGAGGAGGCGCTCGTGGACCCCTATGGCCGCAAGTACCGGTACATCCTCCGATCGGAGGATGGCAAATTCGGGCTTTACGGCCGCAGCCCGTCGGGCGAGATTGACCTCGACCTCTCGTTTGACCGAACGCTCGCTCCGGTGTCGGAGATCCGACCGGCAAGGCCCAAGAAAGGACCTCAGGACCGAAGGCCGGGAGTTCAGGTGATCGAGTAAGCCATGCCGAATCCGCTATTTAAGATATGAGCGCAAAGGGCTAAAACAGCAGATCTATAGACTTGACATAACCCCGCTCACATCGTATCCTCTCCTTTCTGAAATCCGCAAGGGAGAGGAACCAAGAACAATGAGCAAGATCATCGGTATCGACCTCGGCACCACGAATTCGTGCGTGGCCGTCATGGAGGGTGGCGATCCCGTCGTCATCCCGAACGCGGAGGGCAACCGCACGACCCCGTCGGTGGTCGCCTTCTCAAAGTCCGGCGAGCGCCTCGTCGGCCAGGTGGCCAAACGCCAGGCGATCACGAACCCCAGGAACACGGTTTTTTCCATCAAACGGTTCATGGGCCGCAAGTACGAGGAAGTCACGGACGAAATGAAGATGGTCCCATTCGAGGTCGCGCGAGGACCGAATGGCGACGTGCGGGTGAAGGCTTCGGCCAAGGAATTCTCGCCGCCCGAGATCTCCGCGATGATCCTCGGCAAGCTGAAGGAGGCCGCGGAGGCCTATCTCGGCGAGAAGGTGACGCGGGCCGTGATCACGGTGCCCGCGTACTTCAACGACGCGCAGCGGCAGGCCACGAAGGACGCGGGCCAGATCGCCGGCCTGACGGTCGAGCGGCTCGTCAACGAGCCCACCGCCGCGGCGCTTGCGTACGGCCTGGACAAGAAGAAGGACGAGACGATCGCCGTTTACGACTTCGGCGGCGGAACGTTCGACATCTCGATCCTCGAGGTCGGCGAGGGGGTCGTCGAGGTCAAGTCGACCAACGGCGACACGCATCTGGGCGGCGACAACATCGACCAGCGGATCATCGAGTGGATCCTCGCCGAGTTCAAGAAAGACCAGGGCGTCGACCTGTCCAAGGACGCCATGGCGATGCAGCGCCTGAAGGAGTCGGCGGAGAAGGCCAAGATCGAGCTCTCGAATGTCGTCGAGACCGAGATCAACCTGCCCTTCATCACGGCGGACGCGTCCGGTCCCAAGCACCTCCAGCTGCGGCTCACTCGCTCGAAGCTCGAGCAGCTCGTCGAAGACATCATCAGCAAGTCCATGGCTCCCTGTAAGCAGGCCATGAAGGACGCCGGCGTCGAGCCGAAGGACATCGACGAGGTCGTGCTCGTCGGCGGCCAGACCCGCATGCCGCGCATCCAGACCATCGTCAAGGAGCTCTTCGGGAAGGATCCCCACCAGGGCGTGAATCCGGACGAAGTGGTCGCGATCGGTGCGGCAATCCAGGGCGGCGTCCTCGCGGGCGACGTCAAGGACCTGCTCCTGCTCGACGTGACCCCGCTCTCGCTCGGCATCGAGACGCTGGGCGGCGTCACTACGAAGCTGATCGAGCGCAACACCACGATCCCGACGAAGAAGAGCGAGACCTTTTCGACCGCGTCCGACAACCAGACGTCCGTCGAGATCCGGGTGCTCCAGGGCGAGCGCGAGATGGCGAGAGACAACAAGGCGATCGGTGTGTTCCACCTCGTGGGCATCCCGCCGGCGCCCCGCGGAATCCCGCAGGTCGAGGTGACGTTCGACATCGACGCCAACGGCATCATGAACGTCTCCGCGAAGGACCTCGGGACGGGCAAGGAGCAGAAGATCACGATCACGGCGTCGTCCGGCCTGAACAAGGACGAGATCGACCGGATGGTCAAGGACGCGTCGGCGCACTCCGAAGAGGACCGCAAGCGGCGCGAGGAGATCGAGGCAAAGAACCGGCTCGACAGCCTGATCTACTCGGTAGACAAGTCGTTCAACGAGAACAAGGGCAAGCTCGATCCGGGCGACATCGGCAATGTCGAGTCTGCCCTCGCGGACGCAAGGAAGGCTCTCGAGGCCGGCGGCGCCGAGAACATGAACCAGGCGGCCGAGCGGCTGCAGCAGGCTTCGCACAAGCTCGCCGAGGCGATGTACAAGAACGCCGCGTCGGGCGCACAACAGGGCGGCTCGGGCGGCGAGGGCGGCTCACAGACGGGAGGCTCAGGTGGCTCTGCTTCCGGTGACCGGCCTTCATCGGAAGACGAAGTCATCGACACGGAGTACGTGGACGCCGAAAAGAAGTAATGAATCAGCACCCGGAGAGGGGTCCGGGAGGATCGGACGGCGCGCCCGGCAACGCGGCGCAAAGTCCTTGACTCCCGGGCTCCGACCCCGGACTCTTATCCCATGAGCGTATTTCAGTGGAACTCTCTCCAGGACCTCTTCGCGATCCAGGAGAAGATGAACCGCCTCTTCGAGGACACGATCCATCGGACCGAGTTCCCGGATGAAGGCGTCGACACCGCGCTCTGGTCCCCCGCCGCGGACGTGTTCGAGAACGCCGAGGAGATCATCCTGCAGATCGAAATCCCCGGCGTCGTTCTCGGCGACGTGCGGCTCGAGTCCGTCGACGGCAAGCTGCGCGTCTCGGGCCATCGCAAGACGGACCCGGAGGTCGAGCCGCGGCACTTCGTGCGGATGGAGCGCATTTACGGCAATTTCTCCCGCGAGTTCGCCGTGCCTGCGTCGATCGACCCGGGCTCCATCAAGGCGACCCTGCGCAACGGGGTCCTGAAGATCGTCGCGCCGAAGACGGAGCGCAAGCAGGCGATCGCCGTCGACACCAAGGTCGACAGCAAGAAGTCGGCAAGATGAACCGACCGGGCGTCTTCCGAATCGGCGTGATCTCGGATCGCTTCGGGATCCATCCCCAGACGCTCCGGATGTACGAGCGTGAGGGCCTTCTCCGGCCAGCCCGGACCGAGGGGAACACCCGGCTTTACGACTCCGACACGATCGAGCGGCTCGAGATCATCCTGACCCTGACCCGCGACCTGGGAGTCAACCTGGCCGGAGTCGAGGTCATCCTCCACATGAAAGAGCGGATGGAGAAGATGCAAGGACAGGTTCACGACGTGATCACCGTCCTCCGCGAGGAGGCCAGGTCCCGCCCCCCGGAGCCCGACCGCCGCTTCGCGCTGGCCAAGATCGCCGGGAGCGCCGCGCTGGCTAAAGTGGAGAAGCGCTAGTCGACCTCCTCGGCGCCGGCGGGTCCTGTCGCCGGGGACCCCGGTAGCGTGCATCGGCCGGCGCTCATTGACGAGGCGCATCGAGAACATCGTCGCGCCGGCCTGCTGACGCTACCGGGGGCCTCCCCCGGCGCCACCCGCCGGTGCACCACTTCCGCTCATAGAGAGAAGTGTGAGCCCGGGCGATACTTCAGTCTTCTTTTCTAAGCTAAGCGGCCTCTCGGCCGCCTGTTCGCGCAGCGAACGCCGCGGCCGAAAGCCAGGACCCGCCGGCGCCGGGCGGGTCGATGCGAAGGGAACAACCGCATCGCTGCGGCGGTTTGTCTCCCTTGCGGATAGAATTCGCCCTCTGTCGAGGAGGAAACGTGAGAAAAGCCACCATTGCCTTCGCCGCGTTCGTTTTTGCGTCCGTCGCGATGGCTCAGCTCTCGAAACACAAGGACTGGGCGAAGTCGCCCGAAGCCGATTTCCTGACCCCCGCCGAGCGCGGGGAGTTCTCGGCCCTGAAGACGGATGACGAGGCCGAAAAGTACATCGCCGCCTATTGGGCCAAGCGCGGCGGAGAACGTTTCAAGGCGGAGATCTCCCGCCGGATCGCCGCCGCCGACGAGCAGTTCAAGCTTCGCCGGCAACGGGGAGCCGAGTCCAACCGCGGCCGGATGCTCATCGTCCTGGGCGCCCCGACCCGCGTCATGAATTCCCGTCCGTCCCAGCAGACCTCCGGAACCGCCACTCCCGACACGGGTCTCGGCGCGCCGCAGCTCGGTGTCGAACAGTCTTCCAACGCGACAATCCAGACCTGGTACTACGAGCGCGGCCGCATCGAAGGGGTTCCGGAATTGAACGCGCGCGTGACCGTCGACCAGCAGCGCGGGACCGACGACCTTCAGAACGCGGCGGAGATCAACCGCGCGATTGCCGTCGTCGCGGAGAAATCGATCATCAATCCCTCCGGCCAGCCCGCCGCGGCGGCCGCCTCGGGTGCCGCGTCCGCTCCGGCTTCCGGCTCGGCGGCTGCCGCTCCTCCGGCGGGGACCGCCAGCACCGTCCGTCCCGCCGCACCGGCGGCCGCCACAGGGCCGGCCTCCGCTCCTCCTCCCGCGCCCGCCGCCGCCGTGATCCCCGCGGCGACGAAGGCGTCGCTCGACGCGATGGTCAAGGACAACACGAAGGGCTCCGGGTATTTCTGGGGCGGCCCCTTCCGGAGTATTCAGGGCGACCCGTTCTACTCCGTCGAGCTCGCGGTGCCCGCTGACAAGGCGGGAGCCGGGGTGAAGTTCGCCGGAGTCGTGACGAATGAAGCCGGGCAGCAGGTCGCCTCCTACTGGGAGGACGCGGCGCTTCTCGACATGAAAAGCGGCCCGCGCACGGACAAGGTCTACGAGAAGTCGATCGTCGTGCCTCCGGGCAGCTACCGCGGGGCGTTCGCGCTCTATGCGCCGGACGGATCGACGCAGCTCGCCTCGGGGATGGTCAAGTTCGACCTGGCGGCGAAGGGCACGACCCTCGAGGTGTCGCCGCTCATCCTCGCGAGCAACCTGACGCCGCTCACGAAGCGCCCGAGCCCGACGGATCCGTTCGTGTTCGGGATCGAGAAGCCGATCCGCGTCGATCCCAAGGGCACGCACGAGTTCGGACGCGACGAGTCGCTCTGGTACTTCTACACGGTGATGAATCCGGCCGCCCCCGAGGGAGCGGCTGCGGCCGCCGCGCCGCCGGCTCCGGCTGCCGCGGCGCCGGCGGGTGCGGCCCCTGCGCCTGCCGCAGACGCGCCGAAGCCGAGGATCATGGCGACGATCGGCGTTCTCCGTGAGGGGAAGGCCGCGTTCGCGCCCAACACGAGCCCGGCCGAGATGCAGCCGCTCGGCCCCGGCTACTACGCCACCGGCAGCGAGATCCCGCTCTCGTCCTTCGAGCCCGGCTACTACACGTTCACGTTGAAGGTTCGCGATTTGAACGCGCCGAAAGGCACGCCCGCAAGCACCGGCATCGACCGCTCCGAGGACTTCATCGTCTTGAAGCCGGACGGAACCGTCCCGGAGAAGAAGGCCGCGGCCGCCCCGGCGCCGGCGGCGAAGCCCAAGGCTCCGCCGAAGAAGTAGACGCCCGCGATGCTCGAGGGCGGCTGGGGGAAGAGATGGGGACGGGTCGCCGCCCCCGTCGTCTTTCTGCTCCTGACGCTCGCGGCATCCAAACCCGTTGCGCTCGAGGACTGGGCGAGCTCGCCCGAGGCGTATTTTCTGACCGCCGAGGAGCGCGCCGAGTGGAAGTCGCTCGACTCGAACATCTCGCGCGACCTGTTCAAGGAGCGCTACTGGCTGAAGCGCGATCCCTCGCCCGGATCCGACAAGAACGAGTTCAAGGATCTCGTCTTTGGTCGCATCAAGATCGCCGACTCGCGCTTCAAGATCCAGAACACGCCGGGCTCGCAGACGGCCCGGGGGATGGTGTTCATCGTTCTGGGATCCCCGGCGCGCGTGATCGATGAGAACGCCCCTCGACCGCTCTCGGAGGCCGGAGGCCGGCGGCTCGGAGTCGGCGTGACCCCGGTCGCGCTCGTCGAGGGCAACGAAACGACCTCCACCTGGTTCTACGAAACCGATCGGACGCCGCGGATCCTCGAAGTCCTCGGGCGCCCGTCGCTTCAGATCAAGATCGTGGTCGAGCCGTCGCGGCGCATGGACTCGATCCAGGATCCCGGGCTCTTCAACGACGTCAAGGAAGCGATCGCCCGCAAGAGCATCGTCAACCCCGACCTCGTGCCCTCGGCCACCGCCGCGCGCGCCGCCGAGGCCGTTTTCGCGGCGGAGGCCCCGGCTCTTCCGCGGACGACCCTGTCCGCCGCCGTGCGCGCGGCTCTCGAGGAAGCGCCGGCGTCGCCGCGCGGGAACGGTTCGTTCGCGGGAGCCGCGGCGGTGTTCCACGAATCGGGCCCGGCGGAGACCGTCTTCTGGATCTTCGCGCCGCCGGTCAGGAACGCGTCGCTCCACTGTCTCGTTCGGTCGGACGACGGCCGCGAGATCGCCGCGGTCACCGAGCCCGCCGCCGTCTCGTCGCTTTTCTCGGCTCAGGGGAAGGGCGTCCCCGCGATGCAGAAGATGGCGCTCCCGCCGGGCTCCTACTCGGCGGCGCTCGCCCTGACGGATGAAACGGGGAGAGTGCTCGCGTCGGCCAGGCTTCCCGTCCAGGTCCCCACGGTCGAGGGGCGTTTCGCGGTCTCTTCGCTGATCCTCTCGCGCGGGCCGGCGGGGGCGACGAAGGGGAAGGACTCCACGTTCACCTTCGGCAGCACGTTCCTGCCGCCGCGCGCCGACGCCGTCTTCCAGGCCTCGCACTCCGTCTGGTACTTCGTCGAAATCGCCAATCCCTCGGATGCGTCGAAGGTGATGCTCGAGGCGAGGTTGAGGCGAGCCGGACAACCGATCGCGAGCCTCCCGGCGTTTCCCGCGCGGCTCGAACCTTTCGCCTCGGGGCGGTACCTCGCCGGCGTCGAACTGCCTCTCCAGAGCCTCGGCGCAGGCGACTACGTCCTGTATCTCGCGGTCCGGGACGGCGACTCGGAGTCGGCGCCGCAAGTGCTCCGCCGCGCAGACTTCCAAGTCATTCCTTAAGCTGGCTTTAACCTTCCTGCGGGCTTCCTCGCCCGCCTCCCCGGACCCCGTTATTCAGATTTCCGGATCGTGTTCCAAAAGATTGGTGTTCGAGCCGTCCCGGACGTTCGTGGCGCCAATGGAAACTCTTCGATACATGTGAGTTATTACGCATCGGTATCAGCGCCGTTATGGCACACGTCTTGCCCTCTACGGCGGCAAATCGCCCCCCGGAAGTACAGAGAGACGGAGAACGAATAAATGAGGAGGAGCCCCATGAGGAGAAATCCTCGATTTCCCCGGGTCGTCCTGTTCCTGCTGCTGGTGGCATGCACCGGCATCGCTCTCGGCCAGGTCGTCGTCGTGGGCCAGATCTCCGGTCAGGTGAAAGACGAGACCGGCGCGGCGCTCCCCGGCGCCACGGTCACGATCGTCAGCGTCGAACGCGGCGTATCGGCGACGAAGACGACGGACTCGACCGGCCGCTGGCGTCTCTCGGAGGTGCAGCCGGGCCGCTACAACGTCACGGTCACCCTCTCCGGCTTCACGACCGTCACCTCGACCAACAACCTGGTCGAGAACCAGAAGACGACGGACGTGGACTTCCAGCTGAAGCTCTCGAGCCAGAAGGCCGAGGTCACGGTCACGGGCGAAGTCCCGATCATCGACAAGACGAACGCCACTCTTGAGAGCCGGCAGCGGGCCAAGGAATTCGAGAAGATGCCGGTGGGCCGCAGCTTCCAGGCGCTCTTCCTGGGCGCGCCCGGTGTGAATCTGATCCCTGGTGCGAACCCGAACCCGGTCGTGCACGGTGCCCTCTCCAGCAACAACCTGTGGCTGTATGACGGCACGGACACGACGGACCCGACGACGGGAACCTTCGGCGGAAACCTCAACTTCGAGGCGATCCAGGAAGTCTCGGTCATCACGTCCGGTGTCGGCGCCGAGTACGGCCGCGCGATCGGCGGAGTGATCAACGTCATCACGAAGTCGGGCACGAACTCCCTTGCGGGGTCCGGCAAGGTGATCATGACCAACGACAACTGGAACAAGGGCAACAAGACGACGGGCACGGTCTGCCCGACGGCGACGACGTGCACGCACCCCTCGCTCGCTCGCGTCAAGTACGACCACGTCAACCCCCGCTACGCCGTGACCCTGGGCGGGCCCTTCTGGAAGGACCACGTGTGGTTCTTCGGCGCGTACGAGTCCGCCAACAACACGACGGGCCAGCAGTCGACGCCCGTCTCCCTGGAGAACTTCCAGCAGACGACCCAGGACCGGTTCTGGGACGGCAAGATCACCGCGCAGCTGACCCCCTCGATCGCCCTGTCCGCGCGCGGCTCGAGCTCGCCGACGACGGGCTTCGTCGTCAACTACGCCTTCTTCGGGGCCCCCGGCGAGCTCATCGCCTACACGGGCCAGGACCAGACATCCCAGCAGTACGCGGGCTTCCTGACGGGCGTCTTCGGCTCCAACCTGACGGCGGAAGCGCAGTACAACTGGAACGGCCCGGGCAAGAATGCCTCCAAGCACGGGATCGACGTCCACCCCTTCGCGGGCGCCGGCTCGATGCATTACGACGAGTCGACCGGCTTCCAGTTCAACGGGCCGACGTTCAACGGTTTCGTCAACCGTCCGCGCCAGGGCGTCCTCGGCGCCGTGACGTACTACACGAACATCGGGGACAACAGCCACAACTTCAAGGCGGGCATCGACTACCAGCACCTCCAGTCGACCTCGCAGTTCGGTTTCGTCAACAACCAGGTCTTCCGGGACCTGTCGTTCAACTTCCGGGACCGGACGTTCGTGCCGGACACGCGCCGCGACTACGACCCGCCGGTCTCCTCCACCTCGAACGGAAACATCGTGGCTGTTTATGCGCGCGACAAGTTCGAGATGGGCAAGAGGCTCTTTTTTGAGCTCGGGGTCCGCTACGAGCATCAAAAGTCAACTGATGACATCAGCCGCACTTCCGTGAATGTCGGCACGTACTCGCCGCGCGTTCAGGCGTCCTACGACATCTTCGGGACGGGCAAGAGCCTCGTCGTCGGGACCTACGGCCGCTTCTACCAGTTCGTGTTGCAGAGCTTCTCGGACGGGTTCGGCCAGAACGCTCAGCAGGCGACGTTCAACAACTACGTGTGGAACGGCTCGGCGTACGTCTTCCAGAGCCGCGTCGTGGGAGCGGGCAGCGCCGCTCAGATCCCGTCGAGCCTGAAGCCCACGTACACCGATGAGGGCACCGTCGGATACAGGCAACAGATCGGCAACACGATGGGCCTGACCTTGACGGGCATCTACCGCAAGTGGGGCAACATCATCGACGACATTCCGATCCTCGACGGCGCTGGGAACCAGACCGTCACGTACACGAACCTCTCCCTCGGCAATCACAAGTTCTACGGCGCGGAGCTCGTTTTCGACAAGCGCTTCTCGGACCACTGGAACGCGAACCTGAGCTATGCCTGGGGCAAGACGAAGACGAACACCACGTCAAATGTGGCGAGCTCACTCGGAGACTTCCTGACCTCCAACTGCAGGACCACGATCGACACGTCCATCGGAACGGGCGGCGTGATCCCGTGCTCGGCGGTCGTCCAGGGGCCGAACAAGTACGGCGAGATTCCCGAGAGCATCAACAACGCCGTCAAGTTCGGGGGTGCCTACGTTCAGCCCGTCGGACGCGTCAACCTGGCGCTCGGTCTCGGCGGTTCGGTCGCGAACGGAATTCACTTTCAGAAACAGCGTTCCGTCAACGTCCTCATCCCCGGCACGACTTCCAATTCGGGTCTTGCCGAGACATATTTCTACGAGCCGCGCGGAGCGGAGACCCTTAACTCGATCTACCAGATCGACGGCTCGCTCGAGGCGACGTTCACCGTCTGGAGCACGATCGAGATCGGCGTCAAGGGCGAGGTCTTCAACATCACCGACCAGCAGCGGCAGACCAACGTCAACAACACGACGTGGTGCGGCGACGCGACGGCCGCGCCGAACACCTCCTGCGGGATCTCCCGCGCGACCTTTGGAACGGCAACGGCTCGCAGCGCTTACCAGGCGCCGCGCGCTTATCGGCTGACGACGCTCGTCCGCTTCTAGAACTTTTCTTCGCTGATTGGAAAGGCCCCCGTTCGGGGGCCTTTTTTTTTCTCCGCGCGCGGTGTGAACGAATGTCGCACAAGAGAGCGCGCGCCAGGTTCGGAACCGTTCAGTTGGATTGCAATTCGAGTTTTTGAATCCTCGAGGCGAAACGCTGCGCCCGGCGCTGCGTCTTTTCTTTACGGGTGAGTCACTTGCGCAATCGAGGGATTTGGCCGCGCCCTTGCTATTTGAGTGGCTTGGCTCTCTTAACTGATTCGTCTTCGCAACTGGAGGTCAAATGAAATCTCGGCTTCTCGTATCCCTGCTATTGCTCTGCTTTACGGTGCCGGCGGTCGCGATCGAGCTCGATGGCGCGATCTCCGGCACGGTCCGCGACTCCTCGGGGGGCGCTCTTCCGGGGGTCACGGTCACCGTCACTTCTCCCGTGCTTCAGGGCTCCAAGACGGCCGTCAGCAAGACGGACGGAAGCTTCCAGGTCACGAAGCTCCCGCCCGGCCAGCCCTATTCGGTGGCGTTCACGCTTTCCGGTTTCCGTACACTCGAGATCACGGGTCTCCAGGTGAGCGTCGGCAAGGACACGAGCGCGAACGCGCGCCTGGACCTGTCACCGGTCACGGCCGACGTCACGGTCACGTCCGCGCGGCCGACGGTCGACGTCACCCAGACGAACACGCAGCAGAACTTCTCGGCGGACTATCTTCGCAAGATCCCGGTCGGCGGCGCGGGTCGTGACTACTTGAACATCATCGCGCAGGCTCCCGGTGTCGTGAACACGGGGAACCCCAACGTGTTCGGCGGCAACGTCCTGGAGAACAGTTGGATGATCGACGGCGTCAACACGACGGACCCCGTCACGCACACGTTCACCTTTAACTTGAACCCGGACACGATCCAAGATGTCGCGATCCAGACATCGAACTACCTCGCCGAGTACGGGAGGGCGTCGGGCGGTGTCGTGCAGGTCATCACGAAGTCGGGCGGGAACAATTTCAGCGGCTCCGCGGATATCCGTTACTCCACCAATGATTTCTCCGTCAAGGGTCAGCACTTCGATCCGACCCTTTCAAAGACCCGTAACACCCCGTGGGACGTAACTCTGGGCGGGCCAATCTTCCGCGACAAGCTCTGGTTTTTCGGCAACGTCCAACGTCCCGATAGTTTCGTGACGCCTTCGGTGCCGAACTCGGTCGTCGCGGCGCAGCTTCCGAACGGACAGCCTGTTGCGCGCAGCTTCAAGGGCTGGAACTCGGGCGGAAAACTCTCCTTCACGGCCAACTCACAAATCAGCGGTTTTGCCGAGCTCCAGGATTCACTCGCTGTCATCGGCGGGTCCCAGAACTCGGCTCTGTACCGGCCGGAGGCCCAGTCGACACAGCGGCAACGGTCGCGTCTCTACGAGCTCGTTACCGACGGGGTCATCACGTCGAACTGGTCCGCCGAGATCCAGGCGCTTCGCTTTGAAGATCACCTCGAGACGGCCCCCACCGTCAGCGACCTAGCGACGACACAGTGGGTCAACATCTCGGGCGGCAACGTACGCTACGACGCCTATTCCAATTTCCAGTCTTCCGAGCGCAATCGCAACGCCCTAAGCTTGTCGACCTCGTATTTCGTCGAGGGCGCCGGCAGCCACACACTCAAGTTCGGCGCCGACGCAGACAAGACCTTCTTCCCTTCGGTGAATTTCACGACAGGCACGCCGACGAGTCCTTCCCTGTGTCCCACGGGACTCGTCTGTGGCGCCCAGATTCTCTTCCGCGGGTTCGACGCGAGCGGCAACCGGCTTCTCGTAAATTCCGCAGGCCAGGTGGCTCAGCAGACTGTGGTCGAGCGCCAGGCTGGCGTGGAGCGGCAGGGCAAGTCCTACGCTGCGTATCTGCAGGATCAGTGGAGATTGTTCTCCAGGTTGACGCTGAACCTGGGAGCGCGCTACGACCGGAGCGAGTACTTCAACAACATCAAACAGAATCCCGTCAACTTCGATAAGGTGCAACCTCGCGTTGGGTTCGCCTACGACATCATGGGTGACGGCAAGAACGTCATTCGAGGGAGCTACGGGCAGTTCTACGTCGACGCGGCCCTGACGTTTACGCGGCTTTTCGACACCGGGATCAACTCGGGGATCTCTCGCGTATATCTGTGGAGTCCGTCGACGAGCACGTGGCGTTTGGCTCAGCAGACAGGCGGTCAGTTCATCACGCAGGCGCTGATCGACGGGAGGCTGAAGGCGACCTATGACGACCAGATCAGCGGCGCATTCGAGCGGCAGCTCTTCGCGGGAGCGTCCACGTCGGTCGGATACATCTACAAGAAAACCAACAACATCTATGAGGACACCTGCATCAACAATTCCGACTGCCCGGATTTCTGGTTGAGCAATCAGCCGGGGCGTGACGTTGGGCAGAAAGATGTTCTGCGAAAGAACTACTACGGGTATACCTTTCAGTTCCAGTACTACACGCCGAACCGCCGGTTCATCACCCAGAGCAACTACGTTTACTCAAAGAGCCGCGGGTCGATCGACTCGTCGACGGGGCAGTACGCTGGAACGGACTTCGACTTCTATCCGGAGAATTACGTCAATCGGTACGGCTTTCTCGATGACGATGCCCGTCACCGCGTCAAGATCAACTTCGCTTACCAGATTCCAGTTGTCGAGACGAATCTCTCCGTCGTCTACAACTACCGGACTGGCCTCCCATACACGGTTACCAGGGCGACGGGGTTCGGTACGGGCAACGTCGAGTTCCTGGAACCCAGAGGGTCTAGCCGCGGAGCGGTGCGTCAACAGGTCGACTTGCAGCTCGAGAAGCAGGTCCGACTCGGCCCGGTGAACCTGTCCGTGATCGGAAGCGTGTTCAATCTCAACAACTCCGAGCAGCCGCTGACGTACTTCACGAGCGCAGATTCGCCCTCCACGGTCAGGACCCCGCTGACCTACCAGCGGCCCCGCAACTATGAAGTGGGATTCCGCGCCGAGTTCTAAATGCGCTTCGGTTCGATACGACAAAGGGGCCCGAAAGGGCCCCTTTTTTTGGGATCGGATTATCTGACGCGCGCGGACGCGCGCGTCTACTCGTCGGCAGATCTCGCCATCTGGTCATCTCACCATCTCGCCATCGGGTGCCGCTTCGCGGAGCTGCTGCTTTGCAGTCGGGAGAGGGCACGCCCCCTCACCCTGCCTCTCCCCCGGCGCGGGGGAGAGGTATTAGGTCTCGCCCTTTCATCCGGTCGCCGGAGCGGAGCGCAGGCGACGTGTTACTCGACGTGAAGGTCCGCCTTCGCCGTCCCCATCTTCCCGGTCTCCCGGTCCCGCACGTTGACGACGATGCGCGCGTTGCCTTTGCGGACCGAGAGCACCGCCGTGTATTTGACCGGGGCGTCCGCCGGGGCGTCGGAGGGAAGCGAGAAACTCGCCTCTTCGCGGTTGATGGCGCTCATGTTGCCGGAGTCGTCCATGACGGCGAAGTAGACGTCCGTCATCGCCTTCATGTCTTTCCCGGCCGGCAGGAAGGTCAGCGACCTCGCGGGGACGCTGATGACGACCGGCACCGTGTAGTACTTCTTCGCCTTGGTCGGAGGCGCGGTCGCGAGCGTCACGGGAATGCCCTGGTATCGCACGTTGGACCGCAGGGCCGCGACGGTGACGTCTCCCGCGCGCTCGCCGGCGTTCTTCACGGAGTAGGTGCGCCGCGAGCGGACGGTCAGGCCCGGCCGCGTCACGCTCACGCTGACCTTCCGGGTGCCGGACGGCGGCAGGTTGGCGAGGGTGACGCCCACCGAGTAATAGGTCGACGTGTCCTGATAGACGCGCTCGAGCCCGCGGGCGAGGCCGTTGGTGTTGAGAAGCGCGAGGCCGCCGGTCTCGCCGGCGAGGCTCAGGAGCGCCGCCTGGCTCTCCGTGCGCGCCGTGAAGGAGACGCCCGTACGCGAGACGAGCGGCCCGTCGTCGGCCGCGCTGCCGCCCTCGGCGCTCAAACCGCGCGCGTCCACCGTGTAGAAGGTGACGTCGGAGGCGTTCGCCTGCCGCGTGAGCGCTTCGATCATCGGCGCCGCGCTGCGCGAATCGAAGGAGTTCAAGCCCGCGTTGAATCGCCCGAGCGCATACTCGTACATGGCATAGCCGGGCGTGGTGTCGAACCCGCCGGTGACGAGGACGAACGAGCGCCGTCCGGGAAGCCCCGTCAGGGTCGTGAGCTCCGCGGACATGTCTCTTAAGAGCGTCTCGACCTCGGCGCGCTCCTGCTCCGCATAGCTGCGGGCGACGCTCGCGCGCGCCCGGGCGGGCATGTTGTCGATCTGGTGGATCGCCTGCGTTTCCGCCATCAGCCGCGACATCCCGACGCCCGACTTCTCGATCTTGTCGAGGGCGCCGAAGAGCTCCTCCTTGTTGGAGGTCCACTGGGTCTGCTCCTTGCCCCGCCGGTCGAAGAGCACGACGCGCGCGAGGTCGGAGGGCCCCATCCGGGTCACGAGGTCGCGAAGCGCCTCGAGGCCGCGCCTGCGGTTGTTCTGCGACAGGTTGCCGACGTCGACGTACAGGAGGAACTGCCGGGGAATGTAGGCCTCGGGCCCCTTGCGGTACTCGTTCAGCACGAGGTCCGGCGAGGCCGTCGCGAGGTCGGGGGCGTGGATCGTTCCCTGCGCGACCCTCGTGAAGTAGTCGATCGGAACGGGCTTGCCGTCGACCGTGATCCGGAACTCCTCCTTCGTCAGATCGGGAACCGGATTGCCGCGCGAGTCGGTGACCGCGACGTCCAGGTCCATGACCCGGACTTCGACGGACTCGCGAAAAGTCGGCGGCTGGGAAGCAGGGGGAGCCTGCGCGATGGCCAGGGCGGGAAGTGCGAGCGCCAGGGCACCGAGCGAAACATTACGAAAGCTTTTCATTTTTCTCACCCACCGCCTTCAACGCCGACCGTCCTCCCGCGATTCCACCTTGAGGAACACTTCAGGAAGGGGAGAAGCCCCTGGGAGGAAAGGGGTTACGGTCTCGAAGCCCGCTTTGGGACGAGCGGGGTGAGGCCCAGGAACTCAAACACCATCTCGACCTCGTTGGCGATCTCGTCGCTCCAGAGGGGATCGAGCGGCTCGTGGCCGACAGGCCCGATGGCGCAGCCGGGCACGGTCGCCCGAGCCGTGCGGACCAGGCAGGCGGCCTCGCTCGGGTCGCGGCCGTCATCGGAGACAACCGATTGGAAATCCGGGGGCAGACTCCAGCTCTCCGCCAGTCTCAAGCCCAGGTTTGGCCGGTAGGCCTCGAGGGTCATCGCCCGGAAGGGCCCGGCCGGGAAGTCGAGAGTCCGAAAGACTTCGAAAATCTCCGAGTAGCACATGGCGTGGAGCAAACCGAGCGTGTAGCCCCGCTCCCGGGTCGTGCCATAGCGCTGCGCATAGCGGCCCGACGCCACGGCGGCGGCTACGCTCGCCCGGCGAAGCGCCCGGGCAGCAACATCCGACTCGGAGACCCGGTGGTAGTCGATGGCGGTCAAGCGGTCGATCAGGACCATCACGGCGCGCGCGCCGATCCTCTCGATGGCGTCCGGCACGGTCCCGACGGCGTTGTCTCGGTCGACGGAAAGAGCATTGGCGAGGATCAGGAGGTCCAGCGTCAAGAACGGGTCGAGCGCGGCGACCGGAACGACCGCCTCCGCGTCGAACGGCACCTTCTTCAACAGCTCGAGCAGCATCACCGCCGTGTCGTCGAA
The DNA here is from genome assembly GCA_030948185.1 of Acidobacteriota bacterium. GTDB lineage: Bacteria > Acidobacteriota > Thermoanaerobaculia > UBA5066 > Gp7-AA6 > JALYUA01. Next base: position 20,149 of record JALZAT010000028.1, read on the forward strand.
GATCGGCCGCATCGCCACCGGTTGTCCCGCGACGCTCCGGATGCTGTCTGAGAACAGGCGGAAGACGATCGAGAGCCTGTGCGTCTCATCCGGCGTGATGACGCTTTCCGTCCTGGCGAGGAGGTCCCAAAATCGCTCGCCCGCCTCTTCCGGGTCGAGCGAAGAGTCCCAGCCCTCGATCTCCGTGCGCTTGCGGCCGGGCCGCCGGCGCTCCGAGTCGTCGAGGTTCTTGACTCCCTGGAACGCGAGCGCCTGCCCCCGGAGCGTCAGTCCGATGCGGAGGATCGGCTGGACGCGATGGGTGGGGTCGTACTCGAACTCGGCGTCCTGCCAGCCGAACATTTCGAAGACCAGGCGGCGGGCGAGCTCCTCGACCCGCAGCGAGAGACCGTCCAATGTGTCGTGCCCGCCCTCGAGGATCAAGCGCGTCAAATTCATGTCGCTCGTGAAGTTGCGGGCGAGAAGGTCGTAGAGCGTGGCGGCCGGAAGAGCGCCGCTTCGCAGCAGGTGGACTCCCAGCCGGTGGCGGGGAAGCGATCCGGAGACGTAGACGATCTGGCCGTCACGCCAGTCGAGGACGCGCCGGTCGCGGCCCTGGGCGACCGCCAGCCGCCCGGAACGGTGGTTCAGCTCCATCCACTGCAGGAGGTCGGCGAAGCTGAAGACCGCCAGCCGGCCACGAAGATGATCAGTCACAGGAAAGCAGCATTGTAAGGCAGATGGGGTCAGGGCAGGCAGACGTTCGTTCAAGATGCGCTCCGTCCGAACAAAATCAGGGATGGCCGTCTCCACTCCTTACGCACCGCCCCCCATGCCACAATCGCGCCGTGAAGCGGGACAAGCGGGAGCAAGCGGAAAAGGACAAGCCGAGTCGCGTCGTCCCCTCCGAAACGAGCTCCGGAATCCCGATCGAGCCGTTCTACGGCACACCCGCGCCCGGAGAGTTTCCATACACTCGCGGCATCTCGCCCGAGATGTACCGCTCGCGACTCTGGACCATGCGCCAGTACGCGGGTTTCGGCTCGGCGCGCGAGTCCAACCGCCGGTACCGGTACCTCCTGGAGCAGGGGCAGACGGGCCTGTCGATCGCGTTCGACCTGCCGACGCAGATGGGGTACGACTCTGACGACGTCCTCGCCCGCGGCGAGGTCGGGCGCGTCGGCGTCGCCATCGCGACGATCGAGGACATGCGGATTCTTCTCGACGGGCTGCCGCTCGACCGCGTCTCCGTCTCCATGACGATCAATTCCACGGCGTCGATCCTGCTCGCAATGCTGCTCGCGGTCGCGAAGGAACGCGGGATACCGCGCGAGGCGCTGTCGGGGACCGTCCAGAACGACATCCTGAAGGAGTACGTCGCGCGCGGGACCTACGTGTTCCCTCCGAAGCCGTCGCTCCGGCTGACGACGGACCTCTTCGAGTTCTGCGGAAGGGAAGTGCCGCGCTGGAACACGATCTCGATTTCCGGGTACCACATCCGGGAGGCGGGCTCGACGGCCGTGCAGGAGGTCGCGTTCACGCTCTCGAACGCGATCGCGTACGTGGAGGCGGCGCTCGCGCGGGGCCTCGCGATCGACGACTTCGCACCGAGGCTCTCCTTCTTCTTCAACGCCCACTCGAACTTCTTCGAAGAGATCGCGAAGTTCCGGGCCGCGCGCAGCCTGTGGGCGGAGATCGCGCGCGACCGGTTCGGCGCGAAGGACCCCCGCTCCTGGCGCCTGCGTTTCCACACGCAGACCGCCGGATCGACCCTGACCGCGCAGCAGTCGGACGTGAACGCCGTTCGCGTCGCCCTTCAGGCGCTCTCTGCCGTGCTGGGCGGCACCCAGTCGCTCCACACGAACGCGGCCGACGAGGCCCTCGCGCTGCCGACGGAGCAGGCGGCGCGCCTGGCGCTCCGGACGCAGCAGGTGATCGGCTGGGAGTCGGGGGTCGCGGACGTGGCCGATCCGCTGGGCGGGTCCTACCTGGTGGAGACCTGGACGTCCGAGATCCGGGACCGCGCCCGCGAGCTCATCCGCAAGGTCGACTCCCTGGGGGGCGCCGTCGCGGCGATCGAGCACGGTTTTTTCGCGCGCGAGATCGAGGAGTCGGCATACGTCGCACAGCGGGAGGTCGAGGACGGCCGGCGCACCGTGGTCGGGGTCAACGCCTTCCGCGAGGCCGGGGACTCCCCGCCGCCGCTCCTCTCCGTCGACCCCGACGTCGAGCGGGACCAGGTGGAGCGGCTCGCTGCGTTCCGGGCGCGCCGGGATTCCGCCGGCGGGGCGGCGCGGCTCGATACCCTCCGCCGGGATGCCTCGGAGGACCGCAACCTGATGCCCGGCATCCTCGAGGCCGTTTCCTCCGGTGCGACGCTCGGGGAAGTGGTTTCGACCCTGAAATCCGTGTTCGGGGAATATGAGACCCGGGGTTAAAACCATCTAAGTACAACGCGCCGAGGCTCTTGGCGGTGTGGAAAACGATTTCTGTACGGTCCCGCTTGCCCGTTCGATCGTCCCCCATTTACGCAGAGTCGAAAAAGTCACGCGCCTTCAGGGATTTGCGCGGTCGCACAGGAGTCGGTGCAAACCGGAGAGGGATCAAGAGATTTCGCCGTTTTTCGCCCGTTTCCACAGGCATTTCGACAGGGTTTTCCACCGCCTCTCCGGAAAACTCCCCGGAGGGCCGGAAACATTGGGGAAAGAGGTGGCGCAGCCGAGGTGAGAGGTGAGAGGTGAGAGGCGCTCTCTCCTCTCTCCTCCCTCCTCTCACCTTCCGTCGGGCGGTTCGAAGCAGCGGCGGCACCGGGCCTCGTACATGCCCTGGGCTCCAACCACCACCCGCTCGTCGCTCTCGACCAGCCGCTGCGTGTTGTTGGCCGGGGAGCCGCATCGCACGCAGATCGCCAGCGTCTTGGTGACGTCCTCGGCAACGGCCATCAGGGATGGGATCGGCTCGAACGGGTTGCCCCGGTAGTCCTTGTCGAGCCCCGCCACGATGACGCGCTTGCCCTGGTCGGCCATCCGCTGGCACGCCGCCACGAGCCCGGCGTCGAAGAATTGCGCCTCGTCCACCCCGACGACCTCGGTGCGATGGTCGAGTTTGTCTAAGAGATCCTGGCTCGAGGCCACGCTGATCGACGGCAGGCGCATTTCGCTGTGGGAGACGATCTCGGCCTCGGAGTAGCGGGCGTCGATCGAGGGCTTGAAGATCTGCACGCGCTGCTTGGCGATGATCGTCCGCCGCAGCCGGCGGATGAGCTCTTCGCTCTTGCCGGAGAACATGCTCCCGCAGATCACCTCGATCCAGCCGAGCTGGGTCTTGACCAGGGCCATATGGGCGCCGGATCTTATACGGCTTCTCCTCCCCCCGCGGGCGGGGGAGAGGTCAGGGCGAGGGGGCGGGAGCGGCCACGAACCTGCGCCGCAGCGCCGACACCAGCTCCTCGAAGCTGTCGAACACCTCGTCGGCGGCCCCGAGCACCCAGCCGGACGCTTCGGCGACCGGCATTCCGAGGACGACGTAAACGGGTTTTCCCAGTCGGTGCGCCAGAGTGATCTCCGCGGCGGTGCCGCCTCCTCGCGCCGCGGCGGTGTCCCAGAACGCGACGACGTAGTCCGTCTGGAACTCGACCCGCTCGAGGTCCCAGACGATGATCTTCCTCACGACGGAGCGAAAGCGCGCGGGGTCCTCTGTCTTCCAGCGGCGGAAGCCGGCGCGCTCCTCCTCGGAGAGGCCTTTTTTTTCGTCGGTCGAGGGGTCGTAGACACGGTGGCCGAGCTCCGCGCTCAGGAACCGGCCCACCCGGGCCCTCCAGCCGGTTCCGAGGTCCGCCGCGTGCTCGATCGCTCCGGAGAGGTAGACCCGGGGGGCGTCCATCAGAGAACGACGCCGACCTTCGGACACAGGTCATTGACCGGACAGATCTCGCACCGGGGACGCCTCGCGACGCAGATTTCGCGGCCGTGGAAAATGAGCCGGTGGGCCGCCATCGTGCGCTTGCCGCGCGGGACGATCTCGTTCAGCTCCTGCTCGACCTTGACGGGGTCCGTCTGTCTGGTGAAACCGAGCCGGCGCGTCACGCGGCCGACGTGGGTATCCACGACGAACCCTTCGTCCTTGCCGAACGCGTTGCCGAGGATCACGTTCGCCGTCTTGCGGCCGACGCCGGAGAGCTTCACGAGCTCGTCCATCGTCTGAGGAACACGGCCGCCGTGCTCGGCCGCGATGGCCGCTCCCGCGCGCCGCAGGCTGCGCGCCTTCGAGTTGAAGAAGCCGGTGCTCCGGATGTCGCTCTCGAGCTCGCCCGGCGCGGCGCGCGCGTAGTCGGCCGCGGTCCTGTACTTCGCAAAGAGCGCCGGCGTCACGAGGTTGACGCCTACGTCGGTCGATTGCGCGGAGAGGACGGTCGCGACGAGGAGCTCGAGGGGGTTGGAAAAACTGAGGGAGCACCGGGCGTCCGGATACGTTTTCGCGAGGCGGCGCAGAACGGCGCGCGCGCGGAGCCGCTTCTGCTCGAGGGTTTCCTTCGGATACCGGGTGGCCGCGCGCGAAGAGAGCGGGCGCGGAGGCCGCGGCGGACGTGATGCGCGCCTGCTCGCCGCTGCCGCCGGCGTTTTTTCGAGGCGCGCCAATCTCCGATTCATTCGTCCGATTCTATGCGCCCGGGTTTGCACAGATCCCGTTGCATTGACCCTCGGGAACCGCGGTGATTTACTTCGGGCACTCCCAGGAGACATTCGTCATCACCAATCGTTCCGCTCCGCTTCGAGTTGCTCTCGTGCTCGCCGGTTCCCTGATTGCGCTCTGCGCCAGGGCGGCGACTCTGACCATCCTTCACACGTCGGACCTGCACGGGCACGTCGACGCGAAGGACGAGCTCTCCGACCGGGACTGGGGCGAGGGCCTCGCGCGCGTGGCGACCGCCGTCGCCGCCGCCCGCGTCGGGGGCGCCCCGATCCTCCTGCTCGACTCCGGCGACACGATCCAGGGGACTCCCATGCAGGCGGTCGCCTTCCGCGCCGAGGGCGCCTCGGATCCCACGATTCGCGCGATGAACGCCGTCGGCTATACGGCGATGGCCGTTGGCAACCACGAGTTCGACTTCGGCATGGCCCGGCTGGAGGCGTCCCGCCGCGAAGCCCGCTTCCCCTTCCTCTCGGCCAACGTCGTGCGGGAAGATGGCAAACCGGCCTTCGATCCCTACATCGTCCGGAAAATCGGCGGCGCGCGCGTGGGCATCCTCGGGCTCACTACGAAGAACGTGCCCGGCTGGGAGCCGCCCGCCAACTACGCCGGGTTGCGGTTTCTCGACACCGTCGAGACCGCGCGGAAGTTCGTGCCGATCCTTCGCGGGAAAGAGAAGTGCGACGTCGTCCTGGTCATCACCCACCAGGGCTTCGAGAAGGACCTCGCCTCGGGGCAGAGCGACGGCACGGAGATTGAGAACCAGGCGTCCGCGATCGCGAACGAGGTGGACGGGATCGACATCCTGCTGACGGGCCACACCCACAACGTGATCGAGCCGAGGAAGCTCGGAAAGATGTGGATTTCCCAGCCGGGCCGCTTCGGCAACACGCTGACCCGGTTCGACCTCGTCCTCGCGAAGAAGGGGTCGCATTGGGAAGTGACGTCGATTTCCGGGCGCAACCTGCCCATGAAGGACGTCGCTCCCGATCCCGCCATTGTGCAGGTCGTGGCGGCCGAGCACTCGGCGGCGATGCGGGCGCTCGCCGAGCCGATCGCGACGCTCGCCTCGGCGGCGTCTGTGCGAAATGCGCGAACGGCCGACAACGCCGTTCTCGACTGGCTCCACGCCGTTCAGGAAAAGGAGGGGCAGGCGGACCTCTCCTTCGCCTCACTTCTCCCCGGCTCGCTTCCGGACTGGCAGCCGGGGCCGCTTCTCGTGCGGCAGGTGTGGTCTTTCTACCCGTACGAGAACTCGCTCGTCACCGTGCGGGCGACCGGGCGGCAGGTGCGGGAAGCCCTCGAGAGCGCCGGCCGCTGCGTCTCCGGGATCGCCATCCAGAACGGAGCCCCCGTCTGGAAGCGCAATCCCGCCGTCTGGGGATACAACTGCGACACGCTGGATGGCGCGGACTACGCGCTGGACCCCACGCGTCCCCAGGGCAAGCGGCTCCTGTACCTGCGTCGAAACGGCCGCGACGTCCGCGACGACGAGGCCTTCACGGTCGCGATCAATTCCTACCGGGCGTCGGGGGGCGGAGGTTACGACGTGTGGAGGAACTGTCCGCACGTCGGGACTCCGAAGAGCGGCATCCGGGAACTCCTGCTCGAGGACGCGCGCCGGCGCAAGACGATCGAGCTGCACGCCAACGAAAACTGGTTCCTTTCGCCCGGGCTGCCCGAGGGGCGGTTCGGAGCTTCCGATTGATTAACGAGGAGGATTGCGTCATGAAGCGAACCTCGGCACTGATCCGGTTCCTGGGCGTCTTCGCCGTCGCCGCGGCGATTTCCGCTCCGCTTCTCGCCCAGAGCGCGACCGGCTCGATCACGGGCAACGTCGTGGACACGTCCGGGGCAGGGGTCCCCGGCGCCACCGTGACCGCCACCAGCACGGAGACGGGAGCATCCCGCAACGCGACTTCCGGGACGACCGGCAACTTCACGATCCCGCTTCTCTCGCCCGGTACCTACACGGTCGGCGCGGATCTCTCCGGGTTCGCTTCCGCCCGGATTGCGAACGTGGCCGTCAGCGTCGGCGGCCAGGAAAAGATCACGCTCCGCATGGACGTCGCGAAGGTCTCCGAGGCGGTGACGGTCGCGAGCGAGGCGCCCCTGATCGAGGCCACGCGATCCGACGTCAGCTCGACCGTGAACCAGCGCGCCATCCAGAACCTGCCCGCGAACGGGCGCAACTTCATCGACTTCGTGCTCACGACTCCGGGCGTGGTGAAGGACAACTTCCGCGTCGGCGACATAGTCTTCGCCGGACAGCGGGGGACACTCAACAGCCTCGTCGTCGACGGCGGCGACAACAACAACACGTTCTTCGGCCAGGCTCTCGGCCGCACCGGAACGGGCCGCGCCCCGTATCAGTTCAGCCAGGAGGCCGTGAAGGAGTTTCAGGTGAACTCGAACTCCTACTCGGCGGAGTACGGCCGCGCGGGCGGCGCCGTCATCAACGTCGTGACGAGGTCGGGCTCCAACGACTTCCACGGCGGCGTCTTCTACTACTACCGCGACAAGACCCTGAACGCGAAGGACTACACGGACGCGGTCGCAGGCCGCGCCAAGGCGCCCTACCATTTCGACCAGTTCGGGGCGACCGTGGGCGGGCCGATCGTTCGCGACCGCCTCTTCTTTTTCGCCAATTACGACGGGCAGCGCAACCAGACGCCGAACACGGTCTTCTTCCCGCCCGCGGGCGCGACCGTTCCGTCCGACGCGGCCAGCCAGGCCGGCTTTGCGAAGGCGCAGGCGCTGGCTTCTTCGTGGAGCCGCAAGCAGGACCAGGACGTGTATCTGGCGAAATTCGACGCCGAGGTGCTGTCGAACACCCATGCGACTCTCCGGTACAACCGGCAGAACTTCACGGGGGTCGGTTTCGAGAGCGGCGGCGGGAATGTCGCGTTCGAGCACTCGGGCAACTCGCTCGTCAAGACCGACACGTTCGCCGGCTCCGTCACGAGCTCGTTCACGTCGGCTCTCTTCAACGAGGTCCGCGGCCAGTGGGCCAAGGACAGCGAGCCGGGGACTGCCAACAGCTCGAATCCCGAAGCGATCATCCAGCAGGGCGGCGTGACCTGGCTGCTGGCGGGCGAGAACTTCTTCTCGCCCCGCGAGACGACGATCAAGCGGTGGCAGATCGCGGATACGATGACCTATCTCCTGGGCGACCACACCGTCAAGGGGGGAGTCGACTACCTGCACGACGACATCCTCAATTTCTTCCCCGGCAACTTCTTCGGCTCCTACACGTTCGCGAGCCTCGCCTCCTTCAACCGGGGCATTCCGGATGGAACGGGCGAGCGCTACGTGCAGGCCTTCGCCGGGGCGGGCACGACCGGGCCGACGACGAGGCCGAACACCCGCGACCTGGCTCTCTTCGCCCAGGACGAGTATCGCGTCCTCCGCAACCTGACTTTGAACGTGGGACTCCGTTACGACCGACAGATCATCGCGCAGCCGTCCGTCCTGAACACCGACGCGCAGCTGATCGCCGCCGGCCTCGTCACGAACCGAATCCCCGAAGACAAGAACAACGTGGGCGTGCGCGTCGGTTTCGCGTGGTCGCCGACCAAGGACGACCGGACCCTGTTCAAGGGCGGATACGGGATCTTCTACGGCAGGACACCGGCGATCATGATCGGGACCGCGCACTCGAACAACGGCATCAACGTCCAGACGCTCACGTTCACCGGCGCCTCCGTTCCGACCTACCCGAACCGTTTCGCCACGCCGCCGACGGGCGGAACGGCGGCGGTCCCGACGATCCTTCTGTTCGATCCGCGGTTCAAGAGCCCGAAGACGCAGCAGGCGAGCGTCGGGATCGAGCGCGTGATCACGAATGACATGGCGGTGTCGCTGCACTATCTCTACGTCAAGGGAACCGATCTCCCGCGTTCTACGGACGTGAACCTCGGTGCTCCCGTCGACACGACCGTGCCCATCCAGGGAGACGGCACGAGCGCGTCCTTCCGGCGCTTCTCGACCCCGCGGCCGTTCACCAACTTCGGCCGCGTGATCGAGTTCCAGAGCACGGCGAACTCTCAATACAACGGCCTGACGCTCGAAGTGAACAAACGGTTCTCCCAGAACTGGCAGAGCCGGATCGCTTATACGTACGGCAAGGCGAAGGACAACAAATCCGACGCGACGGCGGTCGTGCCCCAGGGAACCGACGATGCGAAGTTCGCTTCCGATCCGCTCGGCTTCGCCCGCGACTGGGGTCCGTCCGACAGCGACGTGCGCCACCGCATCGTCGCTTCGGGAATCTGGACTGTGAACTACGGCGAAGGCTCCTCCAACGGTTTCGTGCGTGCGCTGGCGTCCGGCTGGACCGTCTCCGGGATCGTCGCGTTCCAGACGGGAATGCCCTATTCCCTGGAGGTCAACGGGGACCTGAACAACGACGCGAACACGCGAAACGACCTCGTCCCGGGGACCCAGCGCAACAGCCAGCGGCTGCCGTCGACGCTCTCCGTCGATCCGCGAATCAGCCGGCACATCCCTCTGGGGCCGGTCGATCTCGAGCTCATCGTCGAGGCGTTCAACGTCTTCAACGCGAAAAACGTCGTCGGGCTGCAGTCGACGCAGTACCGGACGGTCAACGTGGCGGGAGCGACGCAGCTCCAGGCCGTCCCCGCGTTCCTGACGCCGTGCGCGGGAGGCCAGGGCTGCACGGCCCAGGCGCCGCTGACGTCGTCGACGGGGCCGCGCATCCTGCAGCTCGCGGCGAGAGTCACTTTCTAGCGCGAATCGCACTCGAGGGGCCCGTCCGCGGGCCCCTCTTTCTTCTTCTCTTTCCATCGTTCCATGCCGACGCAGGCCCCGTCCCCGATCGACGCCGGCCGTGCGCTTTTCAACGCCGGGCGCTACTTCGAGGCGCACGACGTCTGGGAAGCGGCCTGGCTTTCCACGAGGGGAGAGCGCCGGCGTCTTCTGCAGGGGCTCATCCAGCTCGCGGCGGCGCTCCACAAGGCATCCACGGAGGGATCTGCTCGGGGGTGCGTTCACCTGATCGACGCGGCGGTCGCGAAGCTCGAGGGATTTGCCGATCGGGAGTCCGGGCTCGCCCTCGGCCGGCTGCGGCGGGATGTCAGGGCGTTTCGGGTGCGCGCGGAATCGTGGAGGCGAGGGGAGTCCAGCGCGCCGGGGCAGCCGTTTCCGAGGCTCCATTCCGCTGCCGCGGCGCCCGAGGCGCGAACGCGCCCCTCCCGAAAAGCGAGCACTCGAAAGACCTCACCCGCGGGAAGCTGACGAGGGGCCGGAAGCCGAGCGCCGCGAGCTCCTCCAGCGAGGCCCGATCGACGTGCTGTGCATACGCGCCGACGACGTCGGCGCCGGCGGCGGCCTGCCGGATCGCTCCGGCTCGGAAGGGCTTGTTGTACTCGATCTCGCGGATCTCCACGGCGTTCCCGAGCCACAGGTGCTCGCCGTACGCCCACGTCTGCTCGAGCGCGAGGACCCGCGGCGGCGGCCGCATCGCGCGGACATATCGCGCCGCGGCAAGACCCGACGCGACCCGGTCCCCGAGCGTCGCCGATGCCCGCTCGAGGCCGTAAGGAAGGGAGAGGAGCAGCGCGGCCGCCGCCACGGCGCGGAGTCCGCGCTCGCGCAGCCGCTCCCATCCTCCCGCCGCGGCCATCGCGAGGAACGGCACCGCGGCCTGCAGATACCGCCACTCCTTGTGGGCGAAGCACGACATGAGGATCACGATCCCCGCGCCGAGGACGAGCGCCGGCCGGTAGCGGCGGATCCGGGCGCCGTAGAGGATCAGGAGAAGAAGGATCGGCCCGAGCCACCGCAGGATCGAGTACAGGTACCAGACGAAGCCCTTCTCGCGCGCGAGCCTCGCGTCAGGGATCTCGAGCCACATGATGCGAACGAACGCGAAGAGGCTCGCGAAGGGCGTTCCCCAGGTCAGCCAGTCGACGAGCCCGGCGCAGAGGAACGCTCCGGCCGCGAAGCCGGCGAGAAGCGCCGCGCACCTCCTGAGGTCGCCGTATCGCCACCAGGTCCACGCAACGAGGGGAAGGAGAACGGCGCCCTCGCTCCACCGCACCGCGAACGCCGCCCCCGCGAGGGCTCCCGCCGCGAGGCACGCCGCGGACGGCCTGCGCTCCGACGTCGCCAGGACGAAGGCGGCGAGCAGCAACGCGGTCGAGATCGGGCGGGGGTACGGACTGGCGCCGTACGCCAGCGGCAGCCACGCCACGCCGTAGAGGAAAGCCGCCGCGAGAGCGGTTGAGATCGGCCATCCCCACCGGCGGGCGAGCAGCGCCACGAGAGCAACCGAGAGGCTAGAGAAGAAGAGCGTCGGAAGCGCGGCGAGGAAATCGAAGGAGCCCGGATCCGACGCTCCGGCGAGGACGCCGGCCTTCATGACGGGCCAGACGAGCACGAGCGGATGGAAGAGGCATCGCAGCACCCAGGGCGAGTAGGAGACACCGGCGGCGTATTTCGCCGCGGCCTGCACGACCTCGAGGTCGTCTCCGGTCAGGTATCCGCGAAAGGAGAGGGCGAGAGCCGCCTTCGCCGCGGCCGTGCCGGCGACGATCGCGGCGAGCGCGCCTGCCGACCTCCGGTCGAATGCGGAAGGGGTCGCCTCAGTCGGCGAGCGGACCGGTCCTCACGCGCCGGCGCCGGTGGGCGGAATCGGGTGCGCCCGCCGCCACCCGGACGGCGTTCTCGCGCGCCGCGCCGACGGCGGGCTCGAGAGCCGAGATCAGACGGTCGAGCTCCTGGACGTAGGTGACGGTCCCGCGCCGCTCCGCCTCGCGCCGCGCGGAACGGAGATTCTTTCGAAAAAGCCTCAGGTCGTTCCACCTGCCGAGAGCGTCCTGCACGCGCTTCTTCTCTTCGATCTCGGCCTCGAGCCCGGCGCGGCCCGCCAGCGCGAGGTCCTCCGTCAGATAGCGCGCCTTCTTGACGGCGAGGCGGTATCGGTGCAGCGACCGGTCGGACCGGGCGCCTTTCCCCTCGGGGGGCGCCGACGCGTTTTCCTCGGCCTGCATCCTGGCCTTCTCGAGCCGGAGCAGGCCGTCCGGTTTCTTTTTCGAAAGGCGCGAGAGTTTTCGCTCGAGTCGGTCGATCTCCGCCTCGGGGACGCGCCGCGCCGCCAGCTTCTCGCCTTCTCGAAGGCTCGCGTCCCATCGCGCATCGACGCCGAACGCGACCTCCTCGGGAAGCCACCCGAGCGCGCGAACCCTCGACAACAGCTCGCGATCGACCTGGATCTGCCGGAGGGCGGAGAGCGAGTCGGCGAGCTTCTTGGATTTCTTCGCGACCTTCCGCGGTCCGAGCACCGAAGCGGTGGCGACGACGCGGCGCAGCGCCACCCGCAGGTCGTGGATTCCATCCGGAGATTTCTTCCGGAGCTCCCGCGACGCCTTGGCGAGCGAGCGGGCTTTCTTCTTCCAGAGGAGATTTTCGCCGGGCATGAGGGGCTATTATATGAAGACGAAGAGCCTTCTCGTTTGCCCAGCGCCTCGTCCTTCACGCGGATTTCACGCCGAGTTCAAGCGCCTTCCGACGACCTCCGTCAAGATCGGCCTGCCGTGACCAAACTCGCTGCAATCGACATTGGCACCAACTCGATCAAGCTGCTCGTCGCCTCTCTCGAAGACGATGGCACGCTCGAAGCGCTTTTCCGCGAGAAATCCCTCGTGCGGCTGGGCAGCGAGACGCTCGCCACCGGGAGGCTCTCGGAAGAAGCGATCGAGGCCGGGGCTTCCACCGTCGAGCAGTTCTTAAAGGCGGTCCGCGGAGCGGGAGCCGAGCTTTCGCGCGCCGTCGCAACCTGCGCCGTGCGCGAGGCCTCGAATGCCCAGAAGTTCGTGGACCGGGTCCGTGCCCGAACGGGCGTCACGATCGACGTGATTTCGGGGGACGAGGAAGCACGGCTGATCAACCTCGGAGCGCGTAGCGAGTTTCCCTCGCGCCTCGACCCGATCTTCCTCGTGGACATCGGCGGCGGCTCCACGGAATTCGTCGTCTCTGATGGGGACCGGGTCCTCCTCTCGGAGAGCCTGCCGCTCGGTGTCGTTCGCCTGGCGGACCAGTTCGCGCGGAACGATCCCCCGAGCGAAAGAGACCGCAAGGCGATGAAGAAGGCGATCAAGGCTGCAGCGAAGCGGGCCGCCGCCGCCGTTCGCGGCGTCGGCTTCAAGACGTGCGTCGGTTCTTCGGGCACGATTCAGTCGCTGGCGCTCGTCCACGAGGCCGCCGTTCTCGGGCGCGAGGGGACGCCCTCCGGCCACCGGACTCTGACGCGCGGCGGGTTGAAGAAGGTCAATCGGATCCTGCGCCGGACCACCGCGAAGGAGAAGCTGCGCGTCGCCGGGCTCGATCCGCGCCGGCGCGACATCAGCGTTCCGGGCGGGATCCTGCTCTCCTGGATCCTGAAGCGCACGGGCGCGAACTCGATTGTCGTGGGGGAGCGCGGTCTCCGCGAGGGCATCCTCCTCGACCACGTACTGGGCGCCGCGACCCGCCGCAGCATCGATCGGAATCTGCGCGCGCGGAGCGTCGACCGGCTCCTCCGGCGGTCGAACACTGAAGTGCTCCACGCCGCTCATGTTGCGCGGCTGGCCCTGGAGATCTTCGACCAGACTCACGCGCTCCATCAACTGACGGATACGGAGCGCGAATGGCTCCAGTACGGTGCTCTTCTCCACGACGTCGGCTGCTCCGTCGGATTCACGAAGCACCAGCGGCACTCCTACTACCTGATCACGCACGGAAGCCTGACGGGCTTCTCGAGCGAGGAGGTGGAGGTGCTCGGATCGCTCGCCCGGTACCACAAGGGAGGCTTTCCGAAGGAGCGTCACGAGAACTGGCAGCGTCTGAACCCGTATCTGCGGGCCGTCGTCGAGAAGCTGGCGGCGATCCTGCGGGTCGCCGACGGCCTCGATCGGAGCCACACCCAGGCGATCACGAGCGTCGCCTGCCGGGTGCGCTCGCGCAAAGTGGAGTTCGAGGCCTCCGCCCGCAGCGACTGCGAGGCGGAGCTCACCGCGGCCCGCCGGAAAGCGGACCTTTTCGAGAAAGTCTTCGACCGGCGGTGCGGCTTTCGCGCCGTTCCGGTAGATCGGCAGGAAGAAACGGCCCAGCGCGACCTCGAGATCCTGTCCAACGAGGCGCTCTGGAGCAACTGAAAACGAGGACAACGTGAAAGAGCACTTTGCGGAACAGCTCGAGGAGCTGCGGCGGAACATCATCCTCATGGGCGGCGAAGTAGAACGCCAGATCCATCGAGCCATCGAGGCGCTCATCGAGGTGGACCCGGAGAAGGCGCGCGCGGTGATCGCCGCGGACCGGGACATCGACCGCATGGAGATGAAGGTCGAAGACCTGGCGGTGCAGCTTCTCGCGCTCCAGCAGCCGGTCGCCGTGGACCTGCGCTTTCTGATCGCCGCGCTGAAGATCAACAACGACCTCGAGCGGATCGGCGACCACGCCGTCAACATCGCCGAGGGGGCGGAGCGGCTCTCGACCCAGAAGCCATTCAAGCCATTCATCGACATCCCCTACATGGCGGAAGTCGCAGAGACGATGCTCAAACAGTCGCTCGACGCGTTCGTCAACCGCGACGCGGCTCTCGCGAAGCAGGTCTTGAAGAAGGACGACATCCTGGATGAGAAGAACGTCTCGATCATCCGGGAGCTTCTGACCTACATGGCGGAGTACCCGACGCTCATCACGTATTGCATCGAGCTCATCTCGATCTCGAAGAACCTCGAGCGCGTGGGTGATCTCGCGACGAACATCTGCGAGGACACGATCTTCATCGCCGAAGCTCGCTGGGTGAAACACCACGCAGTCGAGCTGGCTTGATCCGGCGGCGTTGATCGCAGCCAAACTGAAACATCCGGGAGCCGGAGCGAAGCGCAGCGCAGCGGAGGCGACGTTTCTGTGGGGCGTCGCGACGTCGTCCTACCAGATCGAGGGCGCCGTCTCGAACGACTGGACGGACTGGGAATCGCGCGGGAAGCTGAAGAATCCCCGCGAGCGCTGCGGCGCGGCTTCCCTCCACCGCGAGCGCTGGCGTGACGACTACGACCTGTTGCCGACTGTCGGCGCAAACGCGTACCGATTTTCGATCGAGTGGAGCCGGATCGAGCCGCGGCGCGGCGAATACGATCTCGCGGCCCTCGAGCTCGAGCGTGACCGCGTAGCGAAGCTGCGCCGCCTCGGGATCGAGCCCGTTGTCACGCTTCACCACTACACGCATCCGCTCTGGTTCTGGGAGCGCGGCGGCTGGGAAGAACCGGGCAGCGTCGTGGATTTCCAGCGTCTCGCGGCGACCGTGGGCCGCGCCCTATCTCCGGAAGTGCGCATCTGGGTGACCCTGAATGAGCCGATCGTCTTCGTGCTGGGCGGCTACATGGCGGGGTGGACTCCGCCTGGCAAATCGTCTTTTGCCTCGGCTTCGCGCGCATTGGAGAACCTGCTCCGCGCGCATGCCGCGGCGTCCGCGGAGCTCTCGGCCATCGACGGGGCCGCGCGCTCGGGGATCGCGCACAACATGCTCGATTTCGCCCCCGATCGCGAGGGCAGCTTCGCGGACCGGAAACTCGCGGCTGCCGCCGAGGCCCTCTACAACCGCGCGATCCTCGAGGGGCTCGCGACGGGCAGCGTGCGGTGGATCTTTCCCGGACAGGGCCGCACCGCCTTTCGGATTCCCGTGCTCCCGGCGTCGAGCGCGTTCGTCGGCGTGAACTATTACAGCCGTGTCCACCTGCGCTTCCGGGGGCTCGGCCCCCTGGCCGGCGCCTTCTTCTACCGGGATCCGGAGCGCCGGGGCCTCACCGAGATGGGGTGGGAAATCCACCCCCGCGGGATGGCCCGGTTGATCCGGGAGGCGGCGGCGGTCGGGGTACCGGTGCTCGTCACCGAGAACGGAATCGCGACCCGAAACGACGCTTTGCGGCGGGAGTTTCTCCGGGAGCACGCCCTCGTCCTGGCGCACCTCGAAGCCTCGGGAGTTCCCCTGCAGGGTTATTTTCACTGGTCGCTCCTCGACAACTTCGAGTGGCTGGAGGGCTTCCGGCCGCGCTTTGGTCTCTACGAGGTCGACTATGCGTCCGGGGCCCGCCGCCGCCGCCCCTCCGCAGACCTGTTCGCTTCGCTGGGCAGGTCTTTTGCGGGGAGGGGAGTCCTCCGGGACGCTCCCGCGGGCTGACTGCGGCGCGATCCCGGACGGGCATGGTCGTTTCCGCGAGCCGGACGCGCGGCGTTTTTCGCGTGGGATGTTCGGGGTGGCAGTACCGCCACTGGCGAAGGGACTTTTATCCCGCGAACCTGCCGGCATCTCGCTGGTTCGACCATTACGCGGAGCGGTTCGACACGGTCGAGATCAACAACAGCTTCTACCGCCTCCCGGAGTCCTCGGTTTTCGAAGCGTGGCGCCGCAGGGCGCCTCGGGGATTTCTCTACGCCGTGAAGGCGAGCCGGTACCTCACCCACAACAAGAAGCTGAAGGACCCGGAAGAGCCCATCGAGCGGTTCTTCGAGCGCGCAGGGCATCTCCGCGGGAAGCTCGGGCCGGTCCTCTATCAGCTTCCCCCGGGCTGGAAGGTGAACCTCGACCGGCTGCGGGCGTTCCTGGACCTGCTGCCGCAACGGGTGCGGCACGTCATCGAGTTCCGCGATCCCTCGTGGTACGCGGCCCCGGTGCTGGAAGCGCTCGATCGCCGGGGGGTCGCGCTCTGCCTCCACGACATGCCCGGCGCGGCGCCTGAGCGCCGGTCCGCCGGTCCATTCGTTTACGTTCGCTTTCACGGGTACGACGAGCGCTACGGCGGCCGATACTCCGAGGAGCGTCTCGAAGACTGGGCGGGTTGGCTGACCGGGCGAGTGACGGAAGGCCGCGACGTCTACGCGTATTTCAACAACGACAGCGGCGGGCACGCGCCCCGGGATGCGCTGCGCCTGCGAGCGATGCTGGAGCACCGTGCTCTCAGGCCGCCGGGACGAGCGGATGCCGAACGATCCGGCGCTTTTCGAAGGTGACGTACTCCCGGACGCCGCTACGGATCGCTTCCGGCACGGTGCGGTCGTACCCCCAGCCGACCTCCGCCGGAGCGTGGGCGTCGGAGGAAAGAGTCACGGCGACCCCGCGGCCGACGAGCTTTCGCAGCAGGCGCGGCTCCGGGTACATCTCGGCGATCGGTTTTCGAAGACCCGCCGACGAAATCTCGACCGCGCAGGCGCCCGCTCGAGCGGCTTCGATCGCGCGGTCTTCGGCGTCTGAAACGGAATGGGGCGCGCGGTGGCCGTGCTTCTTCGGCAGGTCGAAGTGGGTGAGCACGTCGAAGAGCCCGGTCCGGACTGCTTTATCGAGGAGGCGGTAGTACTCGCGGTAGAGCGCCTCGACGCCTTCGCGTTCGAATCGGCCCGCCGATCCGGGTGCGTCGATCCAGTCTCCCGCCACCCAGTGCACGGAGCCGAGCACCACGTCCCAGTCGGCCCGGGAAAGCCACCGCTCGAGCTCGGATTCGAAGCCTTCCGCATAATCGGCCTCGAGACCGAGCCGGACGGCGATCGAGCCGGAGAACTCCCGCTGGAGTCCGCGAACTTCCTCGACGTAGCCGGCGAACTGGTCCTCCCGCATCGCGAGCGACGGATCACGTTCGTCCCCTGGAAGAAAGTAGAGGGGGACATGGTCTGTGAACGCGATCTCGGCGAGCCCGCGCTCGATCGCCTTGAGGACGAAATCGCGGGACGCCCCGCCGGCGTGCCCGCATCGGAATGTGTGGACGTGGTAATCGGCGAGGCCGGGAAGTCGGGGAAGTCCGCTCATGGGGAAAGAGTAGCGGCTTCCCGCTCTGGAAGGCGCCGACTTCGCGCGGTTCTTACCCGCCGTTCACGCGGACCTTGCGGCATCCTCCTCCCGCCTTCGCCGCCTGCGCCGAGAATGCTCATGGGAACTGCCATGTTGCTCTGTGACTTTCACATCCACACCACGCACTCCGACGGAGTGCTGTCGCTGCCGGAAGTCGTCGACCTTTTCGGGCGCAGCGGCCATGACGCGATCGCGATCACGGACCACATCGTCAACCGGGACAACCCCCTAGGGAGGGTCGCGCACGCGATCAACCACTCCCTGAATCCCGAGAGCTTCCGACGGTACATCGAAGAGATCCGCACCGAGGCGGCGCGGGCGTGGCGCACGTATGGGATGGTCGTCATCCCCGGCGCGGAGATGACCCGCAACACAATCAACCGCGATACGTCGGTGCACATTCTCGCTCTCGGGCTCCACGAATACCTCTCCGCCGACGGCGATCCAATCGAAATGCTGGGCGAGATGCGCGCCCGTGGGGCGGTGTCCGTCGCCTGCCACCCTCACGAGATGAGCGAGTTCTATGCGAACACTTTCTATCTCTGGAATCGCCGCAACATCCTGGGCAAGCTCGTCGACCTCTGGGAAGTCGGTTGCCGCTGGGACCTCTTTCCGGTGGTGTCCCGGGAGAAGCTCCGGCACGTCGCCAACAGCGATTTCCACCGGCCCGAGCATCTCTACGCGTGGAAGACGCTGCTCAACGCGGCGAAGGATCCGGCGTCGATCCTCGCCGCCCTAAAGCGGGGGTCCGGCATCGGAATGATGCGTCTTCGGTCCGAGCGCGAGGCCGAGGCGACGGCGTGATTCTCGAGCTCGTCGGATTCGCGGGTCTCACGCTCTCCCTGGTTTCTTTCGGGACGGCGGCGATCGCGCGCGCTCGGCACCGCCGCGCGAAGCCGCCGGTCGAATTCGAGACCCTGCCCGGAGTCTCGATCGTCAAGCCGCTCAGCGGCCTCGACGACGATCTCGCCGAGAACCTCGCGTCGTTCTACCGGCTCGACTATCCCGTTTACGAGATCGTCTTCTCTTTTGCCCGGAGCACGGATCCCTCCTTCCCGATCGCGCGCCGCGTCGCGGACGCCCATCCCTCGGTCCGGACGGTTTTCGTCTTCGATGCCGCGGAGGCGGGCCTGAATTCGAAAGTGAACCGGCTGTCCGCCGGCATGAAAAGAGCCCGCCATGCGCTCGTTCTCCTTTCCGACGGAAACGTTCGGGTCCGGCCGGAGTACCTCCGCGCCATGGTCGGCCATTTCTCCGATCCGCGTGTCGGACTCGTCTCGAGCCCCTTCTCCGCTCGCGGCGCAGTGACGATGGCTTCGAGGATCGAGTCGCTCTACTTGAACGGGTTTCTGCAGGCGTGCACGGCTCTCCTCGCGGGACCCCTTCGGCAGCCCTGCGTCGTGGGGAAATCCATCCTGGTGACGCGCGAAGCGCTTCTTTCGATCGGGGGGCTGGAGATCCTTCGCGATCATCTGGCGGAAGACTTTCTCCTGGGAGAGGCGGTCGCGCGGGGGGGCTTCGAGGTCAGACTCGCCTCCGAGGAGGTTGCCACCGCCGAGGTCTGCAAGTCCGGCCGGGCGGTCTGGGGAAGGCACCGGCGATGGGCGATCCTCCGGGCCCGGCTCGCCGGGCCGCGATACGCGGCGGAGTCGCTCGCAAGTCCCATGCGGTGGTTCCTGCTGGCAATCGCGGGCTCGTCCGGAAATGCGCCGGCGCTCACGGCCGCGGCGTCTCTGTGGGCCGGCCGTATCGCGCTCGAAGCCGCGCTCGCGGCGGATGCAAAACGCCCGATGAACGCGGCGGACTTCCTGCTCGCGTTCGTCCGGGACGTGGCGGTCGCGGCTCTGTTCTGGGCCGGCCTGTTCGGACACCGGACCCGCTGGCGAGGCCGACTCCTCCATGTCGGCAGAAGGTCGCTCCTCCGTCCGATCGTCGAGCCGATCCCGGCGCGGATGGCCCTCGGACCCCGCACCGCGTAACCTTCTCTATCTTCCTTCCCGAGCGCGACCCGCTCCAGCCGGCTGAGGTCGACGACGTCGAGCCGGTCCTGAAAGGTCGATGAGCAAGACGGATGGTGTAGGACGAGAGCCGTCCAGGGACGTTCCTCGCAGGCGCGCAGCAGGTACCAGCTCATGGTCTGGCTGGTCGTGATTTCCTCGTTACAGAAGTCGCAATAGAACTCGGGACCGGGCATGGATCACCTCGATCTGCGAAGCCTATGGACACGCTGGAGAGGCTTCCCGGAAGTCCGTCTTAAGTTTTGTGGGAGCTCCGGACGAGCGCCGGGTAGTAGGAGGGATAACGGCTTCAAACGGTCTTCACATCCCGCCGCTACCTTCGACTGCATGCACGAAGAGAATCCGGCGAAGAGGCTTTCCTGCGACTGCGGACTGTCGATCGAAGAGCCGCGAGACGCCGTCGATCACGGCTGCCGGGTCGAGGTCGCCTGCCGGTGCGGCCGCCGCCTCGACCTCGAGCGGGTGGCGGGACGCTGGATGGTCCGCGGCGAGCTCGTTCCCGAGGGCTCCGTTCCTCTGGAAGGTTTCTCCCGGGCGCTCCGGCTCCGGGAGGATACGCAGCGGTTCTGGTTTCATGAAGTTGACCGCGCCGGCCGCCGTTCCAACGTCCACGTCGTCTTCTCGCCGTCGGACCGGGTCGCCGAGGTCAAGCGCGGTGACGTACGGGCGCTGAGGCTCTCCAACGTCGCAAGCCCGACCGAGGCGCGCCGACGCTGGTTGGAGTGGATGGGCGGTTCCTCGACCGCCTAGTGCCCCGCCGATTGCGCGGCGCGCTCAGGGCTCCGGAACGGCTCGAAGGCCTCGCCGCGCGAGCCGGTCGAGGAGCATCAGCTGGGCGTCGACGGGGGCTTCGCCGGCAGCGGGCATGCGCCGAACGTAGGTGCCGTCCGGATGGAGGTCGCGTGCGCGCGAGTTGTCCGACTGAAGCGGCTCGAAGACCTCCTGGCGAATTTTCTCGCGGGCCTGGGCGTCTAAGACCGGCACCATCAGCTCGACGCGGCGGAAGAAGTTCCGCGGCATCCAGTCAGCGCTCGCGATGAAGATCTCCTCCTCATCGCCGGCGCCGAAGCAGAACACGCGGCTGTGCTCGAGAAAACGTCCGACGACGCTCGACACCCGGATCGAGTCGGACACGCCGGGGATCCCGGGACGGAGGCAACAGATGCCGCGAACGGCGAGGGTGATCGGAACGCCGGCCGCCGAAGCGCGATACAGAGCGCGGATCACTTTCGCTTCCACGAGCGAGTTCATCTTCGCAATGATCCGCGCGGTTCCGCCGTTGCGCGCTTTCTCGGCTTCCGCGTCGATGAGCGCGATCACCTTCTCGTGCAGGGAAAACGGGGCTACGGACAGCCGCTTGTACTTGGTGCGCTTCGAAAACCCCGTGAGGAAATTGAAGAGCTCGGACGCGTCATGGCCGAACTCGGGCCGGGCGGTAAAGAGTCCCAGGTCCGTGTAAGTCTTCGCGGTCATCCGGTTGTAGTTACCCGTGCCCACATGCACGTACCGGCGCATCGTGTTGCCCTCGCGGCGAACGACGAGCGCGATCTTGGCGTGGGTCTTGAGCCCCTCGACCCCGTACGCGACATGCACGCCGACGCGCTCGAGCGACCGCGCCCACTGCATGTTGTTTTCTTCGTCGAAACGTGCCTGAAGCTCCACGAGGACGGCGACCTGTTTCCCGTTTTCGGCGGCGCGGGCGAGCGCGGCGACGATCGGAGAATCGGCGCCCGTCCGGTACAGCGTCGTCTTGATCGCGAGGACGTCGGGGTCGGCGGCGGCCGCTTCGAGGAACCGCTGCACGGGATCGAAGCTGTCGTAGGGGTGGTGCAGCAGGACGTCCTTTTCGCGGATCGCTTCGAAGCCCGCATTCGCGTCGGTGAAGAAAGCGCGAGACCGGGGCAGGAACTCGGCATCTTTCAGGTCGGGTCTCTCGACCCGCAGGAGCGCGAGGAGATCGGACGCCCCCATGGGTCCCTCCACCCGGTAGGCATCCTCTTCGTCGAGCCCGAGCTGTACCAAGAGCAGATTTCGCACGTTTGGAGGGCAGCGCGCGTCGACCTCGATCCGGATCGCCGCTCCGAACCGCCGCTGCCGGACGGTCTCCGCGACGACCCGGAGGAGATCTCCTGCCTCTTCTTCACGCAGGTCAAAGTCCGCGTCCCGCGTGACCCGGAACGCCGACGCGCCGCGGATCTTCATTCCCGGGAAGAGGCTCGCGAGATGCGCCTCGATGAGGTTCTCCATGAGGAGAAAGTCCGACCCACCCTGCTCCGGCGCGGGAAGAGGAACGAGCCGCGGGAGGGAAGGAGGAACCTTGATCCGGGCGAAGAAAGGCTTTGCGTCGTCTTTCTCCGAGAGCTCGACCGCGATCGACAATGAGAGGTTCGAGAGGAACGGGAAGGGATGCGCAGGATCGAACGCGAGCGGAGTGAGCACCGGGAAAACGACGTTCTCGAAGTAGGAGGTCATCTCCTTCCGGCGCGCCCCGTCGACTTCCCCCCAGGGCAGTATCCGCACGCCTTGCCCGCGAAGGCCGGGAAGGATGTCCTCAGTGAGCGCCGTCATCGCGAGGCCCGTGTCGGTGCGGACCGTCTCGCAGATCAGCCGAAGCTGTTCCTGGGGCGAGAGCCCGTCTGCGCTGCGCTCCGTGACCGCGGCCTCGAGCTGCTCGTGCAGGCCCGACACGCGGATCATGAAGAACTCGTCTAAATTCGAGTGGAAGATCGCGAGGAACTTCAAGCGCTCGAGAAGAGGCCAGGACGTGTCGAGGGCTTCCTCGAGCACACGGCGATTGAACGCGAGCCACGAGAGCTCACGATTGAAGTAGAGAGACCGGTCATTCAACCGGTCATCGGGGGCGGAGGCTTCCTCGACCCTGTGGAGCTCGGTCATGTGCGAAGGCAACGGAACCTATCACCCGAAGATCGATTCCGTGTGAAGAGGCGAAATTCTCCGCGTCGGCCGACGCCTTACTCGAATGCGCTCAATGAGTAAGGCCGGATGGTCTCGTGCCATCATCGATCGTGCCGTTTCCCCGGGGAGCTCAATGCCGCGGAGTCGCAAGCTGATCAACGCCTTTTCGGCTCTCGACCGCCACGTCACGCTCGCCGTGCGAAATCTGCACACGCCCGGACGAGACCGTGTCGTTCACGCGATCACGTTTCTCGGAAGCCAGCGCTTCCTGATCCCTGCGGCGATCCTTCTCTCGGGTGCGCTCATCCTCCTGCACCGCGGCCCCTCGGCGAAGTTTCTCGGTGGGGCGATGCTCCTGGGCTCGATGTGGAGCCCGCTCTTGAAGCGTCGGTTCCGTCGCGGCCGGCCGGATCTCTGGACGCCGCTCGCGACCGAAGCGACCCACAGCTTCCCGAGCGGCCACGCCACGATGGGGACGATCTTTTTCGGAGCGGCGGGCGTCGTCCTGTTCCGCGAGGCCGCGAGCCCCCTCGCCCGAATTCTCGTCGCGGCAGGGGCATTGGTCGTGATTGCGGCCGTCGCGCTTTCCCGCGTGTACCTCGGGGCGCACTGGCTCTCCGACGTTCTCGCGGGAATACTCCTGGGCGCGGTCTGGCTCCTCGTCTATTCGCTCATCGCGCGGCCGTTCGTCTCGAGACCTCTTCGCTCCGAATTTACAGGGTGTTCGTCTCACGTTGACGCGTCGCCTTTACAAGTCGCCATCCAAACAGGAGGACGGCACTGTGATGAAGGGACGCTTCGAGAAATCGCTTCTTGCCTGCGCGGCGACGGGACTCTCTCTTCTGCTCTCGCGGGGCGCGCGTGCTCAAGTGACTCCGGCGGAGGGGTACACGCCGCCCGACGACACGCCGAAGGTCAACGTCGGTGGGACCATTTTCGCGGATTACACGTATCAGGACGTCCCGACGGGCCGAGATGCCGACGGCGGCGTGATTCACCCGAACTCTTTCAATCTGGCGCGCGCCTACATCAACGTCACGGGACAGATCAGCCACTGGGTTTCGTTCCGAATCACGCCTGACATCACCCGTCAGACGATCACGGGCACAGGCGTAACGCTCAACACGAACAACAATCTCGTCTACCGGCTCAAGTACGCGTACGGCCAGGTCAACTTCGACGACTTCACGACGCACGGCTCCTGGCTTCGGCTCGGAGAGCAGCAGACGCCCTGGGTCGATTTCATCGAAGGTGTCTACCGGTATCGCTTCCAGGGCACCGTCTTCGCCGACCGGGAGACGTTCCTGTCGTCATCGGATTTCGGCGTCTCGACGCACTGGAACATCCCGATGAACTACGGAGACATCCACGTGGGCGTCTACAACGGCGAGACCTACACGGGCGCGGAGGCCAATGACCAGAAGGCGATTCAGGCCCGCCTCTCCATTCGCCCCGCCCCGGGAGTGGCGGTGGCGCGCGGCCTGCGAATCACGGGTTTCTACGACGGCGACCATTACGAGAAGGACGCGGAGCGCAAGCGCTACATCGGGGCGCTGACGTTCGAGCACCCCTGGGTGAATCTTGGCGCCGAGTACCTCGACGCGAAAGACAGAACGTCTCGGACGAAAACCTTTTCGACGCACGCGACGGGATGGTCCGCCTGGGTCACCCCGAGGACGCCGATCGGAATCGAGGCGCTGCTGAGGTACGACGAGCTGAAGCCGAACAAGGACAACAACACGGTCGACCCCGATGGGAAGAAGAAGCGCTTCATCGGGGGAGTGTCGTATTGGTTCCCGGTCACGAAAACGGGTATCGCGGCGGCGATTCTCCTGGACTACGAAAACGTCAAGTACGAAGGCTTCGCGGCGTCCAACGCGAACAACAAGCCGGAGGAAAAGCGGTACGCACTGCACACGCTTTTCAACTTCTAATTCACGCGAAATTCACGCGGATTTAACCATTGAACTTCATCTTTGCGACTGAGGTGAACGAATGAGATTCCTCCGAATTGCAGCCCTTTCCGCCGTCGCTCTCGCGGCGATCGTGCGGCCGGCTTCCGCCCAGAAAACCCAGATCAACGGCGCGGGAGCGACCTTCCCGTTTCCGATCTATTCGAAGTGGTTTTCCGAGTACAACAAGCTCCATCCCGAGGTCGAGATCAACTACCAGTCGATCGGCTCCGGCGGAGGGATCCGGCAGCTGACCAATCAGACCGTGTTCTTTGGCGCCACCGACGGGCCGATGACGCCGGATCAGATGCAGCAGGCTGGCGGCAAGTTCCTGCACCTGCCGACGGTTCTCGGCGGCGTTGTGCCGGTTTACAACATCCCGGGCGTGGATGCGCGGCTCAAGTTCTCGGGGAAGGTCCTCGCCGACATCATCCTCGGCAAGGTCAACAAGTGGAACGACGCCTCGATAACGGCATTGAACCCGGGCGTCAGGCTGCCGGGATCCGACATCACCGTGGTGCATCGCTCCGACGGTTCCGGCACGACCTACATCTTCGTCGACTACCTCTCGAAGGTCTCGCCCGAATTCAAGAAGACGGTCGGGGTCAACACGTCGGTCAACTGGCCCGTAGGGGTCGGCGGAAAGGGGAACGAGGGCGTTGCCGGGCTCGTCAAACAGACGCCGGGAGCGATCGGGTACGTCGAGCTGATCTACGCGCTTCAGAACAAGATCGACTACGGCTCGGTCCAGAACATGGCCGGAGAGTTCGTCGTAGCGTCCGTTCCTTCCGTGACCGCGGCGGCGGCGGCGGCCGCGAAGCAGATGCCGGCCGATTTCCGCGTCTCGATCACGAACGCTCCAGGGGCCGGGGTCTATCCGATCTCCTCTTTCACCTGGCTTCTCTTCTACGAGAATCCCAAGGACAAACAGCGGGCCAGGGTCATGAAGGACTTCACGCGCTGGGCGCTGACGGATGGGCAGAAGTTCGCGGCCGAGCTCGGCTACGCTCCGCTTCCCGAGGATGTCGTGAAACTCGAGCTCCAAGCGCTCGACCGAATCAAGGCCTGATCCATTGACCCGGAGCAAGGTCCCGTCCTCCCGCCGAGGCGCCGACGATCGGGGCTTTCGCGTGGGGACGGGGTTCTTCGCATTCCTGGTGGTGCTGCTCGTCGCCGGCATCGGTTTCGAGCTGTTCCGTACGTCCCATCTCACCATCGCGAAGTTCGGATTCAATTTCTGGCGCACAAAGACCTGGGATCCGGTCTCCGGGGAGTTCGGCGCGCTCCCGTTCATCTGGGGGACGCTCTACTCCTCGGTTCTTGCGATGCTCATCTCCACTCCGATCGCGATCGGCATCGCGGTCTTCCTTTCGGAGCTCTCTCCGAGGCCCCTTCGGACACTCCTGACGTTCCTTACGGAGCTTCTCGCAGCGATTCCCTCGATCGTTTACGGTTTG
Source organism: Acidobacteriota bacterium (assembly GCA_030948185.1). GTDB lineage: Bacteria > Acidobacteriota > Thermoanaerobaculia > UBA5066 > Gp7-AA6 > JALYUA01. Next base: position 46,004 of record JALZAT010000028.1, read on the forward strand.
TGGGGAGTCTTCGTGCTCGTGCCGATCGTCAGGCGGCTCGAGGTGGTCACCCCCGTTTGGCTGAAGAAAGTTCCGCTTTTCTCGGGCCCGCCCCTCGGCGTCGGGATGCTCTCGGCGGCGCTGATCCTCGCGATCATGGTGATCCCATTCACTTCATCGGTCGCGAGGGAGGTCCTCCGGGCGGTGCCGGCGACCCAACGGGAAGCGGCGTACGCGCTCGGCGCGACGCGGTGGGAGGCGATCCGTGCAGCCGTCTACTACGGCCGCACGGGGATCCTCGGGGCCGTCATGCTCGGATTCGGTCGCGCCCTCGGGGAGACGATGGCCGTCACGATGGTCATCGGAAACAACCCCCAGGTCACTGCCTCACTGTTCGCCCCGCAGCACACCATGGCGGCGGTCATCGCAAACGAGTTCACGGAAGCTGCCGACGATCTCTACCTCTCGGCGCTCGTCGAGATCGGCCTGGTCCTTTTCGTCCTGACGATCATCATCAACGGGATCTCGCGATTCCTGATCTGGCGGACCGGACGCGTCGTCCTCGCAAGGGAGGAACCGGCCGTTCCTCCTGTTCCTGCGGCCCCCGCCGGTGCGAGCGCATGAGCCGTTCCCGAGGCCGCAAGCTGCTCTCCAACTTCGTGGTGTTTCTCTGCGCGGCCGCTGTGGTTATCGCCTTGGTGCCGCTCGCCTTCATCTTCTTCTATGTCATCAAACAGGGGTTTTCGTCGCTGAACTGGGACTTCTTCACCAAGATGCCGAAGCCGGTCGGCGAGACCGGCGGCGGGATGGCCAACGCGATCGTAGGAACGCTCATGCTGATCGGGATCGCCTCCGCGGTCGCGATTCCGGTGGGAATGCTCTGCGGCATCTACCTCGCCGAATATGCCGCCGGAAAGTTCGCGTCCTTCGTTCGCTTCACGGCCGACGTCCTGAACGGTGTTCCGTCTATCGTGATCGGGATCTTTGCCTACGGTCTCGCCGTGCTGCCGTTCAAACGTTTTAGCGCGCTGGCCGGAGGGCTCGCGCTCGGGTTCATGATGATCCCGATCATCGCCCGGACGACCGAAGAGCTCTTGAAGCTCGTGCCCCCGAGCCTTCGCGAGGGAGCGCTCGCGCTCGGGGCGAGCCGCGCGCGCGCCGCCTTCTCGGTCATGGTTCCGGCGGCGCTTCCCGGAATCATGACGGGGATTCTCGTCGCTCTCGCCCGGATCGCGGGGGAGACGGCGCCCCTTCTCTTCACGTCCTTCAACAATCGGTTCTTCACGACACGCCTCGACCAGCCGATCGCCTCCTTGACGGTGCAGGTCTATACGTACGCGATCTCGCCGTACGACGACTGGCATCGGCAGGCGTGGGCCGGAGCCCTCGTGCTCGTCGGCGTCGTCTTCGTCTTTTCCGTCTTTGCGCGTATCGTCACGAAGAGGCTCGAAAGGATGCATCGGACATGAGCGAGACGATGGCTCCTCCTCCAACGGACGCTCCGGTTCGGCCCGGCGCGTTTCCGACGCCGCACGAGCCGCAACCCGCCCCGAAACAGGCTTCCCCTGTGCGCATGGAGACGAGAAAGCTCGACTTCTTCTACGGCCCGAAACAGGCGCTCTATGAGATCTCGCTCGGGATCCCCGAGAAATCGGTGACCGCGTTCATCGGGCCCTCCGGTTGCGGGAAGTCCACGTTCCTCCGCTGTCTGAACCGCATGAACGACATCATCCCGGACACCCGTGTCGAGGGCGAGGTCCTTCTCGATGGAGAGGACATCTATCGGAGCGGGACGGACGTCGTGAACCTGCGCCGCCGCGTCGGAATGGTGTTCCAGAAGTCCAACCCATTTCCCAAGTCCATCTTCGACAATGTCGCCTACGGCCTGCGGATCAACCGGATCGGCAGGGCCTCGGAGCTGCCGGAACGCGTCGAGCGGGCGCTGCGGGACTCCGCGCTCTGGGACGAAGTGAAGGACCGGCTGAACTCGTCGGCCCTGGGACTGTCTGGCGGCCAGCAGCAGCGCCTCTGCATCGCGCGGGCGCTGGCGGTCGAGCCGGAGGTCCTGCTGATGGACGAGCCGGCCTCCGCGCTCGACCCGATCGCCACCCAGAAGATCGAGGAGCTCATCTACGAGCTCAAGCGCGAGTACACCATCGTGATTGTCACCCACAACATGCAGCAGGCGGCGCGCGTCTCGGAATCGACCGCGTTCTTCATGCTGGGCCGCCTCGTCGAGTTCGACCGGACCGAAAAGATCTTTACGAACCCGGGCCAGAAGCTGACGGAGGACTACATCACCGGGCGGTTCGGCTAGCGGGTAGTCTGTGGAGGAAAGCATGCGAACGAACCCTTCGCGAAAGGCGTCCGCTCACCCCCCAGGGGAAGCGACCGCCGCCGCCGTCAAGAGAATCGCGCTGATCGAGGACGACGCGGACATCGCCTACACGATCCGCTTGAACCTACGCAAGGAGAAGCGCTACCAGGTCGAGCACTACGTGTCGGGACTCGCCGCTCTCGCCGCCTTGCAGGAGCGGCCGTTCGACCTCGTGATCCTCGACCTGAATCTTCCCGACATCGACGGTCTGGCTCTGTGTCGCGAGCTCCGGCGCGCCGACGAGACCCGCCGCATTCCGATCATCATGCTCACGGCGCGCGTGGAGGAGCGGGACAAGCTTCTCGGGTTCGAAATTGGAGCCGATGACTACATCACCAAGCCCTTCTCGATGCGGGAGCTCCTGGCACGCGTCCACGCGCATCTGCGCCGCGTCGCGGCCTTCGAGACGTCGGAGGACGAGGTGTTCGACGACGGAGCTCTGCACGTGGACCGGGCGCGGTTCGAGGCGCGCGTCGGCGGCGAGCGCGTCCATCTCACCAAGAAGGAGTTCGACCTGCTCTGGCTCCTGATCCGAAATCGCGGCCGCGTCGTCACGCGCGACGCGATCCTCGCCCGCCTGTGGGACTACGACGCCGAGGTCGAAACGCGGACCGTCGACGTGCACATCCGGTCGCTGCGGCGCAAGCTCGGCGACGAACGGATCGAGACGGTCGTCGGCCTCGGCTACCGCTACCAGGAGGGCGGGGCCTCCGAGAGGGCGTGACGGCGGCCGGCCTCCCGCGATGAAGCTCGGCTCCCGCTTCACGACGCTCTTCGGAGCACTCGCGGTCCTTTCGGGCATCCTGCTGGTCGTCCTGCTCGACCGCACCGTCCGGCGCGCTACGGAAGACCGGATTCTCGACCGTGTCTCACGCGAGGCGGAGCATCTGTCGGACGACTGGCAGGCCTGGATGTCGATGTCTCCGTCCGAATCCGACCGACTCCTGCGCCAGGCGGCGCAGCGTCTCGACTGCCGGATCACGCTCATCGCGCCAGACGGCCGCGTGCTGAACGATACGGACCTTCCCGTTTCGCAGGTCGCCCGCATGGAGAATCACGCGAATCGACCCGAGGTGGCCGAGGCGCGCCGCAGCGGGACCGGCTCCTCGCGCCGATTCTCTGCGACGGAGAACGAGCGGCGCCTGTACCATGCGCGCCGCCTTGTGTCCGGCGCCTTCCTGCGTGTCTCCGTTTCCGTCGCCTTCGTCGAAGATCTCGCGCAGACGTATGTCTGGACGGCGCGTCTCGCCATTCTCGGCACCGTCTTCCTTCTCTTCGTGATTGGTTCGGCCGCCGCGCGCCGCTTTGCCGAGCCCATCGGCGAGCTGACGGAAGCCGCGCAGTGGATCGCCGCCGGCGAGCACGGCCGCGACCTGCCGCGAACGGGCGGCGAGGAAGTGCAGCGGCTCGGCGCCGCGCTCCAGCGCATGAAAGATTCCCTCGGGCGCGCCGCCGAACGCGCGGAAGCGGAGCGCCGGCTCACGGCGAGCGTTTTTGAGCGGCTGCCGGACGGACTCGCGGTGGTGGACGCCCGGCTCCACGTCCTCGAAGCGAACGCCCGGTTCGCCGCAATGGTGGGTATCCCCGACCCGCTCGGCCGCGCTCTTTACGACCTGCTGCGGCACCGGGGGGTGTACGAGCTCTTCGAAGAGACGGTCCGTACGGGGCAGACGAGCGAACGGACCGTCCGCCTCGCGGACGAGGTGGTCTGGCAGGTGACGGTCGTGGCCCTGCATCAGGGCGCGCGCGCCGCCGCCGTCGGCGTTCTCCGCGACGTCACCCGACTGGAGCGGACGGAGGCGATGCGGAGGACGTTCGTCGGCGACGTCTCGCACGAGCTGCGCACGCCGATCGCTTCGATCGCCGCCGCCGCCGAGACTCTCGCCGAGGGGGGGCCCGACCCCGAGGAATCCGCGAACCTTCTCGCGCTGATCCGCCGCCAGTCCGAGAGGATGCGGGAGCTGATCGCCGACCTGATGGATCTTGCCCAGATCGAGAGCGGCGCGGTGGAGATCGAAAAGGCGAACCTGCCGGTTGCGAAGCTGCTGGCGGAAGTCGCCGAAGACTTCGCCGCCGAGGCGGCGGGCCGCGGGATCCGGCTCGAGGTCGACGCGGATGAGTCCCTGTCCATAGAGGGCGATCGGCGCCGCGTGTCGCAGGCGGTGCGCAACCTCCTCGACAACGCGATCAAGTTCTCCCCGGAAGGCTCGAAGGTCACGCTTTCGGCGCGCCGCGACGGCAGCGTGACGGAACTCGCGGTGACGGACGAAGGCCCCGGAATTCCTCGCGCGGAGCAGGACAAGATCTTTCAGCGCTTCTATCAGATCGACCGCTCGCGGTCGAAGTCCCGGCCCGGGACCGGCCTCGGGCTCGCGATCGTGAAACATCTCGCCCACCTGCAGGGGGCGACGGTGGAAGTCCGGAGCGAGCTCGGAAAGGGAAGCGTCTTCACGCTCAAGTTCCGCTCCCGGGGCTGACGCCCCTCTCCCGCGAACCGGCCAGGTAAATTCGGCGTCAAGGCTGCGATAGCATCCGCGCCATGCTGAACGTCCTTCCGCGAGACGAGAAGTATTTCGACCAGTTCAACGAGCTCGCGATCCGGATTCACGAGAGCGCTCTGATGCTCGCGAGGTTCTTCAACCGGGAGGCCCCCGTCGGGGCAGTCGCCGACCAGATCAAGCGGCTCGAGCACGAGTGCGACGAGATCTCCCACCAGATTCTTCGGAGCATCGACAGGACCTTCATCACACCGATCGACCGCGAAGACATTCACCGGCTCGCGGTGCGCCTGGACGACGTCATCGACCTGATCGACGGCACCGTGCGCCGCCTCGCGCTCTTCTCCATCACGGAGCCAACCCCTCTCTCCAAGCGGCTCTCCGACGTGATCGTCGCAATCACGTCCGAGATGGTCGAGGCGGTCGCGGCGCTCAAGAAGCAGAAGGGCGTCGTCGCGCACTGCATCCGCATCAAGAAGCTCGAGAACGAGGGCGACGTTGCCTTCCACGAGGCGGTCGCGTCGCTGTTCCGGGAGCGGATCGACGCCGTGGAAATCATCAAGTGGAAAGATATTTACGAGAACATGGAGGGCTGCATCGACCACTGCGAGGCGGTTGCCCACGTTCTCGAAAGCGTCGTTCTCAAGCATTCGTGAGGCGTGCGGTGGACCGGCGCCCCCGGTCCGGCGCCCGGAAAGACGGCCGACGATGAGAACCCGAGGAAGGCGCGCATGACCTTCATCCTGCTGATCATCGGCGTTGCCCTGGTTTTCGACTTCATCAACGGCATGCACGACTCGGCGAATTCGATCGCCACGGTCGTATCCACGCGGGTCCTCTCCCCGCTCGCTGCCGTGGTCTGGGCAGCCGTCTTCAACTTCGTTGCCGCTTTCGTCTTCGGGACGGCCGTCGCCAAGACGATCGGCTCGGGCTTGATCGACATCAACGTCGTCACTTCCAACGTGGTTCTCGGCGGTCTGATCGGCGCGATCAGCTGGAACCTGATCACGTGGTTTTTCGGGATCCCGTCGTCCTCCTCCCATGCGCTGATCGGCGGCTATTCGGGCGCGGCGGTCGCGCGGGTGGGAGCGAAGGCGATCGTCCCCGGGATGGCGTGGGTCAAGACTCTCTCGTTCATCGTCCTTTCGCCGCTGATCGGAATGCTCTTCGGTTTCGGCCTGATGGTGGCGGTGTCCTGGATCTTCCGGAAGCGGGCCTACATGACCGTGGACCGCTGGTTCCGCCGCGCCCAGCTTGGCTCAGCCGCGTTCTTTTCGCTGTCCCATGGAACGAATGATGCGCAGAAGACGATGGGCATCATCGCCGGGCTTCTCGTCGCGAACCGGACCGTGTTCGCCGATCCTTCCTCGGCCCTGCACTTCATGTACATGCCGGACATGAAGAAGATTCCCCTCTGGATCATCCTCGCGGCGCACGCGGCGATCGCGCTCGGGACCCTGACTGGCGGATGGCGGATCGTTCGGACGATGGGCACCCGCCTGACGAAGTTGAAGCCGTTCTCGGGCTTCTGCGCCGAGACGGGCGGCGCGCTGACGGTCCTGCTCGCCTCGATCTGGGGGGTCCCGGTCTCGACGACGCACACGATCACCGGCGCGATCGTCGGAGTCGGCGCGACGCAGCGCTTCTCCGCCGTGCGGTGGGGTGTCGCCGGAAGGATCGTGTACGCGTGGATCCTGACGATTCCGATGGCCGCCGCGATCGGAGCCATCGCGTTCGGGATTCTCTCCGCGGCATCCAGCGGATCCCCCTAGCGGGGCCGGCACGCAATCCATGCCGGTAGAGGCTGCGTATAGTCCAGAAGGAAATCGAGAGGAACCGACCATGAAACGAACCATCCGGGCGTCGATTTGTGCCTTCCTGTTCCTGCTGCCTTCCGCCGCGGCGGTCTTCGCCGCGCCTCAACCGGATACGGCTGCTTTCGACGCCGTTCTGGAGGCGCGGGCGAGGAAGGGCGGGTATGACTACGCCGGGACGACCGGGCAGGACAGGAAGCGCCTGGCGGCCTACATGGCCAATCTCGGGGACGCGAATCCGGCGTCCATGACTCCCGACGAGCGGAAGGCGTTCTACATCAACGCCTACAACGCCGCCGCGATCTCAACCGTCCTCGAGAAGTATCCGACGAAAAGCATCCTCGACATCGACGGCGCCTTCAAGACGATCCCGCACCGCGTCGGCGGAGAGATGCTGACGCTCGACGCGATCGAGAACAAGCTCCGCGAAGCGAAGGACTCCCGGATCCACTACGCGATCGTTTGCGCCTCGAAATCCTGCCCGCCCCTCGCCGCGCGCGCCTACCTCGCGGCCGGCCTTTCCGCCGCCCTCGACCGGCAAGGGCGCGAGTTCGTCAATGACGCGTCGAAGAACCAGATCGACCGCACGAAGGGCCGCGTCGCACTGTCGAAGATCTTTTTCTGGAACCGCAAGGAGTTCGACCGCGACGGCGGCGGGTCCCTGTTGAAGGAGGTCTCGAAATTCGTGGCGGACCCGGCCCCGGCCTCCTGGTTGGCCGGCCTGGCGAAGGAGCCGGAGTTCCTGGAATACGACTGGGCCTTGAACCAGCCCTGAAAGCGGCCTCCCGGGAGATCACCCGATCGCCCGAAAAAAAGTAGGCCCCTCTGTGCGAGGGGCCGAGGAGGAGATCAGGGTGTTTTCTTCAACTCTCTCTACGGAGGACGCGGGCCCCGCGTTGAGGCGCCCGGCCGCGAAAAGAGCGATTTGATCCGTCTCGATCTCAAAGCGGGCCGCGACGCCTCGGTCCGGCGGCGCCACCCGTGGCTCTTTTCCGGCGCGGTGGCGCGCTCCGAGGGGGATCCGTCCGACGGAATCGCGGAAGTGTTCTCCGCCGGCGGGGAGCGCCTCGCGGCCGGGGCCTATTCGCCGGAGTCCCAGATCGTGGCGCGCCTCTGGGTCTTCGGGAGCGCGCCGCCTCCGGGCCGGGGGCTCTTCGACGCGCGCTTCGAGGCGGCCCGCGAGCTTCGAGCGGCCGTCCTGCCGCCGGAGACGACCGGCTTCCGGGGAGTGCACTCCGAGGGCGACAGCTGCCCGGGCGTCGTGCTCGACGTTTACGGGGACACGGGGGTTCTCGATCTCTCGACGGAGGGGACCGAGCGGTGGGAGACGGACCTGGCGGCCGCCGCCCGCGGGGCGTTCGGAATGAATCGGCTGGTCGTCCGGCGGACGGGATCGGTGCGCGACCGCGGCGGTGACCCGCGGGGACGTCGCCACGGCCTCGAGCCGCGTCCCCCTGCGGACGCAGGCGCCGGGGCGGATCTCGAGGAGCGGGCCCCCTTCACGGAGCACGGACTCAAGTTCTTCGCGGACTTCTCCGCCGGGCAGAAGAGCGGGTTCTTTCTGGACCAGCGCGACAATCGCCAGCGCACGCGGGCGCTCGCGTCGGGGCGCCGCGTGCTGAACCTCTTCTCGTATTCCGGCGGGTTCTCGATCGCCGCGCTCGCCGGAGGCGCCGTCCGCGCCGTCGACGTGGATTCCTCCGCTTCCGCCTTGAACCTCGCGGCTGAGCACCGGCGCGAGAACGGGTTTCCGGTGGATCCCTCCGACTTCGTCCGAAGCGACGTTTCACGGAACCTGCGCGCGAGGGCCGCGTCCGGCGAGACGTGGGACGTCGTCATATGCGATCCCCCGGCGTTCGCGAAGCGGAAGGCGGACGTGGACGCCGCCGCGCGGGGTTACAAGGACCTGAACCGGCTCGCGATGAAGCTCGTCACGCCGGGGGGATTTCTGCTCACGTGCTCCTGCTCGGGGCTCGTCGACTCGACGCTTTTCCAGCAGATCGTCTTCGCGGCGGAGCTCGAGTCGGGCGCCGCGTTCTCGCTCATCGCGCGGCAGGGGGCCGGCACGGACCATCCCGTCTCCCTCGATTGTCCGGAGGGGGAGTACCTGAAGGGACTGTGGCTCGCGCGTATCGGTTGAGCGAAAAGGTGAGAGGAGAGGGGTCAGGGGTAAACCCTCTCACCTTCGACCTCTCACCTCTCACCTCTCACCTGGTCCCGCCGCTATACTCGCGGCCCATCATGAACCTGGACCTGACCGAAGACCAGGCGCTGCTCCAGACCGCCGTCCGCGAGTTCGCGGAGGAGGTGATCCGTCCCCGCGCGGCGATCATCGACCAAACGGGCGAGTTCCCGAAGGACCTCTTCTACGAGGCGGGAAAGCTCGGGCTCGCCGGCGTTTCCGTGTCCCCGGAGCACGGCGGGTCGGGGATGGACGTGGTTGCCTACTCGATCGTCATCGAGGAGATCTCGCGCGTCTGCGCGAACATGGGCGTGATCCTGTCGGTCAACAATTCCCTCGTCTGCGATCCCATCGAGAAGTGGGCGAACGCGGAGCAGAAGAAGCGGTTCTTGGAGCCGCTCGCGCGGGGCGAAAAGCTCGGGTGCTTTGCCCTGACGGAGCCGAACGCCGGCTCGGACGCCGCCAACCAGCAGACCCGCGCCGTCCGGGAAGGGGATCACTGGAGGATCTCCGGCCAGAAAGTGTTCATCACGTGCGGCCAGGCGGCGGACGTCTGCCTGTTGTTTGCCATGACGGACCCCGAGAAGAAGGCCCGCGGCATTTCCGCGTTCCTCGTGGACACGGAGTCGCCCGGCTTTGACCGGTCGCGCCATCAGGTCAAGCTCGGAGTCAACGCTTCCGGGACGGTCGAGATCTTTCTGACCGACGTCCTCGTCCCCAATGAGAACCTGCTCGGAAAAGAGGGTGAGGGATTCAAGATCGCCATGTCGACGCTCGACGGCGGCCGGATCGGCATTGCGGCCCAGGCCGTCGGGATCGCCACCGAGGCGATGGAGGCGGCGGTCCGGTACGCCAAGGCGCGGTACGCCTTCGGAAAGCCGATCGCGGATTTCCAGGTGATCCGGTTCTACCTGGCCGACATGGCGACGGAGGTCGACGCGGCCCGCCTCCTGACGCGCCGGGCGGCGGCCATGAAGGACTCGGTGAAGAAAAATGGCGGGCGGTACGGGCTCGAAGCCGCGGAGGCCAAGCTGTTCGCGGCCGAAATGGCGCAGCGCGTCACGACCAAGGCTCTTCAGATCCACGGCGGGTACGGCTACACCAAGGAGTATCCCGTTGAACGCAACTTTCGCGACGCCCGCATCACCGAGATCTACGAGGGCACGAGCGAGATCCATCGGCTGATCATCGCCCGCGAGATCTTCAAGGATTCCGGGCTCGCGATCGGATAAGAGAACGATGCCACAGACGCGGATGTTTCGAGACCGGGTGGTCTCGATGGAGCAGACTCTCGAGGGAGGAGAGAAGAACCTCGAGTTTCTGAAGGCGATCTGCCGGGAAGCCTTGCCGGAGTTCGAATACCGGGAGCATTTCTTAGAGCACGAGCGCGACCTCTTCGTGATGGCTCTCGAGGCTGCCGACGGCCGCAAGAAGCGCGTCTGCTGGACGCGCATGGTGATCTTCGACGCGGAGCGGCTTCCCGCCTTGGTCGAGAACCCCGTCTCTCCGCTCCGCTCTCGGATCCTCGCGTATCTCCAGGCCCGCGTTGCGCGGCCGGAGATCGTCGTCACGTTCCGCCATCTCGAGGATGGCTGGGTCGACACGCCCGAGCCGCGCCGGGAAAAACGCCGGGGACGCCGGGGCGGGAGGGACGGACGGGGACGGCAGGCCGCTGGCGGCGCGCCCCCGCCCGCGCAGCCGCAGTCCGGACGGAGCGCCGTCGCGCGCGACCGGGAACGCGAGCGCAAACAGGGACCGGGCGGGGGG